>NZ_CAXBGN010000003.1:0-701476 GCF_963975415.1 uncultured Kriegella sp.
CGCTCTTTTGTTCTTTCTGGTTAATACTATAAATTTAAAGAGAATCAAACTTAAGCCGGTAACCGTTGCACAAGCCGTTAATCCATTACGGAATAGATTCATAGAACCCTTTTAGATGATTGTTTTTTTCTGCATATTGAGTTCATTGCTTACTGATTTCCGATCGAAAATCGTTATTTTTAGTTCAACGTACAGGGTCCGGCCATTCCGAAATTTCAGTACTTGTACGCATGACGTTGGCAACGAATGCTAAAACAGTCCGGTTTCTCTTGTTTAGAAGTAAGTGTTTAATCATAATTCTAAAATTCAAGTATTGCCGAAAAACGTAATATTTTTACTCCTATTGACCACGTTGACCTCATTCATAGGGTTTGGACAAGAACAAACAAAAGTAATACAGGGTAGGGCCAGAAGCTTGAACAATGAGCTTTCCAATGTGTTGATTGTCAACTTAAATTCTAAAAAATCAACAATTACCGATTCCCTAGGGCTATTTACAATTGAAGTTCAATTAAAGGATTCACTTCGCATTACGGCAGTTCAATATTTGACAAGAGATATTATTATTACGAAAGAGATCTTCGATGAAAACTCAGTTGTCGTTAATCTTGTAGAAAACGTTATCGACCTTGACGAAGTAACGGTCACACCTTACAATCTTACCGGAAAAATAGATTTAGACCTTAAAAGGTTGCCTATTGCTCCCCTTGTCACTACTGCTACACTGCACTTGCCTAATGCTGATATCGACAAAATGACCCAGAGTGAACGATTGCTTATTGAGGCAGATCGTGGAAAATACTTTTATTATTATGGAACGGCCATAGTGATAAACACGCATAAAATAATGAACAAGGTTTCTGGAAGAACCAAATCTTTCGAAAATAGGGTGGCCCGAGATAAAAAATTGGGACTGGAAAAAGAAATCATAGCTAAGTTTTCAAAAAAGGCGATATCAGAAAATTTTGATATTCCCGAAACAAGCATTGATGGATTTCTTAGCTTTTGCCTAGCCCAAACAGATTTTTCAGAAGTATCAAATGCAGGAAATACGATGGAGATTTGGAAATATCTAAAGGCTAGAAGTATTGAGTTTAAAAATACCCACGTGCTAAAACAATAGGTGTGTGTTGTAACATCCGTAAAAAATGAGGTGGAATAACCTAAACGCAATACCGGTTTTAGGGCAATACCAAAAGGTCTGTGTATATTTATAGAATCAATAAATCTTTAAACGCTGCGAGGCGGCTTTGGATTAAAAATTGGCTTTAGTCTCGTGTATAGACTGAAGCGAAAAGTTTCTTTTGTCTTACTTGCCGAACCAATGTAAACTAGCTAAAAACCAAATGAACAACCCCATATTTAAATGAATGACCAGGGATTTTATTCATATTAACGATTTTATTGTTTTAGTTGAAGAACTAAAAGACGATACCACGCAAATCGATAGTTGTCGTTTTGAAGAGCCGCTGATTGCCGTAGCGTTTTACGGCGCTGGCAACGTTGATTTAGCCGTTAATTATGGGCAGAAAAACAAACATTTCCATTATACCAAAGGATTGGCATTATCCTTTTATGCAGACGACAAGGTAGAGTTTGTACACACCGTAAATCGTGATAAAAAGCTTGAATGCGTTGTGATTGCTACCGCCTTGCGTAATATAAACCAATTGCCAAATCAAGAAGGCGAAATATTTAAGGATTTACTACAAGAGCTGGTCCACCCAAAAGACAATTATGTAGAAGGGCCAAGCTTTTTCATGACCCCGGAAATGGAACGTATCTTAGATTCCATTTTTGCCAATCAATATTCGGGAAAAACCAAAATGATGTTTTTTCGAAGCCAGATAACCGCTTTACTTTCCCATTTTTTTGGGCAGCTGGCCTTAATGCACACTTCCGATGCTAAAAGCCAACATAGAGATAAGTTAAATCTTGCAAAAGACATCTTGTTAGCTGACCTCGAGAACCCACCTTCACTTAAAGAATTGTCTGAAGAAATTGGCCTCAACACGACCACATTAAAGAAAGAGTTTAAAGCCGTATTCGGCATTCCGGTATTCAAATACCTGCACAATGAGCGCTTAGCAACGGCCCATAAATTAATAAAAGAACAAGACGCTACCGTACAAGAAGCTGCTTGGAGTGTTGGCTACGATAGTTTGGGCTCTTTTTCGAATGCTTTTGAAAAAAAGTTTGGCTATCGACCCAGTCAAATAAAGTAATGTCACTTTTCAAATAAATCATATTTCCTTTACGATAAACGGCGCCTAGATGACTGCGCTAAGTTTGTGTCATAATTAAAACTAACAATTATGACCAATAGAAAACTACACAGAAAAACGGTGTTTTGGCCTATACTGATTATTGCCATTATAGCGTCTCTTTCGTCGGCAAGGGTATGGGCAAATTCCGCAGAAGTAAAGCACGGTGAATACTTCGAAATCTCTCAATATCCTACAGATACCTTTAAACTATTCAGAACATCAGACCTCTAAAAATTATCAAAATGAAAAATAGAATATCAAGCATTTTGTACGCCATTTTAGTATGGGTTCTAGGCGTGAGCTTTTACTTAGGTTCATTTTATGTTCCCCTATTAGAAAATCAAGAACAACAGGCCAATATAGCTTTGGCAATCGGCATTATTCCCAGCGCGCTTTTGGCAACATATTTATACTATCGCAAGCGCAAAATGAAACCGGCTATACTTGCCCTAACGTTCGTGAGTATTGCGGTGCTATTGGATGTGCTGATTACGGTACCCGTATTTGTGATTCCTGCTGGTAGTAGCTATTCAGCGTTTTTTCGAAACCCGATGTTTTATACCATCGTTGTCGAGTTTTACTTCATCGTCTTTTTCTTCGGAATTCACCTCATTCAAAAAAGTAAAAAATGAAAACGATCATCTTCTTTATCACGATTTTATTGACGGGTCTGTCAGCAGGATTATTCTTTGCGTGGTCAATTTCTGTTATCGTAGGAACCCAAAAACTAGGGGCAAACACCTACCTGCAAACAATGCAAAGTATCAATAAAGAAATTTTGAACCCTATTTTCTTTATAGTGTTTTTCGGAAGCTTAATTGCCCTTGTTATCAATGCCATTGGTCATTTCGATAATAAGCTTCATTTCTGGCTCATCTTGGCCGCCGCACTTTTTTATGGCATCGGAACCTTTGGCGTAACCGTATTTGGCAACGTTCCCTTGAACAATCAATTGGAAGCTTTAGACCTAGGTAGTTTGAGTAAACTTGAACTTAGCAATTTTAGATCACTTTACGAATCTCAATGGAATCACTATCACAACATTAGAACAATCTCAGCAATGATAGCATTCCTCTTATTATTAGTCACAATATTTTTTCAAAAAACAATTTAAAACACACAATTATGTACGAAAACATTTTAGTAATCGGAGCAACGGGTAAAACGGGTAGCCGAGTGGTTGAACAATTACAAAATAGGTCATTGAAACCAAGAATAGGTTCAAGAAATGCAACACCAGGTTTTGATTGGAGCGACAAAGATACTTGGGTAGATTCCCTAAAGGGAATAGACAGTATGTATGTTACATATTATCCTGATTTAGCGGTACCAGGCGCCAAAGAGGCCATTGAGAGCCTAACGTACCTAAGCAAGGAAATGGGAGTAAAAAAAATGGTATTACTGTCTGGTAAAGGAGAGGTTGAAGCGGAATCTTGCGAACAAATAGTTGTCAATTCTGGTATGCAGTATACCATCGTGCGAGCCTCTTGGTTTAACCAAAACTGGAGCGAAAGTTTCTTTTTAGATCCAATTTTATCCGGACAAATAGCATTGCCAATGGCAGATACACCTATACCGTTCGTAGATGCCGAAGATATTGCAGAAGTAGCGGTTGAGGCCTTATTGAATGATAAGCACAATGGAGAAATTATTGAAATTACAGGGCCTGAATTAATTTCTTTCAAAGAGGTTGTAAACACTATTGCGGCAGCTACAAATAGAAATCTAGAGTTTAATGAAATAACATTGGAACAATATGTTCAAGGCATGCAAAAAATGCAGGTACCCGCAGATTTTATCTGGTTGATCGAATATTTATTCAGCCATGTATTGGCCAATCCTGAAAATCAGGTGATATCTCACGTTATAGAGATGGTGTTGGGCCGTAAGGCAAGATCATTTGCATCCTATGTTTCAAAAACCGCACAAACGGGGGTTTGGAATCAAAAAACGGAAGTTATTTAAAATCTAAATAAAAAAAAGTGACATGAAAACTATGGTTGCAACCTTGTTATTTTTTATAACCTGCTCAGTTTTACTTGGACAAAGGTTAAAATTAGAATCCTATCAATTTGTCTCCAAAGCCCATGATACGGTACAAGCGGAATTGGGATCCTTCAAAGTTCTTGAAGACAGAACAAATGGAGGTAGTGATTCTATTCAACTATCATTTATTAGATTCAAAAGCACCAATCCGAAACCGGGAAACCCCATTGTTTACCTTGCCGGGGGCCCAGGTGGTACAGGAACGGGAGCGGCAAAAGGAGCCAGATTTAAACTCTTTATGATGCTACGTGAAGTTGCTGACGTTATAGCTTTTGACCAACGCGGCACGGGAATCTCTAACCAACTTCCCGATTGCCCCTGCCGGGCTGATTTTTTACTACATCAACCTATTGATAAAAAGGAATATGTTGCAAAAACAACCGCGAACATCTCAAAATGTCTAAAATTTTGGGAAGATAAAAATGTGAACCTGCATGCCTACAATACCATGGAAAGTGCCAATGACCTTGAAGACTTAAGAAAAGCATTAAAGATAGATAAGATATCGCTCTGGGGCATAAGCTATGGATCGCATTTGGCATTCGAATACATTAGACGTTTTGAGCAGAAGATAGATAAAATGGTCTTGGCCAGTTTAGAAGGCCCTAATGAAACCATAAAGTTCCCAAAAGAAGCGGAAGACTTTCTATTTAACATAGCTGAATTGGCAAAGCACAATAATGGTTCTGAAAATAAATATCCAAATCTAAAACATACGATCATTGAAGTTCACAAAAGATTAAAACGCAAACCAGTTGTAACTTCCTATAAAAATAGAAAGGGCACAATTGATACGGTTGGAATATCGAACTTTGAACTTCAAGCTGCCATGGCAACGTTCTATCTTAAAAACCCTAATGACGCTAAAAAGATTCCATATCGCTATTCGCAAATGTATGCTGGTAACTTTTCGGAAGTGGCAATAGATGTAATGGTTATAAAACGATATATTTTCAGCAGCATACGCCCCATGTCTTTTGCGATGGATATGCAAAGCGGAATTACAAAAGAACGTCAAAAAGAAGTCGAAAGGCAAATAAACCGGACAATTTTAGGAAGTACGATCAACTTCTTAAGCTATGAATGGATGACCAATTTAGATTTTGAACAACTGCCAGATGAATTCAGGAAATTAAAATCCAACAAAGTAGATGCCTTATTATTAAGTGGCACCATGGACGGGCGGACCTATGTAAACAGCGGAAAGGAAATTGCCGAAAAATTTGAAAACGGAAAGCACGTAATAATCGAAAATGGCGGACATGATTTATACATGCAATCGCCTGAAATAGGGAATATGGTTGTGGGTTTCTTTAAAGGAAAAGATGTAAACCTTGACCGGGTTATACTCGAGCCTATGATATTTGAATAAAACATAAGGCCGACGCCGATCATTGTACAAGCCTCTTTATGAGGCTTTTTTTGGCATCAGGTCAGAGTTGTAAAGTCAGTTTTTGATGCTTTGTAAATGGTGCGATGGTCTTCGTTCGGTATACCTAAAGTTGATGACTCACGGATTTCCTGAAAGGAAATCCCTATTTTTAATCCCACAACAGGTTCGGAGGTCCTGAGGCTTATCGGCTTGGTACAGATTACAGAAACCTACCGTAAGCAAGACGTTCTATGTCATTTGAGCCGAACGAAGACGGAAATGTCATAAGATTGTCATGGCAATGACGCAACAACAAGATCAATACACAAATATCTTTGGCTAAATGCAGATTAAATTATATAAAAATGAACAATCAAAACTTAGCAATTAAAATTAAAGACTTACGAAATCGAAAAGGATTTTCTCAAGAACGGCTATCTGAAGAATCTAAATTAAGCTTAAGAACAATCCAGCGAATTGAGAAAGGAGAGTCAGTTCCAAGAGGAGATACGCTGATAAAATTAACGCAAGCGCTTGGAGTAACACCAGAAGACCTTTTAGAATGGGCAGATGTTGAAGACCAAGGGTATTTAACTCTTCTGAACTTAAGTGCCTTAACAGGGCTGTTGTTCAACCCGTTATTAGGAATAATAATCCCATTGGTAATGTGGATTTTAAAAAAAGACAAAGTAAAGTTTGTAAATAATTATGGTAAAAAAATAATTAGTTTCCAGATTACGTGGACTATGTTGGTCTATGTCGTTTTTATGGTCGCGACAAGAGGATCTAGTATTAAATTTGATTTTAATCTTTTTGATATTGTATTTGCCTTAATCAATTTTAGAGTTAATGAACAGCTAATTTACATCGTACTTGTGGCAATACTTTATTTATATAATCTAATATTAATATTGGAAAATTCTAGAAGGATAAAGAAAGGAAAACAAAGTTGGTATTTGCCCTCAATCCTCTTTCTGAAATAAAGCCGTTCACGAACAATCTTTAAAGTTCCTTGTTTACAAATTTCCTGAAAGGAAATCCCTATTTTTAATCCCACAACAGGTTCGGCCGCCCTGAAGTTTCCCGGCTTGGTACTAATCGCCACAACAAACTTTGACCGTTCAATCGAAAGATGTAAAGCAATCACATGAATAGAACTTTATGTGCAATATTGATACTTGTATTTGCCGGCTGTTTCTGTCCATCATATGCCCAAGTCGGGGAAGAAAATGACCTTCAATCTATAATTGAAGAATTCAGAAGGAGAATAGAAAATGACGTAGCTGATGATAATGTAAAAGGGAGTATCTCGGTTGCAATAACCAAAGGGGATCAAATTATTTGGTCAGGTGCGTATGGAGCGGCAGACTTTAATAGTAATATTGAGTCTGATTCAACAACCATCTATCGTACAGGTTCAATCACAAAATCTTTCACCGCATTTTTGATGATGCAATTGGTGGAAGACGGAACAATTAAATTGAATGATCCCATAGAACAATATTTGCCGGAAATTAAGGGGCTAATAGGATATTCGAACACAGCAAAAATTAATTTTCAACATCTGGCCAGTCACACCTCTGGGTTAATTCGGGAACCTAAATTAGATAATGCAGCAACCGGCCCAATTGAGAATTGGGAAACTAAAATTTTGCAATCGATCCCCAAAACATCTTTCAAATCTAAACCCGGAGAGCAATTTGGTTACTCAAATATCGGTTATGGAATTTTGGGACTTGCTATTTCCCGAGCAGCAAACAAATCATTTATCGAGTTGGTTAAAGAGCGAATATTCAATCCGTTGCACATGACCAATAGTTTTTTTATCGTGCCAGAGAGTAGAACTGATGATCTCGCAAAGGGCATGAACCTTTCTCCATACGGTACAATTAACCCCGATTCTGAACTGGAACATAGAGGTCGAGGGTATAAAGTGCCAAATGGTGGTATTTATTCCACGCCAAATGATTTGGCAAAATTTATAGCTAGTAATTTGGGGTACACGGGAATATTACAGAAGAATAATTTAACCATAATGCATAGCAAGCAAACACCCGAGGGCAATTATGGCTTAGGTTTTTTTCTATATAGCGATAGTACGATTAAGACGGTCGGACATGGCGGAGGGGTCGTAGGGTACACCTGTCATCTTGTTTTTGAAAAGGAAAGCCAATACGGTGTGATTTTGATGCGGAATTATAATCGTGGCAAAACACAACTTAATGCAGCTTCACATGATTTGATTAGAAAATTGAAAAAGCGATAAAATACCGAACATAGCGGTGGTAGCCATTGTAGAGGTCGTTGGTTTAGGTAGTATCTTTTCTACTTCCATTATATTTGTGAACGAACTGATTTAAACGAAAGAAATGACGGAATTTTGGGAATCGAGTTTTAGGGACAAACAAACAATGTGGGGCTTTGATCCTGCAGATTCGGCAATTTCGACGGCTAAATTGTTTCAAAAAAATGAGTTAAAGGAAATATTGATTCCAGGGTTTGGTTACGGTAGAAATGCAAAGGTATTTATTGATACCGGTTGTAGTGTCACAGGCATAGAGATTTCAAAAACGGCCATAGATTTATCAAAAAAACAATTTGGAGATGCCGTAAAAGTTTATCATGGTGGGGTGGACGATATGCCTTTTGACAAAAAGAGGTATGATGGTATTTTTTGCTATGCATTGATTCACTTACTAGACGAAAAGGAACGGGCCAAGCTGATTGAAGACTGTTACGGCCAACTTCGGCCTGGTGGTCACATGGTTTTTGTAGCGATATCAAAAAATACACCCACCTATGGCGATGGAACGGAATTAAGCAAAGATAGATTCGAAACCAAACACGGCGTAAAATTATTCTTCTATGATGCCGATTCGGTGACTAAAGAATTCGGAAATTATGGTTTGATTGAGTTTGAAGAGCTAAATGAACCTGCAAAGAATACCGAGAAGAGCGCCTCACAGAAGTTTTGGCAGATTAGATGTAAAAAGAAAGCGTAAAGTTTCTTTTGGGTAAAATTAATGGGTAAACTTTGG
This sequence comes from uncultured Kriegella sp., assembly GCF_963975415.1. Taxonomy (NCBI): domain Bacteria; kingdom Pseudomonadati; phylum Bacteroidota; class Flavobacteriia; order Flavobacteriales; family Flavobacteriaceae; genus Kriegella; species uncultured Kriegella sp. Next base: position 8,724 of record NZ_CAXBGN010000003.1, read on the forward strand.
CCCAGTTCTTAGCTGCGAGTAAATTGAACTTACCTTAAAATTTAAAGGTGATAGCATCCACGGAAATACATATCGTACCACAGTTGGCCACTCCGGTAAGACTTCAAGAATACGGGGTGGGCATTTTTAATAGGGCTTTGACCAAATCGGCCTTAAAAAAGGTTTTAAAGAAAAAGTATGTTACGGTTAATGGGGTGACTGCAACCACGGCAACGTTTATTAAAGGGGGTGAAACCATTCAGTTGACGATTCAAGCGGCAGTAAGTATGGGTAAAAGACCGATCTTACGACTAAATGTATTGTTTGAAGATGAACACTTGGCGATTGTTTATAAGCCGGCAGGCATTTTGGTAAGCGGCAATGGATTTATGACCATAGCCCATGTGCTGCCCCAAAACCTAAAGCCTAGTCCTTTATCCGATGCTACAGCACCACAGCCTGTGCATCGTCTGGATTACGCCACAACGGGACTTTTGCTAGTAGGAAAAACGAGCAGTAGTATCCGTGATTTAAATCGTTTGTTCGCCAATAAGAATGTAAAAAAGACCTATTATGCCATTACTATTGGCGAAATGAATGCAACAGGGGAAATCTCGGCAACAATTGACGATAAATCATCACTGTCTAAATATGCGGTTAAAGCAACGGTTCCCTCAAAGAGATTCGGTAAGCTCAACCTTGTACGCTTAAATCCAAAGACAGGAAGGCGCCATCAGTTACGCAAGCATTTATCCGGTATCGGGAATCCGATATTAGGTGATAGGGATTATGGGGATAAAGATTTAATTTTAAAGGGAAAGGGATTGTACCTACATGCTTATGCACTAAAGTTTGTCCATCCGGTTACCCTTGAAAGTCACCATGTGGTAACGGAATTCCCACAGCGGTTTAAAAAGATATTTGAGCAATTATAGTTGTGTTTTCAGTTTGTCAATAAGCTTGGGCAAGCATATTTTTACAAAATACAATCTGTCAAATGCTAAAAAAATCCTAAACAATTTTTTTATTTCAAAGCAAGTGCTTAGTTTTGTGTCGTAGTTTAGAAGAATGGCTAGAAAAAAGCAATATAACGAAGAAGAGGTAATAGAAAAGGCCACAGGTCTTTTTTGGCGGAATGGTTATGAAGCTACTACTGTTCGTATGTTGGAAAAGGAAATGGGCATTAACCAGTTTTCCATCTATTCAAGTTTTGGCAATAAGCAGGGTGTGTTTCTTGAAAGTATAAATGCTTATAAAAAGAGAATATATGATATTACCGATAAATTGGCGAAATCGAACAACGGTAAAGCGGGTATTAAACAATATTTTTATGACTTTTTGGAGTTTGCCCGTGATGAAGATATGAACAAGGGGTGTTTGGTTACCAATACGGTAAATGAAATTAGGGACGATACCGATCCCGTTATCATGGAAGAGTTGATGAAATTCGCAAATGAGATTAAACAATTGTTTATCGATAATTTGCTGCAAGACGAAAGTAAAACCGAAGAAATAGCAGATGGTCAGGCAAATTATTTAATGAATTGTATACTGGGTTTGTCAGTTTCTTCGAAGGTTTACGACCAATCTCAACTCAACAGTATAATTGAAATTACGTTTTTAAACATTTAAAATTTTTTTAACTAAAACTAAGCATTTGCTTAGATATTATTAACAGAAAATAAGTAGAAATTATGAGTACATTAAAAAATCATACATTGGAAACGGCCCCAGAGGAAAGTAAGCCTTTATTGGAAAAATCGATTAAAGCATATGGGAACATTCCTAACCTTCACGGCGTATTGGCCGGGGCACCGGGCTTGTTGAATGCCTACCAATCCATTCACGAATTATTTGTCAATTCATCGTTTAACAATGAAGAACTTACCGTCGTTTGGCAAACCATAAATGTTGAACATGAATGTCATTACTGTGTGCCTGCACATACGGCAATCGCCAAAATGATGAAGGTTGATGATGCCATTACGGAGGCGTTGCGGAACGGTACCGAGCTACCAACCGAAAAATTACAGGTGTTACATGAAACTACCCTGAAAATTGTACGTAACAGAGGGTATATAAAAGGTGAAGATGTACAAGCGTTTTATGCCGCAGGTTATGAGGAAAGACAATTGTTGGAAATCATTTTAGGGCTTTCGCAAAAAGTAATCAGCAACTATGTCAACCATATTGCCGAAACTCCAGTAGATGCCGGTTTTAAAAAGTACGCTTGGAAAAAAGAAACTGAAATTGCCTAATGTCGTTGGATAACGAAGTGTGATGGCAATACTAGGCTCTCCGTCCCCTGCGGAGGGCCTTTTTTTCAAGTTCTAAAAGGTATAGTCAATTCTTGGGGCCTTCAAAAACCAATTGCTATGATGAAAAAAATAATAAAAATTTCATAATCGGTGCTTGCCATACGGCTGGCTGTCGGTGCTATTAGTATTTTTGTTTTCGCAGATGGAAAAAAGGGTGGTGCCCAAAACGAAACACGTTGCTAAAAACAAATTGCCTACACCAAAGCATTACCAAAGAATGGTGCTCTAAATTGCGTCACTTCGAAACGAAAGATGCAACGACAAATACTATAACAAGTCAATAGTAAACAAATAAAATTATGATAAAAGTAGCGGTATTATACCCAAATAGTGAAGCAGTAACATTCGATTTTGACTATTATACAGGCACGCATATTCCAATGGTTCAACATTTAGTTGGGGCGGCCCTTACAAAGGTCGAAATTGAAAAAGGCTTGGGCGGTAGAGAACCTGGTGAACCGGCTCCTTTTGTGGCAGTAGCCAACCTTTATTTTGAATCTATTGCATCGTTTCAAAAATCCTTTGGTCCGCATGCCGAAAAAATTGGGGCAGATGTACCCAATTATTCGAGTGTACAAGGTCAGATTCAAATTAGCGAAATAATTTAACTAACCATTACTAAATGGTGTTTGGGAGGTATGCCATAAAATGGTATTTCCCATGTAGTGACTTAAAATTTAAAATATGGCAGAAAAAATAAAATTAGATATCGTATCCGATGTGGTATGCCCATGGTGTACCATTGGCTATAAACGCTTGGAAAAGGCGATTTCTGAGATGGGTGTCTCAGATAGAATAGAAATAGAGTGGCAACCTTTTGAGCTCAATCCACATATGCCGTCAGAAGGTGAAAATGTAATTGAACATATTGCCAACAAGTACGGTTCGACCCTTGACCAACAAATGGAATCACAAGAGCGCATGAAAGATGCCGGAGAAGAACTGGGTTTTACCTTTGATTATTTTGAAAGTATGCGAATAGTCAATACGCGAGATGCACATATTTTGCTCGATTATGCCAAAGAAAAGGGCAAGCAAACCGAATTGAAAATGCGTTTGGTCGCTGCTTTTTTCAGCGAACGAAAAGATGTGTCCGACAGGGACGTTTTGGCACAAGAAATAAAAGTGGTAGGGTTGAACGTTGAAGAAGCGATGTCGCGATTAGATGATGATGCGGCGCGTTACGAGGTGACATCAAAAGAGCAATATTGGCAAAGTCTTGGGGTTTCATCGGTGCCAACCTTTGTTTTTGACAAAAAAAGTGCGCTTACGGGAGCCCAGCCAGTAGATGTTTTTAAACAAGTCTTGACAGAGTTGCTGGAGCAATAACCTTTGAGCACCTTTACCGTGGTGTTTTAAGTTTGGTACCGTTCGCACCAAAGAATTACCTGTATTGAAAAAATCAAAAGCACACCTGAAATGAAAAATGATAGTCAAAGGTTTTTGGAAAAAGAGAACATCACGAGCATTCGGCCTAAAGTATTGTTCTTTGATGTCAACGAGTCCCTTTTAGATTTGGGGAACCTGAAAAAGAGTATCGGAAAGGCCCTCGGTGATCGTGAAGAGCTATTGCCTTTGTGGTTTACTACGATGCTTCAGTATTCATTAGTGTCGACCGCTGCTCGTCAATATGAAGATTTTGGTGTTATAGGAGCGGCAACTTTGAGAATGGTAGCCGGCAACCACGATATAAAATTGTCTGAAGACGACGCCAAAGCAGCTTTGAGTCCGCTGCGATCCCTACCACCGCATCCTGAGGTAAAGGAAGCATTACAAAAACTGAAAAACGCGGAATACACCATGGTTTCTTTGACCAATTCATCGAACGAAGGTGTGGCGATGCAATTTAAAAATGCAGAATTAACGGAGTTTTTCGATATGCGATTGAGTATAGAGGATGTTGCAAAATATAAACCCGATAGGGATGTCTATGACTGGGCAGCACGTAAAATTGGCGCCCAACCCCATGAGTGTTTGATGATCGCTGCGCACGGATGGGATATTGCCGGAGCACTTTGGGCCGGTTGGCGAGGTGCTTTTATCGCCCGACCGGGCCAACAATTATACCCATTGGCGCCACTTCCGGAAATAAACGAACCGGATCTTTTAGAAATTTCCAAAAAACTCATTGCTTTAAAAAAGGGGTGAAAGATTGTAAAGGAAACCGCCAAGAAAAAAATAAAAAGGCTCTTGACGATGAAGTACCTTAACTTTGGCCCGTACAAATTGTGAGCTAAGAATTATAGGATATTTAGTTGATGTTAGAAATGTGTGCCATGCTATTCGCGCAATGGTATATAAAATCGAAACAATATGAAAAGAGTAGTTGTAACAGGATTGGGTGCTTTGACTCCTATTGGAAATTCAGTTGACGAATTTTGGGAAAATGTTGTCAATGGCAAAAGTGGTGCATCTAAAATTACCAAGTTCGATGCCTCACGTTTTAAAACCACCTTTGCTTCCGAAATAAAGGATTTTAATCCCGAAAAATATCTGGATCGTAATGAGGTTAAGCGGAGTGATCTTTTTACTCAATATGCGCTTTATGCCGCATCCGAAGCATTAAGTGATAGTGGCCTAAATGTCGAAAGTATGTCACCTTTTGATGTGGGCGTTATTTGGGGCACTGGCCAAGGCGGTATGAAAACTTTTGAAGATGAAGTGGAAAATTATGTGGAGAATGGAAAAAATCCTCGATTCAGTCCCTTTCTTATTCCCAAATTACTTCCGAATATGGCATCAGGATTGATTTCAATGAAATTCGGACTTATGGGAATCAATTATACGGCAGTATCTGCTTGTGCATCATCAAGTTCTGCCATAATGGACGCATTCAATTATATCCGTTTGAACAAAGCGAAGGTAATCGTGACCGGAGGTTCGGAGGCTCCGATAACCGATGCTTCGATAGGCGGCTTTAGCTCAATGAAGGCCATGTCAACTAGAAATGACAATCCACAGCAGGCTTCAAGACCTTTTGATACCGAACGAGACGGATTTGTAATGGGTGAGGGTGCGGGCGCATTGGTTCTTGAGGAATATGAGCATGCCAAAAAAAGGGGGGCAACTATTTATGCCGAAATTGGGGGAGCCGCCATGACAGCCGATGCCTATCATATTTCGGCAACGCATCCTGAGGGTATCGGTGCTTCAAAAGCTATGGCATTGGCTTTGGAAGAAGCAGGTATTTCCACAAGTGATGTTAATTATTTGAACACCCATGCGACTTCCACCCCTGTAGGTGATTTAAGTGAGATAAAGGCGGTTGCAAGTACCTTCAAAAACCAGTTCGAGAATTTAAAGATAAGTGCTACAAAATCAATGACGGGGCATTTGCTGGGTGCGGCAGGTGCCGTTGAAGCTATTTTGTCGATTAAGGCAATTCAAAATAATGTTGTGCCCCCGACTATAAATACTACTGTCATCGATCCGCAAATTCCAAAAGCTATTCCAATAGTTGTTCAAGAAGCCATTGATCACAAGATAACAGTTGCCATGAGCAATACCTTTGGTTTTGGCGGGCATAACGCGACAACCGTTTTTAAAAAGGTGTAAAATTGACCAAATAGTAAATGTTTCTTTTGAATTACCATTAGTCATTATCATTTCAGACCAATTAAGAAAATTTAGATTTTATATAACGTATAGAATGAGAGATAAAATGATCGGTATTGTGGGTGGTGTTGGAAGCTATGCCGGAATAGATTTGATAAAAAAGGTTTATGATCTGACGGAAGCGACTTCTGACCAAGAGCACTTGCCTATTTCCATGCTGTCGGTTCCACATAAGATTATAGACCGCACGAAGTATCTTTTGGGTGAAACGGATGTTAATCCGGGTATTGCCATTTCAGAAATTATAGCCTCATTAATAGCAAGTGGTTCGGCTATCATTGGTATTCCTTGTAATACGGCTCATGCAAGACCCATATTGAGTTTAATTGAGAAGAGCATTCCAGAGTCTTGTGTTTTGGTCAATTTGATTGAAGAGGTAGGTCTTCATATTTCTACAAAGCATCCAGAAATTACAAAAGTTGGTGTTCTAGGAACTACGGGCACGATTTTGGCTAAAGTATACCCTGAAGTTTTATCGAGATACAATATTGAAGTGATTCAGCCATCCGAAGATATTCAAGACTTGTTCGTTCATCCCTCCATTTACGATACCAGCTACGGTATTAAGGCATTTTCCAATCCGGTAAACAATAAGGCTAAAGAAAACCTGAGTATGGCTGCCACCTATTTGTCTAGAAAAGGTGCGCAGGCCGTTATTTTAGGATGTACGGAAATTCCGCTTGCCATTCAATATGAAAAAATAGAAGACAGCCTAATTATCGATGCGACAACGGTTTTGGCACGTGCACTGATTAGGGAATCCCGGAAGATGGAGCAGATTAGATTATATTAATGGTAATTGGAGAGACAGGTGCAAACCTCTGAAAATAAAAGGCTACAAAACCAAGGTATTATATTGGGGCGAACGGTATTTGAATGTGCAGTTTATGTGACCGCTTGGCCAAGAGTTACTGAAGTTTCTTTATCTTAAAGGGTTAGAAGTGGTCAGGGTAATTTTCGATTTTCCAAGAACCGCCCCATATGTATTTGACCAATAAAGTCCGATGTAATTTCATTTATTTATAGTAAATTATTGAAGTAATCGGAGTAGTTTAAAATAAATCGGGTTAATGGTTTAAAAAATTAAAGCGGGTAAATCAAATAGTTTTCCCTTATTTTCTTAAAGGCCTCCAATTGGGGTTGCCATGTGGCTTTTATGTCTTCTTCTATGAGTCCTGACTCAATTTGTTGTTGTAATTTTTTGGTGCCGGCATGTCTTGTGAAACCAGTGGTAAGAAAGAACTTTTCTTTTTCCATTGTATTGTTATAAGCATCCATAAGCCACTTTAACGAAACCTCGTTTATTCTAGGGAGTTGCGACAAATCTTTTCCAAAACATTTCTTGCCGTTTTCTTTAGGGGTTTTAGATCCAAAATTTGGTTGGGGGGTATAGGTGAAGTTGTATTGTGTGCTATCTAAAAAGGAAGCCCCATACCGCTGAAATTGGAATTCGGTACCCCGACCGGCATTGATATTCGTGCCTTCAAAAAGGCCCAAACTCGGGTACAAATTGATCGAAATATCATTGGGCAGGTTGGGTGAGGGGCGAATGGGTAGGCTGTACTCCATACTATGGGTGTAATTTTCTAATGGCACAATAGTGAGGTTTGCCCTTTTTCCTCCCTCAAGCCAACCCTCTTCATTAATCATCTTGCCATATTCACCAATGGTCATACCATAGACCAAAGGAATCTCGGTCATTCCCAGAAATCCGGTATGTGCTTTCTCCATCGTTGGCCCGTCAACGTAGTTGCCGTTTGGGTTCGGCCGGTCTAAAACGACTAGGGGAATATCATTTTCGGCACAGGCCTCCATGACCAATTGCAGGGTAGCGATATAGGTATAAAAACGAACGCCTACATCTTGAATGTCAAAAAGAATAACATCTAGGTCTTTCAACTGTTCGTTCGAAGGTTTTCGATTTTTCCCATATAAGGAAATCAAGGGTAGTCCTGTTTTTTGATCGGTACCGTCGGCGACCTTTTCACCGGCATCCGCTTCACCACGGAAACCGTGTTCCGGAGCAAAAACCTTTTGAATAGCCACCTTTAATGTCAACAAAGAGTCGACCAGATGGGTAAAACCTTTTTCCTTTGGGTTTTCACTGCTAGCAGTAAAGATTACACTGGTCTGATTGGCTACTACGCCTACTTTTTTACCTTTTAAAAAAGGGAGATAAGTACTTACCCTATTGGCTCCGACTACGATTTTTGGTTGGGTTTTTACAGCTGTTTGCACTTCGTTCAACTGTTCATTCGATTTAGGGGTAGAAGCGTGGTTTCCACAAGCTAAAAGTGAGAAAACCGACAATAAAACTGTACTTTTGAAACTAGACAAAAATGGCATAGGTTGAATTTAGAATATTTTATCGCCAAGCGACTTATTACGGGTAGTGGTCATAAAATTAGCATATCCGCCCCAATAATAAAAATAGCAATTTCGGCAATAGCTTTAGGAATCATTATGATGCTTATAGCCATTGCTACAGGCGTTGGTCTAAAGCATAAAATCAGGGACAAAGTAACGGCATTTAATGGGCACATTCAAATCTATAATTACGATAATAACAATTCAGAGGTTTCTGTTGTACCCGTTGACCTAAACCAAGATTTTTATCCGGAGTTCAAATCGGTCGATGGGGTAGCGCATGTGCAGGCGGTAGCCAGTAAGGCCGGTTTTATACGTACTGAAGAAACCTTTGAAGGAATCATAGCCAAAGGGGTAGGCCCCAATTATAATTGGAATGCCTTTGAAGAATTCTTGGTCGAAGGTAAACTGCCCGATTATTCCAACGGACTTAATGATGACGTACTCATATCGAGCATCATGGCGAATCGTCTGCGTCTTCATTTGGGTGATTCTTTCTTTGCTTTTTTTATCAAGGATGGTGATCCATCAAAGACACCCAATCAACGAAAGTTCAATATTGTGGGTGTTTATGATAGTGGGTTTGAGGAATTGGACGGACTTTATCTTTTTATTGATATCCGCCATATTCAACGCATGAATAAGTGGAGGACTGATCAGGTAGGCAATTTTGAAGTGTTTTTAGACGATTTTGAGGATATCGATGAGAAAAGCAAAGAGATTCACGGTCGTACAATTTCCACCTTGGATACCCGAACGGTCGAAGATAAATACTATAATATTTTTGAGTGGATCAGTCTTTTTGATTTTAACATAGCGCTCATTATCGGTATTATGATCATTGTTGGTGGAATTAATATGATTACGGCTTTATTGGTGCTGATTTTAGAGCGAACCCAAATGATCGGTATTCTAAAAGCCATGGGCACTTCCAATTGGAGTGTACGAAAAATATTTTTGTACAATGCAGCCTATCTTATAGGGATAGGATTGTTATGGGGTAACGCAATTGCCATTTCCATCATATGGATTCAACATGAATTCCGTCTTTTCAAGTTTCCGAATCCCCAAGAATATTATATTGAATATATACCGGTGCATATCGATTTTTACTCAGTTTTGCTTTTGAATATCGGGGTATTACTGCTTTGTTTATTGATGCTTCTGCTGCCCTCTTATATTGTCACAAAAATTACACCGGTCAAGGCCATTAAGTTTGAATGATGACCTATGGTAGGTGTAAAATAGTATAGCTAAAATTGTAACTTTGAAAATGCCGATGAAATTCGCTAAAAGCATACTTGAAACCATAGGAAATACGCCTTTGATCAAGATAAATCGACTTACTGCAGATTTACCTTGTATGGTTTTGGCGAAGTACGAAACTTTTAATCCTGGCAACTCGGTAAAAGACCGCATGGCGCTACAAATGATTGAAGATGCCGAAAAAAAAGGACTTTTAGAACCGGGCGGCACTATCGTAGAAGGTACTTCCGGTAATACAGGAATGGGTTTGGCCATGGCTGCCACGGTAAAAGGCTACAAGCTGATTTGTGTAATCAGTGATAAACAATCAAAAGAAAAAATTGATATTTTAAAAGCCATGGGCAGTGAGGTATATGTATGCCCCACCGATGTTTCTCCCGAAGATCCCCGTAGCTACTATTCCACGGCAAAACGACTGGCAAAAGAAATTCCGGGTGCATGGTATGCCAACCAATATGATAATTTATCGAATACCAGGGCTCACTTTTCCAGCACAGGCCCTGAAATTTGGGAACAGACCGATGGAAAAATCACCCATTTTGTAGCTGGTGTAGGTACAGGGGGAACCATATCGGGTGTAGGGGGCTATCTGAAGTCGAAAAATCCGGATATTAAAGTATGGGGAGTTGATACCTATGGTTCTGTTTTTAAAAAATACCATGAAACCGGTATTTTTGATAAAGATGAGATTTACCCCTATGTCACTGAAGGTATCGGGGAAGATATTCTACCGGAAAATGTAAATTTCGAAATCATCAATGGTTTTACCAAGGTCACCGATAAAGATGGTGCAGTGTATACACAACGTTTGGCCAGGGAAGAGGCCATGTTCTTAGGAAACTCGGCGGGATCGGCAATTAAAGGGGTACTGCAATTAAAGGAACATTTTAGCAAAGATGATTTGGTCGTGGTTCTTTTTCATGATCACGGAAGTCGCTATGTCGGCAAAATGTTCAATGATGATTGGATGCGAGAAAAAGGCTTTATAGATAAATCTTAAATAGGAAAAAATACTATGGTTACGCTTACAAATGGAAATCAAAAGGTGGGCATATCGGCTGGGGAACTCGTCAGTTATTCGGTCGATGGTCATGAATATATTCATCAAAAGGGAAACCCGGGATGGGGGAGTTCCGATACCGAAATGTTTCCCATTATCGGTCCCACGATGGAAGCGGATTTCCGGGTGCGTACGCCCAAAGGGAATGCAGTTCAAGACCAACACGGTTTGTTGCGTGAGTTGCCCTATATACTTAAAGGGTCATCTGAAACACATGCTGCTTTTCAAAAAATATATCAAGCCGATGTAAAAGTTGAAAACTCAAAATTTCCGAAGAAATCGACAGAGAAAGAATTGTTCTGGCCATATAACTTTCAATTCGAAAAACGTTTCGAGTTGAAAGCAGAGGGTCTTGAAATTACCTTTGTGATTTCGGGAGACGAGGGTATGCCTTTTATGCTAGGGTATCATCCGGCATTTTTATTACAAACAGAAGCCCCCGTTATTACAGCAGGCGATACAAAAATTACGTTGAATGAGATTCTGGCCGTGGGCAGCAGGGCTTTGCATGTACCCCAATGCACTGAAATCTCATTGCAAGATACAAATGAACTCACCATTACGACCAAAGGTTTCGGACAGTTTATGCTCTGGACGGAGGTGCCCAATATGGTCTGTATTGAACCCATTAGTTTTTACCCCTATGCCGTGCGACAAAATCAATTAGACAAAGGTTTTGATTATTTGCAAGCTACTCCTAGGGAGTTCAAGGTGTATTTAAGGCCGAATGACTGAAGTAGAAAAAGAGGCCTGATAATTTAAATCTGAATAAATGGCTGTCGTATCCATTTTACTGGTTGTTATCTTTTGTGTTCTTGCAGGCATTCATTTTAATTGGGCCCTTGGCGGTCGATGGGGATTTAACGTAGCCTTGCCTACAAAGACGGATGGCCAGCGTGTTTTAAATCCGAAAAAAATTGATAGTGCTGTTGTTGGCATGGTATTATTGTCGTTTGGGCTATTCTACTTATTCCGTCTAGGGTTTGCTCCCGTACTGTTGCCCAATTGGATGGTAGAGTACGTCGGCTGGGTGGTTCCTGTAATCTTTTTTGCCAGGGCTATTGGAGATTTTAAGTATGTGGGCTTTTTTCGAAAAGTCGCACAGACAGATTTTTCCAGAGCAGATGCGAAGTACTTTTCACCATTATGCCTTTTAATCGGGTTACTCGCTTTAGGAGCTCAACTATCAGGATACGTTTAGATTTTTATTTTAAAGTTTGTGAAATCATATTTTATGATATGATTCGGGTCATAAATAGTTGTTATTTTTAGTACTAACTTTGTTAGGTACAGGGCTGGGCCTGCGATTAAAAAACGACCCAGAATATAGTTTTGTTTGTTATGAAAGCAACATCCTTAATCGCCATTATGCTTTCTATCGGGCCATTATTGGTAGGTTGTTCTGAGGGTAAAACCAGAAAATCGAAAAAAAAGGAAGTCGCCAAAGTCTCTACGACCATAACCGCACTGCCCGAAGTTGTGACGTCTCCCAAAGATAATCCGGTTACGGAGGCCAAAGCAGAATTGGGCAGATTACTTTTTTATGATCCCATATTGTCGGGAGACAAAGATGTGGCCTGTGTAACCTGTCATCATCCGAGTAACGGGTATGCCGAATTCTTGGATATTTCTATCGGTCCGAATGCAAAGGGCTTGGGCAGTAAAAGACGTTTTAATAGTCCGAATGACATCCCTTTTGTAAAACGTAACGCCCAGACCATTCTCAATTCAGCTTTTAACGGTATAGATACTTATAGCAGATACAATGCTGAGAACGCACCGATGTTTTGGGATGATAGGGTGAAAAGCCTCGAAATTCAGGCACTGGAACCCATAAAGGCATTTGAGGAAATGCGCGGACATAGGTACAAAGACACCGAAATTTTAGATGTTGTAGTAGAACGTTTACGCCAAATACCGGAGTACCAAAGGTTGTTCGAATTAGCGTTTGGTGACACCAACAGCATTACGATTGAGAATCTGGGAAAGGCCATTGCGGCTTTCGAACGTACATTGATTACCAATAATACTCGGTTTGACCAATATATGCGCGGTGATAGTGATGCCATTCTTATTTCAGAGAAAGAGGGGTTTGAGCTCTTTAAGGAGGTAGGGTGTGCAAATTGTCATAATGGGCCAATGTTGTCCGATTATAAAATACATGTTCTCGGTACTCCTGAAAATAGTAAACTTCCCAACCCCGATGGTGGAGTCAAAGATAGTTTTGGTTTTCGTACGCCCACTTTACGAAATCTACGTTTTACCGCACCTTATATGCACAACGGAAGTTTAAAAACATTGAAACGCGTATTGGAATTTTATGAGGATATTTCCAATGGTAAAGAACGAAATCCGCATGTGTCAAAAGAAGAATATGACCCTTTTGTGAAGGAACTTGAACTTAGTGTAAAAGAGATGTCATTGATCATTTCCTTTTTGAACACCTTGAACGACGACAACTTCGACAAAGAAATACCTGAAAAAGTACCTAGTGGTTTGCCTGTGGGCGGAAATATTCAGTAACGATGTAGTAGGTTTGGTTAACTTTGTATTATGCAAAAGCTTCTTCCGTTTTTACAATGGTTGCCCCACTATAAAAAAGAGTATATAGTTAAGGATCTTTTAGCGGGACTCACCATTGGCATCGTTCTTATTCCGCAGAGTATGGCCTATGCGATGATTGCTGGCTTACCACCTGTTTATGGCCTATATGCCTCCTTGATTCCGGTATTGGTTTATGCATTTTTGGGTACGTCGAGGCAATTGGCGGTTGGCCCCGTGGCGATGGATTCTCTTCTTGTAGCAGCTGGGCTGGGGGCTTTTGCCGTTAATGGGGGTGAATACTATGTGGCCATGGCAGTCTTTTTGGCATTTCTGGTGGGTGCTATTCAAATGGTTTTGGGTTTTTTGCGCATGGGGTTTTTAGTGAATTTTTTATCTAGGCCCGTAATCAGTGGTTTTACATCTGCCGCAGCCGTGATTATTATATTTAGTCAGTTAAAGCATATTCTGGGAACCCCGGTTGAACGAAGCCATTGGCTTCATGAGCTTATTGGTAACATCGTTATTGCGCTGCCCCAAACAAATATAGTAGACCTGCTTCTTGGTCTGGGCGGTATTGTGTTGATTATCTTCATCAGAAAATGGAACAAGAAGTTGCCTACAGTATTGTTTGTTGTAATATGGGGTATTTTGACGGTTTATATATTCGATTTGCAAACGTTCGGCACGCATATTGTCGGAGCTGTACCCGAAGGGCTTCCCGATTTGAAGATTCCAAGAATAACCTTGAAGAATACTGCTGAAATTTGGCCAATGGCCTTGACATTGGCATTGGTCGGCTATTTGGAGGCTATTTCGATTGGGAAAGCAATGGAAGAAAAGAATGGTGTGGAAACCATTGACCCCAACAAAGAATTGATAGCGTTAGGGTCTTCTAACATGATAGGATCTTTTTTTCAATCGTATCCGATTACCGGAAGTTTTTCAAGATCGGCCATTAGTGATTCTGTAGGTACTAAATCACCCGTTGCATCGCTGTTCAGCGCAGCACTTGTCGTGATTACCCTCCTCTTTCTTACCCCCTTGTTTTTTTATTTGCCGAAGGCGGTGTTGGCCAGTATTATCATGGTTTCTGTTTTTGGATTGATTGATGTGACTTATCCCAAAGTATTATGGAAATACAGAAAAGATGAATTCTCTATTTTATCGATAACATTTTTGGTTACGCTGTTCATTGGCATACCACAAGGTATTTTGGTAGGGGTACTGCTTTCCCTGCTTTTAATGGTTTATAAGAGTTCAAAGCCCCATTTTGCGGTCTTGGGAAAAATAAAAGATTCAGACTATTATAAAAATGTAGATCGTTTCGGAGAAGATATTGAGTTTAGGGATGATTTACTTATCGTTCGATTTGACTCTCAATTGTACTTTGGAAACAAAGGCTATTTTAAAAAGCAACTTTTTCATTTTATCGATAGCAAGAAGGAAACCTTGAAAGCGGTGGTTTTAAATGCAGAGGCAATCAATTACATTGATTCTACGGCTACGGCCATGTTGGTCAAGACCATTCGTGAAATTCATGAACGTAATCTCAAGTTTTATATCTCCGGGGCTATCGGACCCACAAGGGATATTATTTTTAATAGTGGAATAATTAAGGAGATTCCTAAAGAACGACTTTTTATCACAGTAAGAGATGCAGTTAAAAGTTTCGACAATCCGGCTTCTGCAACGGCCTTACAAGAACGAATAGCTTATCAAAATAGAACTAAGTAATTGTTTTATTTAAAAAAGAACCAGCCTGTTAACTTAGACTAGCGCTTGACAAAATCGGTACGTTAAGTTGTTTTTTAATATTCCAATCGATGGTTTTGCATAGTGTAATCTACCGTTTTTCAACTCTCTAAATCTTTGTTCACGCCATACATTTTCATTAGAGCTCTCATTTTGAATGATTCTCTCTTTTTTATTTTGATTAAATATTTGATAATCAGCTTTTTTAGTAGAGATATCGCATGATTTGATTAGAATAAATCAGAATACCGTAAATGTTAAAATTGTCCTAATGTATTTAAGTGATGCTATTGCTTTATTCCTTAACTTTAGTAGGAATATATTTACAATTATGCGTTTAAAATTTTTATTTGAGGAAAAAGCCTGAATGTATAATTACTAATTAATCAACGTAAACCAACGGTGGACTTTATCTCGGTATATGCTATTTTGGTGATGGTCATTTTCTTGTTTTGGTTACTTTTTGTTATACACATGTATCGCAAAATGAAAGATTAAAACATAGCATTAAAGAGCATCTGTAATTTCTTGACCCTTCCATATTTTCTGAGGATTCTTGAATAGAAATGATTGTACGATACGCTGAGTTTCCAATGTATTTTTTTGTTCAATTACAAAGGCTTCCAAATCGGTAAGTGTAGTTATCGGAGTCTCTTTATCCACATAGCCATATCCTACATATAAGCCTTTTTTTATACGCACAAATGCATCTTCAGAAGTGGTTCTTCCTTTTTCCTTGATCCATACATCTTCATTTCGAGTAGCTATATGCCGCAATGACTTTTCAACCTTTGCGTTATAAGAAGGTATTGGTTCGGTGCCCCTACAGACACCATCGCAAGTTCCGATACTATAATGCGAGCAGCTCGGTACATTTTCCTGTAAATGGCAATATTTAGGGCATAGGAGGAAGTTTTTACAAATAGTCTCCAAAAAAAGACGGCAGTCGGTCAAGTTATAGAAAATCGCAACTGGGTTGGGCGCCATTTTTATTTTATTGTACGCCAGATGAACAATACCATTTCGGTCTTCATAGCTGAAAATACCATAGCGTTGCCCATTGCTCTTTTGTGCCCTATTGTACTTGGGGAAATGGTGTTTGATGGCAGCAGATTCCTTTAAAAGGGCTACTAGTTCATTTCCTGATAAATCAAAGTCTATATCTGCGGTTTCAGCACACAAGCGTACCTCCTTGGTAGACTTGTCATAAAAATGGCCTAGCACCCTTTTTTTGATATTGATAGCCTTACCAACATAGATAATCTTGCCCAGTGTATTTTTAAAATAATAAATGCCGGGCTTTGTAGGAAGTCTTTCAAAAACTTGTCTTGGTAGCGAAGGGGGTAAAGTAGCTTCTTGTGAACGGGCGTTTAAAAAAGTTTTGAATACTGATGCTGCATTCTCTTGTTGCATTAATTTTTTAAAAAGCAAGACGGTTGCGCGTGCATCACCGCGGGCCCTATGCCTATCGGTCAATGGAATATCTAAAGCAGAACAAAGTTTTCCGAGACTGTAGGAGTGATAACCGGGCAATAATTTTCGTGATAACCGAACGGTACATAGTTTTTTTCGGCTAAAATCAAGTCCTAAACTTTTGAATTCGTTCTTGATGACGTTGTAATCAAAATTCACGCTATGTGCGACAAAAATGGAATCTTTGGTGATTTCAAGTATTTTAGGTGCAATTTCAGATAGAATAGGGGCGTCGCGAACAAGGTCTTCGTCAATGCCAGTGAGCCTAGTGATAAAATAGGGGATTTCACATTCGGGGTTTACCAAGGAGGTAAACTCATTAATGACTCGATTACCATCGAATCTAAAGATTGAAATTTCGGTTATCTTGTTGCCCTTAATACCGTTTCCCGTTGTTTCTATGTCAACAATGGTGTACATTGATAGAATTAGATTTTTTTTTAAAGTTAGTGAAATGAGTACATTTATTAGTTAATTTCATCCACTCATTGAAAATGAGAAATAGCAAATTGAATAAATAATACTTCATATTATGATTAAAAAAATTTTAGGGGGCTTGTTGTTGGTTCTAATCATTATTCAGTTTTTCCGTCCTGAAAAAAATGATTCTAATGATATGACTTATGATATCTCAACGAAATATAACGTTCCCGAGAAAGTGAACCATTTGCTACAGGTTTCCTGTAATGATTGTCATTCGAACAAGTCGGAATATCCATGGTATGCCAACGTACAGCCCATAGCTTGGTGGCTTGATGGTCACATTAAAGACGGCAAGCGACACTTGAATTTTTCCGAATTTACCAAACGGCCTATTGCAGAGCAAAACCATAAGTTCGAAGAAACCATTGAAATGGTCGAGGAACATGAAATGCCCTTAAAATCATATACCAATTTTGGACTACACCCCGAGGCGAATTTATCTGACGAACAACGGGAAGACATCATCGTTTGGGCGAAGGAGCAAATGGCTTACCTGAAAAATAATTATCCGGCAGATAGTCTGGTTCGAAAGCGAAGAGGGCCTAAAACTCCCACGGTCAAATAGGTCATTTCAGGCCCCATCCATACTATCAGTTTTGACTATTTCTTATGGAAAGGACCATTCCCGGCGAAGTTTCAATTATGATGTTATTTTCATTAAATTGATATTCTTCTGTTCCGGTTACATATATGTTCTTCCCGGTAAACGGGTTTTCCAAGCGTAATCGTCCCCCTTTTTCAGAAACAATGTCAACCTCGGTTACAGTGCCCGCTTTCATTTTTGCAGATACCAAAAAGGCTCCTTCAGTTCTCAAAGTTTTAAAAGAAACATTTTTCCATGATCGGGGTAAGGCCGGAAAAATTTTTATCGTTCCGGTGTGACTTTGTATCAACATTTCCTGTAGTCCGGCGGCAAATGCAAAATTTCCTTCCAAGGTAAAAGGACGATAGGTGAAATTTGATTTTCCTGTTCCTGATTGATCACCATTAACATGAAAGCTATTTGGCAGTACAAACGAGGTGGCGAAATCTTTTAACGCTTTTGCCGCACCTTCACCGTCGAAGGCGCGAGCCTTTAAATTTCCCAACCAACTAAAAGAGTATCCTACCCATTGACTAGAGCCCCTGACTTCTAAATTGGCTATTGTACTGTCGATGATTTTTCGATCGCTTTCCCCGTGTGAAACGTCCAAAAGCCCTAGAGGGTGTATGGCCATGGCATGCGAGAAATGACGATGTGATTCATTGTATGGAAGGTTGGGCGAGAACATAAGTCCCGTTTCGTTTACGGCGTACTCAGGCCATTCTTTTAACTTTGAACTCCATTGTTTGGCTTCTTCTTTTAGTTCAAGTTCCGATGCCAGTTCTGCGGCATGTTGATACGTCCAACGGATCAGGGCAAGGTCGAAATTGGTTAGTTCTTCAAACCAGGCTTCATGCGAGTTATTATGAATTTCGGGGCTTGAACTTAAGGGTAATCGTCTATTGCCGTTTTGGTCTTTGACCGACAGCTCATCAAAGTGCTGTGCCACCTCCTTTATCCATGGGTAGGCTTCATTCTTTAAAAAATCACGATCCATAGAATAGCGCCAATGCAAATAAAAGTGTTGTCCTAGCCAAGCTCCTACCGTTGGGCCAAAGGAGTATTGGATCCAACCTCCCATGGGCTCACCGTCTAAAGTTGTTACCCCTGGTACATTAAGGCCGTTGGTGCCATAAAATTCATTCGTATATTTCTTAAAGGTAGGTTTGTGTTTAGACAACCAATCCAAGAAACCTTGCTCCAACGCCAAATGATTTCCCGAATAAGTTGGCCAATAGCTTAATTGGGTATTGAGATCGTGATGGAAATCACCCTTCCAAGGCGGTAGTTTTCCGTTGTCCGCTGTCCAAACACTTTGAAGCGATATAGGAGGTGCCCCTTGTCTAGCAGCGGATCCCAGTTTGTACATTTCCATATACCATTGATTTTGCAATATGGAATCTGGAACCTGGATGGAAGATTGACTCCAAAAGGACTGCCACCAACCCACATGTCGCTCCATGGTAGCGACCCTACCATTTTGAAGGGTTTTTGAAACTATTTCTGTGGCGGTTTCCGCTGTTTCCGTTTTTGATTTTTTGGAAGAAATACTCCAACTGCCTTCCAAGGAATTTGGTGTTGGCTTCCATTGGGTGTGGACCTGAAATTCAAAATCGCCCCAACCGACTTGGTTGTAGGTAATGCTGTTCGGTTTTTTGGTTACTTGGCCCGCTTTGTATCCCAGTTTTCTGAGGTCTTGCCCTGTAACCGGACTCTCTATACCCGCCTTTTCATTGGATACATAAGCGGGTGGAATTATAGTTGGACTTAAATCGCCGCTTATATTTTCAAAAGTATACCACCCGACAGGTTCAGTGGCATGTACAAAAGTTTTAAGAATAGCTCCATTTTTCCATGTGACTTCACAAATGGCTTTTTCAACATCCAAACTGACAGATGCTACTTCTCCGAGTTGTGCGACGTCGAATTCCAATGCCCCACCAGGAATTTTCGAAGGGGCAGGTAGTTGGTCATAGGGTACGTCATATTTGTTCTGAACGTTTTGGTAGGTGTTGTTGTTCCACTGTTCTTTTACCCATTCAAAATCATGATTTTCGAAATCTAAATTGGCCATTGGCCTTAAATCCCATAAATCGGCACGGTCAAGGGAAAACCGTAGCTTGCCATTTTTTGACCAAATTAATGCTCCCACGGTAGCATTTCCCAAAGGAATGCCCTCGTCCCAGGTTTCTGCCAAAGAGTCAAAAGTAAGGGTGTATGAAGGTGTGTCGGCTTCTATTTTTTCCTTTGGTTGGTTTTGTTGGCAACCTAATTGAAAAATGAGAAGGGCCAAGAGTAAAAAAATCTTTTTCATTTTTAATAATTCTAGCTGTTCTGCCATGGTCTATACTAATAAATGTAATTGATATACTAAAAAAATGGTCGGTGAAGAAAATCGACCGACCATTCAAACTAACTCAAAAAACTAACTAACTAAAAAAATCGTTTTAAAACAGTAAACTTATCTATATAGATCATTTGTATATAAATCAATAATCAGAATTCTGTTCCAACTGACCTTGACTTTTATCGATTTCGGCCTGTGGAATGGGCCATTGATAGAAGCGTTCTTCAAAAGTGTAGCTTAGCACACCATCGGTTACATTGTTTAATATATCTTCGGCTATTCTCCAACGGTTAAGGTCGTAATAACGAAGCCCTTCAAAGGCCAATTCAATTCTACGTTCATGGCGGATGTTTTCCCTCATTTGTTCTTTTGTCAATCCTGCTGGTAGATCGGGCATACCGACCCGACCTCGTATAGCATTTACGGCATCATAAACAGATTGATCGGACCCAATTAGCTCATTTTGAGCTTCGGCAAACATTAATAATACATCGGCATAGCGAAGTAGTACCCAATCTTGTTGGCTCTGGGTTGCGTAGCCATATGGCATAAGGCCGGGGCTGAGGAATTTTTTGACTCCAAAACCGGTAGGAAGGCCATTGGATGGGTTATGGATATTACCATTAAAATTAACCTCATCGGCAAAAATGGTACTTTCAAGTCGAGGGTCGTCGTCTTCGAAAGTATCGACCAAATTTTGAAGTGGGCTAACAACCAGCCAATCTCCGTACCACTGATCCATGGGTGTCGCATTATCTGGGGCCAAAAATTTAATGGAAAAAACAATCTCAGGATTTCCTTCTTGAGTGCCATCTTTAAAAACATCGTCAAAATTCGGGCTAAGTACGTAACCAGCTTCCATAATCTCAAGAGCCAAATCTCTTGCCTGTGTCAAGATTCCGTTATCCGGAATTCCAGTGTTGCCATAGGCAGCAAACATCAAAACCCTTAGTTTCATGGCCTGAGCCGATGTTTTAACGGCATGCCCTCCGTTGTCGGAGAATAATTCGTCAGGTAGGTTGGCAATGGCGGAATCTAAATCTGCTAAAGATTGTGCTAAAACTTCGGCTTCGGGTGCCTTTGGTTGTATTTGGTTCTCTAACGTAAGGGTTTCAAGAACAAGCGGGGTCGAACCGTAATGCGAATAAAGTTGAAAATAGTAAAAGCCTCGCATGAATTTTGCCTCACCTTCATATTGGGAACGAGTTACTTGATCTAAATCGCTGCTTTCGAAGGCGGCCAATTGTTCCAAGAAAATATTGATTCGGGCAATACCGCTATAACAAGCGCTATATACATCGGATATATAACCACCGGATGAGGGAGAAATATCTCCTTGAACTATGGCTTGGCTACCCCAATAATTATGCTGTCCATAACCATTATCAGTAAGGGCATCCCAATTAGGGGCCCCATAGGAGAACATTGAATTTTGAAATTGTCCATAAACACCGGTCAGGGCCATATCAAAATCAGCCTTTGATTTCCAGAATTCGCCAGATGAAAGTTGATCTAACGGATTTTTTTCCAATAAGTTTTTTTCGCAACCCAAAATGCTAAAAAACAGTACACTTAGAAGTGTATATATTATATATTTTTTCATGATATAAGTTTTAGAATTGAACATTTACGCCCAAAGAGTATATTTTGTTTTGCGGATAATTTACGAACCTTCCACTTCCTCCTCTTTCCGGGTCTAGGCCAGGATAATCGGTGAATGTTAATAGATTGTCTCCGGAAACATACAACCTCAATTTTTTAAGTTTAACCCTTTCAATTAAGCTACTTGGTAAATTATAGCCAATGGAAAGGTTTTTTAACCTTAAATAGGAAGCGTCTTGAAGATAATAACTAGAATTTCTCCTAATTTTATCCGGGGCGCTGAAGCCCCAATATATTTTAGACATTGTAGTCGAAGGATTTTCAACTGTCCACCTATTTCTCCAATCTGTTGTTGGAGGTGAGCCTTGAGTAAAGGGAATGGTTCCCCAGTTGTTCACAAAGATACTTCTACCTTCGACACCTTGAAAAAACAAGGAGATATCAAAGTTTTTCCAATTTGCGTTAAAATTCATGGCATACTCGAAACTAGGGTATTGTCCATCGAAGTACGTTCTATCGTCATCGTCGATAACATTGTCTCCATTCTGATCCTTAAAAATAAGATCTCCTGGCTCGGTATTGTCATTATACTGTTTCGGTGCGGCATCTATTTCGGCTTGTGTCTGAAAAATGCCTGTCCACTCCAACATATAAAAAGTTTCCCATGGCTTACCTTCTTCCTTAATAGTTGTACCTCCAATTTCCCGTTCGCCAAATTCGACCAATTCATTTCTAAATCTATCAATAGACCCTCCTATGTTGTAATATAGTCCTTCGAAGGTACCTGATGGTATGGTGTTCATATATTGGACGTTCAATTCTACTCCAGTGTTCTGCATGGTTCCGTTATTCACTGTTGGTGCGCTTAGGCCAACTAACCCGGTGACTTGAGACCCTCTTAAAATATCAGAAGTAGTTTTCTTGTACCAATCAAATGTTATATTTAAACCTTTGAAGGCGGTCAGGTCTAGACCTATATCAGTTATTTTAGTAGTCTCCCAGGTAATAAATTCGTTAGCTAAAGCGGTTTGGGCAGCGCCAGATAACAGATTGGCGTTGTCAAATGAATAATTTCCTGTGAAGCTTAAAATACTCTGATAGGGATAATTTCCTATATTTTGATTGCCCAATTCACCGTAAGAACCCCGAAGTTTCAAATTGTCGAGCCAACCTATATTCGCATTTTGAAGAAAGGGCTCTTCGGTTATTCGCCAACCGGCAGAAACTGAAGGGAAAGTGCCCCATCTGCGATCTTCCTGTAATCTTGAACTGCCATCATACCTCATATTGAATTCCAAGAGGTATCGGTCCAATAAATTGTATCCTAAACGACCGAAAAATGACTTAAGGCCCCATTCGTAGGTCGACCCATTGGCGTTTTGAACGGCAGGTCCGCCAGCATCCAGTTCCCTTAGGTTATTACCTGCAAAATCTCGTCGGTAGCCCCTAAGGTATTCTTCCTTATTTGATTCTTCGCTATAGCCTATTTGTGCGGTCAACATATGGCCTTCACTAATTTCATCTTCGAACTTTAGATAGGAAAACAAGTTGGTGAATATGTTTTGACCGTTGTTTACTTGCAAACCTCGTCCGCCAACATCAAGATCTGTGGCGAACTCACCTGTTTGATAAAAATACAAAGGTACGGCCGGGCGCCAATCTTTCCACTTTTCAAAATCACCTACTATGGCTGCTTTTGAATACCAGTTCAAGGATTTTGCGAGGTTTATATCAGCCCATCCTTGTACATTCACAGAATAATCGACAGTGTTTCTTAATACGTCGTTTTCGACGATGGCGACGGGATTCTTGTTGTTCGATTCAAAATCGTATGCTTTGTAAGAATAGCGTCCGTCAGGTAATTGAGGTAGATAAGTAGGGGCCTGAGACATGGTAGATAGAAACATGTCATTGGATCCTTGTCTTGGTCTTGAAGTATTGCCTTCTTTAAAACTTATGTTCGCACCTAATTTAATATGATCATTTATTTGCGAGCCTAGATTCAAACGGATATTGTAACGCTTATATTCAAATCCTTTCATTGTTCCCGGTTGATCTATATAGCCCAATGATAATTTGTAATGGGTTCCTCCGATTCCACCACTTATACCGAGGTTGTGTGATTGTACGAACGCCGGATTGAACATAATATCAAGCCAATCGGCATTGGGATATTGAATACGATCCGTAGCATTTCTATACAAGTCTATTTCAGATTGCGGGTAAAGACCGGTCGTTATTCCCGTATTGGCCTTTGCTTCGTTCCACAGTTCCATGTATTCTGCAGAATTGGTTATAATGTCAAACAAGCGGGTAGGGGTATGTATGGCAGTGTTAAGATTGTATTCTACTGTAAAGCCACTTCCTGATTTTCCTGATTTGGTCGTGACCAAGATAACCCCGTTTGCTGCCCTTGCACCATAAATGGATGCGGATGCCGCATCTTTAAGAACAGATATGCTTTCGATGTCGTTCGGGTTTAAATCACTAAGGCTGCCGTCTACGCCATCGATGAGAACCAAAGGGTTAGATCCGGCACCGCTAAATGTACCTTGACCACGTATTCGTATTGAAAGGCCTTCATTTCCCGGTTCCCCTGTGTCTTGAACAATTCTAAGCCCTGCAACTTGGCCTTGTAGCATTGATGCGGCATTGGTTACCGGTCTTTTGACAAGATCTTCACCATCGACCGTTGCGACGGCACCTGTGAGGTTCACCTTTTTCTGGGTTCCAAAACCTACCACCACGACTTCTTCCAGGCCGGCAGCACTTTCTTGCAGCGTAATAGCTAGATTGGTTTGTCCGTTTGGGCTAACTTCTTTTGTGCCGTAGCCAATATAGGAAATGATAAGAATAGCATTTTGGTTGGCCACATTTAAGGTAAAGTTGCCATCAAAATCTGATTGGGTACCATTGGTAGTACCTTTCTCCACAATACTGGCACCAGGTAAGGCCATTCCGTTGGCATCGGTGACGGTTCCTTCTATGGTCAATTGTTGAACAGTATTTATTTGTGTTGGAATAGGCTCTTTTAGCTTTCCGGTTTTTAAAACAATTAGTTTCTTTTTTACCGTAAAGAAAATATCAGTGTCGGAAAATATAGATTTTAGGATATCTGAAATTTGTTCATTCTCAAAATTTGCCGATACTTTTTTAGTCAGATTTACTTTTCGATGGTTATAAACAAATCTAAAATCCGACAATGATTCTATCTTTTGGAAAACTTCTTCTACCGATACATTTTCGAGTTCAATCGTGAGTCTTGTGCTCTGGGCGTACGTATTTGCTTGAATTTTAAACAACGTGACCAGTAATAGCAACAGTGTAGTGAGTTTCATTTTTAAGCTGTATTTACAGCACCCGATCAGAAATAAAGGGGCTTTAGTTGAATTGAGTTTTTTCATACTTTTGTTTTTTTGGATGATTTAACAGTTCTTGAGTTGAATCACTATTTAGTATTCCGGAAAATGCTCCAACATTTTCCGGTTTTTTTGAGTGATGGCATTAGTAAGTTTTTAATCTTCTATTTCATTGGCATTCTAAGTTTTAATCGGTCATGTTGGTTATTACTATTTTGTTCTTCTCTCTAGCAAAGTAAAAAGGCGTGTCTTCTTGAAAGGCTTCCAGTATTTCCTCGATACTCTCATTTCTGAACGAGGCGGAATAAACTTGACTGTTTAGTAGGTTATGTTGGTCTTCGATAACGACATCAAAATGTCTTTCAAGTCGCTTTATTATATTTCTGAAAGGTGTTTTTTTAAACAATAGTTCACCGCTTTTCCAAGCCGTATATAAGGCGACATCTACCTCTTCTACATGCATATTTTTTTTGTTCTTGTTCCATGCCGCCTTATGGCCTGGTTTGAGAAAGGTGTAAAACGCCGTATTATCTTCTTGTCCCCCTTGGTGTAATCGCACAGACCCTTCGACCAGCACAGTAGTGATTTCAGAGTCTTCAGGGTAATATGACATGTTGAATTCGGTGCCTAGAACGGTCACATTGATGTCGTTGGCATTGACTATAAATGGGTGTAGCTCATCTTTTGCAACATCGAAATAGGCTTCCCCTTTAAGGTATACCTTCCTTTTTTCTCCTTTAATGAATTGTACGGGATACTTTATCCAACTGCCGGCATTTAGGTTTATTTTGGTGCCGTCAGAAAGGGCAAGGCTAAATTGCTTTCCGTAGGGAATACTGAGTTCGTTGTAAACTAGTTTTTTTGGTACTGTCTTGATTGAATAGTTCAATTGGGCTCCTTTTTGGGTGCCTACGACATTTCCCTGTGCATCGATGATGTTATGCTCCTCATTTTGTGAAATGACCTTGATATTCCCATTGGCTAGCTTTAAGGTTATTTCATTTTGAACAGGTTTATTGTTCGTATCCCTTGTTTTTGTAATGGAACGCTTATTGTTGCTTTCAAAGAACATAAATAGGCCGGCTAGTATAAGCACGGAAGCAGCAATTTTAGATAAAAACAAAATGTTTCGTTTTTTGGTGCTGACAGACTTCATGTTGTAGTAGTTATCCTCAACCTGGTTTAAGATGTCTTGAAATCGATGGTTCGATATTTCCGGATCATTATGTTGGGGTAGCTTTTTTGCATTCTCGATAGTAGCCCAATGCCTGGTCATTAGTTCTTCAAAATATCCTTTGTGTTTCTCACTATTGATGAGGTCGATAAATGTATCGTACTCCGCTTTGGAGAGTGTATTGTCGATAAATTTTTGGAAGAGTTGTTTGACTTCTGTTTTTTCAATCATTGAATGGCCTATTTAGGTCAATATTTTACCCCTATTAATAATACACTTGAAAAGGACAGAAGTCCCAAGCGTATTTTAATTTTTTTTGAAAAAGAAAAGGGAAACTAAGAATTTCGATATAGAAAAGTCAATAGCATTATAATCGAAATTGTACTATCTGTAAGATGTGGTTGCAATTGAACCTTTATAATTTGCAAGGTTTTCCATAAGTGATTTTTAACTGTTTTAGGCGATATACCTAATAAGTCAGCTATTTCTTGATTGCTCTTACCTTGTTGTTTCGACAATACGAAAATGCTGCGTTTCTGAATAGGCAAGGTTTCCAAGATGTCGTCTACAATGGTTTCGTACTCTGAAAGTAGTAATGTATTCTCCGTTTGCGCATTAATATAAGTGAGGTTCCGCCACAATTCTTCCTTTAGAGACTTTTGATTGGCAATAGTTCTCAGGTAATTATAAGTCAGGTTTTTTGCTATTGTATAAATAAAAGAATCAAAGGAATATGCTGTATTAATATCTTCACGCTTTAACCATATTTTTATAAAAACTTCCTGTAGAATGTCTTCGGTAGCGTAGTCTGACTTGGTCATGGAAAAAATGAAATAGTACAATCTTTTTTCGTAACTATCGAAAATCTCGCGAAATGCAAATTTGTTACCTTTTTTAAGGGATAAAAGAGTTTGTTCGATTTGTCTATCGGATTTTTTCACCGCCCTATATCGTATGTAGATTAAACTAAGCGTACTCTAAGTTTCAAAGTAACTTGATTTTTATGATTATCCCTACCTCATATTGTACAAAACACGATACTTTTTTTGCAAAACAGGTATTTTTTAAAGGAATTCATTATTTTTTTGACCATATTGTTGCAAAATGATAAAACATGGCGCCTAATTATAATAAGTTTCTATTATGAGGCTTTGGCTTTTGGTTTTGTGTTATTGTAAGAACGGATAATTATTTTTTACAAATCAGTATAGCGGAAGCATATTTTTGAGCGGTTGAACTCCTTTTTTTAATTTGGGGGGTGCGTTATCAGTAGAATTAAGGGAACTTGAAATTTACCAACATGGGGTAGTGGTCCGATATCTTTTCAACCTTCTTAGTAGTGAAAATCAGGCTTTTTTTACTTTGCTTGCTTAAGTTCGGACTGGCCAAAATAAAATCAATTCGTCGTTGTTGTGCTTGAACGGCTGTCAAGTCGGGTTGCCATTTGGGTATGACCAAAGGAGAAGGATTGGTAACCAACGCTTTTGTGTTGTTTTTATGAATTACGTCAATCAAACCCAAGTCGAGGTAGGTTGTTAATACCTTAAAATCAGGCTTTATTTTTGGCTTGGTTTCCAAATAAGCGGCATCTAATGGACTTTCAGCATTAAAATCGCCTAACAGTATAACTTTATTGCCCGCATCGAGTTGCTCTTTTATTTTGGCCGAAATGATTTCTGTTTCATAAAATTCGCTTGGCCAGAGGTGAACTACAAAAAAATGAATGTCGTAAGATTTGACATGTAGGTATCCGTGATGAAAGCCCTTTACCTGTTTTTCAATGACCTCAATGGGGCGATCGGAAGTCAATCCCATGGCAAAGCCTTCTTCTTTAAGTAAAATGGCATGGGCATGGTTCCATCGACTGGCCATTTCTTGAAATCCCTCGCTACTTAGTCCGTTTAGTTCTTGGAGGGCTACTACATTTGGTTGTTTTGATTTGATCCAATTACTCCCTTGAGATATTTTAGTTTTGTGGTTGAATTGGTAAAGCACGTTCCAATTCAGAACTTTTAAAGACTTTGCTTTTGGCAAGATATCGTTCGGTTTAGTATCTCCGAGAGGTTGCGAAAAAGAACAAGAGCAAAGGAGTAGTAGAATAATCTGAATAGTACGTATCATCAATATTTTGAAATCAAGAAGGTAAATTATTTCTTAATATGTAGCGTGCGATTATCTTCCCGCCCATACCCCACAATCTCTAACCGGTCGTCATAAACATTGATTGTACCGTATGAAGTTTGCTCGGTATCGACCATGCCTTTCATGGTCAAATAATGTATGCCTTTTTTTTGAGCATAATTGCCTACGTGGTTATGACCGTTGATATAGGCTTTTACACACTGATAGTTTTCAAGTAGTTCAATAACTTCATTGGCATTCCATAGGTTGTGAACGTTTTCTGGAAATACGGGAAAATGACAATAAAGAATGACTTTCTTCCCTTTTTTTGAAGCGCTTTCGAGAACACGCTTAAGCCATTTCAGTTGTTTTTTGCCCAGCGCACCGTTCCATTTAGGAGATTCAATTTCATATTTTGTATAGTAGGCTTCCGCAGATTTATACTTTTTACTGTTCTTGGGATAGGCATGAAAACTAACATCATTGCCATTGAGGACAACAAAGCGCCAATCCTTTACATCAAAATCGTAATAGGGGGAAGGTAGACCCATTCGTTCAGATACCTTATGTTTTAATGTATCGTCCACCGAAAAATCGTGATTGCCCAAAACATGGTATTTGGGCATTTTTAGGGAATTATAAATGGGCCCAACATCATCAAAACTTTCCCAGTCCTTGTCTATGAAGTCACCCAGATGCACCGTGTAGGCAAGATTCATCGTATTCAAGTGAGTCACACATTGCTCCAGTTTCGTATCCGACTGGTCATATTTTCGAACACCCGTACCTACTTCGTTACAATACTGACAGTCGGCAATGACCCCAAAAGAAAAATATTGCTCTGCCAGGGTCTTTTGACCGTAGCTTGTACAGCTAAACAAAACAATAAAAGCGATGGGCCATTTTGCTCGCCCCCGAGTAAACAGGGAATATAAAACTGAAAATTTTTCCAACATCATTTATTTAGTCCCTAAGATATTCCAAGGCGATCCAATCAGCTTGGGCAATATGCTGTTTCTGATTACTTGGGTTTTTAAAGACCACGAAAAGATCTCCTTTTTCAGATTCCGGTTTTACGGCAATATCGTAATGTTTTGTCACCTCCTTGCCGAAATATTTCAACTTTGTCTGTCCGATTAACGGTCCATCAACGGCACCTTCCCGAATCTCCAATGTGCCTTCAAAGTGATAGTCTGAATTATAAAAAGTCGCAAACCGAACATTGTTGAGGTTCTTCAGACTTAGGTTGTTGAATCTTAAAAATGAATTGTGTGTTACAGGACCGGCCACCCGTGAGTAATTGGTGCTCCATGCTCCCAGTCCCTCACTTTTTGCATCGGCATTTTCAACTTCGATTTTGTTTATCCTAAAAATTAACTGCTCGTTGGCCACTAGTTCAGCATCTGGCTGTCCTTCTTTTCCCTTATCGCGATAGGAAGCCATCAGTACATATGCGCCATCGGTATCTTTTGCATTTAGATGCTTGTTGAAATTGAGTGTACCCGTTAATGGCAATGTCTTTGATGGTGTTTCTTTTTTTGGTTTTAAAGATAAAATGTATGAAACGATTTTGCTTACCTCCGCCACTTCGAGCTGTGGATGTGCCGACATTGGGCTTTCACCCCAAACTCCGGCACCTCCTTTGATGATTTTTGAAATCAGATAGGCACGGTCGTCTTCGTTATATTTTTTGGCTATCTCGGTATAACTTGGTCCGTTTACTTTTTCAGCGATAGCATGGCAGGCTTTACAGTCGGTTCCGTCGATAATCTTCTTTCCTTCGGGAGTTGTATTCTTTTGGTGGCCTATCGTCGCTTTTACCAAATCTTTCCCTTCCTGAATATAATCGAAGGTCACCTTGACATCATCGGGAGAAATACTGCCATCTACCGTGGTACCATCTTGTTGGTCGGTAACGATTACCTTATAATCCACTTTTTTATTGTCCCAAAAAATACTATCGTTGGGCTGTATCTGAATGCTCAGTACCGGGGGGTCATTGCCTACCCTAATTTCTGTATTGGCCGTGGCAAAATTTCCTTGACTGTCCTTTACTTTTAACCGTACGTTTTGAATACCATCTTCAGAGAATGTAAAAGAAGGTTCCTTTTCTGTCGATTGAACGGTGTTGTTGGTAAATGACCATTCATAGGTAAGCTGGTCTTTATCGTAGTCTAACGACTTGGCGGCTGAAAACTTTACGGTCAATGGTGCTCCTCCCACTGTTTTATCAACTTCGATTTGAGCTACCGGGTTTCTATTTCCGCTGATATAAGATATCGAACTCAATCGCGCATCAAGATTTTGGCTATTCCATTTTTGACCGTATTCCAAAATATAGAATTTTCCATCGGACCCAAAAATCATGTCCATCGGATGCGAAAACTCGGTATTGGGCATAAAAGCATCGGCTTTTACATAATTATGGTTTTCATCTAAGGTTATCACATAGATCCAATCGCGCATCCACTCATAGAGAAACAATTTGTCTTCGAAATATTCAGGAAATTGTTCTTTGGCATTGGGCTGATCGGAAGCATGAAAAACAGGTCCGGCCATGGGGTTGATGCCCCCGTCGCCCATCCAGGGAAACTCTTCGGATCGGTAGTAGGTCATCGGAATCATTGATTTCTGGGCTGGAGGCAATTTCTGTATTCCTGTATTGTTCGGTGAGTTATTGACGAGGTTTTCGGGATCAAATTTTGGCCCTGATTCCTCGGCCGCAAAATCGTAATCGTTATAGGGTTCATTGTATCCTCTGGTATACGGCCATCCCCAGAAGCCAGCCTTTCGGGCCTGATTGTATTCCCCCATACCACTGGGGCCACGATCGGGGTCTGCTTTACCCGCATCTGGGCCGACATCGCCCCAATATAGGTAGCCTGTTTTGCTATCGATAGAAGGTCGAAATGGGTTACGAGAGCCCATGACATAAATTTCAGGTCGTGTTTTAGGTGTGCCTACGGGGAAAAGATTTCCTTCGGGAATAGAATAAGTGCCATCGTCTTCGGGTTTTATACGAAGAATTTTACCTCTTAAATCGTTGGTGTTGGCCGCCGATTTTTGTGCGTCCCAAAGTGCTCTGCCCTCCCGTTCGTCAATAGGGGCGAAACCAGAAGATTCAAACGGATTGGTGTTATCGCCCAGACCGATAAACAAGTTGCCATTAGGACCAAATTCCAGGGCGCCTCCACTATGGCAACATTTGCGCAGGGTCGGTATTTCAAGTAGTATTTTCTCTGAGTCGAGAATTAATTTTTTATCGATAAGATCAAAACGTGAAATACGTTGTATCGATTCGTCACCGGCTTTGGAGTAGAATAAATAAATCCAATTGTTTTGTTGGTAATTGGGGTCTACAGCCAGCCCCAGAAGGCCGTCTTCATTGCCATAGAAGAGTTCCATTTGTGCCAAGACCTCCGTTTTTTCAGCCTTAAAATCATATAATTTTAGAGCTCCACGTCGTTCCACGAATAAAATACCTTGGCCGGGGAGTTCATCCAGTTCCATGGGCTCGTTCAGGTTGAAATCAAGCACCTTTTTTACAAAACGGTCTTCTGGAGGCACGCGATCCGTTTTTGCCAAGGTATAATTTAAGGAGTTTTCGCCCATGGCATATCGGATACCACCAAGCAAGTGGTTTAAAAATGTAGTGTTTTCATATGTTTCTTCCGTATGCCCGAGTTCTGTATAAAAAGCCCGTCCGCCATCGAAATCATGGTACCAAGAAATAGGATGATGTTCGCCATTCTTGCCCCCTTCATAACTGCTTTCGTCAACTTCCATCAATACCTTGATATCGGGATTGATGCTTTTGAAATTGTACCATTCATCTGATTTGCTCCATGTGTTTTCCAAGGATTGTGTCGAAGGATGATTTTTGTCAATGACTTTTAGGGTGGCTTCCTGTATTTTCGGATGACTCTCGAAATAGGCGCCTACCAATTTGTTATACCAAGGCCAATCGTATTCGGTGTCTGTAGCTGCATGTATGCCCACAAAACCTCCTCCGGCCTGAATGTAGCGTTCTAAATCGGCTTGTTGAACGTCGTTTAGGATATCTCCCGTAGTATTCAAAAATATGACCGCCGCATACTGTTTTAATGAGTCTTCTACAATATATTCGGCATCTTCGGTGGCTGCTACTTCAAAATCGTTTGTTGCTCCCAGGTTTTTTACTGCGGTTACCCCAGCTTCAATAGAAGAATGTCTGAAGCCTTCGGTTTTACTAAAGACAAGTACTTTTTCCTTTTCTGTACCGCAAGATAGTGCTAAACTAAAAAGAAGGGCGACTAGAAGATATTTAGCAACAAAGGCCGCCTTTAAAGGCGACCTTTTGGTATTGCAATTGGTATAAAGTGGTTGGTTATTCATGTTGGATGTTATTTTTCAAGATCTTTGATTCTAATATTGCGAAACCATAGTTCGGCACCGTGCCCTAAGAAACCGATATGGCCTTTATTTCGCTGTAGACCCGGGTGTTCTTTGTGGTCTGCAGGTCCGTTTTTCGAAGCTTCTTTCATATTGCCTTCGAGAATGACCGTACCGTTTAAAGTTATTTTGATGTCATCACCCTTGACGATTACTTCTTGGGTATTCCATTCGCCGACAGGTTTTAGAAAACCTCTTTTTGCGGCAATGATGCCGTAAACCGATCCATGATATTGATAGGGCTTCAGGTTGGCATAAATCTCGGCGGTATTATCAAGAATTTGTAATTCTTTACCTGCATATGCGGCATCACCTTTTAAAGGTGCATGTATGCCGAGGCCATTGTTCGCACCGGGGGTCAGTTTAAACTCGAACCGGAATATAAAATCGGAAAATTCTTCGGCCGTAAACAAATTGCCATGGCCTCCTTGCGAGGGTCGTACGGCCAACTCACCATTTTCAATAAGATAATCCGTTTTGTTACCGATCCAATAATCTAGATGTTCGCCATTGAACAAGGCCCTAAAACCTTCCTTTTGCTCTGATTCGGTCAGGGAAGTACCTTCCGAAGAAATTTCCCGTACATAGACATTTCTAAAACCTAGGTCTTCACCATGCGCTTGTAATTCGATAGCTTCTTTTGGAAAAATAGGTAGGTTTCGGTCCCAGTAATTCTCCAAAACAACATTATCTGTTACTAATACACCATTCAGATGTACTGTAACACGGTCGCCCACCATTTTTATACGGAAGGTATTCCACTCATCAATAGGGTTGTCGGCTACGGTCAGCGGTTTGCTTTCGTGTTTTTGGTTATTGTAAAGTCCGCCACTACCTACTTGGGCACCAGCATCCACACGGGCGATATCCCAAATCTGTACCTGTGGGGTACCTCTTAGGTAAATACCGCTGTCACCGCCTTTGGTGATTTTCCAGTCGACCAGCATTTCAAAATCACCATAATCTTTAATGGTGCATATGTTGTTGTAACCCTCTCCTTTAAACCCGATGACCCCGTCTTTTATAAACCAGTCTTTCATCATCTGTTCGTTGGCCGCTTCTTGTAACCGGGCCAATTTACTTTTTGACATTTTGCCCCTCGCGATCGGATTCTCTACGAGTCCTTCCCAACCAGAGAAATCGGTGCCATTGAATATCGAAACAAATCCTTCTTCCTTGGGCATCTTATCTAAAAACTCTTTGACATCGATTTTGATGTATTGACTATCTTGACCGGTAAGGTTATTGACGCTTCTAGAGACAATGTCGCGAACGACTTCGCCGCTTAGACCATTATCGACACCTGGTGTAGGCAGGGCTATGCGGATAGCTGCATTTGATGCAGTAGTGATCAATTCGTTGTCGTTCAAAAACCCTGAAACAAAAATCAAACTCAAAAAGGTCTTGGTTCCCGATGCCGCTTGAATAATCAGTTTCTTTTCGGAAACCGTTTTGGCGAATGGCATCAATTTACGCACCAAAAGTAATTTTTGTTCATCAGGATAATGCGATTTTGACACTTTTGCCAAGTATCGGGCAAAAGCCTTTTGACGCTGTGTGTTATCAGTAGTACTTTTTGCCGCATCGAACAAGAGGGGAATGGCTTCATTGTTTTTCCACTTGGCCAACGCATCGGCTGCAGCCAATTTTTCAGCCGCATTGCCTGATCTTAGCTGCTTTGAGACCAAATCCAGCGCTTTGTCAGAACTCAATGTTGCCAATACTGGGGCGAGTTTTGATTTGTCGATTGCTTGATCGTAGGCCTGATAAACTTGACTTCCTTGGGCTCCTTCCGTTGCTTCGAGGACGCCGATAATCGCCTTTTGAACATTACCGATATTCGTTTCATTGGTTGCGGTGGATAGCATTTTCGTAAGATCGGAAATATTGCTTGATCCAGAAATGGACGGCAAGGCAGCGTAGACTGCCTGTTTTATGTCTTCATTGCCGTTGTCGGTCAATGCGGTAATGGTATTGAATTGCGATGTTGCATTGCGTGCTGCCAATACATCTATCAATACGACCTTGCCATTAGCACCAGTTTTGTTTAGATTGTCGGCCAATGTTTGGTTGTCTTCGGCGCTTACAATTTTTAATAGACTTTCTTTTAAAGCAGTGAATTCTTCAGGAGAGGTAGCGGTATTTAGGGTTTGTATTAATACCGGAAGTGCCTTGTTCTTTTCCTGATAGGGAAGGGCTTTGATACCGGCAATGCGTACTTCCTTGCTTTTGTCGGTGACGGCCATTAGAACGGCTTTTTCATAAACAGAAGCTTCATCACGTTTTTCGAGCATTCCGACCAATAGGGCCTTAGTTAGCGGGGAAGCTTTTTTATAGTACTTCACCCATTTTTCAACTTCTTCCGAGGTTAGGTTTTCCGAAGCTGCATCTAAAACAGCAGCGACATATTTGTGATCGGAATTTTTTGCTTCCTTAAGTAGGGTCTTGTTGAATGCATTGCCTTCGTTCGCTCGTAAAATATGAACCGCAACTGATTTGAAATTTAACTGGTCTTCAGAATCACAGTTCTTGAGCATTAACCTGGCCACTTGCGAACTAAGTGCCTTGTTTCCGGTTTTGGTCAGTTGGCTGGCATAATGTGATAACGCCAATATCGACTTAGAGGCATCTAATTCGTAGTTCGATGCCGCTGCGGCTTTTGTTAAAGTTTCAAAAGAACCGGCACTGGCAATTTCACCCAAGGCCATGAGCGCTTTTGATTGTACTACGATATCGCTATAAGTGGCGTATTCTTTTAATGCTTCTTCGGATGGAGCATATTTTAATGCGCCCAAGGCATCGATAAATTCAGGAAGCTTTTTCCCGTCTACATTTTTCATGCTATCGAAAATTGCTTTCGAAGCTTCAGGGGTGCCAATGTTCGTCAATGTGGCAAGTGCCGGTAGAAATAGATGATCGTCGCCTAAATAATTGCTGAGTGCAACGACGCTGGAGTTACTTCCACAATGCATCAAACGTCGAATTAGAAAGGTTTTTATTTCGTTGTCGGAGGCTTTTTCTAGCGCTTTAAGCAAAGCATTTTCAACGATACCACCTGTAATAGATGGTGTTTTTCCACCACTGTAAATGGCAACGCTTTCTATGGCATATCTTGCTTGGGTATCGTTTCCACTGCCCAAAGGAACAAGCTTGTCGGAAAACTGAAGAATACCCTCGGTACCAAGACCGATGATTTCTTCCATTAACCTGTCGGAATGTTCTAAGTCTTTGGTCGGTAATTGCGCCAGAATATCGGCGACCTTTGTTTCCAAAGTTCTATTGATCTGGCCCGTAAGTATGTTAGACGTGCAAAGGAATATAAAAAGTGCACTGATGTTAATTATAGTTTTTCTCATCTTCAAATAATCGGTTAATGAACTTCTTTTTACTAATAGGCCCATGAAGAACGCATCGGTTGATCGATTAATCGATTCGCTTCTTCATCATTAATGAACTCTTGCTTTATAGGGTCGAATTCCAAGGTTCTTCCCAAGCGCAATGCAATAATCCCCATGTTCACCACGGTTGCCGAACGATGTCCGTTTTCCTCGTTCAGTGCAAATTTTTGCCGCGTTTTTACCGATTCGGAGAAAACGGTTATTTGTTCCTCGGGATCGGGGAGACTATCGATCAAACCTTCTATATTCGGAATGGTGGACTTAAATCCGTTAAAAATTTTACCGTCGGGCCCTTCGATGTAAGCAGCATTTTTATCCTTGTTCTCGCCGTCTAAAATTATTTGGCATCCATCGGCATAGGTGTAAATAATCCGTCTCCAAGTGCCGATAGCATCATAATGTTGTTGCGGGGCATCGACTTCTACTTTTATCGGGCTATCGTTGTCTTTACCCAAAAAATATTGTACGGGGTCAATATAGTGCTGTCCCATATCGCCAAGACCACCGCCGTCATAATCCCAATAACCTCGGAAAGTAGAATGTACACGGTGTGGATTGTACGGTTTTTCGGGAGCTGGTCCTAGCCACATATTATAATCCAATTCTGAAGGCACAGGTTGTGGTTTAAGATTTTCTTTTCCTACCCAGTAAAATTTCCAGTTAAAACCCGTAACCCCGCTAATGGTGACTTTTAGGGGCCAACCCAAAGCTCCACTGTCAACGACCTTTTTGAGTTTTTTTACAGGAGTTCCCATCCCATAGAAATTATTTTTAAACCGGAACCATGTATTCAACCGGAACATTTTGCCATGTAGGTTCATGGCTTCAACTACTTTTTTACCTTCTCCAATGGTTCTGGTCATTGGTTTTTCGCACCAAACATCCTTACCTGCTTCGGCAGCCATTATTGACATGAGTCCGTGCCAATGGGGTGGGGTGGCGATATGTACAATGTCAACATCGGGTCTGGCCAATACGTCACGAAAATCGCGATATCCTTTGACACTACTTCCAACCTTTTTTAAAGTGCTTGATAGGTGATTGGCATCGGCATCGCAAATGGCCAATAATTTTGTGCCTTCATATTCTAAATGGCCTTGACCCATACCTCCAACGCCGATTACCGCTTTGGTCAATTGGTCGCTGGGTGGTATAAAATTGACGCCTCCCATTACATGTCTCGGAATTATACTGATTCCTGCTGCCGCGACTAGTGACTTCTTTACAAAGTCTCTGCGACCCGTCGTTTTTTTCTTCATAATAGCTGTGTTCTTAGATACTCAATTCTCCTTTTTTTCGGCAAGATAGTTCTTGAGCAGTGTATTTCAAACTGAAAAATGGCCGACTAAAGCATAGCCGGCCATTTTTAAAACTAAACTAACTCAAAACAAACTAACTAAAATTATATATATCATTTTTTTCCAAGGCACGTTGTAAGATAGTTCTTATGCCATTGTGGGTAAAATGAATTTAATGTTTCAATATAATACTATTTGGGCATTGTCACACCTATGGTGATGCCAATTTAATATATTTTCGAAATTAGTTCTATTTTATACTATTTGCTACTATATTTTAAGCAAAATATGATACTATTTTTGCACTAGCTCTATTTTTTAAGTTTTTTAGATAAGTTTGGTAGCAATGGTCTTGTAATTGGTTTGCCTAAGTGTCTCTTGAACTGGGTTTTAAGGGTGATTTTGCTTCCCGTTTTGTAGAATGGTGTTGGAAATTTCTATTAGCTCCCTACTTTTCTAACTTCCTTTGTTGTTTAGGGGACAATAAAGACAACCCATAAAAAAATGGCCGGTTAGCAAGTAACCGACCATTTAAAAAAAAACTTGAAGATTGTTTAGTTGCCTCCGCTACCAACGGTAGGGTTGTTCAAATCCCACCATAAGCGTTGCGAATTCAAAGCAATAGGACTTTCATCTCTCGGACTGGTAAACCCTTGGTCGGAATTGGCTTGCAGCCATTTTGCAACATTTAGGTCACCTGGTTCTGGAGTAGGAATTCGTCTCGGGAACGGAATCTCTGGAGTATCTATTGGAGACCTTGCCAGTAACGAAGATCCGTATTTGGGGTATCCCGTACGCATTGAAAGAATCCATCCCTCATCAGGCAGGCGATAAAAATTAAGAAACTGTTGGATATATACTTTCTCAAGGTCATCGGTGCCATTCAGTTGAATCGTAGGATTGGACAAATAATTGGCCATTTCCGTTTCACTTATGGGCTGATATGGGTATTCTTTATCGGCGACCCGCAATGTTAAATCTTGTTTTTCGCCCAACATAGTGTAGGTTTGCAATGACGATTCAATACCTCTCGTATACCAATCTGTGGCATCTCCGGTCGCATAGCCTTTCAATATGAATTCCGACATCATAAAACATACTTCTGCATATGATAACATTACATCGACGTAATTGCCCTCAGGCTCTGGTAAGCCGCCATATCTGAACCCACAATTCTGAAGCAGTCTTCTATTATATTTTGACAGCATCGTCGCATTGTTACCAATTGTGTTGGGCTGGTCTTGGTACAAATAATAATCGGGAATACCGATGTTCGGGTCATTTCTAAAGGTAGGAAGGCCGATATAGCGATACCCTAAAATATCTTCCCCTTCTTCGGTGGTGTATAACACCTCGGTGTCGTTGTCAATATCCACTGCTGGTGAAATGTTACTGGGATCTTCGAAGGCATCAATGGTTTCTTGGGTATAGCCGTTGGGTTCGTAAAATATACGAATTCTAGGGTCGGCAGTTGATTTCATGAATTCTACCATGGGTTCTGCCGCCCACATAACACCTTTCCATTCAAAATCAGCGCCAGCGGAACCACGATAGGTACCCCCCAAGTCAATGGTCAATTGATCGTCATTGCTTTCGAACAACCGCCCGTCTGTGGTCACACTGCTAATTATTTCGCGGGCCTTTGACTCGTTCTGAGTGAAAAGACGTGTTGCAATTCGTAACTTTACGGCATTGGCCAATTTGACCCATTTGGTCGCATCGCCCTGATAAGCCAAGTCGCTGGAAGAAAAGTCAAAATTATTCTCAATGTTCTCATCCATTTTATCAATGGCATTGTTCAGCTCTTCCACCAATTGGTCTAAAATGGCTTCTTGTTTGTCGTAGTCGGGGTCTAAAACTCCTTCCCTTCTGCCGTCGGCAGCTTGTGAATAGGGTACATCGCCATACTGGTCGGTAATTCTAAGGGCAAAAAATGCCTGTAGAATCTCTGACGCCCCAACCAATTTCTGATAGAACTTTTGTTCTTCTTCCGATAGCGTAGCTATCTGAACGCGCATTTCGTTCAAATGGTTCAATACAGTGATATAGAAGGTGCTGTATTTGCTACCGGGTAAAATGGTATTGACATCGCTGTCATTGGCGTTGCCTTGTACCAAGTATTGGGCCCAAGTCATTTTTTGATGGTTTTCATGGTACCATTCGCCGCCACCTTTATAGGTGACCATTTCTTTTTGTGCATAGGTAAAAAGTGTCTCTGGTGGAGGAACACCAATATCGGGATCGGTATTCAACGAAGCAAAATCTTCATCGCAAGAGACAAGAAGCACTAAGCTTATTGCTAGATATATAACTTTTTTCATGTTATTTTTTTTGTAATTAGAAGTTGAGTTTTATGGCAAAAGATACTGACCGAACGTACGGTGAGGACTTTTGCTGTAACGGATTCGCCGCCGCGTTACTACTTAAGGTCGGATTGATATTGTCCGGTAACGAATTGTACAAGAATCCTAAATCTCTTCCTGTTAAGGATAAAGAAGCGCTTCTGATTAATAATTTGTCCAATATTTCGGAGGGAACGTCATAGGTAAGACTTAACTCGCGCAAGCCTACCCAACTTGAAGTGTATACTCCGGTAATGGGGGTTCCGGTACTAGCCGAAGTCCATCGATATACATAACCTGACCAATGTGTTGGCTCTACTAGTCCTTGGTCGTACGCCTGTTGGTAGGTCATTCCTCCTACGTCAACGGCTGTTCTGTTGTCTGCTGGTCCGGAAGTAACTGTAGACCCATCAGGGAAAACACCATTGGGAATATAACCATCTTCA
Organism: uncultured Kriegella sp.; assembly: GCF_963975415.1. Taxonomy (NCBI): domain Bacteria; kingdom Pseudomonadati; phylum Bacteroidota; class Flavobacteriia; order Flavobacteriales; family Flavobacteriaceae; genus Kriegella; species uncultured Kriegella sp. The sequence goes on from NZ_CAXBGN010000003.1 coordinate 48,682, forward strand.
TAGGTTTTTCCATAAAAGTTTTGTCCTTGTCCCTCACTGGTCCAAGTGATTCCGCCCTGGGATGCATCCCTGTTGGGTAATGAACTTTCTAGAACACCTTGGTGCAAGCCATACCGAGCATCGGCAGAATAGATTTCTCCTCCGAATTTGGCATCAACGATAGCACTTAAACGCAACCTTTTGTAACGAAATGAAGTGTTCATGCCTCCATACCAGTCAGCCTGCATGTTGCCCATAACATAAAGCGAATCTTTATTTTGAATACCGATGGGGTAGGCTACCGACCAGCCATTTCTATTGGCCAATACGGGAACGCCATGATTTTGTGTATTCTCACCATCATAATAATCATATCCCCTACGGGTAACCAAATCACCATAAGCACCGCCAACATAAGCATAGGAAGCCGTTGCGGAGTTCGAATCGTCGGGGTTTCCAAAAAGCTGGAATTCATTGATGCCCGGGGCCAATTCGATAATTTTGTCACGGTTTCGGGTGTAGTTTGCGCCAATATCCCACCCGAAATCTTCGCTGTCGACTACAATCAGGTTCAGGGAGGCTTCAATACCTTGATTCTGAAGATTACCTGCATTAATCAATTGACTTGAGATTCCTGATTCAGAGGGAACCTGTAAAGGCAATATCTGATTTTTGGTGTTGTCTTTATAATAAGCAACATCTAGGTTGATCCTGTTGTTGGCGAACCGTAAATCAATACCTGTTTCAAACGAATATTTCTTCTCAGGTTTTAAGTCAAGTGGAACGGCCGTACTGTTTTCAAATTTAAAGGCATTGATATCGGAGTTCGCATTAAAGGTGTCGGCAATGAACCCTGTGGAAAGTCGGTAGGGATCGGTATCGTTACCCACAATGGCATAAGAGCCCCTTAGTTTGGCAAAGGAAATAAACTTGGGCAATGCAAAGGTCTCGCTGGCTACCCATGATAAGCTTGCAGAGGGGTAAAAATATGAGTTGTTGCCCGTGCCATCAGGGTATACCAAAGCAGATGACCAGTCGTTTCTTGCGGTAAGACTCAAGTATAAATCGCGCTTATAGCTAGTGTTGAAAAATGCATATGCCGAGTTGATTTTTTTTCGTGGTCCTATTCCGCCATCACCAGTAATGGGATTTCTAGAGTTTTCAAGGGCAAAAAAGTTTCTGATTTTAAAACCACCCGAAGTGCTTCCATATTGGCTCTGTTCTTTAGACGTCCAAAGTTCGCCGCCCAACAATAGATCCATTCTAAAATTATCGTTCAACTGTTTATCGAAGAACAACTTGGCCGAAAAGCTATGTTGAAAACGTTCGCCGTTGGCAAAATAATAGCCGCCGTTCAACCGATCTCTATTGTCAGCGTATGTTTTGTCTTCTTGGTTGTAAGTATACTGATTTACGTTACCCTCAAGTGTCGCCGTTATATTATCGGTGATATTGTAGTTTAATTTAATATTTGAGATAAACGAACCTTCGGTACGCACGTTTTCGTCTTTTAGGGCATGTAACCATATACGGCTCATTCGCGTGTAGTTGTAATTATTGCCATAAGGGTGTGGTACGCCACCATCTACATCTAAATAATTGTTCCGCCATTTATTGACATCATAATTACGTGGAAACCCATCATGAAACCAATGTGACAGTCCGCCAGGATTCAATGGATTTTTTGCCTTTGATCTGGTGTAGTGCATTGCCGCACTAACGGTAAGTTTATCTTCGATTAGATCTTGTGATCCTTTAAAGCTAATGGAGTTCTTGTCAAAATCGTTACCCAATTCTACCCCTGATTCGGAAAAGTTTGAATAGGAAAGTCGAAAGGTGCTCGTTTCACTGCCTCCATCAATCGAAACATTGGTGTTTCTGAGAAACCCAGTGTCAAAGTAATCTTGATAATTGTTCGGCTGTGCTACCCAGCGTGCGCGAGAGCCATCATAATCTATGATTTCTTGACCGTCGAATCGTGGTCCCCAACTCGCTGCATGTTCCTCATACGAATCAAAAGCCATCGAAGGAAGCCCTGTATCGAGGTCGTAAGTGAAGAATTGACTTGTGTCGTGAGCGTCGTCACGGGTTCTAGTATTCGGACCGTTAGTAACAAAACTAAAACCACCGGCCGTAAGTCCCGAACCATATTGGTTCTGAAAATCTGGCGAGTCATAAACGGTTCGTATACCGACCGTTTGATTGACACTGACCCCAAGGCCTTTTCGTTTTGAGCCGGATTTCGTTGTTACGATGACCACACCGTTCAAGGCACGTGATCCGTAAAGCGCCGCCGCTGCCGCTCCTTTTAAAATAGAAAAGGTTTCAAAATCGTCAGGGTTGAGGTTCTTTAACTGATTTCCCCAGTCGGCACCTTGTGTGCCACTGACATCATTGTCTAGAATAACACCATCGACAACAAATATAGGCTGGGTATTTTGGTCAAAAGTAGAGTTGCCACGTACCGTAATTCGTGTGCCGCCAAATGTACCTCCGGCGGTCGTGCTTATTTGTACACCAGCCGTCTTTCCTTGAAGTGAGTTGACCGGGTTGACCTGTACGGTCTTGGCAATCTCATCGCCCTCGATTTCTGATACAGCGTACCCCAAGGCTCTTTCTTCACGTTTGATACCTAGGGCCGTAACGACAACTTCATCAAGTGCGGCAGCATCTTCTTGCATGCTGACATCAACCGTAGCATTGGCGCCCACGGTTACACTTTGACTTTTCATGCCTAAGTAAGAGAACAGAAGAACATCTCCATTAGAGGCACCAATGGAATAGTTTCCGTCAAAATCGGTTTGTGTTCCTGTTGTACTTCCTTGTACTAGAATATTGACACCGGGCAGTGGTACGCCCTGTTGATCGGTAACCGTTCCTGTCACCGTGTTCTGTATGGTCTCTTTAACGAGACTCGACTTTAAATCGTGGATGTTCGTATTAGGTGTGCCGGCATAGGTATAGAGCATTCCTAATGAAACAAGCGCCGAGAATAAAATCGACCCGAGCTTTGGGTTCTCTTTGTGGGTATTCGTATGTGAACACCGGGGTATTTTACTTTTTTTCATTTTTTCGAGTGAGTTTTAGTGATTCTGGTATTTAGAATGCCTTTTTGGTCCAAATGGTGGCAAAGGAATTCATTGTTGTTGGTACTGTTTTTTGATTTAATTTTTCTTCATAGAAAGGTGATTTATGGTTGAACTTGACTCTAAATAAAGATGGGCACGGTTTTCTGAAAACCTCTTTATTTTATGCTATCGAAATTAATTCTATTTTTTACAAAATGAAGGTGAAATTTGAATAAATGATGATATTTTTTTTGCTATTCTTTCTATTTTTTTAACCCTTTAGAATATTGTGTACTGAAAAAAATGCATAAATTGCTTTTTATTTGCTATTCTATGAAACTTCATTTGCTTAATAGGGCCAGTTCTGAAGACAGCTCTTTTTCGGTTGCCTACAATCGATATCCGAACTTTCTTAAGATTTGGCACCATCACCCCGAATTGGAATTAGTCCTTATTAAAAAGAGTACTGGCACGCGCTTCATCGGTGACAGTATTGAGAAGTTTGCGGAGGGCGAAGTAATATTGATTGGGGAGCACCTACCACATATGTGGCTCAACGACGAAATTTATTTTGATTCTGATTCAGATTTAATGGCGGAAGCTCTCGGAATTCACTTCAGACGTGATTTTTTGGGAAGTCAATTTTTTGACAAGCCGGAAATGCAGTTGATATCGAAGCTGATCGAAAAAGCTCGGCAAGGGATTAAGTTTATTGATGTGGATCCAAAATTGATTCGGAGTATTGAAGATCTTATTAAGGTTGAGGGTTTTGAAAAAACAATGCAGTTTCTTGATGTTTTGTTTCTTTTGGGGAAACATAAAAATTATCGCCTGCTGGCCAGTGCTGGCTATGTCAATACTTTCAATCAAGCAGAAGGCAAAAATTTAGATGAAATTTATGCCTATATTTTTAAAAATTTCAAGAATCCGATTCATTCGAAAGATGTGGCGGCAGTTGCCCATATGAACGCCTCGGCATTCAGTAGGTTCTTTAAACGGGTTCATCGTAAAACTTTTACAAAATACCTCAATGAAATTAGGGTAGGCTATGCCTGTAAGTTGTTGATGGAACAAAAAAACAATGTGTCTTTGGTTTGTTATGAATCAGGGTTTAACAACATCTCAAATTTTAATAGACAATTTAAGGCTATCATGCATATGTCACCCACGGAATACATTCGACTTCATGCGCATTGATGGGGGCAATAATGACTGTGAGAGCAAAAAAAGTATTGGTTAGGGTGTTTTTTTAAGTAGAGAAATGAGATGGCAACGATTAGATTTGTGAATATACTTTTATGAACGAGCGGTCCTATGAAAAATTTTGAAATACTAGGGAAAGCGGTTGGTTTTCGGATATTTGGATCGTGATATGGCTCGAATGTCATAATTGTATTTTAATTTTCGAGAAGGAAGTAATATTGAAAAAAAGAAGTCGAATAAATGATTGAGTGCATCCTGATTAAATTAATGATAAGAACATCAGGTTTTAATTGGTAAAATGAAAAGATGAAGAAAAAAATTATAGGTTTATTGGTTTTTATGGTTTTTATGGCCTGTAAGGAAGAACAAACAGGGTTGACCATGGCTACCGCAAGTACCATTCCCATTAATGAGGCAGATACAAAAGACTCGATTATTGTTAAGGCCGCCCATGTGGTTCCAACTCCCAATCAATATGAAGCTTTAAAAGACGAGTTTATAGCTTTTATCCATTTTGGTCCGAATACATTTACCCGTATGGAGTGGGGCAATGGTATGGAAGATCCCGCGATATTCGATCTGCAAAATCTAGATACGGAGCAATGGTGTAGGGCAATGAAAGAAGCTGGAATGAAAAAGGTTATTTTGACCGTCAAGCACCACGATGGTTTTGTACTTTGGCAAAGTCGCTATACACAGCACGGTATCATGTCGACGCCCTTTAAAGATGGTAAAGGTGATATTTTAAGGGAGCTGTCGGATTCTTGCGAAAAGTACGGATTGAAATTGGGCGTTTACCTTTCTCCTGCTGATTTGTATCAAATTGAAAACCCTGAGGGACTTTACGGGAACCTTAGTGAGTATACTGAACGAACAATACCCCGACCGGTTGAAGGGAGACCTTTTGAGAACAAGACCACTTTTAAATTCAAGGTCGACGATTACAACGAGTATTTTTTAAATCAATTGTTTGAATTATTGACCGAATACGGTCCTGTTCATGAAGTCTGGTTCGATGGTGCCCACCCGAAGCGTAAAGGGGGACAGACATATAATTACTTGGCTTGGAAAGAATTGATCAATGAACTGGCACCGAAAGCTGTGGTTTTCGGTAAGCAAGATATTCGTTGGGGCGGTAATGAAGCTGGGCGAACAAGAGATACGGAGTGGAATGTTATTCCGTACGTCGACGATCCAGCGAAATTAAATCGATTCGCCGATTTGACAAATCCGTCCTTGGGACAGCGTGAAGAGCTTTATGAAGGTAAATTTTTACATTACCAGCCTGCCGAAACGAATACTTCGATTCGAGAAGGTTGGTTTTATAGAGATGATGTTTTCCAGACTGTTCGAAGTACAGATGATGTTTTTGATATTTACGAAAGATCGGTTGGGGGTAATTCTACTTTTCTTTTAAATATTCCCCCGAACAGAGAGGGGAAATTTTCATCAAGGGATGTTGAGGTGCTGAAAGAAGTTGGTGAGCGCATTGATGCAACTTATGGAAGGAATTTGTTGGCAGGCGCTGACGGACCAACAAACGCTTTAGACGAAGATACATTGAGCTATGAACTGCTCGATGGTGACTCCAAAGAAATAATAATAACAACACCTGAGCTTGTAACCTTGAATCGATTGGTTTTGCAAGAAGCGATTACCACACATAGTGAGCGTGTTGAAAAGCATGCTATTGATGCATGGGTAGATGACGCATGGAAGGAAATTGTGACGTCCACGAATATTGGATACAAAAGAATACTGCGTTTTCCTGAAGTAACTACAACTAAAATTAGAATTAGGGTGTTGCAGTCACGAATGGCACCAGCCCTATCGAATGTGGCGGCACATTATTATGAGAGTAGGCCACCGCAATTGTCCATTATCAGAAATGTTGATGGTGAAGTAACTATTCAACCCAAAAAAGAGGCTTTTGCATGGCATTCTTGGAAACCTGATGCGGATAATATTTCGAAAAATCTAAATGGAGATTTTTCGATCAGATATACTACTGATGGCAGCGAACCCAATAAAAATTCTACACTTTTTGATGGGCCGTTTAAAATCAATTCAGGAGAAGTTAAGGCCATTGCCATACGTGAAAATGAATTGGGGAGTGTTGCCGCCGCAACTTTTGGAATTGTAAAAAAAGGATGGAAAGTTATCGCAACGGATAGCAATGCCGCAAAATCGGAAGTTGGGTTTGCCATCGATGCGAATACTGATACCTATTGGTCTTCGGGACCTAAAGGGAGGCCTCACTTCGTTTCAGTAGATCTCGGCAAAGCATATAATATAAAGGGGTTCGCTTATACCCCACAGACCGAGAACGCAAGTGGAATGATAGAAAAGGGTATCATAAAGACCAGTTCGAATGGTACATCGTGGAAAACAGTGGAGACTTTTGAATTCGGAAACCTTATCAATGACCCCACGGCCCGTACCCATAATTTTAAGAACACCATAACGGCGAGATTCGTGAGAATAGAGGCAGTGGTTATTGCCGGTGGTGGAAATACGGCGACTATTGCCGAATTGGATTTTTTTGAAGAATAGTAATCTGTAATAAAAATCAATGAGAAATTTGAGTTATTTACCGGCGCTTTTGATTTTGTTATTTGTGGGCTGTTCCCCGGTCACCAATGATATTTATATTGAAGCCTCGGATTCCGATAGGAATAGTACGCCTAAAAACGGACCGATTTATAATTCTATTGAAGAAGGGCTTGACCAAATAATCTTGTTGCGTGAAAAGGGGTTTAACGACGATTTGACTATTCATCTACTACCTGGCAAGCACAGGTTGAGAGCTCCCATTACAATTTTGCCAAAACTGGGTGTTTTAAAAATAAAAGGGGAAGGTACCGACAAAACTGTGATTAGCGGCTCCCAAGAGTTAAATGCTGCTTGGGAAAAATATGATGAAAATATCTGGGTCGCCCAATTGGATGAAAGTGCAGATTTTGATCAACTTTTTATTGAAGGTAAACCTCAAATTTTAGCACGCTACCCAAACTATGATGAGAATGGTGGGCATTGGCAGGGCCATGCTTCAGATGCGATCGCACCTGAAAGAGTAAAAACATGGAAAAATCCTAAAGGAGCTTTTGTTCACGCTATGCATAGCGGTGAATGGGGCGGTTTTCATTACAAGGTTTCCGGAGTTGATGAAAAAGGCGAATTGATTTTACAGGGCGGTACTCAGAATAACCGTCCTTCTAAAATGCATGGAACCTATCGCATGGTAGAAAACGTATTCGAAGAATTGGACAGCCCTGGCGAATGGTTCTTAAACTCGGAAGGAAAACTATATTATTGGCCTTTGCCAAGCATTGACTTAAATAAGGTACTCATTGAAACTGTTCGGAAAAAACATTTATTGAATATTATTGGAACAGAAGACAACCCTGTAAATGGAGTATCGGTAGAAGGAATTCGTTTCGAACATACCAAACGAACGATATTTGAGAAATATGAGCCGCTTTTGCGAAGTGATTGGACAATTTATCGCGGTGGCGCTGTTTTTTTAGAAGGTACTGAAAACGTTTCTGTGACGCAATGTGAGTTTGTAAACCTGGGTGGTAATGCCATATTTGTGAGCAATTACAATAGAAATGTTCAAATCGCCAACAATCACATCCATGACTGTTCAGGTTCTGGGATCTGTTTTGTTGGTAGTCCCGATGCGGTTCGTTCCCCCTCTTTCCAATATGATGAATTTGTTCCGCTTGAAGCGATTGATACCCTCAAAGGGCCGAAAAACAATACCTACCCGGCAAAGTCACTGGTTGATAATAATTTGATTTATCGTACCGGGCGATTGGAAAAGCAGACCGCTGGTGTTGAAATCGCCATGGCGATGGATATTACCGTGAGTAATAATAGTATTTACGATGTTCCGAGAGCAGGTATTAATATTGGTGATGGCACATGGGGCGGTCATGTTCTTGAATACAACGATGTGTTCAATACGGTTTTGGAATCAGGGGATCATGGTGCCTTTAACTCTTGGGGACGGGATCGCTTTTGGCACCCCAATCGAAAAAACCTGAATGAAATTGTTGAACAAAACCCCGAAATGCCTAAATGGGATGCCATCAAAACGACCATTATCAGAAATAATAGGTTTCGATGTGACCATGGTTGGGATATTGATCTTGATGATGGTTCGTCTAATTATCATATTTATAACAATGTATGTTTGAATGGCGGACTAAAGCTTCGAGAGGGATTTTATCGCACTGTCGAGAACAATATTATGATCAATAATGGTTTTCATCCGCATGTTTGGTTCAAAAACAGCGGTGATATTTTTAGACATAATATTGTGCTCTCTGAACATAAAGACATTCGATTACAGGAATGGGGCCAAGAGGTGGATTACAATCTTTTTCCTGATGAAAAAGCGCTTGAGGATGCGCAAAAAAAAGGGGTAGATGCAAATAGCGTTGCAGGAAACCCCTTGTTCTTGAATGCATCTGCGGGTGACTATACGGTGAAAGAGGGTTCATCTGCACTTGAAATCGGCTTTAAGAATTTTCCGATGGATGTATTTGGCGTCAAGGAACCGAAACTGAAAAATCTGGCAAAAACACCGGCCATTCCCTCGCTATTCTTTGGAAACGCTATGGACGAAAATGCCGTTCATGATTGGTTGGGTGCAAAAATTAAAAATATTACCACAATGGCAGAACGTTCGGCTTCCGGCTTGTCCAAAACAGCTGGGGTTGTTATTGTCTCACTTGATGAAAATGGCATTCTTAAAAAATCTGGAATACAAGTCGGTGATGTTATTATCGAAAGTGAAGGCGATGCCGTGGATACGGTAGGAAACTTAATGAAATCTTTCCAAAGCCATAATTGGAGAGGCAAAATAAATGTACAGGTATTCAGAAACCAAAAAGCACATAGTATCACCATAAAAACAAAATAGTATGAAGAAAGATGAAAAAGGGAAAGGGTATAACCTAAAGGGAATGGGGAAAAACAGTCTTTTTTTATTGTCTATTTATTGTATGCTTTTGATTGTGGGAGATTGTTCGAATGAGAAAAAGGAAACCGTAGCGGAGGAAAAATTGCCCAATATTATTTATGTGCTGGCCGATGATTTAGGCTATGGTGATATTCGTGCTTTTAATCCTGAAGGAAAAATCAAAACGCCATTTATCGATCAGCTAGCTGCCGATGGAATGAAGTTTACTGATGCTCATACCTCTTCCGCAGTATGTACGCCCACAAGATATGGTATTATGACCGGTCGCTATAACTGGCGTAGTCCGTTAAAGAACGGAGTGCTTACGGGGGTGTCAAAGGCATTGATTCCTAATTCTCGAACAACGGTAGCTTCGTTGCTTAAACCAAAGGGGTATCACACCGGGTTTATCGGGAAATGGCATTTGGGGTGGGATTGGGCCTTGAAAGAAGGTGATAGCGTTGGGGGCGAAGGATGGAGTCCTAACGATTACAGTAACATTGATTTCGCTAAGCCAGTGAAGAATAGCCCTACAGATTTGGGCTTTGATTATGCCTACGGTCATTCGGGTTCATTAGATATGGCCCCATATGTTTATGTCGAGAACGGTATGCCAACTTCGATACCCGATACGGTTACCGTAGATAAAGGAAAGTATACGTGGTGGCGCGAGGGCCCGACAGGCGCTGATTTTAAACATGATGACGTTACCCCGAATTTCTTCCGTAAATCATTTGCATATATCAACAAACAGGCAAAAAACGAAAATCCATTTTTTCTTTATTTGGCATTGCCTTCTCCCCATACCCCGATTTTACCAACTGAAGAATGGTTCGGTAAAAGCGGATTAAACCCTTATGCAGATTTTGTCATGCAAATCGATGCCTTTATGGGGCAATTGACAGAAACTTTAGAAAAAGCGGGCGTGGCGGATAATACCATAGTCATATTTACGAGCGATAATGGTTGCTCACCACAAGCCGATTTTAAAGTGTTGGGCGAAAAGGGGCATGACCCCAGTGCGGTTTATAGAGGTCATAAGGCCGACATTTTCGAGGGAGGCCATCGGGTTCCTTTTATCGTAAAATGGCCAGTACACATCAAAGCGGGATCCGTATCCGAAAAAACAATTTGTACCACTGATTTAATGGCTACTTGTGCCGATATTGTTGGAACTTCGCTTAAGGACAATGAGGGTGAAGATAGTTTTTCGATGCTTCCGTTGTTTGCCGACCCCGAATCTACCGAATTTCAACGGGAAGCCACGGTACATAGTTCGATCAATGGTAGTTTCGCTATTCGAAAAGGAAATTATAAGCTTGTTTTATGCCCTGGGTCCGGAGGATGGAGCGATCCGAAACCCAATGCAAAAAGTATTCAAGAGCTACCTCCCTACCAACTCTATGATCTTTCGAAAGACCCGGCCGAGGAAAACAATATAGCCGACCAAAATACCGAAACAGTGAATGCGCTAAAGCAAGAGTTGAAAGAATACGTCGAAAACGGGCGAAGTACACCGGGAGCGAAACAATTGAACGATCCCAATTTCGACAATAAACCTTGGAAGCAATTGACCGTTTTTGAAACAAAATAAATAACACTTTTAAATCTTCGCAATGAATTTTATCGGCCGTTTTACTGTGGTTTTTGTCTTTGTTTTCTCTTCATTTGGTGAAGTTAATTCCCAAGATTTAAGTTGGAATGAAATAGCGAACGGAGTTTGGAAAGCAAGTGTAGGGGAACCCGAAGACATTAGTTTGTTAAAAGCAGCGGATATCAATCCTAAAATGGAAGCGTTGCAGCGATTGCCAAAAGCTGATTTTCCGCTTTTAAAATCTGAAATAAAGGCCGAAGTCATTGATGGAAAAACCTATTTACGCTTTCCGTTATCTCGGGAAGAACAGTTGTTCGGACTCGGTCTGAACTTTAAAACGGTACATCAAAGGGGACGCATCATGCAGTTGCACGTTGATCATTATGGAGGTAAAGACGATGGTCGAACTCACGCTCCGGTGCCATTTTATGTTTCTTCAAAGGGATATGGCGTGTTGATAGATGCTGCGCGATACATTACAGTTTATGCGGGTTCAGGGGTACGGGTCGATGCCAAGGATAAACCAATACTAAGAGATCGGAATACCGATAAAAATTGGAATTCGAGACCCTATTCCGACGCCGTGGAAATCTTGGTTCCGACCACAGGAGCCGATATTTATGTATATGGTGGAAACGCTCCTATAGAGGCGGTGCAACGGTATAATTTATATAATGGAGGTGGGTATATCCCTCCGAAATGGGGGTTAGGATTTACGCAAAGAGTGCCCACATTGTACAGTCAAGACGATATCATAAAGGAAGCCGAAGAATTTGAAGCACATGATTTTCCTTTAGACTTTATTGGTGTTGAACCAGGGTGGCACAGCATGGCCTATCCCTGTACTTTTGAATGGGATGTGACCCGTTTTCCTCAACCTGAAAAATTCAATAGTGATTTGATGGCCATGGGTATACGCACCAATCTTTGGTTGAATCCCTATGTTTCACCTGTTGGTTCATTATATCCCAAGATAAAACCATTGTCAGGGACGCACACCGTATGGAACGGTATTGTACCCGATCTTATGCTTCCCGAGGCTCGAAAAATTCTCAAAACGCATTTCGTTGAGAACCATTTGAATATCGGTGTAAGTGGTTATAAAATTGATGAGGTAGACGGTTATGATTTTTGGGTCTGGCCCGATGTTGCCAAGTTTCCTTCGGGGTACAGTGGTGAGCAAATGCGACAGGTTTATGGACTTTTGATTCAAGATATGACCGCAAAGTGGTTCAGGGAGAAAAACCAAAGAACCTATGGTTTGGTGCGTGCCTCAAACGCTGGGGCGAGTAGTATGCCCTATGTTATCTATAACGATTATTACAGTCATAAAGATTTTATCACGGCATTGATCAATAGCAGCTTTGTCGGGGTTTTATGGACACCCGAGGTGCGGGCGTCAAAAACGGCCGAAGAGTGGTTGAGGCGCATGCAATCGGTATGCTTCTCGCCAATGGCGATGCTGAACGCATGGGCAGATGGTACAAAACCTTGGACATTTCCCGAGGTAGAATCAGCTGTGCGCGATGTAGCTAACCTGCGTATGCAATTGTTGCCCTATATCTATAGTACTTTTTCGCAATATCATTTTGAAGGTTTGCCACCGTTTCGGGCCATGAACTTGGTCGATGGATTTTCTTTTGATGCTACAGTAACCGAAGGGGCATTGGATTCTACCGATAACCCCTATAAAATGGCAGTAAAAAGCGAGATTAAAGACCAGTATATGATGGGTGACAATATATTGGTTGCGCCCATGTTTGCCGGTGAAAACGAGCGAAAGGTAATATTGCCTGCTGGAAAATGGTATGATTTTTATGATGGAACCTATGTGGGAGAAAATGAAATTATAACAGTGAATCCTGGGCTTGAGAAAATTCCGTTGTTTGTGAGAAACGGAGGAATTATCCCCATGCGGCCTATTCAAAGACAAGCCCCTGAACCCGACGAAAAAGTAAATTTGATAGTTAGGCATTATGGGGATGCGGAAAGCTCTTTTGTGCTTTATGATGATGACGGAATAAGTTTTGATTTCGAAAGGGGAGCATATTCTAAAGTAGACATTGTTATAGAAAAGGATAAAAAAGGGAATCTGAATGGAACCGTTTCAAAACCGGAAAAAGGAAAACCCTACGGATACAACAAGAAAGTGGTTTGGAAATTCATGACAAAATAGGCGTTTTTATGAAGTATTTTAAGGGTTTGTTGCTACCGATTCTCCTTATTCTTTTTTCCCAGAGCGGAAAAGCACATCCCGAACAACAAGAACCAATAAAAATTGCCTGTATCGGTAATAGTATTACGTATGGTGCTGGTGTCGCCAATCGCGAAAAAAATGCCTTTCCGGCCCAACTGCAAGCGATGTTGGGTGATGGGTATGAAGTAGGGAACTTTGGAGTAAGCGGAACAACGCTGTTAAAAGAAGGAGACCGACCGTATTGGAATACCGATGCCTATAAAGAGGCACTTGATTTTGATCCCGATATCGTTTTTATCAAGTTGGGAACCAACGACAGTAAAATCCAAAATCGCGTTCACCTAGATCGGTTCGAAGAAGACTATGTCGATTTGATCATGAGCTTTAAAAGCCGAAACCTTGCGGCACGAATCGTTTTGTTGTTGCCAGTCCCGTCTTTTAATACCGACCCTACGACGCAAGATTCTACCAAAATATGGGGTCCGGTTATTAAGAACAAGATCCTTCCCAAAACTCAGAATGTAGCCTACAATACCCAAAGTGAGGTTGTCGATCTGTACCAGTTGTTTATTGATCGCCCCGGGCTACTTCCAGATAGGGTACATCCATCTTCCTTGGGAGCCACGATTATAGCAAAAAGGTTGTATGAAATGGTTGCCCAAAAAGGCGACGATGCCTACGACTTTTTTTCGAATGCGGGGGTTAGTCCGTATGAAAGCGAGAATTTTCAAGGGTTTGAATTGTTCAATTTTGAGCTGAATCAAATTAAATGTAAAGTTGCTATACCCAAAAAAGCCGCTCCCAATCATCCCTGGGTTTTACGGGCACGGTTTTGGGGGCACGAACCCCAAACCGATGTCGCCTTGCTCGAAAGGGGTTTTCATATTGCATATTGCGATGTTTCCAATTTATATGGAGGCAGTGAAGCGGTACAGCGTTGGAATGACTTCTACACACTGATGACAGCAGCTGGGCTGTCAAAAAAAGTCGCTTTGGAAGGTATGAGCCGTGGCGGACTTATTATTTACAATTGGGCCGTAGAAAATCCTGAAAAAGTGGCTTGTATTTATGCCGATGCCCCTGTTCTTGACGGCACAAGTTGGCCTGGAGGTTTAAAGAACGGAAAGGGGAGTGCACCCGATTGGGAGCGCTTTAAAGCGGTGTATAAAATTCAAAGTGAAGCAGAAATTGATAATTTTAAGGGGAATCCGATTCATAAAACCAAAGAAATAGCTCAGGCAGGCTTTCCGATGTTACATGTGGTCGGCGAAACGGATAAGGTGGTTCCCATAGCTGAAAATACAACACCATTCGCGAAAGCAGTCCAACAAGATGGCGGAAACATAAAAGTTATAGCCAAGCCCGATAATGACCACCATCCGCATAGTTTAAAAAACCCAACACCTATAGTTCATTTTATGCTGAACGCCACAAATCAGAAGTTGAATTTCGCAACGATTCCCGCACCTTCTGCCGAATACCGCTCCGGAGCAGGCTGGCCCAAAGAAACAGATTGGTGGACACAAGCCAACGACATTGATTCGATTTGTCTTTCCTCAGAAAATATAGATGTACTCTTGATCGGAAATTCGATTACCCAAGGTTTCGGCAATAGGCCAAATATCACCGTGAGCCCTGGTAAAAACGCAAATGAAAAATTCTTTAAAGGCCTGAAATGGATCAATGCGGGAATTTCTGGTGACAGAACCCAACAGGTATTATACCGAATTGTAAATGGAAAGTACGAATCGACAACCCCACATACTGTGGTATTGACTATTGGTGTGAATAATTTTTCTGACGGTGACAGCGCAGCTGAAATCTCGGATGGTATCACGCAGATTGTCGATGTAATTACAAAGAAATTCGCTACAGATACAGAAATCTTACTTTTCGGACCTCTGCCAACGGGCATTGACCCAGCTTCCGAAGAACGCATAAAGTATAATGAGATACATGAACGAATAAGACCGCTCGGCGAAAAACGAAATGTATCGTACCATAATGTATTGCCCCAATTCGTAATGGAAAAAGGTTTTTTAAATCCACAATATTACTCCGAAGACGGTATTCATCTAAAAGCTAAGGGATACGACATCTGGGCAGCTTATATTAAAGAACAACTAGGAAAAGATTAAATAAAAGTAACTCATGAAAAGAACACTGATTGTCCTGTTTATTCTAATGGCGAACATATGTTTTGCCAAACTATGGATGCCTTCCGTTTTATCCGATAACATGGTACTTCAGCAAAAAACGGATGTCACTATCTGGGGCTGGACTACCGCTTCCGATGAAACGATAACCGTTACCGGTTCATGGAACAATACACCCATTGAGGTTAAGGCGCGTCAGGGTAAATGGTCGTTGAAATTGGCTACGCCAGAAGCTGGTGGCCCCTATACCGTTACCGTTGCCGGGCATGAAAAAATTGTAATCAATAATGTTTTGATAGGGGAAGTATGGCTAGGCTCGGGTCAATCGAATATGCAATGGAGCCCAAATGCGGGACTCGAAAATGCAGACGAAGAGATTGAAAATGCCAAGTACCCGAACATCCGATTCTTTCATGTCGATAGGCATGTGTCCTCGCATCCGCAAGATGATACTCCGGGAAGTTGGGTAGAATGTTCGCCCGAAACCATGCAGCATTTTAGTTCTGTGGCCTATTTTTTTGGAAGGAAACTCCATCAAGATTTAAAACTCCCTGTAGGTTTGATTCATTCGAGCTGGGGTGGTACGCCGGTCGAGGTTTGGGTAAAGGAGGAACTGATTCACGAGGATGAAGCTTTAAAGGAAGCGGCCAAAAAAGTGAAACCGACACCGTGGTGGCCTAATGAACCCGGTTTAGCTTATAATGCCATGATCCATCCACTGATTAATTTCGCGATAGCCGGATGCATCTGGTACCAAGGGGAATCGAACCGGGCCAATCCTTTTTCATATTATAAATCTTTTCCGCTACTGATAACATCATGGCGTGAAGATTGGAAAAAAGAGCTTCCCTTTTATTTTGTTCAAATAGCCCCGTATAAATATGATCCCAAAAATAGTTGGGATGCCGCCGTTGTACGTGATGCCCAATTGCAAACCATGCTTGAAGTGCCCAATACAGGTATGGCCGTAACCAATGATATTGGCAATTTAGAGAACATCCACCCTATCAATAAGCAAGATGTGGGCCTGCGTTTGGCACTTTGGGCTCTTGCTAAAACCTACGGTAAGAGTGACTTGCAGTATTCAGGACCGATTTATAAATCGATGGAGGTCAAAAAAAGAAAAGTAATACTTAATTTTGATCATGCGAAAGCGGGGCTGATGTCTAAAGGAAAGGAACTCACCGAATTTTATGTGGCAGGAGACGATAAGAAGTTCTATCCTGCAAAAGCAAAAATTACGGGTAGCACTGTAGTGGTTTCCGCTTCAGAAGTCAAAGAACCGGTGGCTGTACGATTTGCATTTTCAAATACTGCCCTGCCTAATTTATTTAATAAAGAAGGCCTTCCTGCTTCTGCATTTCGAACCGATGATTGGGCGTTGGAAACGAATTAAAAAGTATTTATTCAGTAGTATTTAGTGCCAAATTAATTTATGAAAAAACTACTTCTTCCTCTTTGTTTAGTTGTGTTTTTAAACATCAATGCACAGAATGGGGATGAATCCCCGAAAGAAAATCAAAAAATGCAATGGTTTAAAGATGCCAAACTGGGTGTTTTTATCCATTGGGGTTTGTATTCGGTTGATGGTATTGATGAGTCTTGGTCGTTTTACAACGGTTATATTTCCCATAAAGACTACCTAGATCAGACAAAGGGTTTCACGGCGAAAAAATATGACCCCTCAGCTTGGGCCGAATTGATAAAAAATAGTGGGGCAAAGTATTCGGTAATTACCTCAAAACATCACGATGGTTTTGCCCTTTGGAACACTAAATATGGTGATTTAAATGCTGTTAAAGGTGCTGCGGCAAAAAAAGATGTGCTCAGTCCGTTCGTAGCGGCCCTACGCGAAAATGGGCTCAAAGTTGGAATTTACTTTTCCCTGCCTGACTGGTCGTACAACGACTATACCCACTTTACACGTGATTCCGTTCGTTATACCATTTCTGAAG
This sequence comes from uncultured Kriegella sp., assembly GCF_963975415.1. Classification (NCBI taxonomy): domain Bacteria; kingdom Pseudomonadati; phylum Bacteroidota; class Flavobacteriia; order Flavobacteriales; family Flavobacteriaceae; genus Kriegella; species uncultured Kriegella sp. The sequence continues at coordinate 65,803 of NZ_CAXBGN010000003.1, forward strand.
CTCCGAAACGCTGGCAGAAGTATTTAGATTATTACCAAGGGCAACTCAAAGAACTGTCGGATAATTATAATCCTGATCTTTATTGGTTCGATGGTGATTGGGAACATAGTTCCGAAGAATGGCAAGCACCCGAGGTACGACAAATGCTACTAGATCGCAACCCGAATACCATTCTCAATTCTAGATTGAGGAATGAAGGAGATTATGCGACACCCGAGCAAGGTATGCCCATTACCCGCCCAAAAGATCCGTATTGGGAATTGTGTATGACCATGAACGACTCTTGGGGTTTTCAAAAGAATGATCATGCCTATAAGACCACAGATCAGGTTATTGGTATTTTTGCGGATGTCATAGGCAATGGGGGAAACCTTTTATTGGACATTGGCCCCAAAGCCGATGGCACCATTCCTGAAGAACAAGTAGCTATTTTAAAAGGAATGGGACGATGGACGAATAAACATAAAGAAGCCATTTATGGTACGGAGGCGGGCATTCCCAAAGAGCATTTTTACGGGCCTACGACCTTGTCGAAAGATAAGACGATTCTATATGTTTTCGTAAAAGGGAATCCTGGTGGAGAGGTCGTAATCCGAGGTTTGAAAAATAGAATCAATCGCATTTGGGTGGTAGGTCAGGGCTCTAAATTGGAACATAAAGTGGTGGGCAAAGTATATTGGAGCCATTACCCCGGTATTGCCTATATTGATGTGCCCGAACATGTTTTGGATAAAAATATGACCGTTCTTGCCGTACTTTTGGATGGTAAAGTCGATCTTTACAGAGAAGATGGTGCCGTAATTGAAAGTAATTAGATAGAACAAACGTTTAGATGCTTCGAATGCTAAAACAGGAACCAAGAATAGCGGAATGAACAAATATCTTTTTATGGTAGCGCTAATCGGTATGATTCTTTTCACGGCCTGTGAATCGGATGAAATAGTCGAAGCGCCCCCCAATATCGTCTTATTCTTGGTAGATGATATGGGCTGGCAAGATACTTCGGTTCCTTTTTGGCATGAAAGAACCCCTTTCAATGATCGTTACCATACCCCCAACATGGAGCGCATGGCCAGAGAGGGTATGAAATTTACCCAAGCCTATGCCACCCCGGTCTGTTCGCCTACGCGAATAAGTTTGATGACCGGGATGAATGCCGCAAGGCATCGGGTAACCAATTGGACGCTCAAAAAAGATGCGTTACAGCCCATGGAGACCAATCATAAAACCTTGCTTTTTCCAGAATGGAACGTAAACGGAATGAGTCCGGTAAGCGGTGACGAAAAGGCGGTACATGCTACACCTTTACCCCAAATACTTCAAGACGAGGGCTATTTTACCATTCATTCGGGAAAAGCGCATTTAGGGGCCATAGGCACTCCGGGAGCGGATCCTTTGAAATTAGGGTTTAACGTGAATATTGCAGGCCATGCTGCCGGTGCACCCGAAAGCTATTTGGGAACTGAAAATTTTGGGAACGGAAAAGAAGGAAAAGAAGATTGGGCTGTGCCCGGACTTGAAAAATACCATGGTGAGGATATCTTTTTGACCGAGGCTATTACACGCGAAGCGCTTAAGGTCGTGGATTCGGCCGTAACTGCCCAGCAGCCCTTTTTTCTATATATGGCACATTATGCAGTACATACACCCATTATGGGAGATGATCGCTTTGTACAGAAATATTTTGAACAAGGCGTAGATTCTACCGAAGCGAAATATGCCGCTATGGTCGAGGGAATGGACAAGAGTTTGGGAGATATCATGGATTATCTGGAGGAAAAGAAAATTGCCGAGAACACCATAATCCTTTTTATGTCAGATAATGGTGGATTGAGCGTGCATGGCAGAGGAGATGAACCCAATACCCATAACAAGCCTTTGTCAAGTGGTAAAGGTTCTGCCCATGAAGGGGGAATACGCGAGCCTATGTTGGTCAAATGGCCAGGGAAAGTTCCTGTGAATTCGATGACCGATGCGCAGTTGATCATAGAAGACTTTTATCCCACAATTCTCGAAATGGCCGAAATTGATAGTGTAGATACCGTTCAAGAAATAGATGGTAAAAGCTTTATGCACTTGCTGAGAGGTGAGCTGCGAAACGAAGAAAGACCTTTGTTCTGGCACTACCCTAACGAGTGGGGGCCTTCAGGACCTGGAATTGGTGCTAGCAGCACCGTGCGCTTAGGCGATTGGAAATTGATTTATTATCATGCCGATGGCCGAATGGAACTTTTTAACCTTCGGGAAGACATCGGAGAGACCGTAAACCTTGTGGAAGATCAGCCGGAAAAGGCTAAGGAGTTGGCGGGTGTACTTACCGATTATTTGGTTGATGTAGAAGCACAAATGCCGGCGTTTAAAGAAACCGGGGAACAGGTGCCCTATCCCATTGATTTGTTCCAAGATACTTTGACGGAACAGGAATAGATTTGAGATTGCCTGCTCAATAGGCGATGCCCCCGCCTTGAAATAACCTATATTTTTTCTTCCTCCACTTAACCGATAAAACTCGGTCGGTTGTGCTTGCCATGCTTTCCAGAACAGGGTTGATTTATCGGTTCGGATTAATTTCCTTTTTTTTGAAGTCCAGTTCTACAATTTGAGAATATTATTTTTACCAAAAAACGAGGTATGCCGATCATTGGTAATTTAATTAAGGGATTTATTGAAGTGAGGGATAAGCTTTCAGGGGAAAGAAATCCTATTGAAGAACAAAAGGAAGTTTTGCAACACCTTTTAGAAACCGCAAAAGATACTGCTTTTGGGAAACATTACAACTTTGAAACCTTATTGGCTACAGAGGATCCATCCGAGCCATTTGCCCGAACCATTCCCTATTTCGATTACGACAAAATAAGTGAAACATGGTGGCAGCGTTTGCATGAAGGGCAAACCGATGTGACTTGGCCGGGCACACCTGACTATTTTGCGTTAAGTTCGGGAACTACAGGAAAGACCAGTAAAAGAATACCCGTAACCGAGGCGATGGTCAAGGCGATTCGCCAAGCAGGAGTGGAACAGGTTTATGCTTTGAGCAATTTTGATCTTCCCGCCGATTTTTTTGAAAAAGGAATTCTGATGTTGGGTAGTTCCACCGATCTTGATGAAGTCGATGGTCATGAAGAAGGTGAGATCAGTGGTATAAGTGCTAGCAATATACCTACTTGGTTCAGGGGCTATTATAAACCTGGGGAAGAAATTGCTGAAATTGATGATTGGGACGAACGTGTACGAAAAATAGCGGAGGAAGCACCGAATTGGGATATTGGCGCTTTAAGTGGTATACCCTCTTGGATGGAGTTAATGCTACAGGAAGTAATTACATATCACAATCTAGATAACATTCATGACATTTGGCCCAATTTTCAAGTCTATACTTCTGGTGGTGTAGCTTTCGGACCTTATGAAAAAAGTTTTAATGCCTTATTGGGAAAACCGATTACTGTAATCGACACCTATTTGGCTTCCGAAGGATTCATAGCCTTTCAAGCTCGCCCTGAAACCGATGCCATGCAGTTGGTCACCGATGGGGGCATTTACTTCGAATTTGTACCATTTAAACCGGCATATATTAATAAAGACGGCTCCTTGACCGATGATGCTCCTGCTTTGACCCTGTCACAAGTTGAATTGGACCAAGATTATGTATTGCTCATAAGCACGGTTTCAGGGGCTTGGCGATATATTATAGGTGATACTATCGAATTCACGGATCTTGAACGAGCCGAAATAAAAATTACAGGACGCACTAAATTCTTTCTAAATACGGTCGGTTCCCAGTTGTCAGTGAATAAATTAAACGATGCCGTGAAACATTTGGAAGACCGGTTCGGTAGTAAGATTCCCGAATATACCTTATGCGCCAGGCGAATTGACGGTGAATTCTATCACTGCTGGTATTTGGGTACTGAAAATAAAGCTGACAATTCGAAACTTGCCAATGCGCTTGATGATTTTTTAAAGGAAGCCAATAAGAATTACCGGGTTGCTCGATCTAAGGCCTTAAAGGGGGTTAAGGTTGTAGCGGTTGCCCCTACCGTTTTTTATGATTGGAACGGAAAGAACAAAAAGAAAGGCGGACAGGTAAAAATGGAACGGGTAATGGGAGAAGAAAAATTTCAAGAATGGGAAGATTTTGTATCCCAGAGCAATTAAAAACATCTTGATTGGTCCAGTATTAAAATGGTGGTGATCATTGTTCGCTTTCTGCTGCTTCCAATTCAGTTTCCCGCTGTTTGACCAAGGCCATAATCTCTTCGGGCGATAAATAGTATTTTTTTATTCTTTTCTTATATTTAGAATCTATATCGGCATGGTTCAGGATGAAGTTTTTCGTATCTAAAATATATTGTCCCATGCCATATGCAACGGCAAAAGAATCGGCGGCTCTTTCAGCTTCTTTGATATAGCTTCCTGAAAATGTGTATTTCATTCCAAACCAAATCAAGTTTAAACTGCTTCGATTTTTATAGTCCATTACATGCCCTAATTCATGGCCCAACCATCCTATTAATATATTTTTTGGCACATTTTCGGTCAAAAATTCTTTCCCTGAAATTTTAAATTTTTTACTTATCAGAATAACATAAGCCCTTTTTTTCCGTGATTTGAACAGACTCCAGAAATTAGGCTGGGCGCGCATGGTAGATTTTTTTATTTGATCTTTGAATTTAAAAGTTATGGGTGTATGTTTTAATTCTGGATAGAAGTCTAGCGCGATGCCCGCCTCTTTTTTAATCGATAGGGGTGCTTTATGCTGGGCGTTCAAGGAAATTATGGACATAGTAAAAAAGAGAATCAAAGAAAGTTTCATTTTTGGTACTTTTTTGAAACACAAAATCTGATGCCAGATTTAAATTCTATGCCGATTTGGGTTTCGACGGAATATAGTAAAAAGCAATAGCGTATGAAATCAATTTGGTCTTTACAGTTAAACAAATTGTTGAAAACGTTCTAAAATCTTTCTAGTATGTCGCATCTTGTTGATGGTGGGCAGAAGGGGGAACTATACCAACAAAATTTTATGACGAAAAACAGAAAGCGAAATATAGCCATAACATTGTTAGTTGCCTTCGGCGCTATTTTTTTGTTGGTATTTGTGGTATGTCAAGCGGTTGCCGAAACTCAAATTGCTGATTTTTTAAAAAGGAAAATACCCCCACATATTGAATTAACTTATAAAAATGCTCGAGTAAACGTTTTTAAGGGAAGCATTGAATTTGAGAAAATCAACTTGAATTTTCACGATCGCGATTCTTCACTTTTGCAAACTAAAGTACAGATCGACCAATTGACCATTGTTGATTTTGACTATTGGGATTTTTTTGTAAAAAATACCATACACGTTGATGCCTTAAAAGTAGAGAAACCCGATGTGAGCTATTTTTTGGCTCATGTTCTGCCACAAAAAGATACGGTTTCAAAAGGGGTAGTGCAACTTTTAAAATCCATTGAAGTAGAAAAGATAATGGTTGAAGATGGTAATCTTATGGTTTTAAAAGACACTAAAGATAGCGTCAAAGTTGAGATGAAGGGGATTAATTTTTTAATGATTGGAGGAAGAACCGGTCCTGAATTGATCAAAAAAAAAATACCGTTACAGTATGATCGATATGAATTGACGACCGATGATGTTTTTGTCGACTTGGGTCCCTATGAGATTTTCAGGGCTTCGAACGTGCAATTAAAACCAGAGAAAGCCAGCTTACAGAATTTAAGCTTGGTGACGAAATTTAGTAAAGCGGAGCTCTCAAGAAAGTTACGTGTAGAACGAGATCATATCGACCTGAAAATCCCTCGGATGGAAACCGAGGATATCGATTTTGGTTTTGAGAGGAATACTTTTTTCTTAAATGTAGGCAAAGGCGTTATAAAAGCGCCGAATCTTGAAATTTATCGAGATAAGTTGATACCCGACGACATGAAAAGGAAAAAACTGTATAGCCAAATGCTTCGTGAATTACCTATTAATTTGAGTGTTCCCGAAATAAAAATTGACAATGGGCGTGTTTCGTATAGTGAGCGCGTAACAAAGGAAACGAAGCCGGCCCCGCTTATTTTTGGAAATCTTGATGCTGTGATAAAAAATATTTCAAACACTGGCACAAATGTTTCTGTAGAAGCAGCGGCCAAATTGATGAATGAGACACGGCTTAAGTTAAATTGGTCGTTCGATGATCCAAGTAAGAATGATCGTTTTGTTGCCTCGGGCATCGTCACTGATTTTAGGGCGGCAAGCTTGAACGACTTTCTTACTTCAAACCTTAGGGCCAGGGCCAAGGGTGTTGTGAACGAACTTTACTTTACGGTAAGTGGTGATGCCATAACAGCAAGGGGCGATATGAAAATGAAATATGAAGATTTTGAATTCGCTGTGTTAAAAAAAGACAGATTGGGAATTAATAAATTCCTAACCACCATCGGCAAAATATTTATTAATGATGGTTCAAAAACGGCCGCTGATGGCTTTCGATATGGTGTAATCGAAGTTGAGCGAGATCCAACAAAATCGTTCTTTAACTACTTGTGGATCAACGTTCAAGATGGTACGTTATCGACTATAACGGGAAAAGCCAAAAAGAAGGAATGATTTTAAATTAGTATAAACGAATAGTATAACCACTAAGAATAACATTATGGGAGTAATAGCTAAGAATAAAAATAAAATAACGCTTTTTTATAGTTCAGAGAATTCGATTGGTAAACAAACCTATGCCTATGTGACCCCTTCCGAAGAGCGCATATTGGCCATCGATGTTTCGAAAACCAAAGTGACCGGTACCCAATGGGCTGAAATTGCATCGAATCTCGATATTTCTATTGGAGATCTAATAAACCAAGAACATGCCGACTTTATCGAGGAATATGGGACTGAAAAAGTCGATTTAGATGAACACGACTGGCTACGGATTTTAGAAAAGAAACCTTCGGTACTAGCGTTTCCGATAGTAATCAAGGGAGATTTTTTTCTAGTGATAAAGAGCCCTTCAGATTATGTAAAATTCATTGAGAACGATAGTGCCGGCATAGATAAGCCCTATAAAAAAGGATAGCCAGGACTATAGCTCAAAATTTAGGAGTATTGGGCAAGACCACAGTATAATTCAAGTAAATGACCATAACGGTATTGCTATTTTAGGTTTCTTGAAAAAGTTAGCGTACAAGTGAAGACAAATGTTTTTATGATACCATTGCTATGTTCTACATTTGTTGAAGCTACCGATTATAAAAACGGAGAATGTACTGTCGAATTGGTTTAGTGCGGCATATTAATTTGTTGAGAATGCATAATCGTCCATGCGTGCAGAACACGTTCGAAAAAGATGAAAAGGAGTAGATTCTATGGTCTGAGATGGTAATTGGGAACAAAAAAAAGGTCAAGTCGGGGGAGCTTAACCTTTTCTAAAATATTTTAATGAGTTTTTAGATGCTAATTGTCATCAACGGCATCTTCAACTTCATCTTGAACTTCCTCGGCACCTTCTTCAATGCCGTCTCCGACTTCTTCGATACCATCTTCCATTTTTTCGCCTGCCGATTTGTCTTCACGACAGCTCGATAGGGCAGTGGTAGTTACAAATGCGAATAAAAATATATATGCTAATTTCTTCATAGTGTTCTTTTATTTAGGTTTAATAATTATTAGACTTTTTTTCTTCCAGATATAAGTGAAATCACAAATAGTATCAAGAAGATAAAAAATAAAATTTTAGCGATACTGGCAGCACCAGCTGCAATACCTCCAAATCCGAATATTGCGGCAATAATGGCCAAAATAACAAATGTGACAGTCCAACGTAACATAATTTTTAGTTTTAGGTTTAACATAATAGCATTCTTGGATTCAAGAATGTCGTAGCCTCTACTACTAATATTAATGTAAAGGTCTCGAAATAGTGGCATTTGCCTTTGCCATATCAAATTAAAAATTGACGCATACCCTATAAAAACTTGACCATTAAATCTTTGGGATTCAGACGATTCTTGACAGGTGTATACTGGCTAAATGACAATTATGGAAGGTTTCTAAAGTGTGGCAAAATGATTTGAGTCTGCAAAAAAAAGGGATGCCTTTTTGGGCACCCCTTGGTAAATCTATCTTCTTTTTCACATGTTATTTTAAATCTTCAATACCCTTTATTGTATTGAGGCCACTGTTTATATGGTTTTTTTGAGATATGAGCAGGTTGGCAGTGGTCGGAGGCAAAGCAGTCTCGCTAAGAACATCTTGATATTCTTCTAATGCCGCTTTTTCTCCATTTATAGCCTCCTTAAGCATGGCTTCTTCATTGTCAGTTGAAAAAAGGGCCTTAACGTCCATCCACGAACGGTGTGCTTTACTAGTGAAGCTATCACCTTTTTCTACTTCTGTGCCGAACTCCTTTATTTCCTTTTTTAAGGCATGTCCGAAATCATAACGCTCTTGTGCTTTACGTTCGAAATAATTTTTTAAAGGAATGTTTTTGACATTATCAGCAGCTTTTTTATAACCCTTTTCGGCATCATACGTTTTTTGCAATAAATCGTTCAATTTGTTTCCTACTTTTTCTGTATATGTTGTCATTTATATTAATTTAAATTAACAGTACTTAGGTTTGTAAAAACGGATGTGTACTGTATACATCCATATTATATTGTCTAATATCGTTTGAGTTCTAGAATTAGATTTGCTCATAAGGAAAGATTACTTGCTGTAATCGCAAAGAAACTTTGAATGAGTGAGGTAGTTGTCTTAATTCCTTATAAAAGGCACTATCCCATACTTAAAACAAAGAAAGGAAATGAATCATTTCGTAAGCGACCGGCATAATGTATATGCTTGTGTCTACAGATACAAAAAATAGCCCCAGAGTTAACAGTTTACCAGGGCTATTCTTAACAACCAAACTAAATCATTTTCCAATCAACGATTGGAAAATTCTACAAATCAACTCATTTAAATCACTAATGCAATTTAAGCAAGGGAGGCGGTCATTCTTGACTTAATCAATTTGTAAATTGACGCTTTTCAAAGAGTTCTGCGTTGGTACACTGTTTTACCCCGATCTATTGGGCTAATAATCATCTTGATAGTGTAATGCACTCTTTGGGAAACCACCTACCTTGTAACTTATTCAAAGGAGGTATTCCTATTCCATGTATTGGTTTTTGGCATCAGCCCAAGACCTTTAAAAACCAGGATTATTTAGCTCGTGTCGTTGAACTTTAAAAGGAAAGATATTGAAAGAGGTGCTTAAATTGCTTAAAAAAGTCTATTATGATGTGCTGAAGAGCATTGCTTTTTACCCCGTGCTGATAAGTTTAGGTTTTTTTGTTCTTGCGATGATCGTCTTGGAACTCGAGAACACCGAAACGGTCGTTACACTTAAGAAAAACCTATCCTATCTTTTTATTCAAGATTTCGAAACTGCAAGAGCCATACTTTCAACATTTATCGGTGGTATTCTTTCTTTAACGGTCTTTAGTTTTACGATGGTCATGGTCGTACTCAACCAAGCATCGTCTAATTTCTCACCGCGACTGCTACCAAATCTTATTTCCAACAAAAAGCATCAGATTATTCTTGGTATTTACATAGGTACCCTGCTGTACTGTACTATCGTGCTTATTTATTTGGGTGCTTATGGAATAGATTCTGAATCGATGGGGCTTTCAACGATGTTGGCAGCGCTGTTCGCTTTGATCTGTATAGGATTCTTTGTTTATTTTATTCATAGTATTTCAACAGCCATTCAAATCAATCATATAACTAATCGCATCTTTAGGTCTAGTATGAAGTATTTAGAGGCAGAACTCAAGGATAAATCGAACCAAGAAGTTTCTTTGCATTATATTGATACTGAAAATTGGCACGCCATCTACATTGCCAAGAATGGTTATTATAAAGGTTTTGATGTTTCCCTAATGACAAATTCATTGTTATTGCAAAACAATCAAATAGAAGTTATTCCGTATGTCGGGCAGCATATCTGGAAGGGAATGCCTGTTTTGCGAACGAAGCACATCCTTAATAAAGAGGAACAACAAGACCTTCTTTTTTGTTTAGATATCTCGTCGAAGCGGCATGAAGGTGATAAAGGCATAAGTGGGATGATTAAATTGATGGAAATTGCCGTTAAGGCCCTATCACCTGGGATTAACGATCCGGGCACCGCAATCGATGCGCTAGACAATTTAGCCGAACTGCTCAGGGTCAGGTTACAATTTTCCAAGGTAAACTCAACGTATGCGGGAGACGGTGAAACTCTCTTAATAAGAAATAATATATCTGCCCATGAAATCATGCGGATCGTTGTACAACCGATTCGTAACTATGCTAAGAATGATAGTGCCGTGCTCTTCGAACTAGTGGCCACCTTACATTTTATAGCAAAGGCCCCAAACTTGTCAAAAGAAGATAGTGCGGCTCTTGCGGAAGAAAAAGAGGCCTTGAGATTCGATGTTGAAAAGCATATTTACAATCCGATAGACCGTAAACGAATATTGGATTATTTAGAGCACGGATAAAATAAAGGGTGTTATTTGATTTGATTAGCTGCCGAGTCTAGGGTTGTTCATCACATTTAAAATCTTGATTGCGTATAGAAACCATTTATGACCACATATAACGCGTATCAAATACGCACAAGCGATCTTCTTGCAGTATTTTCCTTCACATTATTCGAATATTGTTCAATACATTTGGGGCCTCATGCCAAAAACGAACGAAATTAAATTCGCTTTGATTTTATTCTGGGGCTTATTGAAAAAAACTCCGATGGGCCATAAGTAGTTGCATAATTGCGTTTTAGGGCCCCGTTTTTTGTGACCCATTGTCGAATTGGTCGACCTAATGGTTATCAGGACGTAAAAAACGTCCCAATATGCCTTATTAGGTCGATTTATAGCAGTGCATGTTTTATCCTTGTTTTTTTCATTGATACCGAAGTATTTCGGTTTGGAACAAAATTTTTTAAAAAGGAAATACCCGATATGAAAATACCGAATATATTGAATGGTACAATGTACAATAAGGTCGCGCTTCTACTTTTATTGAATTTAGCAATCAGTTCTACGCTACTATCACAGACTTCGATCGAAGTCGGTGATTTAGAAATTTCCTTGGCTAATCAGACCTATAGTGCACCTATTAAAAACAAATCGATTACAGGTGAGGGATTATCGATCGCCGGCAAAAAATATAACAAAGGCATTGGTGTACATGCCGAGTCACGGATCAAGATAAAAATGAACAACGGCCATCGATTTACCTCAAAAATCGGGGTAAACGATTCCCAAATCGATTATTCGGAACCTAATGTAAACACCATTCCTTTAACTGATGGTAAACGTATTTTCTATAATATCACACCCACCTCTAAACAATTTATAGGCGTAGAGGGCAAACAAGGTAAGGTTGACAAGGGCAGTGTTGTTTTTAAGGTTTTGCACAATGGTAAGGAAGTATTCAACAGCGGTCTGATGCATCAAGGTGATGAGGCCAAAAAGATTGATTTAGAAGTAAAACGTGGAGTGCTGGAACTTGTGGTCGAAGATGGTGGTGATGGTGCAAGCGGCGACCATGCGGTCTGGATCGATCCTCAGATCGAATACATGGAAATTGCTCCCGCAATTGCCGAACAAGAATATACGGGAGAAAAACAAGAACTGTCTTCTGCGGTCAGTACAGCCCTAAAAAAGGCAATAGGGACACTTCCCGAAATTGCACTACCATTAAAACGACCCGATTACGACTGGCTGATCGATAATTCCAAGGTCAGAGCGAACGTGTATAAAACACATACGGGCAGAGACATTGTGCTCTCAAATGGATTAATTTCAAGAACATTTCGCTTGCTTCCAAATTTGGCAACCATCGATTATACAAACCAAATGACTGGGGAGAGTCTTTTGAGAAGTGTTTCCAATGAAGGTGTGCTCACCATCGATGGAACCAATTACGCTATTGGTGGACTAAGTAAACAACCCGAATACGGCTATACCCTAATGAAATGGGTAGATCAATTGTCTGCCTTGAACAATTCTTTTTTGATAGAAAATTTTGAGGTAAAGGAACTGACCGATCGTATGGCATGGAAGCGCGTACGATGGGCCACCAACAAAGAAATGCCCAAAGGGAAGGAATTGGTCTTTACTTTAAAAAAGGACGATATCATCGTCAAAGTACATTTTGTCCTTTACGATGGTATTCCCACGCTCTCTAAATGGATAGAAGTAATTAATAAAGGTGAGTTGTTGGTACAGCTCAATGCTTTTAAACTCGAACAGCTTGCCATGGTTGAAGGTGAAAACCTTGTGGGAACACCAGATCATTGGATAAAACCCAACATCCATATCGAAAGCGATTATGCGTTCGGCGGCATGCAACAGAAAAATTCCGACAAGACGACCTATTGGGAAAAAGACCCGAGATATACATCCCAGACAAATTATCCGTTGAATTTGCCTTGTTTATTAGAGGTGAAGCCTCCGCTCGGGCCAGATACGGCGATACAGCCGGGCAAATCTTTGACTACTTTTAGGGTTTGGGAAACCCCTATAGACAGTAGGGATCAGGAACGTCGTGGGCTGTTTCTCAGAAAAATGTATCGTACTATATCTCCTTGGGTTACCGAAAACCCAATTTTTCTACATTTGGTCAGTTCCGATGAAAAAGTAATAAAAACAGCTGTTGACCAATGTGCCGAGGTGGGTTATGAGATGATTATTCTAAGCTTTGGTAGTGGTGTAAATATGGAAGATGAATCTGAAGCCAATTACAAAAAATATAAAAGAATAGTTGATTATGCCCATAGCAAGGGTATCGAGCTGGGTGGTTATTCATTGCTATCGAGCCGGTGGATAAGTGATGAGGTAGATGTAATCAACCCCGAGACTGGTAAACGGGGCGGAATGATATTTGGCTCTTCCCCATGCCTGGCGAGCGAATGGGGCTATGACTACTTCAGAAAAATTAAAAAATTCTTTACAAAAACAGGGATGAACGTTTTTGAAAATGATGGCTCATACCCCGGAAATGTATGTGCATCGACCACACATGCCCATCACAATGACCTCGAAGATTCACAATGGAAGCAATACGCTCAAATTCAAGAGCTTTACAAGTGGATGCGGAGCGAGGGAATTTACATGAACGTTCCCGATTTTTATATCAACTCAGGCAGCAATAAAACCGGTATTGGATATCGTGAGGTGAATTGGTCCCTGCCGCGCGATCGCCAGCTGGTGCTTGGGCGTCAAAATATATTCGATGGGCTATGGGACCGAACGCCCAGTATGTGCTGGACCTTTACCCCACTAACACAATACCATGGCGGGGGTGCCGCGGCAACCATTGAGCCGTTGCATGAGCATTTAACCGACTATAAGAATCAAATGATCCAGAATTATGGTTCTGGTGTGCAATCGTGCTATCGGGGACCAAGACTCTACGATACTGAAGAGACCAAAGAAGTGGTAATCGAAGTGATCGATTGGTACAAAAAATATCGTGATATATTGAACAGTGACATCATTCATTTAAAAAGACCTTCAGGAAAAGACTGGGATGGTTTTATGCATGTAAATCCAGAACTTAAAGAAAAGGGGTTTGTGATGGTTTTTAATCCGACCGACCGACCCATGCAACGAAACCTAAAATTACCCATGTACTATACGGGCCTGACCGATACGGCAAAGGTGATTGAAATGGGAGGGAAGTCAAGTTCACATACCTTAGATCGCGATTATAATATCAATGTCTCTGTGAATATACCAGCAAATTCCTATACCTGGCTGGTAATCGAATAATCACAATCAAAGTAGGTAGTCGGGAAGCTGTAAAATATTGAAATGAGTGTGCGAACCTTGAGTTTAAAGGCTAACTTGTTCGGTAGTTTCATGACTATTTGTATATTCGGTTGAAAGTTCGGACAGATGAAAAGAGATGATCTTATCCCCTTATTTTTCTGTTTGATGACCTGTTTTTTCTCATGGTCACAAGAGTATGATTTTCATCATATTACTACCGTTGATGGTCTTTCCCACAACGAGGTGCGGAAAATTGTAAAAGATAGCAAGGGTTTTTTATGGTTTGGTACGCAAAATGGCCTTAACAGGTTCGATGGTTATCGTTTTAAGATATACAAACATGTTCCTAATGATAGCAGCACCATAGTCGGAGATAAGATATTCTCCATGGTGGCTTCTGAAAATAGGTTGTGGGTAGGTACGGTTACTGGCCTAAGCGTTATAAATACCAACACACTTGAAGTTGTTCCCTCTTATAAATTGCAGCAGTCCATTGGTCCTAAAGAGGTGTTGCAGCTTTTTCATGATGGTGCCGATAAACTGTGGCTGTCAACAAATAACTCCAATTTTATAATTGATACGGAAACTTTTGAAAGTGCTCCTATTTTAAAGGGATATTCAATTGCTTGCATGGCAAAGGGGTTTGGTAATACGTATTGGATCGGAACGGACAAGGGTTTATTATTGTACGACTATGTGAAATCTTTAACGATCAAAACATACGAAATCGGAAATTTTAGCGGATATGGGCTCGATGAGATATATACCAATTCACATGGAGAAGTATGGTTGAGCCTGGGTGATAGAATTTTTAGATACGAATCAAAACGGGACAGGTTTGTTCAAGAGCATGTTTCAAAATCGGTAAATGCCATTGCCGAGAGTAGTGATAAATCTATTTTTTTCGCTAGTTACGGTGGCGGTTTATTAAAATATGACAGGGCGGCCGAAGATTTTGTCCAATTTTCTGCCGATCCTGAGAATCATTTTTCATTGAGTAGTAGTGATGTCTATGATGTGTATGTTGATAAGGAAGACATTGTATGGGTAGGCACTCAAGAGGGGCTTGATTACTACGATTTTTCAAGGCATAACTTCAAAAGTCTAATCCATTTACCAAATAATGAGAATAGCCTACGCAGCAGTTTTGTGCAAACGATTTATGAGGACATCGAGGGTACTTTCTGGGTGGGCACACGTGAGGGGATTGATTTGGTAAACTTTAAAAAAGGATATACCGACCCCGATATTAGACGCTTCGAGATAAATAATAAGGTCTTTCAAGAGCTGAATGGCGCTTATGTTTCCTGTATTTATAGTGACTCAAAAAACAGAATGTGGATCGCTACTATGGGTAATGGGCTGTTTTTGTATCAAAGTGAAAAGAAGGTGGCCCTGCAATTCAAGACTGACGAAAGCGACAGTAAAAGTATTGCCTCAAATTCTATTCGTTCGATAATGGAAGATCGCCAGGGAAGGTTATGGTTTGGTACAAGCGGGGGATTATCATTGTTGAAAGAGCAAGATGGGAAAGACTACTCATTTGAAAATCTTGGCTATTCAAAATTCAATACCGGTTCATTGGCCCTTAATGATATTTATACGGTGATTCAAGATAGCAAAGATAGAATTTGGGTCGGTATGAACAAGGGTGGCTTGGCCCTCCTTCAAGAACAGGGCGAGGGCAAGAGCTTTTTACGATTTGCAAATATTCCCAATGATCCCAAATCATTGAGTAATAATGATCTCTTTATAATTCATGAAGATTCTGAAGGTAGAATTTGGTTCGGCACCTCGGGTGGGGGGCTTAACCTGCTCATGGAAGATGGCAGACAAACAAATAATAAAGGATACTATTTCAAAAGATATACAGAACTTGATGGGCTGTCAGACAATGAGGTTAATGCAATTTTAGAAGATGGGGATAAAAATCTATGGATCGCTACGAATAAAGGACTATCGAAATTTAATCCTGAAAAAGAAATTTTTACAAATTACACTACTTATGACGGCGTTCTAAAGGGGAAATTCAGAAAGAATGCCAGATGGAAAACCAAAGACGGTACACTATTCTTTGGGGGCACCGCCGGAATAAATTTCTTCAATCCCGATGCCTTCGGAAATAATGCAATTGCTCCCGAACCTGTTTTTACCAATTTGTCGATAGATGGAAAAAAAATAAGGGTAGGTGAGAAACTTGACGGTAGTGTGGTAATGTCAGAACCTTTGCGCGCCGGTTCAAAATTGACATTGCCTGCCAATGACAATCGGTTCGATGTGGAATTTGCTTCGCTGTCCTATACTTCCCCATATCGCAGCCAATATGCCTATAGAATTGAGGGCGTGGATTCGGACTGGAACATAATTTCAGGAAAAAACCCTCATGCCAGCTATTCGAACATTCCGGGTGGCGAATATCGTTTTTATCTGAAAACGTCTAACGATGACGGAATTTGGAGTGAACAACCGATCCATTTCGATATTACCGTTAAATCTATTTTTTTTAATGGGAAAAGATTGAAATGGGCAATGGTATTACTGCTTGTTGCCACAATCGTCTTAGGGGCGTTGTTGGTCGTGAAATTCAAGAAAAGTCCCCGATTGCGTCAACTTAATCAGAAAATAAGAAAATCGGTAAGGTCTGCTGACCCTGAAACGGACAAAGAAAATTTGGAAGAGGTGGCAAGGCTCGATAGATTGATGAAAGCCGAAGAGTTATATCTTGATGCTGAATTGGGTCTAAATCAATTGGCGGAAAAATTAGGCGTAAGCGCAAACCATTTATCCATGTTGCTCAATGAATACATCGGTAAAAATTTCTACGATTATATCAATACGTTTCGCGTAGCGGAAGTAAAACGTCGACTGAAGGATCCCGCTTATAAAAAACAGACCATTTCTTCCATAGGTGGTGATTGTGGCTTTAATTCAAAATCGGCCTTTAATAGAATTTTTAAGAACTTCACAGGACAAACTCCGAGCCAGTATCAAAAAATGCCGTAAGATTAAGGCGGTTAGTTTTAAAACAATTCATCCTTTGCTTTTCATTTAACAATTTAAAAATCAATGTTTTATGATGTTTGTAAGTAGAGTCCTAATGCTCATTAGGACTTTTTTTGTAGCCTTTTCCTTGTCCTAATATTCCTTATAGGTCGATTGCCGGTGTATTATATGCTAACATCGTAAAGTTATTTTAATTGTCGCGTTTAGAAGCTTACTAAAGATTCACATTGAATAAAACTCTTGATAATCTGAAGGCGACTTCGAAAGGAATAACCAACCAATTAATAATCAAAAAAACTAAAAATGAAAAACCTTAGAATGCACAAAAAACGCAGTCTCTTTTTTCTGGGGGTGCTTTCCTTGATGCTTGTTTTACTGGCGTCATCGGCGAGGGCAAATCCGGTGACTAATAATGCAGGTGCAATGGAACAGCAGATAATAACTGGTCTTGTTACCGATGAATTCGGCGCGCCCCTGCCGGGAGTAAACGTGTTGGTCGTAGGAACGGCGACCGGTACCCAATCAGATTTTGACGGTAATTATAGTATTACTGCCGATCAAGGCGATGTACTACGGTTTTCTTACCTCGGTTTAAAAACTGTAGATATAGAGGTAGGCAGTACAACTACCGTAAACGTTTCAATGGAAGAAGATGTCAATTCGCTTGATGAAGTGGTCGTGGTAGGGTATGGCACGACCATTAAAAGAAATTTGACCAGTTCGGTCGCCTCGGTAAGTACCGAGGGTTTAAATGAAATTCCGGCTACATCTCTTGGATCTGCCGTTGCAGGGCGAATTGCCGGTGTGAATATTAGTCAATCGGGTGGTAAACCAGGTCGAAGCTCAGATATTATTGTTAGGGGAGCTACCTCGGGTGATTTTGCAGGGAATAGCGAACCCTTGTACGTAATTGATAATATAATAGCCAATAAAACGCTTTTTGATGCTCTTGATGTGAGTGAAGTTGAAAGTGTATCGGTATTAAAAGATGCCGCATCGGCTTCGGTATATGGGTCACGGGCCGCAAATGGGGTGATATTGGTAAAGACCAAATCAGGTAAAAGTGGAAAGGCTAAGATAAGCCTGACCTCTACCTTTGGTACTACGGAACCTACCAATGTTCCTCCCATGACGTCAGGTTACCAGCATGCATTGATAATAGGCCAGGTACAAGATTTTAACAATGTGGCCCAAGATGATCCCAACCGATTCTCCCAAACCGAATTGGATTATTTGAACAGTCAAAATTTTGGGTCTTTTCTAGATCAAGCCGAGGAAACACCGATATTAAATAGACATGCGGTTACCGTATCGGGAGGAACCGACGACATTCGATATTTTTTGTCGGGATCTTTTATAAAGGAAACAGGTTCTTTTAGTAACCTTTCCTATAAAAAAACAAACCTCAGGGCAAAGGTCGATGTTGATGTAACGGAAGATTTGAATGTTTCGTTAAACTTAAGCACAAGTAACGATTTACGGGAAGAGTTTTATTGGAGATGGAACGGTACTGATGAAGATTTTGGTGATTTTTATAGAACGGCCAATCGAACAGGACGATGGGGCCCAGGCGTCAGCAATGGGGAATATGTTGCCAATTTCAATGGCTGGAACCCGGTACACTTGGCTGACGAGGGTGCAGGCTCTAACGATCGTACATCAAGAAATATAGGGGGTATAATTGATGTAAATTATAAATTTCCTTTTATAGAAGGTCTGACCGCCGGCTTGACCTATAATAAGCTTAATGTACGAAATGATCGAACCTTGCTTCGAAAAGTTGTGGAAGACGAAACATTTGCGGTCGACCCTAATAACAGGTTTCTTTTAACCGATGAGGTTGTGGGAACGAGGGTTCGTAGTGATGATGGGGCAGATTCCGATAGTTTGGAAGAATCTACAGCGGAACAAGATTCGTACCAGTTCAACCTTCGATTGGGCTATGAAGATGTATTCGGAGACCACACCATAAATGCTTTTGTGAACTATGAGCAATGGGAGTGGGACCAAAAATCCTTTTTTGCGCGTAGAAGAGGCTTGCAGACCCCTTTGGTACCACAGTTGTTCGCAACGGATCCAGCGGTAGAAAACCAATTTTCTGGCGGTAGCGCCTCAGAATCGGGCAGACAATCGGTCATCAGTAGTTTAGGATATAACTTCAAGAATAAATTTTTCTTGAACTCTTCCATTAGATTCGACGGCTCTGTTCAATTTGCCAAAGAAGAACGTTGGGGCATGTTTCCCTCTATTTCTGCGGCTTATATCATAAGTGAGGATAGTTTTTTTAAGGATAACATAGGCTTTATCGATTTTTTAAAGATCAGGTACTCTATAGGAAATACAGGTAACGATGACGTTACCGGTAATGGAAGCACTTCTTTTCCATACATTCAAAGTTATAACGTGGGTGGTTCAGGTCCGGTATTTGGCACGAATGATGCGTTATCCAACGCTACCACCATAGGTGCAGAACCTGATTTGTTTATTACTTGGGAAAAGCAGACGTCGTATAACCTAGGATTCGATTTTCAATTTTTAAATCAACGATTATCTACCTCTTTCGACTTTTTCAAGAACAAGAAAACAGATTTGTATGGCAGTCGACAGGCCTTTATTCCTTCATCCTCAGGGTTAAGTTTAGGCCCTGTGAACTATGGAGCCATTGATATTGCAGGTTTTGAGGTGCTTACGACGTTTAAAGATAATATTGGGGCAGATTTTTCATATGAAGCCGGTTTTAATGTGGGCTATGCAAAAGATGAATACGCAACCCTAGATGAACCAGAATCAAGAAGACCTTATCAGCTGTTGAACAATCAAGGAACCAGTAGGGTATGGGGGTTAAAATCATCGGGCATAATTCGTACTCAAAATGAACTAGACCAGTTATTGGCAAGCGGTTATACCATCTTTGGGCAAGACCCGCAAATTGGGGCTTTGTATTTTGAAGATTTAAGGGGCAATCCGCAAGATGATCCCGAGGGAAATACTCCTGATGGTATAATCGATGATAACGACAATGGATATATTGGGGAGCGAAGTAACCCATTGATTAATTATGGTATCCGCTTAAATCTACGATATAAACGGTTCAGCCTGCAGGCCTTTGCACAAGGTTTTGCCGGGCATCAGTTGTATCAGCCAGCAAACAATAGGTTTCAATTTGCCAGTATTGGTCAAGCAGCTCATACCCAATGGTTAGATGCTTGGACACCGGATAATACAGATGGTTCGTTCCCTAGATTTGGTTCGCCTAACGGAGATAGAAATTCAACATTTTGGTTGGATGATGCAGACTATTTAAGATTGAAGAATTTAAATTTTGCTTATGATATTCCAGTAGGTCTTACACAAAAGATTGGTGCGGATAGAGTCAGTTTGTTCGCCAATGCAACAAATCTATTCATGATTTATAGCAAGATTAAGACTTTTGACCCCGAAACGAGCGGAAGAGGCATTCCGGTAAATAAGAGCTACAGTTTGGGAATCAATATCACATTTTAAAAAGAAACTATCATGAAAACAAAAAATATAAACCAACTCGTAATACTATGTTTCCTGCTGTTTGTGAGTTGTAGCCAAGATCCTTTGGATAAAAGACCCTTGGAGGCTATTAGCGAAGATGTAGTATGGAACGATGAAAATTTAGCCAAGGGCTTTTTGAACAATATCTATGACGATGCGCTGCCCGGTTGGCCTACTAACGCTTCACAACTAACTGATGATGCGAACGGACAAAATAGTGTGATGTACGGGGAAGCGCAACCTGGCTCGCAAAATATATACGGAAGCTTGTATCGAACAATCAAGGATATCAATTTGTTATTGGCCAATATAGATAGCGGAACAATAGATGTGGAAGCCCAGAATTTGATGGTGGGTCAAGCCTTGTTTTTTAGGGCCTATCTCTATTTTCGGTTGGTGTCGACCTACGGTGGTGTTCCTTTGGTACTGGAAGTGAAGGACAAATCCGATGTTGAGGTATTGCAGATACCAAGAAACAAAACTTCAGAATGTATCGCCCAGATTTTAAAAGATTTAGACGAGGCGGCAAGTCTACTACCTGAGGTTTACGAAAATGCCGGTTCTGATTACGGAAGAATTACCAGTGGAGCCGTATTGGCCTATAAGGGAAGGGTTCTTTTACACTATGCCAGTGAGCAATTTGATCCGGCCCAAGATAAGGGAAGATGGCAAGCAGCTTATGACGCCAATAAAGCGGCCAAGACCACTTTGGAAGCGAATGGGAAAGGATTGCATTCAAGTTTTGCCGATTTGTGGTTCGATGAAAGTGATGCCAACCCCGAAGCGATTATGATCAAGAGATATACCCTAGACCTATCACATAATAGGGATGCGGGTGTACGACCGTTTATTGTGGGTACCAATGGTGAATCGTTTGATAAAGCTACTTTAAATCTTGTTGAATCGTTCCCGATGAAAGATGGCCGGTCGATTGACGATGCGGCTTCTACATACGCCTATGATCCGACTACGTTTTGGTTGAATAGAGATCCAAGATTCGAAGCCACTATTGCATGGAATGGATCGGTGTGGCCATTAAATAATCCGGCGCCGAACCGAACAAGCGATTTGGAATGGACGTTTGATGAAAGTGCTATTGAGGCACAAGCGGATAGTAGAATAACCCCAACAAGTTTTAGTAACAGAAAAGCGGTTGACGGATCTATAGAAGGTGGTGCGGCAAGTTTATCGTCACCAACAGATTGGATCGAGATAAGATTTGCCGAAGTAGTATTGAACTTGGCCGAAGCGGCCAATGAAATCGGGCAGACTGCCGAGGCTTACGATTTGTTAGTGCTTATAAGGGCACGGGCAGGAATAGACGCTGGCGGAGATAATCTTTATGGACTTCAGCCAGGAATGGGGCCCGATCAAATGCGAGATGCGATTTTGTTGGAGAGAAGACTCGAATTTGTAGGAGAAGGAAAAAGGTCTTCTGACTTGAGGCGTCGCAGACTGTATAGCACAATCAACGGAACACACAGGGCCGGCTATCGAATTACGAGAACCGCTGCTTTCGATGCCTTAAATCCTTCCGCTGAAATATTGGACGATCGAATTGCTTTGGAACAGGGAATTCTTGATGGTTCGATCGATCTGAACGATCCCTTGGTTTATAACACATATTTTACAACAGAATTAAGAAGTGTTGAGCGTTTTGGGAATGTTACCGACGATGGAGATCCAATCAACTACTTAGATCATTATTACTTTTATGATATTCCACAAGACGATCTTAATAAAAATCCAGAGTTAGAGCAAACTTCTGGGTGGCCGGGCGGTAATTTTGATCCCTTGCAGTAAACGAACAACAATACTAAAGTCAGAGTTAGTAGTTTATAGTTAGTTTGAAAAGGGGCTGAAATTCTTCAGCCTCTTTTTACAATCCAATACATTTGTTGCGGGCAATAGCAAAAGAGAAAGTGAGTGGTGAATTTGAAAAACAATGAATTTGAAAATTAAAGAATAATTTAAAAAAATGATAGGCCGCAAACTTTATAGGCTTCTCACCTCATTTAAAGAAAGCCATAGTTCTTTAATAATAAACACTTCATTGAGAATAGAAACAAATAAGAATTTTAGTAGTACAATATTAAATTATGACTAAACTGTTCTGGATATTTTTAGCTGCAATATGTATAACTTCCTACGGCCATTCTCAGGATCAGGGATTTCTTGAAAATGATTTTTTCAGATTAAGCCTAGACAATCAGGGGAAATTAACGGAATTATTAGAGAAGGGAACAGGTAAAAACCTACTAATTGAAGGTTATAGTAAATCGCTATTAACCGTTCAAAGCGACGGTGTAAATTATCCAATTACAAGCTGGGAACGTACAGGGGAAACTTTGAAATTGAAATTCAATGGAGTAGGAGCCGAAATTAGTTTAAATACTAGTAGTGAAAGTGACTATTTGACCTTTGAAATTGTTAAAATAAAAAGCGCGAAATTTATTGAAAAAGTTATTTGGGGACCCTATAATGTCGTGCCTTCGGAAAAAATAGGTCAATCCATTGGCATAGCCTATGATGATAATACGGCCATCGGATTTATGGGATTAAATCTTAAGAGTCGTGGTGGATTTGAAATCGCAACGAGGGAAAGATTTGGAAATGCGGCCAAGAAAATTGATGGAGGTGCAAGTTTAACTGGTTTTGTTCGTGATCGATCTAGATTTCAAACTGTAGATAATTGGGAGCAAAAGTTAGGAGAAGCAGTGCCTGTCAATGATAATGACGCTGAAATAATAGGTGCCAAATTTGCTTTCTATTGTGTGCCTTCCAGCAAATTATTGGAAGTTATGGAGGAAATCATTATAGACGAAGACCTGCCTTATATTAAAACCAAAAATGTCTGGAATAAAGTTTCGAAATACTCTAGTTCATCCAAATTCATAATGTCTTACGATGTAAACAATATTGAATCTTGTATTGATATTGCGAAAAAAGCTGGTATTACATCTATTTATCATGGAGGCATTTTTAAAACTTGGGGAACTTTTCTATTGGATGAAAAAGACTTTCCCAATGGCTATAAGTCGGTTAGGGAGTGCTCCGATAAAGCTGAAAAGCAGGGAATAAATTTAGGAGCCCATACGTTGACAAACTTTATTACGACTAATGACCCCTTGGTTACTCCTATTCCTGATGCTGGTCTAGTTTTGGCGGGAGTCACTAAGCTGGAAAAAAGTATTTCTGTAAACGACAATGAATTGTTTTTGCAAGATGAGGCAGTACGTTCGGCATATTATGAGCCAAATATAGAAAAAGTTAACCCTAGGTGGCGCGAGCATACAGCGATTCGAATTGGTAATGAGATTATAGTCTATTCTTTTGCAACTGCTGAAGGCAAATTGATCTTAAAAGAGTGTGAGCGCGGTGCCTTTGGTACAAAGGCTGTGAAACACAAAAAAGGAGAAAAGGTAAGTCGTCTGATGTCTCATGGCTATAAAGTGTTTTTTCCCGATATTAACTTACAAGACCAAATGGCAAAAAACCTGGCTAAATTTTTTAATGAAGCCAATCTGAAGAGAATTAGTTTTGATGGTATTGAAGGTGGGCTCGCTTCTGGACATGGGCGCTACGGAAGTGATCGTTTTGTGAAAGTTTTCTTTGATCATTTAAAAGATCCAAATATTGTGGCTAATTCATCGGATGTTACCCATTTTGGCTGGCATTATTTTGCTAATGAAAGTTGGGGTGAACCCTGGACTTCCGATAACTTCAGGGAAGCACATTTAGACCATAGGCTGAGTGTGCAACAAGCCCTAAAAGAAGACTTGTTGCCTCGCAAAATGGGGCAATTTAGCATCAATGCAAAAACCACAAAAAAGGATATCGAATGGGTTATGGGCTTGTGTGCCGGATATGATGCGGGTGTAGATTTTTACATTAGCCCCAATATTGAAGAAATCAACAAAGAGGCTAATTCCATTCTATCTGAAATTAAAAAATGGGAAAATGCAAGAATGGAAGGTCTTTTTACAGAAGCACAAAAAGAAAAACTACGCGATCCTTATACTTTTTATGGTCTTGAGCTAAATGAGGAGGGTGCGAGTTTGGTTTTTATTGAATCCTGGGCTCCAGAAGGAGGGCGAGCCCAAGACGAAGATGATTTTAATAGTTTACCATCTTCAATATTAAAAAGCAGTGCGGAAGCTCCTGTATCGTTGGATTATAAGCATACGAATATGACCACGGAACCAGGACAGCCAACGGCGGCTATTTGGAAATATTTTTGTGCAGGATCTAAGCAAAATTTGCAATTTGTAATTCGCCTCCCTAAAGTGGCGAAACAAACTATTAAAGGTGTCAACTTGAAGGTCGGAGCGAAAAAAATTATTATGCCGTTTACATTGGCACCAGGTGATTTTATTATAAATAAGGGAAACGATAGGTATCAGCATTTTTCCGAAGATCTTCAAATCAAAAATGAAGTGACAATAGAAGATGGTCATTTTACAGTATCAGAAGGTCAAAACGCAATTGAATTTGATTACCAAGGGAAAGGAAGGGAGGCGGGCCCTGAAATGATTGTCAATTTTCGTACTATAAAATAGTTTTTACATTCAATTTTTATCCTCATGTTTCCCCCTAGAAAAGAGGCTGTTAAAGTAGAATTAAGAAAATACCTTACAGGTAATATGTTAAATAAGTAATGGCAAGAATAGTATCAAATAGCAATGTTTATAGCCTCTAAAATTCAGACATATGGAGGGGAAAGTGGTATTCCATTGGCTGCTATTCGTGTAGCCTACAGTTAAAATACGAATGATTTTGAATTGATCTGGCTGTTAATTTCAGGCGTTATATTGAATCTTTGCTAAGTTCGGCCAAAAACATTTATAATACACCTATTATGAAAAGAGGAAATGCCATAATTCTAACCGTTTGCACTCTTGCCATTACACTACAAGGTTATTCACAAAAGGTAGAATCTAATAATGTAGACGGACTATTTACCCTACTAGATCCATCTGCTTCCAATATATACTTCAATAACGAACTTCAGCAAACCACAAAGGATAATATTTTTGTTTATAAAGGATTTTATAAGGGTGGTGGAGTTTCGATCGGTGATATAAACAACGATGGGCTTCTAGATATTTATTTTACAGGAAATCAGGTAGGTGATAAACTGTACCTTAATAAGGGAAATCTAAAATTTGAAGATATTACTGATGCTGCCGGTATTTTGAACAAAGGCGGGTGGTCTACACATGTGAGTATTGTCGATATAAATAACGATGGATTTAAAGACATTTATGTTTGCAAGAGTCTTTATGACAATAGGGAAGATTTAAGACAGAATGAACTTTACATCAACAATGGCGATCTTACTTTTACCGAATCGGCTGCAGATTATAAGCTTAACGATGGCAATAGAACTACAGAAGCTAACTTTTTTGATTTTGATAAAGATGGGGATTTTGACGTTTTTCTGGTGAATCAGCCAAAAAACGCCTCTTTTCTGGCGCCTGCAAGCGATGAGCAAAAAATAAGTCCCGAAGAAAATTACCGATTGCTCGAAAATCGGAACAATCATTTCGTCGAATTTCCGAATAACGGTGGGGTAAGCAATTTTGGTTACGGATTAAGTTCGAGCATTGCAGATTTCAACAATGACGGTTGGCAAGATATTTACGTTGCCAATGATTATAAAGGTCCTGATTTTTTCTATGTCAATGATAGGGGAAACACTTTTACCAACAATATATACCAAAATGTAAAGCATACCTCTTATTTCAGTATGGGGTCTGACGTTGGTGATATCAACAATGACGGGTGGCTCGATTTTGTAGTTTTAGATATGGTCGCGGAAGACAATTATCGTCTAAAAAGCAATATGAGTTCTATGAATCCTGCCGAGTTTTGGGACAATGTAAGTCGTGGCGGACACTATCAGTACATGTTCAACACTTTACAACTGAATAATGGTACCGATGCCCGAGGTGAAATGCTTTTTAGTGAAATTGCCCAAATGGCAGGGGTTTCAAGTACCGATTGGAGTTGGTCGCCGTTACTGGCCGATTTTGACAATGACGGTTTGTTAGACCTATTTGTGACCAATGGCATACGCCATGAAATTGGAAATACCGATGCCCTGAAGAAGTTAGACGATTATGTAGGTGAAATAGACAGAAAATACAATGTCGTAGGCGACAAAAAATTCGACGCTTGGAAATATATAGATCTAGAGAAGTTGTTGTCTTTTTTTCCATCGGAAAAAATAGCAAACTATATGTACCATAATGTAAACGGACTCCAATTTAAAAATATGGCAGCCGTTTGGGGCGTTTCACAAAAAACGTTTTCAACAGGTGCGGCATATGGCGATTTGGATAATGATGGTGATTTAGATCTTGTCGTTAACAACATCGATGAGGTTGCTTATGTCTATAGAAACAATACATCAGAGAATAAAAACAACCATTATTTGAGGATAAAATTTGAAAAGAGCGGGAAGAATCAGAGCTTCTTTGGCACAAAAGTGACCCTATACCACAAAGATGGAATGCAAACGTCACAGCTGACCAATGCCAGAGGTATCAATTCCTCTAGCGAAGAAGTAGTGCATTTCGGTTTGAATTCAATCGCCACTATCGATAGTTTAAAGATAAATTGGTTTGACGGCCGAGCTTCATTGTTAAAAAATATTCGTGTGAACCGTACATTGAATTTAGATATCGACAAGATGGAAGAAAGTAAAGCGAATGATAATACTTACATGGATCATCATTTTGAGGATATTACCGCTTTGGCCAAAATCAACTTTGTGCATAAAGAGAATAAATTTGATGACTATGAGCGCGAGGTTCTGCTTCCCCATCGCATGTCGACGCTGGGTTCTGGTCTGGCTATTGGTGACATAGATGCAAACGGCCTGCAAGACTTTTACATTGGGGCTCCGAACCAAGGATTGGGGAAGCTTTTTAAGCAACAAAAGAACGGAACATTTGAAGAGCGCCCAGTAAAATTAATTCCTGATTTGAATAGGGAAGATATGGGTGCCGTATTTTTTGATGCCGACAATGATGGTGATCAAGATTTATATGTGGTTTCAGGAGGCAACGAATTCGAGCTTGGTTCTGATGCATATCAAGACAGACTCTATTTGAATTCCGGCGAAGGTGATTTTGAATTGTCGAGTAATGCACTTCCCAAAATCAATTCTAGCGGATCTCGGGTGAAAATGGCCGATTTTGATGGTGACGGCGACATAGATTTGTTTGTCGGTGGTCGTCAGGTACCAGGGCATTACCCTGAACCCGCTGATAGCTATTTATTAAAAAACCAATTCATAGAAACTGGCAACCTTTTTTTTGAGAAAAGTAACGAAACGGTTTTTACTAAATTAGGTATGGTTACTGACGCCGTTTGGACCGATTTTGATGGAGATCAAGATTTAGATTTGATGGTGGTGGGTATGTGGATGCCCATAACCATTCTCGAAAATGTAGCGGGTACCTTTTCTAATAGTACGGCGAAATTTGGTCTTCAAGAAACTTCGGGCTGGTGGTTCAGTATTTCGAACGATGATTTAGATGGTGATGGTGATGACGATTATATCGTGGGAAATTTGGGTCTAAACTATAAATACAAGGCCAAAGAGAATGAACCCTTCTCGGTACATTACGGTGATTTTGATGAAAATGGAAAAAATGATATTGTACTGAGTTATTATAACTATGGTACCCAATACCCACTTCGGGGTAGATCGTGTTCCTCCCAACAAATCCCTGAGATAAAAAAGAAATTCAAATCGTATAATGCGTTTGCATCATCAAGTCTATCGGAAGTATACGGTAATGTGAACCTAGGTAATGCCCTGCATTACGAAGCGACTACTTTTGCCAGTGTCAGCATTGAGAATTTGGGGAAAGGGAATTATGAGATGAGGTCACTGCCCCATTTAGCCCAGATATCAAATATTAACAGTTCGGTAATTTATGATGTTGATAATGATGGCGTAAAAGATCTAATAATTGCCGGCAATTTATATGGGTCGGAAATTGAGACAACAAGAAATGATGCGAGTCTCGGGCTGTTTTTGAAGGGGAAAGGCAATTTTGAATTTGAAGCGAAGCCCATGGGCACAACTGGTTTGAAGCTTTCTTATGATGTTAAGGAAATAAAACTCATAGAATATAATGGGGGTATGGCATTGATTGCCGCGGTGAATAATGGTCATGCCCGATTGATAGTTTTGAAAAAGTGACGGATTTTGATTTGTCAAAAACGTCCCAATGCTTAAGAGGTACTTTTTATGTGTTTGAATAGGTACTGTTCCTCCCTAAAGGTCTAATTTGATAATAAGGTCGGTTATAATTGTAAATGATTTTAGAAAGTGATTTTATTAAAAATTTACCAAAAGCTTTTATGAGTAAAAGAATATATTTCCATACTTTTTTCCTATTTATCGGTTTTATTGTTTCCACACAAAAATTAGTTGCCCAAGAGCATGAGATAAGCATAACGACCTTATTGGAAGAGATGATCGACCGCGAAGCCATTACCCGGTTTCCAGACAACGGATACCAATCAAAACAGGCAAGCAGCTACAATAGGGAGTCTGTTTCCCCTGATCGACCGGGTTGGTTCGCTGATAGTGATGGGGTTTCGGCTGTAAGGGTTGAAGAAAATAACGGGAAAAAAGAATGGGTACTTATGGAAGATGAAGGCCCGGGGGTTATCACGAAAATTTGGGCGGTCTGTTTCTATTACGGACTTGATAATACCACCGGAGCCAACATTAACATTTACCTCGATGGCAACCCCAAACCCGTAATCTCGACCAATTTTTTCAAGCTTGTAAAAGGGGAGGGGTTTGTCAAACCTCCGTTTGCCGATTATTCTACCAGAGCCGGCAACTTATATTTTCCGATACCTTATGCAAAAAGCTGTAAGATTACAATGGACCAAAAGGCGTTCTATAACATAATTAATTATAGAAAATACCCTAAAGGCACCAAGGTAAAGACGTTTTCCATGGAAGCTTTTGAAGAGGCTTCGGAGGTAAGGGGCTTGGTGGGAAAAGCATTGACCAATTTCGTTAAGCCCAAGGGGAACGAAATGACCGAACGTAAAATGGTCGCGTCAGGGAAATCTTTGGCTATTAAACTCCCTAAAGGGAACAATGCGGTTCACGAGCTGCGTATTAAGTTATCTGCAACGTCCAATATCTCTCAAGCACTACGATCTTTGGTGTTGAAGGCTAGTTTCGATGGTGAAGAAACCGTTTGGGCCCCGGTAGGTGATTTTTTTAATAATGTGGGTAAAACACAAAGCTATGATATGTGGGAGCGCTCGGTGGCTCCCGACGGTACAATGATATGTCGATGGGTCATGCCGTATAAGAAGGAAGCAAAGCTAAGTGTTACGAATTTTGGCAAGACCGATGTAGAAGTTCAAATGAATATAATTACGGATAAAATGGCATGGAAACCAAATTCAATGCACTTTTATGCAACTTGGCAGACGGATGAACCTACCCCCACTTTTCCTTTATACGATTTTAATTTTTTAAGTGCTGAAGGCAAAGGAGTGATTGTCGGTGATGAGTGGACGGTGCTTAACCCGATTGAAGGGTGGTGGGGAGAAGGCGATGAAAAAATATATATTGACGATGATCTAAAATCAAATTTTCCATCGCA
Source organism: uncultured Kriegella sp. (assembly GCF_963975415.1). Classification (NCBI taxonomy): domain Bacteria; kingdom Pseudomonadati; phylum Bacteroidota; class Flavobacteriia; order Flavobacteriales; family Flavobacteriaceae; genus Kriegella; species uncultured Kriegella sp. The sequence continues at coordinate 95,772 of NZ_CAXBGN010000003.1, forward strand.
TTTTGGTACCGGAACGGAAGACTATTATGGATGGGCCGGAGGCGTTGTGCCTACTCCTGCTGACCAATTTTCAAAACCTTTTTTAGGAAATATTATTGTGGGAGAGAATTCAAAAGGGTATAACGTTTGCTCTAGAACCCGAGTTTTAGATGCCATACCATTTAGAAACCAGATCAAGTTCGATATCGAGTCCTCGTGCGGAAAACGAAGCAAATCCCATTTTTTACAATATGCCCAAACCACTTTTTGGTATGCCACCCCAGGGGTCAAGCATAATAAGCCCCCGTTACCGCAATTTGCCACGGCGAAATTGCCATCTGTCGATGATTTACAAGATAAAATAGAAAAAGCAAAAGGCTCCCAGTATATAGTTGAAAACGCCCTTGAGGCCGAAATTCTTTCTATTGAAGAAAAGAGTGAAAAAGTTAAAGAGAATTTTGCTGAAATTCCAATGTGGGGCGAAACGAGTTCTGGCGCGCTAAAAAATATTTGGTTTGAAGTACCTGGTGATTATATCGAATTAAAGATTAGTGAACAGTTTGAAACATCAAAGATAAGCCTTTGTACGGCCTTGGGGCCAAATAGTGGCATCTTTGATATTTATGTAAATGGTAAGAAGAAGGTGACCCAGGATTTTTATTCCAAGCATGAGGGTATCTCAAATCCCTATTTAAATCTAGGAAAAAATAAACCTGTAAACAACGCCTTTATAATTCGATTTGAATATAGGGGAGCCAACTTGGCATCAAGGGCAACAAAAGGCAAACATGCCCTCGGACTTGATTTCTTTCTAGTCGAGAACAATTTTCTAAATAACAAATGAAACCATCCAATAGCATATGAAATTCAAAAAATCAGTATATCTTATCATGGTGTCCATAGTCATATTTATGATGGCTAGTTGTGCTAACGAATCCGAGTTTCTCATAGAGAACGAATCATTGTCAAGAACCTTGAAAATCACCGATGGCAAGCTTCATACCGTTCATATATTTAATAAATTGAGCGGAACAAAAATAACTCCCGGAGATAAGCAGGAGTTTAAAATACGTATTTCCCAAGGTACACATCGAGAAGGGACTGACGTAGAATTGACTTCTGAAGATTTTACCTTTGTAAAGGTGCTTCACCACGAAAGTTCAGCGTTGGCTTTTCTTTTAGAGAACACAACACATGAACTGCAATTGGAAATATACTATAAACTTGAAAAAGACGATTTTTATATGCGGAAGCATATGAAAATAAAATCGGATAAAACGGTGACTTTAGAACGCATTGATGTTGAGGCAATAGTTGTTGAAGATATTTACCAACCGTATCAAGCGAAACAAATTACGGCGCAGGGCGTCGCCGAATGGAGACCAGGGCTGGGACAACCGTTATATGCCTCCCAATCTGCTACGTTTTGGGGTATGGAGTTCCCCGCGGCATACAATTTTGTTGACGCCAAACGCGGACATTGTGGATATTTATGGGGCAAGGAAATTAGGGCGGGTGAAGTGTATACCTCCTATAAATCAGTTGTCGGGGTTGGTGACGATTCTGAATTTATTCAAGATGCTTTTTTTGAGTACATCGATCAAATTCGCGTACGACCGTTGCGTTTACAGGTACAATACAACAGTTGGTTCGATTTTTACAGTGGGGTAGATAGAGAGAAATTTGTAAAAAGTGTATCAACAGTGCATCAAAATTTGGTCGACAAAAGGGGAGTGGCGCCCTTAAGCGCTTATGTTATTGATGATGGATGGCAAGATACCAACGCTGATTGGTCGGATAAGACTTGGAAGGTAAACCAAAAGTTCGATACAAATTTTAAATCATCAAAAGAACAAGTGGCTCTTGCAAATTCTAAGCTTGGACTGTGGATGAGTCCGGGTTGTTTGTTGGGAGCGGAACCCGCCGTTCCAAAATATAAGGAACAAGGATTCGAGGTGTTGGATAAATGGATGTCCCTGGCGGGACCTAAATATATGCAACTTTTAGAAGATCGAATTCTCGAACTTACCGAGAATGGGGTAGCCTACTTTAAGTTGGATGGCCTCTTCGGACACCTGAATACCCGCGAATTCGAACTTCACGGTGATAGGTATGGCATTCCGCATATGCCGCAATTGGGAACGGCAGATTTATCCCCTTCCGACCCTATTTTGAACGATCATAAATTTGATGAACTAAAGACATATTATTTAGTTGCAGGTACCGAACGGTTAATGGAGATTTTTAAAAAACAGCATGAGGTCGATCCCAATGTATACGTAGTAATTTCGAATGGGGCTTTTTTAAGTCCATGGTGGTTAATGTATATCGATGCCGTTTGGATGATCAATGCCGGAGATGCCGCAAATGGAAGTAATAGAACAGAGGAGTTGGTCTATAGAGATGGGGTTTACTACGATACTTGGCAAGAAGAAAACACCCAGTTTCCTATCAATTCGGTGTTCAATCACGAGCCTAAAAAAATCAAAACCGGGGAAACCCAGGAAGCTTTTAGTGAATACCTGTGGATGAACCTCTCTCGAGGAACGGGCTTCATAGAACTATATATCAAGACCCAACAACTTTCAGAGGCTGATTGGGATGTATTGGCCAACGGTTTAAAATGGGCACAAAAGTCTTTCCCATACTTCAAGAGAACACGTATGCACGGAGGAAACCCCAAAAAATCAGAAGTATATGGCTATTCTGGGTGGAATGAAGATGGTGGTTTTATTTCTTTTCATAACCCTTCCAACGAATCAAAAAAATACGGCGTTAAGCTTGATAGAAAGTTAGGAGTGCTATCTCAAAAAGAAACTTACAAAACAGCAACACCTTTGAGCAATGCCAGTGAATATGTAGGTAAAACCTATGCTTACGGCTCTGAATTGGAGGTAAGCCTTGAGCCGGGAGAAGTGAAAATTTTGGATTTCAAATAAAGGAGATTTCAATCAATTGATAACCAACTAGTGTAACACAATAAAAACGATTACATGAAAAATCAAATTTTAAAACTAACGGTGTTTTGTTTCTTGATAATATCCTTCGGATGCAATACCGAAACCGACAAAATCTATCCGGCAGGTAATTTGGATCTTGCCCTTGACGAGCAGGGCAGGGTTGCAATGTTGACTGACCATTCGACCGGCACAGATTATTTGTACAAGGGTACCGAGCCCAAATCGATTTTGGCTATAAGGGTCAATGGTACTTTAGAATATCCGTCAGAAATAGAACTAGGCGCAACTAGTGATATCCTCAACCTGAAGTATGCGAAAAATAACATAGACGCCGAGGTGAAAATAGTTAAAAAGGAAAGATACCTCACTTTAGAACTTATTGCAATCAGCAATGCCGATAATGTTGAATTGGTCTTATGGGGGCCTTTTGAGACCAATATAAAAGAAACCATAGGGGAAACAGTCGGTGTGGTTAGAAATAAAGATTTCTCAGTAGGAATTCAGGCTTTGAATAAGAGAACCCTTGGCGGATACCCTTCGACCGAAGACGATTCGACGCCATCGTATGATATTTTTGGCACAACGAGTTTGGTCGATGTTTCCGATTCCTTGAATATTCTCTACCGCGGCCACACGGCTATACCCAAAGAATATGGTAGCACTTTACAGGCCTATACTAGAAATAGAAATAAAGAGCGAATTGTTGCCTCTATGAACCATGAACATTATGTGGCTCCACCCTATGCTGATGAAGGAATTGTAGGTTCTAAAATTGCCTTGTTCGGTTGTGCACCGGAAGAGGTTCTAAATACAATTGAAGCCATAGAACTGGCCGAAGGCTTACCGCATCCAACTTTAGATGGCGTTTGGAGTAAACGCTCACCAATCGCTACTTCAGCTTATTTGATCCAAAACTTTGGTACGGAATCTATCGATGACGCCATAGCACTTACTAAAAAGGCCGGATTGAAATATTTATACCATTCCGGACCTTTTGAGAATTGGGGGCATTTTGATCTGCATAAAGATGCTTTTCCCAATAATTGGGAAAGTATGAAAGAATGTGTAGATAAGGCCGCAAAAGAAGGTATTAAACTAGGCGCCCACACCTTATCGAATTTTATCACGACAAATGACCCCTATGTGACACCGGTTCCCGATAAAAGATTGGCCAAGGTGGGAGCCAGTGTTTTAATGAATGATATTACCGCTGATGAAAAAAATATCGAGATAGAGAATCCGACTTATTTCAATCAAATGAAGAACAATAGTCTTCATGCCGTTGTCATAGGTAATGAAATTATCCGTTATGAAAGCGTTTCCGAAACTGCACCATGGATTTTACTGAACTGCCAACGAGGCGCCTTTGGAACTGCGGCCGGTGCCCATGACAAGAATGAAGAAATTTCCAAGTTGATAGATCACGCCTATAAAACTTTTCTTACCAATACAGCTATGGGTATAGAAATGTCGGGTCGAATAGGTGATTTATACAATGAGACGGGTTTAAAACAAATATCTTTTGACGGACTGGAAGGCAATTATTCAACAGGTATGGGTACCTATGGTGAATTGCTTTTTGTTGATGCATGGTACAACAAATTGAAACCAGAGATTAAGAACGACTACATAATGGATGCCAGTAGGCCTGGGCATTATTTCTGGCATATGTTTACCCGCATGAACTGGGGAGAGCCATGGTACGCTGGGTTTCGGGAAAGTCAAACGTCTTACCGGTTACTCAATCAAGATTATTTTAGAAGAAATTTTATTCCTTGTATGTTGGGGTGGTTTAGTATGCGAGACAACACAAGTCTTGAAGATATTGAATGGATGCTGGCCCGAAGTGCTGCTTTTGATGCGGGCTATGCCTTGGTGACTTCGGTGGATTTAGTGGAAAAAAATGGGTTTGGCGATGAGATACTTGAGAAGATAAAACAGTGGGAAAAAGCTAGAATGGCCGGAGCTTTTAGTGTCGATCAAAAGAAGCGAATGGAAAATATTTCGGATGAATTTTCATTGGAAAAGGTGTCTGACAACAGTTGGAATCTAATCCCTTATTTGGTACAAAGGTTTGAACATAATTTAAAGATTCGACAACCAGGAGAGCCGGTATGGTCATCTTTTTCCTTTAAAAACGCCAATGAGACGCAACCTTTACAATTCATTTTGACCACGAAAAGTACTTCGGTTTCGGCCATAACCCTAGAAATAGACAATTTTAAAAAGGTGCAATTGAATATTTCGATTGGTCAAGATGAATACTTAAAATATGATGGTGGAAAAGAAGCCGTATTATATGATAAATCATGGAATAAAATAAAGAGCATTCCTTTAAATCAAGAAGCCATTACCGTGAATAAAGGGGTACATGAAATCAAAGTAGATTGCGAATTTTCAGCCACAGAAGATGCTAGTTTGAAATTGGAACTAAAAACAGCCGGAAATATAGAGTTGGTGCAAATAAATAACTGAATCGCTTTTCAATACGAAATAGAAGCGCGTGTCGATAAGGTTGAAATAGGCTATCATTACGAACGAAATGAAGTAATCTGTGTATGAATTGGCGCTAACTGAAAGATTACTCCGTGCCTCGCAGCAATGCAAATCAACACTTTTTAGAAACGTCCTTCCTCGTTAATGGTATAGCTTAAAATTGTCACACACGTTGTGATTTCCAAAAAAACGCAATGATTACTGAACGCCATAAGGCCTTCCGAGACCTGTAGAGGCTCAAAAGTAAATATATAACGGACTTATTTTAGGAATCGGGTGTCTATCTTACCATTATTACAAGATATTTCTTAAATTCACATATGTAAGCCAAAAGCTATCTTTGGACACTTTTCTCCCTAAAAAAGATAAATTTTTTGTAAATGCTTACCTAAGTGATTTCCCCCATAATTCAACTTTAAACAGTTGAAAAACAACAATAAAGAGTTGTTTTTCATTTTGTTTGAAGTTAGCTGTTAAACTTAAAGGGTTGCTAAATGGGGCTGATTTCCAATTTCGAATACGATATTTTTATAAGTTATGCCCATGTCGACAATGTTGCGCTAACAGCGCAGCAGCAGGGTTGGATACGGTCGTTTTACGATCATCTTAAACAAATGTTGGATCGCCGTTATGGTCGAATGGGCATGGTGAAGATATGGTGGGACGACAAAAAATTGGATGGTACAAAATTGTTCGATGAGTCTATAAAGGAAGGCATCGAAAAATCGGCAATTTTCATTGTTCTTAATTCTCCGGGTTACAGACAATCTGCCTATTGCCAGCAAGAGCTTGATCTTTTCCATCAAAAAGTACAATCTGATAATATTGGGTTACAAGTGTCTGATCGTTCCAGAATTGTTCACGTGCTTTTGAATAATATTCCCTATGAAGAATGGCCACAACCACTTCAGGGTACCACAGGATTTAGTTTTCATGATGGAAAAGAAAAAGAGGATTTCGGAGATCTTCTCGAAGCCGATTCGAAAGACTTTATCGAACGAATGCGGGATCTTCGTGATGGTATGTGGGAGTTGATCAATGACTTTCAACAAGAGCAGGAAGAAGCAGCGGTAAAACCTGAGGTGGTGAGCAATGCTTTTACGATCTATATCGGTGAAGTTTCCGATGCACTACGTACCTCGCGAAAGCGGGTCGTTGCCGAATTGGAGAAAAAGGGTTTTAAGGTTATAACGGGTGTTCCACCTCCTGATGAGGTTGAAGCCCATCGACAGGCGACTCAAGAAGCCGTGCAGCGGTCAAATTTATCCGTACACCTATTAGACCAATATCCCGGTCGGGAAATTATTGGGGCTCCTCAATTCTGGTACCCTCAAAAGCAGACGGAGATTTCGCTGCAGTCTGAAAAGCCGCAAATGATATGGGTGCCTTCCGAAACTGATTTTTCGGCCGTAGAGGAAAAGGAATACCAACGTTTTTTAGAAAATCTTGAAACGGGTGAGGGCATCTCAAAGGCGTATGAATTTATTCGTGGATCAAAGAGCCTGCTTGCAAAACAGATTTCAGATTTTGCAGACCAGATAAAATTAATGGAGGTTGAAAAACCGAAACAAAGTGACCGATTGTCCGTATTGCTAGATACCCATCTGAACGATCAAACCTATGCTTTTGATTTGGGCAAAGCCTTGCTTGAAAACAACATACAGCCCTTTATCAATCCGCAAGAAGATGATCCTCGAAAGAATATCGAGCTATTGGGAAACCGTATCGGGCAAGTGAGAAAAATGATTTTTCTATACGGTAAGGTGTCCAAAGAGTGGGTTTTAGAGCGTATGAGTGCAGCATTGCAGCTCATCATAACCCGTAATTATCCGATTGAGGATTTTGTTATTTATATGGCCCCTCCCCATAAAGAAAACGATGATATCTCAATAAATCAAAAGTTTTTAAAAATAAATATAGTGGACAATAGCGAACATCAGATCTTAGATAGGGCCGGTATTGATAAATTCTTAAACGTTTTAAATACGCGAATGGAATGAGCACTCAAGCTTCTAACCCATATGTTGGGCTTCGCCCTTTTGATGTCGATGAGAGTCTTTTGTTCTTTGGTCGTAAAGATCAGATAATGGAGTTGTTGCAACAACTCCATAATTATCATTTTGTGGCCGTGGTCGGTAGTTCGGGCTGCGGTAAGTCATCATTGTTGCGGGCAGGGGTGATTCCTGCCCTAAAGGCCGGTTACCTTGTTCAGGGTAGCGACCAGTGGTATATTGGTATAATGCGACCAGGTCAAAATCCATTACATCATTTGGTTCAGACCATATTGGGGTGGGAAAACCAAGATACGAATATCAATACGATCGAAAAACTATTAAAGGAAATAGAAGTAGATGGAATAACCCCCTTACTTCAACTCCTAGAGAAGCAAAAAAAGCAGCAGAATAAAAACTTCTTTTTGCTGGTCGACCAATTCGAAGAATTGTTTCGCTTTACAATGGGGAAAAAAGGTGAAAACCAGAAAGATGAGGCCAATGATTTTGTAAACCTCATACTAGAACTTTCAAGACAGCGAAAGGTGCCTTTTCATGTTGTGATTACCATGCGATCAGATTTTATGGGAGATTGTACAAAGTTTTATGGTCTGCCAGAGGCCATGAACAAAAGTCTTTTTCTCGTACCGAGGTTGAACAGGGTACAGATGAAAATGGCTATTGAAGGTCCGGCAAAACTCTATGGCGGAAAGCTTAATCCGGTACTGGTTTCCCGTCTATTGAACGATGTCGGTAAATATGAAGATGAACTCCCCCTATTGCAACATGCCTTGATGCGTATTTGGGACCATGAAACCCAGGTTGATCGCAGCGGTGAACTCGATATGCAAGATTATAACTATATCGGAGGGATGCAAGAAGCGCTATCGAAACATGCCGATGAAGCGTTGGGAAAGATGAGCAAAAAACAGTTCGCCATGGCAAAGGAAATTTTTCAGGCCCTTACCATGGTCGATGAACATGGTCGGAAAACAAGACGGCCCGTTTTGTTGAGCCAATTGATTCTCCTCACAGGCGCATCAGAAGTTGAATTGCTTGAAGTAATTCGGCGGTTCATTGCCGACAAGCGTTCCTTTTTAATAATCAATGAAGTAGTTGAAAATAATGATAAGGTTATTGATATTTCCCATGAGAGTCTAATACGTGAATGGCGCCGACTCGACCGTTGGATGGACGAAGAAGCCGAATCTGCCTCGATCTATATCCGATTGACGGAGGCTGCGTTGCTTCATGAGCAAAATAAAAAAGATTTTCTATCAGGTAGTGAACTACAGTTGGCACTGGAATGGAAAAATAAATTTAAACCGAAAGCCGATTGGGCAAATCGCTATGTAGATGGTTTTGATCGTGCCCTATCATATTTACAAGAAAGCGAGAAAAATGATATCGAAAATCGTAGGCATGAAGAAGAGCGCCAAAGACAAGAGCTTAGAAGTAAAAAGAGAGTCCGTTCGCTGTTTGTCTGGCTTGGTACACTGGTTTTTATTGCTGGTATGGCTATGGTTGCAAGCATTATCTATAAAAAGAACAGTGATAAGAATCAAAAGATGGCAGAAGCAGCTACGAGATTTGCAAGTTTAAGGGACAGCATAGCTTTTGTCGCTGAAGCGGAAAGAGACGAGACCAAGGCACAGCTCGAAACTTTAAAAAACGCACAAGACTCTATTCAGAATATTATTGCCCAATCAAATGCAGATTATATAATCAAGAACAGGTTGGCTCAGGTTTCCACAAGTTTAAATGTAGCCATCAAGCAATCGGAGGCAGACATTCGAAAAAAAGAATTGCAAATAAGCACAAAAAATAACAAAGACGCAACAGCAACAATAAAGGAAACTTTAGAATCACTTCGGGAACAAAACATTCTAAAGATGACTCCTGAAGAATTGGTTCGTGCTTTTAATTTTCTCAATAGAACTAAGAAGGAGGTATGGACTCCAACATTAATTAAGTTGGCACAAGAGAGGTTAAACGCTATAGAGAATGATATAAAGAGCGGAAAGATTTTAAAAGGTTTGAATGCACCGAATGAAATGATAAAGTTTAAAAGCTATTTAGGTGAAATCGAAAAGTATAACAAGAGTATGTATTCCAAAAAAGCGGCCAATTGAATTTTTTGAAAGGCTGTTATAATTGCCAAACCATAAGTAATCTGATAACCTAAAACAAATATATCATGAGTACAATCTATCTCGGCAGTTGCGATACCGCCAAAAAGCCTTCGAATCCTAAAACTTTCCTTGCACCCTATCATATGGATGGGTTGTTGAAAAATACGGTTTCCTTTCGGGATGACGACCGCACTACATGGCGTCGGTTTCGTGACTCGCCAGGTGCTGAAGTTGCGCAATTACAACAATTTCTTTTTGAGGCAGGTTTTATGCCAAGAGGCGTAATCGATGGTATTTTTGATTATGTCACCCAATCTTCGACCCGACTGTTTCAAGAATATGTCAGATCGATTGAAGGCGTTCGTGAAATGCTCCCTGATGGTATCGTAGGGAACGGCACCTGGAGCCATATTAAACGATGGAGAACTACAGGTAAAGTGTCCGATTGGGGTGTGGCCTCCACCACCAGCCCTTCCGCGGAATATACAAAATGGATCAATCTGCTTCAAAAGGCCAAGGCACATTATCAAGAGCATCCACATCCTATAATTTCACAAGTCTCACAATTTGCGAAACCTTCAGATACACGACAGGTGAGTGATTGGCAATACGACCCAAACGAAACACATCTCATTGGTATTCGTCGAGGTCAAGATTTAAGCGAAAGTAGACGTGCGAACGACGATATTTTTATACTACTTATACGTGGTATGGTCTTTAAATTTTGGGGGTCTACCGATGCAAATCAAAAGATGGGTTCTCGAAAAGATGAAGCTTTCTTGGTCGAAGGCCAACATAAATACCGTTTTGGCTGGCATAAAATTTCTGTGGAAAATAAAATATATCGAGCATTAAAGCCTTTTAAAAATGGCGTATTGGTCTTTCGTGACCGTGATGATGATAACGCACTTACCGTGGCTGATCTGAATAAAGGGCTAGATAGCAATCCTAATCAGACCATCAATATCCATTGGTCCGGTATGGGACACTCTAATTGGTCGGCCGGTTGTCAGGTCATCGCAGGTAAGAGTTATATCAATCATTTAGACAAGGCAGTTGATTGTTCTGGCTTTGCCGCTGCGGGATACAGTACATTGAATACCTCGGTAAAGAAAACCAAAGGGGCATATAACGTATTGGCCGATTTGATCGTAAGTTTCTCGGCTCCGGGGGTAAACCATGTATTGTATACCTTGGGCAGGGAAGCCTCATTAAAACTCGATACCAATCTGAGTCCCGATTATGCCCGGGAGACTTTAGACCGAATGCAACATATTTAACTTTTGTCCTTAAGTACTTTTATTTGGCACGTTTTGCGAAAATTTAAATGGTATCGGGTCATTTTTTTGCTCTGGAAGCATTCAAGGCACTTCGCAATTCCTCTATGTAAACGGTTAGCTTATCCTTGGAAATGGAGTTTCCAATCGGGGAGAAGCTAATCGTTTTTCCTGCAATCTTGTTTAGCGCATGAATTAGAAATTGAAGATGTTCGAGTTCCGCAATTTTTTTTGCTTCGGATCCAGCTTTTTTCCAGATTATTTTAAAGTTATCAATTAAATCGTTCCATTGTCCATTATCAGTATTGATTTGCGGTTCAAGCAGCAGCAAGCAAAGATCAATATTCAATAAAGCAACCATATTCCAGTAATCGAGCGAATAATTTTCTGTCTGGCCAAGCAATGTATTTTTATGTGCTTCTAGCAGCTTTCTGCTTTCATCAAATGATCTCAATGTATAACTGATTTTGTCTACTATGAATTCCCCTTCTGGTTTAACACTATTGCTAAGATTTAAAAGTGCCGCTATTTCAATGGAATTGGTAAGGGAATATATCTTGTTTTTGTTTGTATTTTTGGCATAGGCCATTTCATAATGCGCTATGGCGACTTTATAGGCTCTACTTCGCTTCGTTTCATCAGCGGCAAGCATAGCCAAACGTTTATAGGCACTTCCCAACAAATTTAGCCTTTCCGCAGTTTGGCCGGTTGACAATAATACCTTTAAATCATTGATGACGTTTTCGGTTTTTTTATACCCTGTTTCTAGTGCCTGGCCATTTACCTTATTTTCAAAAATATCCCTTACAATCCGTTTTATTCGCGTGTTACAATAGGTTTCCATGCATGAAAAGGAAAAATCGGCTTTCTCTGTACAAAGTAGTTCTTCAAATTTTTCGATAGCCTCTGTGTACATCGCTAACTCTTGATAGATTCGGGCCTCTTTTTCGCGTATGGCCGGTGTTTTGAAATTATCGTGTTCTGAAACGGATTTCATAATTGTTAGTAGCTCATCAAGAGCTTCTTTTTTTGCCGTGGTTCCCATTTGCAAATGATTGAGCAGGTTGTCAAGATGTATTTCGGCTTCTTCTGGCACAATATAGCTCGGTGACCAAATACTCTTGGCTGAAGTTTTTAGTTTAAAAAAGGGGTCACCATAACATTGGTAGGCACCCCAAGTATTGGTTTCTGGGAACTTGGCATATACATTGCCACGCGCTATTTTCACGGCATCACCAAATGTTTTGCCATCGAGCATATGTTCGTAAAATACTCTGGCAAACTCCAATGCCGCATTATCATTAACGGCCCAGCCCGCTGCAATCACGGCTTTTACGCCAATCCGTATTAGCTCTGTTCCAATATTGGCTGCCATTTTATACCGATTTTGATACAGTTGCTCATCTTCATTGTTACTGTACCCCAAATGGCAACAATTGACAAAAACGAGTTCAGGTACTATGGGCATTTGCTGAATTTCAAAAACGGTCAAGAACAATTCTTTGCCGATGACCATTCCTGATTCCTTGGGCGATTTAGGCTTGTATACCCCATGACCAGCCAGATGTATGACCGAATAATCTTTGCAAAACAACTCTCTTATTATTGTCGAAGCATTCGAGCCAATAAGGTCATTTACGGGGTAGCCCGATCTATCAAGCAGTTCTTTGACCGTTTGGCCCTCTTCCCTGGCACCTGGTAATTGTCCGATATACTTATTAAGTATGGGATCGGCAACGATAAGGGCCTTGTGCTCCGAAACACGTTTTACGGAATGGCGATACTGGGAGATAGACAGCTGTCGTATCATTCCAGAATTGACACAAAGTGGTTTGGCGTTGGCTGCACTATCCTGTAATAATTCCCAAGGGTAAGACGCGGTTTTCGTGTCAAGTACCCAAGAAATGTTTCCCTTTCGTTTTAATTTATCCTTTAGTTGATTGGGAATCAATAATTCGAACAGCGTTTTTGCCGTACAACTAGACCAATGATTATTGGTCGAGACTTCTGCTATAAATTGATTGATCAATGGGGTACTGCTGTATATTTCGTTTTCTTCTTCGCGGGAATCGCTGGTCGATGCTCCAAAGACCATACTCTCGAGTTCTCCGCTATCTTTGTTTACCTTTCTGTGTTTGACCGTTATGCGGTTCCACCAATCTTCCGTGATGTCTAAAGGAATACGTTTTCTACTTCCTAGAAGCTGCTTTATTTTTTTATTACCTAAAATAATATTGGTCACGGTGTCTGCTCTGTTGGCAATTTGATTAAGTGCGTAAAGGCAATTGAGTGCCTTGTCGGCATAGAGTTCTACAAATTCAATGTGCTGTACCGTACCATAATCAGTAGAAGAAAGGGTTTTTATTTTTTCGTTTGCGCGATTCACCCCTGAAATCGTGGCCATCATAGAACTTTCGATACTTAGTCCGCCATATCCGCTTGAAATGATAAGTGAAGCTATTCCTATTCCGTTCTTGGGCGTCTTTTGCCCTCTCATGTCGAGCAAATAGTTTAAAACCCCCTGTTCGACCGAGCGGGCAAGTTGAAATGAAGTTAGTTGATCGGGTTCGCCCATTCCTAGAATAATGGCACCTTTAAAATCACTGTCCTCCATTTTTTTGAAAATGGCATTGCTTCCTATTTCACCGGGATACAAACCTAAATTATGTTTAGAACGCAGGCTTCCTTTTAAGTAGTTGTCAATTGCAATTTCTGCATTAAGTATCCCGTCGTTTAAAAAGTGACCGGCGAGTATGGGATAAGAGGCATATCTTAAATCGCCATTGCTGATAGTGACCGTAATAGGTATTTGACTGCCGACAGGTTCTGTTTCACGTTGTAACCCCAAAACAGTTTCTGTAAATCCGGTTTCTGAAAGGTCAAAATCGATATCTGGTTCTGCACGAAAGATTTTTTCATCTCCACGCACCATTGGTCTTGTATTGCGCAATAATTTGGTTTGACCTTTTGATAGTACTTCTTCAATTCCATTAAAAATACTGGTGTCATTGGCGAGGGCTCCATGAGACACCCGAGTATAATAAACCGAATTTTCATTTAATTCTTTCGGAATCCCTGATTCCCAAGTGACACTCTGATCACCCTGTCCGGTATATAAAAAATAGAGTTCGGTAGGGGCAACATCATCCAAATGATAGCCACATGGTGTCATTTTATCCTTTCCGGCGATGTAACTTATATTGGTGTAATCATCTAAGCTCTTCCAATCTTTTAGAACCTTGTCTCGATATGTTTTAAAGATTTTTAGGTCGTGCTCATCTGGCAAAGGCCAATCGGGTTTATTAAAGGCATCGCGCATGTCTGTCCAAGTTTTCAATTTCGTAAAATCGTTCTTTGAATCTGTTGTTAAGGGCAATAAACTTAGGATTCCGGGAAATTTAGAGAACATTTTGAGTAACCCTTTCTTAGTATGGAAAAGATCAAGCTTCGCTAGATTTTTGATAATATTGTCTTGACCGAAAAGAACGGTAAGTATGCGGTGCGAACCACCAAGGGGAGCGCCCAGAAAGATGAGGCGAAAGTCTTTGGTGGCATTTAATTTTTGCCAAGTATCTCTATGATAGACCATAAAATCACGAACCAATACTCCGCCCATCGAGTGCCCGATGATTTTAATAGGTTGGCCGTGCCCCATGAGGTTATTTATTTTTTGGTTCAATGCATTGGTGCTTTCAGACAAAGGTTTGCGCCAATCGAATGGGAAAATGACCACGTCGTATTTGCCCGATAGCCATTTATAGAGTTTATAGTAGGAGGTTTTTACAATGGAATCGGCCCGTATTTCATCTACTAGGGTATATTTGAGATCCGTAAGCCCGCCTACCAAGGCGTGGCCGTAATTCAACCAAATTTCTTTGTTACCTTGGGTAAGATTCGAGCCCATGATACCAGGCAGTAAAATAACAATGGGTTTGTTTCCGGTAGGAATGCCTGGCTGTGGCGGTAACTCCCCGTGTTCAATTAGTGCACGATCCGTGGAGGGAACCATATGTTGTTTTACCGAAGTAAAACCAGGAACAGCTTCGCCTTCATCCGCCTTTAAAACGAGTTCTATGGCCTCGCAGGTCTTACTGTTCGCGAAGTACTTGACGTGGTTTACATCGGCCCCCTGGTCAAAAAAATATTGAATGTTGTTTTTTCTTTTAACCCCCAGATACATTGAATCTGTATTCACCACCAGGTCATTACGCTGCCAATAGAAAAGTTTGCCCAAGATGGTCAAAAGCCCTTGCCCTGAAAAACTTACTCTGCCGTTGCCCGAGATGACCGCCAAGGGTTTTCCGTCGATGGCATTTTTAGGATAGGGGTCGTTCAATATTTTGATAAAAGGAGATTCGGGATTCATGGCTTCGAGCCCAGGAAGCACATTAACATTGTCTTTACTATCGACTGCTGCCGAAAGCAATTCTTTTAAAATATCCCCAAAAACACCTCCAAACAGGTTAAAGAAAACATTAAGTATATGGTCTAAACGTTTCGAGGCCAATTTGGTGCCTGCAGCCGGGCAGGCCACCCGAATGAATTTGGTTATTTTGATCTTTTTTTTCTTAAAGATGGCATTAAGGGCATAAATATTGGCGATGTCGTTTTCCCTATCGCCTTCTTTCTCTAAAAGGTCGGTGTGTATATTATTAAAGCCCGTAGGTGCATCGGTATTACTGCCATATCTATTTAAAATATCTCCAATAAGTCCGCCACGGGAATGGCTTAAGATATGTAATTCTATATTGTTCGGAAGTAAGGAGGCGAGTTCGACGGTATTCTTTAACGGACTCTGGGTAAGGGTACGATGTTGAAAGGCAATTACGTTGCTTCCATATATATCATGTAATGTAGACCAAACAGGGTTAGATTGTAAATCGATAAACGCGCCATGGGTATCTGAATTGGTGCCATGAATAAAAAGAAAGTAAGGTTTGTTATTGGCGGTCTTACCTTTAAAAACATGAAACTTAAAGTCTTTGTCGACGGAAAAAATAATAGCATCTTTTTTTATCGCACCTTTTTTGTCGACCATTTCATTCCATAGATCACTATTTTCTGTAATACCATGCTGAAGATGTTTATCCTCAAGTTTTAAGGCGATTTTCTTGACGCCAAGATCGATTGCTTTTTCAAATGCTTTTTTGATAAAGACCCTAAGGATTTTGACGGCAATCTTGCCTACAATTCCTCTTTCTGTGGCAGGTGCATCAACGGTACCGGGCAGCACAAATATTTCCGTATCGGAATCGCGTTTGCCGGCCGGTCTAAGTGCTGGGTCAAGTTCTGGGTATACTTCGTGTAGCGTTGATGCGTCGCACATCCAGGTAGTGCCGTCTTCCAATACGAACTCCAACAGCTTGTCATTGTCACTTAAGCCGATATCGTGTTGATTTTCGGCATCACGGGTGCTTCCCGTCAAATCATAGGCTACTCCTTCTTTTTGACCGGTGCTTTCGTCAGCCACTATCACTTGTTTCGTGCCGAATACTATTAGTTTTTCAATGGGCTTCATAATTCTGGTATTGGAAATTTATATGCGATGTATTTTTTTTGCGATGTACTAATTTGAGGTAATGCTGTTGAAAGGTTTTCTAGAGCAATTCATATAACAGGTTTTGCCTTTATATTATTGAATAGGCCAAAGGAGGTGTGCAACTTATGTTGCAAGTCCTTTTTCTTGACCAATAAAATTGTGGGGGAAGATTCTAAAGTTAAGGAAATTCTAGATAGTCTAACATGATATGCTCTGGCCGTTCCTCATTTTTGAAAAGTAAGGTGGCGATTAGAACAGGGCAAAATGTTTTTATTCAAGTGCTTTTTCTATATCCTTAATAAAATTCGGATTTACTGTAATGTCTAGAAAGTTTATATGGGTATATATTTGTGGAACCGATTCATAGGAAAAAGCTACGGGCAAAATGGTAATGAGTTTTTCAACAGAGCGCTTGTAAGCTAGATCCATTTCGTTGCTGCAATGATTTTTACCGTAGTATTCTTCCGAAAAAACAGGGATAAAAACCTGTGAATCAACAATGGCCCACATATATTTAGCTGTAAAGGCCTCACCAATACCAATACTATCCCTATCAAAGAAAATATTCAATTTGTCACCGTTCGGTTTACGAAAAGCGGTTAGAGGTTCATAAACATTTTTTATAACCCAATCACTATTTCCGCGCGAATAGCTAATAAATACATCATATTTTTGAGCACCTTCGGCAATCCCGGTCACCAAGAATTTATAGGCAAATCGCCAAGATAGAACAGCCGATAACAAAATGGTAATCAAAGGTAGGCCCATGGGAATCACCTGCCCGAATGAAAGAATAGCGGCGCCAACACACAATAATAAGGCGGCGCTGGTCAAAAATGATAACACTGCAATAATCAAGGGTTTGGTCTGCAGTTTTTTTAAGTATTTAAAGAACAGGGCAAATAGCAGGGCCGTAAAAATGGCGAAAAACAACACCAGACCAATATATACATAAGGCTGGGTGAGGGGTTGTTTCGCCAAGGTATTATTGTTTATTTGGTCCATTAACGCCCAAGCGACCAAATGGGTACCTGTTTTGTTGATTTTAGCAATTCTATCGGCGGTCAAACTACCGATAATCAGAATTTTGTCGTCAATGTCAAATGATGATGAAAAACTACCTCCGGTTGTGCGATCACTAGCATGCAGAAACTGAACAGTTTGCCTTTTAACACTTTGTGTATTTCCCAATGGTAATACATAGCTTCTACTTTCTAAGGTGGGGGTGTTTTCGAGTTTAACGTCGCGCGCTACTTTTGAAGCCACGGCTTCTATAAGTTCGTAGCCACCAGCCTCCCTAGGAAATGGTAATTCCGATTCATAAAACAGAATTCCCATTTTCTCTTCAAACATAGAGTGCAATCGAAAGCCTTCCAAGTAGTTTTCATAGATGTCTACGGCCTGACTGCCTTCATTTTCCTCAAAAGTGATTTGCTCGTATTCCCGCATGTCGTAAACCCCATAGACTTTGGTTTTTTCTCCAATATTTTTTAAAGCCTTTTTTAATGTTTCCAGTTCTTGAGGTTCGTTCTCGAAATAGATGTCTAACAAAACTGCCCTGGGAGTGCCCTTTGCCGCAGCTATGGTGTCTAAAAGATTGCTTAGGCGTTTTCTGTAGTTACTTCGGTCATAATTAGTTTTGTTCTCTGCATGGTGTGGAAGATCAATAAGGTGGATGCCTGTTGACATTTCAATCTGCTCCGAACGGTCTAAATAAAACGTTCTATAGACATAGTAATCCAACGACTGCCAAAAATTAGTAAGGGTGGCCGCGATACTTAAAAGAAGAACAAAAATGAAAAGATAGACCGCAAGACGTTTTAAGGTAGTCATCGTTTTGTTAATATTGGTTTAATTGTGCTTCCAAAGCTTCTGCCATGCTATAATACTTGTCGCTTTCCTCATAGTTGTTCAAAATGTCATAACACCAGCCGAGATTATCGTAATTGTCTACCATATCCATTCCAATGCTCCAAGCGGTCTCATAATCTTCGCTACTTAAGAAATATTCAAAATCCTCTTTATTGAATTCAAGGTCTTCTGAAAGTAGTGCCAATGCGATGTTACAATGATTAGTGCCTTCATTATAGTTCTGCAAATTATAATTCGCCTCACCCAGACCAATATGGTTTTCTGCTATGGCCGGGTTATCTGGGTCAAGCTCATCTTCATACAGTTCAATTGCCGTTTCGAATGCCTCGAGAGCGGAAGTTGGATCGGCAGCATCGAGGTAGAGTTCTCCGAGTAGGGTATATTCTCCCACAATAAATTCGGCGTCAACACCATTTTCATAGGCCTGTTCCAATTCTTGACGGAAAAATCGGATAGCTTGGTCGTATGATTCATAATCTACCTCCTCTTCGTAGTTATGATCAAACATTTCTTCTGGGTCTCCCGCGCTTATCAGTGTGGTTTTAGTAGCCGTTAGTTCACGCTGTTTTCTTAAGTTATTTTTCGACTGTTCTTGAATGTTCAGTTTGATCTGGCGCTCAATGGCAACGGCGCCTTCCTGCGTACTAAATTTAACATCTTTTCCAACCGCTTCGACCGTAAAAACAGTGCCTTTTACAGCGCCTTGATGTTTGGTGCTGGGGCCGCTGGCCTTATAAAAATTAAGTTTATTGCTTACGAAGTGCTGTACTTTTCCCCAAAAGGTCTGGTGCGATTCACCTTTAGGACCTGCCGATGCCACATGTTTTGAACCTGGTCCGAGGCGCTGTTTGTTGCCGTTACTTGACAACCACACCACCGTTCGCGCGGGTATTATAAACAAGGTTCCCGATTCAAATTTTTGATTTACTTGAACTGTTGCCGTAGCCATTTTTTGCCTGGGCAAGGCATAGCTTATATTTACGGTGTTTGCGGGTTCGCCGTTCAACTCTAAGCTAGCTATCGTAGATTGTGCCTGTGTTACGGGAGTTGTCAGGCAACAGATAATAACTAAAAGGGCCATTTTAGGGTAAAAAGAGATTGGCATATTGTGAACTTTAATTGGTTTCATTGTATTGATTTAGTTTTTAGGTAGGGATTAAAAAGTGGCTCCCGATAAAACGACTTTTTTTAGCATTGACTCGTACTTGAACATCTTTCAATGTGTTTTTAAATATTTATTCTATTGCTCGACTACCTGTTCGAACAGTTTCTTAAAGAATTACCTATTTCCTATCAAAAACATTGCACTACACATTTCGCCAATTTTTTTCAATGGCGTTCATACCTGAAAAGAGGGGGTCTTGATTACTGCTATGATTGAATTAACAGAACAAAAACGTTGACTCTAAAAAATAATGGGGGATTAATATTTTAAAATTAAGGAAATTCTTGAAATATGCCCTACGTTCATATTGTTATTGTGAATTTGGAAATAAAATTCTAACTTGGAAAGAATTAAAACATGTCGCCACAGCCGACTTATATTTTGTCTCCCCCGTATTTGCTGTGTTCAATGTTGTGCCTTAAAAGTTATTAAAAAGAACAATTGTATGGAAAGTATTTTTCTTTCATATCATTTTGATCAAAATGTCGAACCATTTGCGGACAGTATCAAAAGATTGATGCATAGTCATGATCTTGAGGTTATTGATGGTCACCGGTTGGAGGGACAACAATTGACTGCTGCCGTGGCAGAGCGAATTCAGGCTGCCGATGCGATGATTGTGTTGCTTTCAAAACGTGGAGAAGGAAAAACCAATGATTGGGTGCAGCACGAACGCACTACGGCTTTTACGCATAAAATTCCTTTTATAGCCTTAATCGAGGAAGGTTTGCCCAACAACGGTCCTTTTCAAACCTTCGAATACATACGTTACAAGCCAGATGATTTGATTGAAGCACTTTTAAAGGTTTCCGAAACTATTTTTAAGTGGAAACTACGATTGGGTGAGCGGGTCGAAGCGTATTTGGAACCTGATGAGATTGTGGATTTAGTAAGGTCTAATTATAACCAAAAAGATATAGTTAAATATCGATTTTTCAGCAGTAAGTCGGGATGGAGCACTTGGAAAGAAGCACTGATTAAACCACAATCGGGAGGTTTGAGTCTTTTTCTTGAAGGCGTGGGTAAGAATACGGAAATGCAAATTCAAGTGACCACCAATAATGGGGTCTATACTTCTGATGTGATCAATAGAAATTTAAGAATTTTAATGTCGTTATGATTTATGCCAAAGAATATAGCATAGGCCAGAGTTCTCAAAGAGACAAGAATAGAAAAGACTATTTTGAATGGGCTATTTGGATCGAGAATGGAGAGCTTGACGTCTCAGAGATCGATTATGTTGAATATTTGTTACATAGCACCTTTAAGAATCGGTTGCGTAAGGTCACGGATGTTTCGACAGGTTTCAAATTGAAATCTAAGGGATGGGGTGAATTTAGAATTGAAATATCTATCACAAAAAAGGATGGAGAAACCCTACAAATGGCCCATTGGTTGGTGTTACGAGATTTCTATCAGAGCGCTGAAAGCGAAAATGAAGTACCAAGGATGACATCAAAAAAAATATATATTTCACACGCCGATGTAGATACACGCACGGCACAGCGGTTGGAATTTATATTAACTGATTTAGGTATGGAGGTTATTTCTGCCGATAATTTAGAATCGGAAGGTAGCCTGCAAGACAATATTGTTAGTTCGATCAATGCATCAGACGCCATTATTACTATTAATTCAGGAACGGAAAATGAATGGCAAAATGCCGAGATTCAGATTGCCAATGAACTATCAAAAACAATAATTCCCATGGATTCTATTGTAGATGCTGACCTAAATAAAGCCGACAGCAATATTTCCTCTCGTTTAAATTTAGATGAATCTTACGGTAAAACCCTGAAAACATTAGGGAATCAAATAAATAAATTGAAATTTTAAGAACACCAAAGTTTAACAAAACCAGACGTATGCCAACTACAACTTCTCACCTTTGGGGCGACTTAGCCACCCGTTATGAAGAATCAAAAAACCATAAAATTCTCGCTTTGGATGGCGGTGGTATTCGAGGTGTAATAACCCTTGAAATATTAGCGAAACTTGAAAACGATTTAAAAAATAAATTGGAGAAAGGTGATGATTTTCGCCTGTCCGATTATTTTGATTACTTCGGCGGAACGAGTACAGGTGCCATAATTGCTGCTGGTCTCTCGATCGGAATGTCGGTGGCCGAATTGTTGGAATTCTATACCAAAAAAGGGAAAGACATGTTCGACAAGGCATCTTTGTTGAAAAAATGGAAATCGTTATACGAATCGGGCCCTTTGCTCAATATGTTGCAAGACACTTTTGGGAAAGACACTAATTTGGATATTGCCAATGGCAAGTTTAAAACACTACTTACCGTAGTTACCATGAACCGTAGCACTGATTCTCCTTGGCCGATTAGCAACAACCCTTTGGCCAGGTATAATAGCAAAGATCGTCCTGATAACAATCAAAATATAAAGTTGTACCAATTGATCAGGGCCAGTACTGCTGCTCCTGCTTATTTTCCACCGGAAACCTTGGAATGGGATGCCAAAGACCCTTCAAAGACTTTTGTCTTTGTCGATGGGGGAGTGACACCCTATAATAATCCTGCCTTTTTGCTTTATCGAATGGCTACCCATTCAGCCTATAAACTGAATTGGGAACGGGGAGAAGATAAATTGTTGGTGGTGTCGGTCGGGACGGGCAGTGCTACGTCGGAAGGGGAATACCGTAATTTAGGAAATACGTTAATGGAACTGCCCACAAATTTAATGTACGCCATACAAATTGATCAAGATATCAATTGCCGTACCTTTGGCAAGTGTACCTATGGGCCTGTAATAGATCGCGAACTCGGTGATATGGTTCCTGGGGCCGATGAAGATACCCAAAGAGATTTTACCTATGTGCGGTATAATGCCGACCTTAGTGAAAAGGGGCTAACAGCATTGGGTTTAGGGCATTTAGATGCTGAGAAAGTGCAAAAGATGGACTCGGTCAAGAGTATTAAAGACCTCCAATTGGTTGGGGCAAAAACGGCCATAGAACAGGTGAATTTAAACCATTTGGGTTCTTTTGTTTAATATAGTCAAGAATGAACGCATTTATAGTTAGGCCCTTTGGGGAAAAGAACGGGGTAAACTTCGATGAGGTGCAGGCCAAACTGATACTCCCAGCCTTGAATAAAGCAGGTATAAATGGCTATACTACAGGTGTGATCTTAGAGGCCGGTAACATACGCCAAGATATGTTTCAGTTGTTGCTTACCAGCGATTTGGTCATCGCCGATATATCCATCCATAATGCAAATGTTTTTTATGAGCTTGGTATTCGCCACGCTTTGCGAGCCAAACGAACAGTGTTGATCCGCTGTAGAAAAGACGAGGTTCCCTTTGATTTGAAGACGGATCGCTATTTGGCTTATGACAATGATGACTTGGCCAATACAGTAGACTTGTTAAGTGAGAGCATAGTACGAACAATGCACTCGAATCGTCCCGATAGTCCGGTTTTTATGATGCTGCCAAAGCTTATTTCTCAGAACCCTGAAGATTTTTTAGCACTTCCGGTAGATTTCTCGAAAGAAGTTTATATCGCGAAAAAGACCGAAGACCAAGGCAAGTTAGCATTACTCGCTACCGAAGCGGCATTTTTCTCTTGGGAACTACCGGCGTTACGGATAATTGCCGATATACAGTTTAGGTCAAAACTCTATGAAGATGCTAGGCAGACCTGGGAAATCATACGAAAAAGGAAGTCCAATGATATTGAAGCCAATGAACGGTTAGCCACTATATATCATCGATTGGCAGAAAATGAAACCAAAAAGAATCCTGAAATTTCTGAGCAATTGTTTGCCTTGTCCGATGAAGCTATTGATTATCTGTTTAAAGCGTTCGGTTCACTTGACAAAAACAAACGGGCCGAAATATTTGCACTGAAGGCCCGTAACGAAAAAGCCAAATGGATGTCTCAGTGGATCGATTCGGCACCTGAAGTTAAAGTGGCCAAAGCACTTCGGCCACAGGCATTACATGATTCCTATAAAAACTATTCCCTAGGATTTCAAGAAGATATGAACCACTATTATTCGGGGGTCAATGCTCTGGCGATGCTTAAGTTGATTATTTCATTGGCAGATAGTGAACCTGAGATGTGGGAAGCGAAATATGGCGATGAGGCGAAAAGTAGCTTAAATAAGTACAAAAAGGAATTCAATGATTTGGCCATGGTAGTTGATTGGGCCGTTAATTCGGAGAAAAGAGCATTGGAGCGTGATAATCGATCAGATCCATGGGTAAATATGACCATTGCCGATTTGGCACTTTTGACCAGCGACAATCCTCAGCGGGTCGCACATCTCTATTATATGGCGATTGAATCGGGGTCGGGCCTCAACTTCGATGCGGCTATGCGACAGCTGTGTCTGTATAAAGAGTTGAAAATTATGACGGATAACGTCTCCGCCGCTTTAAATGAATTTAGTGGTATTACCGTAAACAAGAATATCGAAACCACCAAAAAGGCGATTGTGTTCTCTGGCCACATGATTGATAAAGAGGGGCGTAAAGAGCCCCGTTTTCCTAAAGAGCGGGAAAATGAGGTTCGTGAAAAGATCAAGAATAGGATAAAAGGGATTTTAGGCGGCGAATCTCCCAAAGATTTTATTGGTATTGCGGGAGGTGCCTGTGGGGGAGATATTATTTTTCATGAGGTCTGTAAGGAACTGGATATCAAAACTGGGTTATATCTGGCCCTGCCAAAGGAGAAATTTATTGCAGAGTCGGTCAGGTTTGCCGGCAATTCATGGGTAGACCGCTTTTATGCCATTCATGATGATATAAATACGTTGGTACAACTATTGTCCAATGATATGGAGTTGCCGACATGGTTACAGGCAAAAAAGGACTATAATTTTTGGGAGCGCAATAACCTATGGATTTTAAATTCTGCCCTGTCCTACGGTGGTCGTAATCTTACTTTTTTAGTGCTTTGGAATGGAAAGGAAGGGGATAACCCCGGAGGCACAAAACACATGATGGAAGAGGCTGACAAGAGAGGGGCCAAAAGTATAGTTATTAGTCCCTGAATTAAAGTGAAGAACATAGTAGAAGAACCAAGCGAGTTAAACTTTAAGTATGAAAGCAGAAGAATATGTAACAGAGCGTTTAGATGCCCAACAAAAATGGTATAGCAAGAAAAGCGGTATAAATAAGGATTACCATAACCGCATAAAAATTGCAACAATTATATGTGCTGTTCTAATTCCGTTACTGTCGGGCCTTGAATCTTTTGGGATGCTAGCGGGAGCATTAGGTGCCGTGGTGGCTATTTTAACTTCGGTTTCCGGGGTGATGAAATTTGAACAAAAGTGGATCAATTATAGAACTGCTTCCGAACGGTTAAAACGTGAGAAACTTCTATGGCAGACTAAAACCCCTCCTTATGAAAAAGACAATGCTTTTACATTGTTAGTGACCCGGGTTGAAACTATTATAAATGTTGAGAACGGAGATTGGGGCGATTATATAGCAAGTAAAGAAAAACCCGAGTAATAGTGGCATTCATTCGTTTTTTATAAACTTCCGTAGATTTTTCATTATCAATCGTTTGTAACGAAAAAAAGGTAATTACTACATCTGTTGTAATAAATTACCTCGTTTTTAGGTCGTTTTAGAGCCAAAATTTTATTTTCGGTATATTGGGGCGCTTTTTGACAGGAAATTACGTTATCTATAAGTTGATACTGTAATTACTAAATGCTAGCCCCGCTTCTATGAGTTATAAAAATTCCCCCATGAAATTTGAAATATCAGAAAAGTTGGCCATCGTTCAGGCTGTTGATTCCGTAATCCTAGCTGACGGCAGGGTGCATAATGGCGAAATAAATGCCTTAGGTGAATTGATGCATCGCATCGATTGTGAAAGTAATTTTATTGTGCAGGCTAGAAACGTAAGGCCTGAACAAGGTATTGTTATTCTCGATGGTATGCCAGATGTGAAAAAGCGGGCTCTGGCTCGTATTTTGGAAGATATGGCAAATGCTGATGGATTCTTCCATGAAAAGGAAATGATCCTTATACGGGGTATATTGGCCTCCATTGGTTTTGGCCGCGAGTTAAATTTCTAACATTATGCGATTAGAACTTCAAGTATCATGTGGTATATCAGGCAATTTCTAGAGGTCTCTGAAAACCCCATTGAGCATCACTTTTTCGACGGTATTCATAGCTTTGAGATCATCTAACGGATTTTGGCGCAGTAAGATCAAATCGGCAATCTTTCCTTTTTCAATACTGCCCAGTCTTTCGTCTATTCTGAAGAATCGCGCATTTTGAAGGGTCGCGGCACTGATGACCTGCATGTCGGTCAGTCCTGCCTCTTTTAAGAGTTCCATTTCGCGATAATATGCATTGCCCAGATCGGCATAAGGAGCAAAGGTATGGGAACCCACTACAATCTTGGCACCTCCTTTTTTAGCTTTTCCTACAAATTTAAGCATATTGGCAAACGCATTGACTTCTACACTATCGCCTTTATCAAATTGGCGCTCGAATACGGCCAGCGTCGGGCTGATAAAGGTTTCCTTTTCCACTAAAAAGGGAATGATGGAATCTACTTTGGGGTTGTTGTCTATATCTAAAGTATTCCATACTTCGTAGCGACCTCTTCCGCGAGCGCTGTTATCACCCAAGATTAGATTTTTGTAATTTTCTGCCTCCCTTGGCGAAAGCAGTGCCGTACCAAATGAGGTAATATGTTCGATACCGTCAAGCCCGGCATTGATGGCATCAATGGCATTGGTGATTTCGAGATGAGCCGTAACGGGCAAGCCTCTTTTAGCTGCTGTTTCACAAATGGTCTGAATCATTTCGGTGGAAAGCCTGAAGTATACTTTGATGGCCGTGGCACCTTCGTCGGCAAATCTATTCACCGCAATCTCTCCTTCCCTAGCATCTTGGATCAGGTAGGAATTTTTAGGATATGCCGGAGGATAACTGTCAATATGTGGCCCTGTAAGAAATAACCTTGGTATGGCTTTTCCGGAAAGGCGGGCATCATCATAGGCTGCGTTCCATGCTCCTGGATCGCGTACCGACGTCACTCCTTTTTGTAAGAACAAGGTCGTCATTTTTTCAGAGTCTCCATGAAAATGAGCGTCGATAAGTCCCGGGAGAAGGGTCATTCCTGTAGCGTCAAAGATTTCGGCATCTTCGGGAACTTCATTGCCACCTGCCTCTCCAACAAAATCAATAATGTTATTTTTAATGACGATCAAGGCATTCGGTATGGGTTCTGAACCTGTACCGTCTATTAGGGTCGCACCAGTAATGGCAATGGTCTTATCTCCTTCTCTAATTTCATTGGTATTCATCGAATAGATAGGTTTTATCTGCTCTTCTATTTTACCGGTTTCCTTTTTTTTCTGGGGTTGTTCATTACAGGAGATTGCAAATAACAGGAAGATAAGATAAGTTGGTATGACTTTCATTTTGTCAGCTTAATGGTTTCGTATGAAGCAGCGGTAATTCCAATACAGGATTCACTTATGCGATGGCAAGATAAAGATATAGGTAAGTTCTTTGTTTTCCGCCATTTTCCCATATAATTCCCTTTGAATTATTTACTCTAGAAAAGAGCTTTTAGCATTGGAATGTATCGGAACGTATTTCTCGATTATGTATGGCGTAATCTCATCTAAGGTCTTTCCGGTAATGGGGTGCAGACCAGGTGCGGTAAAATATTCGATTTCCCCTTTCTTATTTTTATAATACCATACCAATGGTCGATTGGTAGCTTCGGCAAAGAATGTTGTGGCCATTGTTACCTCTACTTTTTTAAAATTGGAAAACCGGACAGGATCGAAAGGCACGACTTTGGTGCCATATGCTGAATACGGACTTTTATTGCATGCGATTTCTTCATAGTGGGTTTTCGCCCAGGTCATACAACGGTTTTTAGCTGAAATTTGGTGGTTGTCTGCGGTTTTTGATAGCAATGTTATGAGTATAATTGCCCCGAAAACAATTGAAATCGTGATGGACAATTTCCATTTTTTTCTTCTTGGGGCTACTTCCTTTATTGGTGACTCTTTGACGACGGTTTCCTGAGCTGTGGTATCATCTCTTTTCTGATTGTTGTCTATCGGATTCTTTCCTACATATTCCTTATAATCTTGATACCCTAGATACTTGCAGAATAGGTCTACGCTTTCGGCAGCGGGCTCGCCATGTATGATTTTATTATTAATATATCTATCGTGGGCCCTTTCAAGTGTTTTGGCGCTTATGTGAATATATTTCTCCGTTATTTCATCGGCTATGACCTTGGCTAAAGCACTTTTAGCCTTAGAAGTGCTTCTACTTTGGGCTTTCTCAAATGCTTTCCGAACAATTTCCCCGATTCTATTGTCTTCCATTACACTAAAAATACAAATTTTAAACGGACAAATAATCGACACGATATCCGGAAAACCCTTGGTTTAATTGGTGTCTAAAAGATGTCTAAAACAAGTCGATTCTTTGTCTGTAATTCTCTCTTGCACTTCCACTTACTTTGTTCTCAAGAATGATTTCCGCCATGTTAAGCTAACATAGCGATTCTAGAAAAATCATGCTTACGGAAATCCATAATGCGGTCAGTGATTAATTCGACGAGAAGTAAGTTATGAGCTGCCGCATTAGGATTTCTACTTCTCGAACAAGGGAGACGTCTCTTCACTTTTTAGTGCGATAAATCATCGCAGAATTTACTGAGTATTAACTCGGACGGCCACTGGCATGTCCAATTTTTAACACAATAATTATGAAAAAAGTAATCATAGCCGTAATGGCACTAGTTTTTAATACGTTTCTATTTTCTTGTACCGACGATTCCATTGCAGAAAGCGATACGCTTTACGAGACGCAGGCAACTGAGGGCGATGATGGAGATGTAGATGATGGTAGGGGAGATGATTAATAGCATCGACTAAAATTTAAGCGAGCCATATCTTCGGATATGGCTTTTTTATTTTACTACATTTATAGTCAAACTAATTTTGACATGGCACGTGCCCGAGTTTTCTTCTTGATGATCTTGTTGGCTTTCTTAGGGTGTAAGAATTCGAAAGAACTTGAAACTTCAAAGCAGAACGACCATAGCATTCAAGAAGCTTTGAAACCTAGCAAGAATACCGCCCTTGATTTTAAACAACGGCTAAAATGGATAGACAGTGCCCATGCAAGCCAACAAAAAAAACCTATAGACAAATTAACGCTCGCCATTCTATACGATAAGAGTGCCTTGCACTATAAACTGAAGCAAAGTGATAGTGCTTCATTTTATGATGACTTACTGTTGAGAAAGTCCAGCTTACTGGGAGACGACTATTACATGGGAAGAGCAAGTCATCGACTAGCCTATGATTTTAAAAGTCATGGGGTTTATGATAGTGCCTATTTCTATTATAACATTTCAAAAAATGCCTTTCAGAATTTAGGGGATAGTAGTCAAGTGGGCAGGCGGTTAATGAGTATGGGGCTCATACAAAAAGACCAAAACGATTTTTTTGGAAGCAAAGAAACCTTAACAGAGGCGTTACAATTTTTGAAATCCCCAAAAGATGACAAATATATTGCCTCTTGTTTTAATGCGCTTGCTACCAATCACAGAAAACTGCTGAATTATAAAGATGCGGTTGTCTACTATTTGAAGGCTATAGAATTCTCCGATTTGGAAATGGACAAGTTAATCTATACCAATAATTTGTCGGCTACCTATATCGACCACGGAGCATATGCAAAAGCCATTGGCTTGTTGCAAGAGGCATTAAAGAATTCTTCACTGCAGAAAAGGCAAAGGGAATATGCCAGGGTAGTCGACAACTTGGCCTATGCCCTATGGTTGGCAGGGGAAAATGCTACTCCAGAAAACCTTATCAAGGCATTGGACATACGAATTTCCGATGGTGACAAGCGGGGCCAAATAGCGAGTTATACACATTTAGGGGAATACTATACCGCAAACGACTTTCGAAAAGCACACGTTTATTTTGATTCGGCCATGCGCTTATCAAAATCATTGAAAATACCTAGAGCCGAGCAAGATGTTCTTAGATTCCTAATCGACTTGAATCCTAAAAATATAGCCTTAAGAGATCGGTATACCTTTTTACAAGACAGTATGTATTCCCAAGAACTCAAGGTCAAAACCCAAT
This sequence comes from uncultured Kriegella sp., assembly GCF_963975415.1. Taxonomy (NCBI): domain Bacteria; kingdom Pseudomonadati; phylum Bacteroidota; class Flavobacteriia; order Flavobacteriales; family Flavobacteriaceae; genus Kriegella; species uncultured Kriegella sp. The sequence continues at coordinate 125,309 of NZ_CAXBGN010000003.1, forward strand.
TTGCCAAATACAAATATGATGATAGGTTAAAGCAAGAATCGATATTAAACCTACAGACTGAAAAAGCGGTTCAAGAGCTTGAAGTCGCCAAAGAACGTAACTATAAGGTAACCTTTGTTTTTGCTTTTTTTATGGCTTGTTTAGGATCAGGTTTTATTTATTATTTCTTTAAACAGCGTAATAAAAACCTTAAGAAGAAGGCAACTTTCTTAAAGCAACGTAATAAAATTGAAAAATTGGAAGCCGTTTATGAGACCGAAGCTCAACTATCAAGAAGGCTTCACGACGACTTCGGGGCACAACTGAACCACACCATGCTTTTAATTCAGAACAATGCCGAAAAATCGATACTACTTGACAAGATCGATGGTCTTTACCAACAAAGCAGGGATTTTTCAAGGGAAATCAATGATGTCGATACGGGAGCATCCTATAAAGATGAACTTTTTGAAATGCTCCGCGTACAAACACCTCCAAGCACAAAATTATACACGACCGGTAGCAAAGAAATTGAATGGTCAAAGATTAGTGGATTGAACAAAACGGTACTTTATAAAGTGCTTCGCGAAATAATGATGAATATGGCTACTTACAGTGAAGCATCTTTGGTTACCATTACATTTTTGAAAGTTGAAAATTTCTTGCGAATAAAATATTTCGATGATGGGGTAGGGGCTTCCGTAGAAGCGCTAAATTCTAAAAATGGACTACGGAATACGGAAAAGCGTATTCAGGCGATTGATGGAACAATTATATTTGAATCGGAAAAAGGAAAAGGATTTAAGGTCGAAATCAACATCCCAAATTAATAACGATTTATACCATGTTCAAAAAAGTTTTGATTGCCGAAGATTTTCAAGATACCAATAGGGGCATAGTCGATGCTTTACGCAACAAATTAAACATTCGAGAAATACAAGAAGAACTCTATTGCGATACGGCGTATAACAGGCTTAAGCTTGCCCTAGAAAAAGAAGCTTCTTTCGATTTACTGATAACGGACCTTTTTTTTAAGGAAAGCCATATCGATAGAAAGCTTTCTTCGGGAACGGAACTTATTAAGGCGGCCAAAACCCTCCAACCTAGTTTAAAGGTTATTGTGAATTCTATGGAAGATAACCCGGTCAAAATCAAAGTACTTTTTCACGATTATAAAATAGACGGTTACGTATGTAAGGGCCGCCACAGCTTGGTCGAACTAGTGAATGCCATTGATACCGTTTCTGTCGACAAAACCTATGTCTCCCCGCAAATAAATTTAAGCGTTTCCAATAACGTTTTTGAATTGGATGAATATGACCTTTTGATCTTAAAGGATCTGGCCGATGGTTTTAGTAAAAAAGAAATCGTCGAAAAATTCAAGAGGGAAAATATTTCCCCCAATAGCGAAAGTACCATTGATAAAAGAGTGAGCAAGTTATTCGATGAATTCGGGGCAAAAAACACAACACACCTTATTGCCAAACTTACCCGGGAAGGAAAAATATAATACTGGTTTTCTAAAAACGGCCAAATCAAAATAAAGTGTAATCCTTTACGGAAAACTGTAAGGGATTGTCTTTTAATGGAGGTAGTTTTGAATAGTATAAATGATAAACCTAATATTCTTATGGCCGTTAAACATATACCAACTGGCGAAGTCCATAGGGGATATAAAGGCAGAACTACAGGATGCGGTTTTGATACCAAAGTACAGCCTAGTCATTGGGAAAAAACAACCGAAAAAGTTACTTGCGATCGCATTGGGTGTAAAAATTAAAACCGTTTCACCGAATTAATCAAACTTCAAGCTCTTCTAATTTCGCTATGCTAAAGCGACAGCCCTCCTTGAGCGGAAAGATTAACCATTTGCTTTATGGAATTATCTTAAAAATCAATGCCAGAAAGCCCATTTTTTGCTTTACGGAAATCTGTAAGGGATTGTCTTTAAATGGCTTTAGGTTTGAAGTATTATATAATTTGTTATCATGGAACTCCAAAATCAACTTAAGGCACTTGCCGAAAAAATAGGACAATTAAAAGACAAGATAGATACCGAAGAATCTACCAAACATGCTTTTGTGTTGCCTTTTATCAACTTATTGGGTTACGACACTTTTAATCCACTCGAAGTAGTGCCCGAATTCACAGCCGACATTGGGCTCAAAAAGGGGGAAAAGGTTGATTATGCCATTTTTCAGAATGGCCAGCCCATTCTTATCATAGAATGTAAAAATTGGAAGGAGAAACTTAATGCTCATAATTCACAATTGTTTCGATATTTCCATACCACAAAAACACGATTCGCTTTACTTACCAATGGTGTTGAGTATCGGTTTTATACCGATTTGGAAGCCACCAATAAAATGGACGAAAGACCATTTTTTGAGTTTGATATCACCCAACTAAAAGAAAGTGCGGTACACGAGATTGCCAAATTTCATAAATCAAAATTCGATATTGAAAAAATAGTCGATAACGCAAGCTCTTTAAAATACACGAAGGAAATCAAAAAGGTGATTGCTGAGGAATTGCTGTCTCCTTCCTATCATTTTGTAAAGCTTTTTGCGGGTAAAGTATATGCAGGTCGACTTACTGAAAAAGTAATGACGGAGTTTACAGACCTTGTCGGCAAAGCTTTTTTACAGACCATCAGTGAAAAGGTCAATGATCGCTTAAATGCAGCGCTAAACAAAGAGTCGGAAAAACAGCTGGAAGAGGTTCAAGAACCTGAAATGATTAGTAAGATAATTACCACGGAAGAAGAACTGGAAGGTTATCGCATAGTAGTGGCCATTTTAAGAAGAAAATTGCCAATTGAGCGTATCGTGCATCGAGATACCCAATCGTATTTTGGAATACTGCTCGATAATAACAATAGAAAACCACTTTGTCGGTTATATCTTGGAAGTTCGACCAAATATCTAGCGCTTATCGATGAAAATAAACAAGAGATTCGGAAACCATTGCAAACTATTGACGACATATATCAATTCGAAAAAAACCTCTTAAAAACCGTCGATTATTATGAAAGCAAAAGTAACATGGTAACAAATTAAAAACCCCTTGTCAATCCGATCCCAGCTGTCGATGGGGCGTCGGTCAAGAACGTAAATTCGGGTAGTTTAAATCACGGAAATTTAAAGGTCAATTGCACTGGTAGATGATCGGAAAGCTTTCTGGCTTTTTCCAGGTTCTCACAAAATCGAACAAAATCGATCGCACCACTTGCTGTTTTATCAATGTCTTTGGAATAGAAAATATTGTCAATGGGGTGATTGAGGTAACCGGTACCATTACAGCTTCTCTTAAGCGTGGTTTTTTGATTTGAAATGGCTGCACGAAATCCGTTTGCTTTTAAATCATCAAAAACAGGTTTTGCCTCGTCAACATTAAAATCTCCGGCCAAAATCAACGGAGCGCCCAAACTTGTATTTATATAGGTGTTCAAAGCCTTTATTTCGGCCTCGGGATTTTTATCAAAAGGCCGTGAATGAAAATTCACGAGGGTCAACTTTTCTTGGTTTATAAAAAATTCCATTAAGTAGGGCTCCCTATCAATGTGTGAATCTAGGGCCGCAATCAGCTTCCCCCGGTTTTTTATTTTAATATGACGGGTCTTCCAAATAAAGGCGTAGCGCTCGGTGGCGTATTTTGAGCTATGGGTAGGGTTGCTGATGACATAATCCCATTGGGCACCTTTTCTATTAAGTATATCGGAGAGTTTTGCGACCGCCTGTGCGCCTCCATAACCGGAAACTACTTCTTGGATAGCCAAAATATCGGCATCCTTGACGATGTCGGCAATTTGCTGCAACTCTTCACTGCTTTTGGTTTTGCCAAAATCACGAATATTCCATGAAATCAAGTTGACATGGTCAATTTGTGAAAAAAGTGTAAAGTGACAAAATAAGGTAACTAGAAAAAAGAGTCTTTTGGTCATTTGGTCGTGGTTGTAATAGCACGAAAATAACTAAAAAGTCATTGATTCATTACAGATAAGCGTAATCTGTCGCAGCTAGGTTCGAACTCAGAAGACTATCTTTTCATCACTTGCATGATAAAAAAAACGGTTATAGAAATAATCAGACAACTGATAGCCGCTATGATATTCTCTTTGGTGAATTCTCTTTTGATGTTCCCTAATATAGTTTTCATGACATTTATTTCCTACAAAACTAGTACGAAGCTAAACTTTTGAGGAAACTAGTCGTTCTAGGTAAAATAGGTTCGTTTAACGGAGTTCTGATGTGGTCTTGGCGAAAAAAAAGGGGTTTTATCTAAAAAATGGTTGCTTCACTTCTTTGGAAGGCTTGATGTTTCGAAGTCGAGGAAAAGAGTCAATATGGTGCGACAAGCAACACAGTTTCAGGTATGGGAGAAACAAGATAAAAAAATGGTTTGCCGTGGGAATCATATTTACCCAAAGCAAACCATTCGTCGTATTTACTAAAATGCTGTTTTTTAGACTATTCCTTTATTTTGGTATATGGAATTTTCATTTTAATTTCCCAACTACCCGAATCGTTTATTTTGATTCCCCATCGAATATAAGCCCTATTTCTTATTTCTCCCGTGTCGGGATCCAAATAGGGAGTCCAGTCCATGGGGCCATTGTCAGCTTCAAAGGCCTCATCATCTACCGTAAAGGCATCATCGGTGGTCAGATAGTACATCAAATAGGAATTGGTTCCGGAAGCATACGTTCTTCCGTACTGGGGGAACGGAGGGGCGGGCAACGAAAAGGTAGAACCTGTGGCGTCTATTTCGGTGTCTATAGAATTATCATGATAGTTTTGCAAGTAGGTCGATCCGGAAGGATAGAATACTACTTTTTCAGGATTTAAGGGGGTACCGTAACTGTCAGCAATGACCATTTTGACCTTTACTCCCAACGCTGGTTCTTCGCTAACCTTGGTGACCGTAATGTATGGATGGGTGCCATCTAAAACACTGGGAACTCCTTCATCAAAATCATTCATAATGGTCGAGGTGTAGGCAATGTCATAAGCCCCATCACCCTTGCCCAATTGTAACCTTGATCTCATTTCGGTAGGAAATTCTACCGGTTGAAAATCTTCCATTTTTACAATGACGAAGTCATCAAGTTGGCGTTCGCCTCTTACGTTAGTGGCTTTTACGTTAATCTTATATATATCGTTTCCGGTAACAAATTTACTAGCTTGGGTAAAGGCCAATTCTCCACTTACCTCATTGATAAGTATGGTCGGAAAATCACCCAATTCCAACTTTTCTTCGACCAAGGCCAAAGTCGTATCTGTTTCAGCATTAAAGGCAGATTTCCAAGTTAGCAGTTCATATTCATCGAACAGATCGTTGGTCGAATTGCCCTGCGCGTCTGTTATACCGGTGATTTCCCATTTAAGTGGATAGGTGGATCCTTCAATGGCCGGGGCCGCCCCGATTTTGAACACCCCTCGTGGAACCGAGATGGTGTCTTCTAGGGCATGAATGTTGTCACTGATATAACCTACTTCCGGCGGTTGACAAGATGCGACCACCACGATAATGATCAGTATGGAATAAAGTATTTTTTTCATCTTTTTGTTTTTGTGGTTTTTATTAGTCCCTTTCGAAATTGAATAATGTGTGATTTCCCTGAAGGACATGAATAACGCCATTGGTAGAAATAAGGTTGGAGGTTTTTACGACCACTTTGTCGTCATCATCAATGTTATCCCATTCATCCCAATCGTCTCCCTTTTGGTAAGTGAAATACACATATTCGGGTTTCGTATCCAATTCGCCATTATATTGATCTGTAGGTTCTAATGAAATTCTTCGTTGCTCGCCATTCTCAGCGGTATAGATCCTACCCTGATCTTTGATCATGTTTTCCCTTTTGATTTCCCCAGGAAAAACATAACCGCCCATATATTTGGTTAGGGTATCCAACGGAATATCGTTCACCGTATACTCCGCCAAGGGATCTGTCTCTCGCATGTCGGCCAAAACTCCATCAACATAGTTCTTTATGGAAAGGTTGTTCGGTGCAAAAACGGTAGTGCTACCATTTACCAAATCTGACATTCCTGCTCTTTCTATCAAGAGGGCCAAGGTGTCTAATTGTTCATGTGATTTAAAAAACTCTAGAGTGGTCGTTCCCACTTCTGGGTTACTGATGCCACCATCGATAAGATAGTTTCCATCGTTATCACAAGAATAGAAGGCTATTACAGCGATTAATATGATTATTATTTTTTTCATCGTGATTGTTTTCTTTGGTTTTTAAAATGATGCTACAATTTACCTCTCCAATATTCGGTTTGCAGAATAGCGGGGTTTCTAGATATCACAGAGGGGTGTACCGGCCAGAAATATCCTTTTTTAGCATTCCGCGATTGGTTTACCCATGGCACGCCATCATAATAATCCATTCGAATTCGGTCATAACCGGACTGGGCTTCACCAACAAACTCAATGGCCCGCTCATCAAAAATGGCTTTTATAAGCGATTCGGTATCGGTACTTCCCGTGTAATTGGGAACGTTGGCCTGACTTCTTATGGTATTTAAATCTGCGATAGCAAGACCTGATTGCCCTTTACGGGTATTGGCCTCGGCTCTTAATAAATACATATCGGCAAGGCGAAAGATTAAAATATTCGATTCTGAAAATTGTGCATAGGCATCTTCTGAAGCGGGATCCTGCTCAGCATGCGCATATTTCTGAAGGTATGCGTAGTCTGTATTCGTTCCATATTCATAAAAGAAAAGTTCTTTTCGTACGTCGTTTTCCCGATCGCTATCTGCTGCCATCATCTCGTTCCCGTAAAAATCGGGATCCATATAAGGGCTTATTCCATTATTGACACTTTGCCAAACCGGGTAATTTAGGGTAAGTCCCGTGTGATTGTCATCATACTGTATCAACCTGAACGATTCGTTCATCTCGGCGCTAATATTAATCTCGAAGAGACCCGTCTTCGATTGGCCGATGCACATTTCATCAAAACCATCTTTTCCTTCGTTTACATAGTCTATCAAACTTGCACCGCTATTATTGATCACGGCCGTAGTAGCGTCAATCGATTGTTGGATCATTTCGGGGTTGTTGTTATCCCTACTCGCATACCAAAGCGTAATATGGGCCTTTAGTGCTTCTGCACTTGCCCTATTGGCAGTAATAGCCCAATTGGAGGCACCAGGAGAAGAGTACTGCAATAAGGCAATCGATTTATTCGCAGCCTCGAGCGCATAATCTAGAACTTCTAGTTCACTGACCCTTGAAGTCTCGACAATATAGCCGTCTTCACTAATAAGTTGGTCTGAACTTTCTATAGATTGTTCTACGATTGGAACATCGCCCCAGATACGGGCCATATAAAAATAGGTCAATGACCGAATGAATGCCGCTTCTCCTAAAATTCGGTCCTTTTCCGATTTGGAATCGAATAGTTCCACGGGCATGTCGGTAACATACTGTTCTATCGTATAGGCCCAGTTGGCGGTGCGATAGAAGTTCTTCCAGTTAATGGAAGCATCACGGTATGCTAAAACATAATTGCCACTGTTTTCAATGTAGTTGACAATCCAGTTACGACTGTTCATAAAAGTCATACCGGTCCATTCTCCCCAATATAAAAAGTTTGATTGGGTCATTATAGCTTCCTTGAATAAGCTGTAAGCCCCGGCTACGGCTTGCTCTGCGTTGGCCTGACTATCCCAAAAAACATCGGGATGTGTGATACTTACCGGCTCTTGATCCAACAAATCGGAACAACTTGTTGCACCGAGCAGGCAGAAAGCCATGATATATATTTTAAAATTTTTCATTTGTTTCATAGTTATATGATTTAAAATTTTGTGTCGATTCCAATGGTAATTGTTCTTGCCTGCGGATATCCGTTTCCGTAGGTATGCCCTTTGGCATCTACCATAGATGCATCGACCACTTTCTTAGATCTCTGCCATTGATAGGGATTCAATACCGCTGCAAAGAGTCTTAGGCGTGTCAAGCCGATTTTCTTCATAAAGTTGTCGCTCTGATCAAAAGTGTAGCCTAAAGAAGCATTGTTTACTTTCCAGTAATCGCCACTTTCTATCCAAAGGGTCTGATTGTCCCTAAAACCATAGAACGCTCCAAGACTTGGGCTCTGTGGGTATAGTGCAGGGAAATCGACTCCTGCGGCACCGTCCCCCGGCTGCTGCCAGAACGTATAGTCGCTCAGGTCGGCAAGACCGCGTCGGGCCCAGGCATCACCACCTCGATCGTAGCTGTCCATATAACTATTGAGAACGGTATTTTTTATATCGGCACCAAAGGAAAACTGGCTATAGGCCTGGAAGTACCACTTCTTGAATTGTAAATTAACATTGAAAGAACCGGTAATATCGGGAATAGGGGAGAAGTCGGTAGTCAATTTCAAATCATGTTCCTCGTTAAGTAAATAATCGCCGTTCAGATCGCTCCATATTGGAAAGCCGGGGCGAATAGTGGCCCAGGCATCCTTTCCTCTCAAGGGTTGGCCTGTAAAGGGGTTTACCGGTAATTGGTCTAAATCGTCAATGATGTAATCATTATTGAACATTTTGTAGAGGTTAAGCGGACGCCCTACAACGTAGCCATAATCTCCTCCGATATAGTCTTGATTGCCATTGGGCAACTTGGAAACGTAGTTTTTGTTTTGTGCAAAACCTACCGATAATTCCATACGCAGGTCATTTGTTCTAGGGAAAACATGATACCGAAGCATAGACTCCCAGCCGTAGTTCAATACGCCGGCCACGTTGGTCGGGGCCGAATTGTAGCCTGAATATGCCGGAAAGGCAACATCAAAAAAGAGTTTGTCGGTACTCTTATTGTAGGCATCGAAAGCCAAACTTACCCTTCTGTTAAACATATCCAAGTCAAAACCAATGTTCCATTGCTCGGTTTCTTCCCATGAAAGGGATGCATTGCCAATTTGGTCATAATTTGGAATAACCCCTGTTACACCACCGTAACTGGAAACATTCATTTGGTTGGCCCAATAGGTGTTTCCGCCATATCCTAGATTGTATTTTCCGAAGCGCAAGTAGTTTTCCGGAAATTGCTTACCGTTGATCCCCCAGCTGCCCCTGATCTTTAAATAATCTATAAAACCTGAAATGTGCGGTTTAAGAAAAGGTTCGTCGGAAATAACCCACCCTGCATTTAAGGAAGGAAACTTGGCCCAACGTACATCTTTACCAAACCTTGAAGAACCGTCGATGCTGAAGTTTCCTCCCACCATGTATCGATTCTTATACTTGTAACTGACGCGCCCGAAGTAGGAGACTAGGGCATTAGCGCTTATATCGGTATAACCACCGATTTGATCTTGGGTATACCTGCTATTGATCGTTTGAATGGCATCACTACCAAAACCAAAGGCGGTCATGGCCATATCTTCATATTTATTGTAATCTACGCGATTCCCTAAAACTCCGGTAATTTCGTGTTGGTCATCTGCCCCTAAATTCTCGAAGAGGCTTAAATACGTTTCGGCGGTTATATTTTTTCGATTGTAAAGGGCATAACTCGCAAAACCATCACCTTCGGTTCTAATGGTTGAAGGTTCGTAAAAGTTTTTCTTATTGCTATCGTAAACGAAACTGAGTTGGGAATTTAGACTGAGACCTTTTAATAGATCAAATGTGGCAAAATTGGAAATGGTGAAATTTACGGTTCTATCTTCGTTCAGTTTACCATCCAACTCCCCGCTTAATGATTGTATCCTGGCGTCTGAAATATAAAATAGTGAAGACTGTAATCCGGCTGGATCTACGGGCAACGATGAGTTTAGGTTAAAACTTCCTTGATATGGGTTTCCTTGACCTGTTTGTAGGTCGGTATGGGTGAATCTTGTAATCAATTGGTTTCTGAACTTTTCACCTGCAGTAAAATTGAGGTTCGATGAAAAAGTAATTCGATCTACACCGGTACCCTTTATGACTCCTTCTTGATTGTCATATCCCAATGAAATTCGATAATTGGTTTTCTCGCTGCCACCTCTAACACTAAAATCGTATTGTTGGTCTATGCCGGTTTTATAGAACAGGCCTTGATAGTCGACATTATTGTTGAATGCCGGGTTGATGCTATCAGTCAATACCATGGGGGTTTGATCAGACTGTAGTTCATTGGGTTGCCACCATCTCTGGATCATATCCATTTTGGCCTGACGTTCAGCTCCACCCACCAAAATGGGTACCAAATTGGGTTTTGGCTGCATTCCTAAACTGGTCGAGAACGAAAATTCAGGTTTGTCTAAAGCGGCTCCTTTTTTGGTTTCAATAATGATGACACCGTTCGCTCCCCTAGATCCGTAGATGGCCGCGGCCGAGGCATCTTTCAAAACATCGATGCTGGCGATATCGTTAGGGTTGAGCGATGCCAAGAAATCGATGTTCGATACGCCATACCCGGCTAAATCTTCAAGGCTGGTCTGTACACCGTCAATAACATATAAGGGGCTGCTATAGGCCAAATCTGCATCAATATCTCCGCCTATACTTGTATTCCCGCGAATCATCAAAGCGCCTCTACCTGCGGGTGCACCGGTCATGTTTACACTTTGAATACCTGTGGCCTGGGTAGCGATCAATCCCGATACGTCTAAAACAGGAATTCCTTCGATATCAGTACTTTTGATACTTGACACAGCACTGGTAACGTCTCTTTTAAATACTTTTTGATAGCCAATCAAGACAACATCGTCTAATTGGGTCGCATCGGGCTCCAAGGTAACATCGATCTGTGTCTGGTTTCCAACACTGATTTCTTGTAGCTTATAACCCAAATATGAAAACGCTAAAAACATATCGGCATCTTTTACCGTAATGGAATAGTTGCCATCAAAATCTGATTGGGTTCCGTTGGTAGTTCCTTTAACTACCACAGATGCTCCAGGTAGAGGAACTCCATTTTCGTCAAAAACGGTTCCTTCGACCGTTATATCTTGGGCATGGGCGAAGTGCACCATACTCAAAATCAGAATTAATAAACAAGTTAGTGGTTTTTTCATTGATCTAGTTTAAATTAGTAATCGGTTGATTTTAAAATTTTTAGGGCCTTGTTTTTAATAATAATTTCAGTTCATACTTTTTTTTGAATGTAGTTTTTGGTGATAGTCATGGTTCAGTGAAGATTGAATTGTCTTTTTAAACCCATTCCATTGTCATGAAATGGGTTTTTGTAAAACAAACTAACTTAGACAACTCAAAGTTTTTTAGAAGACAAGCTTAATAGGTATCCTTTATCCAGTTATACGGTTTTCTCTTTATCCAAGTGCCTCTGGTGAAATCGGGAAAATCTTGAGGCTCGCCGTTGTTTTCAATAGACAGTTCAGAGAGCGGGGTGACTGCACTCCATGCCGCCGCATCATAGGCATCCATGGGAGGTGCTATATTTTCTTTCGCAGATTCTATAAACGCATTCATTACGTAAAAATCTATTCCTCCGTGGCCTGCTTCTGTTGCACTGCTACCATATTTTTTCCATAATGGGTGGTCGTACTTTTCGATCCATGTGTCCATGTTTTCCCAGCCATGCCCTTCGGTTGTGCCTTCTATGTGTATGCGTTGGGTGTGGTAATCAAAATCGGTAAGACCCTGCGCACCTTGAACTTTAAACCCTAAGGAATACGGATGGGGGTTGTTTACATTGTGTGTTACGATAATCGTTTCTCCATTGGAAGTTTCAATGGTGGAAGTGATGATGTCACCCTGTTTGAATTTGATTTTGGCGTTGGGGTGGCTCTCCCCAGCGGTATCTACAATATATTTATGCAGACCGACGCCTTTTGTAGCATGTGAAGTAAGGGATAGAAAACGATTTCCCCTATTGATATCGGCCATAACGGCGACAGGCCCCAAACCATGGGTGGGATAAACGTCTGCATTTCGTAATAAAGAGTGTTGGGTTCTCCATGCCGATTCAGAAATTCCTTTGGTCCCGAATTCAGCGCCCTTTCCGTATGCCGTTTTACCATCATTGAACTTTACACCTCGTAGATCATGTTGGTAACCGCATCTAAAGTGCAAGAGCTCTCCGAAAACATTCTGTTTCACCATATTTAAAACGGCAAGAACGTCACGTCTGTAGTTCACGTTTTCAAGTATCATTAAGTGGCTACCGGTTTCTTCATGGGTGTTTACGAGATCCCAACATTCTTCAAGGGTATTGGCAGCTGATACTTCCAAACCAGTATATTTTCCGGCTTTCATAGCGTCTACTGCCATTTTGGTATGCCACAACCACGGGGTGGCGATGACAACAGCATCTATTTCGGTCAAGGCCAATAGGTTTTTGTAGTCATGTTCGTTTTTCCCAAAAGTCTTCGCCTTTTTTTGACCGGCTTTTTGAATATGGTCTTGGGCGATTTGAATTCGGTTCGGATCTATATCACAGATGGCAATGACAACAACATCTTCCCTTTTTAGTAGATTGTTCAAATGGTTTGTTCCCCTAAGTCCAACACCAATTACGCCAACTCTTAATTTTTGGGAGCCCTTACTTAAACCATTTCCCAAGGTGAGGTTTGGCAATAAGGCAATGCCGGCACCGGTCATTGTCGTTTTCTTAATAAAACTTCTTCTTTGATTCATATTTTGCTAAATAATAATGATGTGTTGAATGTTGAGCAAATATTAAGATTGTGTTAATTGTTTAGGGGTGCTTTTTTTTGCGTTCTAGGGGTAAATTTTCGGATGTTCGAGCCTTATGAAGTTTTTTTCCACCTTTTTGAAGAAAATACCTCCTTTTGGTTGCTGCCAATTATGGGTACATTTGTTAGCTGGTATAATAAAAGGGGCTTGCCCGGCTAATTCTACTTATTGAACAAAGAATTGAAAAGGAAGAGAATATATGGGGTGCTTTTGTTGGCGCTCTTTCTGTGTACCTATTTATTTGGTCAGCAACCTTCCAATTTCATCCACCTTCCTTTTAAACTGAATAATCATAACATTAAAGTTACCCACACCGTACAAGACAGTCTTGGTTTTGTTTGGTTGGCACATGCTGAAGGAATATCTAAATACGACGGTTATAATTATGAGTTCATCTCAAAAGATCTGATTTTTAAAAACGATACAACCTCAGACGAAGTAAAAAAGGTGTTTCGGGATACGAAGGGAGTGATTTGGGCCTTGTCGTTGAACGGTCAACTATCTTATTTGCATAAAAACGGAACATTCTTGTCCATCGATGATTCGATTATAGATTTTCAGAAACTTCACGAGGTCAATACGGTATATGAAGACGATGGAAATATTTGGATGGCCACCAAAAAAGGATCTGTCTATTCGTATGACCACGACCAAGGTATTCTCGATAGTATTACTACTGTTCCCGTAGATGCTTTCGGCCTAAATAAGATCAATTCACTAGTTGTTAGAAAATCAGATCAGCTTGTGATAAGTACTTACAAAGGGCCCCTCTTCATTTATTATTTGGAAACGAGACGGTTGGAAACACTCGATCTGCCTTACGATTATACTTTGGCAGATAACAACTTATTGCTTTTGGATAAGAAGAATAGACTTTGGATCGGTTCTTCATATGTTGACCATGACATCGTTATTTACGATTTTACCAAAGAATCTTTTGTTCAAGATGAAATCATAAATGCGAAATGGAGAGATCAATTGAATGAATTGTTTACTACTATGTATTGCGATATACATGGATTTATTTGGTTGGGAACCGATGGTAATGGACTTTATAAAATCGATCCCGATTCTGGGAGCCTTACGATATATAAGCACAACGATTTAAATGAGTTTTCATTGAGCACGAATACCATAATCGGCATAAATGAAGATTTAAAGAATAATTTATGGGTGCTCACCAATTATGGCGATATCAACATTCTAAGAAATAGGAACCATCAGATAAATTATCATTCTGGTTCTATTCAAGACCGGCCAGCTCGGGTATTATCTTCTTATAGGGGAAAAGATGGTACATTATGGATAGGAACTGACGGAAACGGTATTACCAAGGTGACGCATGAAGGAAGGGAAGATCAGTTTTTTGAAAATTCACCGGATAACAAAGGATTTTACATTCACTCGATCAATGAAGATGCCAAAGGTAATGTATGGGTAGCTACATACAAGAATGGGTTGTGGGTGGGAAATTCCGGGAATACTGAATTTTCTAAAGTCTCATTACAAAACTCCAAAAATATTGTGGCGCTAGACGTTCGCTTTATTTTTAAGGATTCAAGGCAAAGGTTATGGGTAACCACAGATCTAGGGGTATATCTTTTTTCCGATAAAGATACGTTGTTGGCCTATTTTGAAAATGGATCAGCCGGATTGTTGGGCTTAATTTCTCAGAGTGTGGTCGAAGATACTTCCGGAACCGTCTGGTTGGCCTACAACGGAGGTGGGTTATTTCGATTCAACGAAAATTTTAAAGACCTCTCAAAATCTAGTTTTACTAGGTTCGGGCACGTAGAGGATCGTTTGATTTCCAATAAAAATTATGACATCTGGTCAATGGCTACAAGTGATTCTGAGGGCTTATGGTTGGTTACCGTAAATGGAGATTTGACAAAATTCGATATAGCAGATCAAAAGTTTGAACATATAAAAATCAATGGGGTCTATGACAATACCGTCTTTCGATCTGTATTGTTGGAAAATAGGGATAATTTATGGTTGGGGTCTACCAATGGTATCTGGCATTTGAATTTGAGGGATGCGACTTCAAGGGTGTTTCAAAAAAGTGATGAACTTCAAGATGACTCCTTTATGCAAAGAAGCGCACATAAAGGTTCTGACGGCTCTTTCTATTTTGGTGGGTTAAATGGAGTCAACTACTTTAAACCGAATCAAGTAAAAAAGGAGAAAACAGTAGCAAAGTTATTTGTCGAAGATATTGATATTTTAAATCAACCAGCTATTTCGGTTATTCCGGATCAAATTAAAGAAGGTGTTGAAAAAATAGAGGAGTTGCAATTGAATCATGACCAATCTTCCTTTTCCTTTCGGTTTCTGGCGATTGACAATGTTCTTTTTTCCAACTATAACTACGCTTACAGACTCAGAGGATTTAATAACAATTGGATTGATTCGGAAAAGGAACGTTTAGCGGCCTATACCAACATACCTCCGGGAAATTATGTTTTTGAGGTAAAGGCCAGTTCCAATAACGGGGAATGGGACATCGCCCAGAAATCGATAGCAATTACAATATTGCCCACTTTATGGAAAACACCATTGGCAAAGTTCTTTTATGCTTTATTGTTCGTGGGGCTGCTGTATGGTATTGCTGTTTGGATAAGACTTCGCAATAGAGTGGTGGCCGATGAATTGCAGCATAAACACGAAAGAGAGCTCTATGCATTAAAAATGGATTTCTTTGCCAAGATGTCACATGAAATACAAACTCCTTTGACTTTGATCCTGATTCCCTTGGAAAACATGCTGGATCGGGCCCGAAAGAGTGGCAATGTTATTTTACAGCAGCGACTTCGATTAATATCAAACAATGCCAATCGATTATCTAGAATCGTTTTCGAACTTACATCGCTTCGCGATAAAGAACTTGAGAGGCTGGTCTTGCGACCTGCCGAAAATAATCTTATCGCAGACTTGAAAGAAATTACCGGTTCGTTCAATGAACAAGCGACGTTTAAGGGTATCAGTTTTAATTGCAGTTACCCGAGCGGTGAGATTAAATTATGGTACGATAAAGACAAGATAGAGCATATTTTGTTTAATCTATTGTCGAATGCATTTAAGTTTACGCCCAAAGGGGGGGCAATAATTTTAGATGTCATCGTCGAAGATTGGGAAAGACATGTGAAAATTTCAATAACCGATTCCGGTCCAGGAATTCCCAGAGATGAACTGCAAAACATTTTTCAGTTGTTCTACCAGTCCGATGCGGGCAAGCAAAAAGTAGGAACCGGGATTGGATTGGCATTGACCAAAGAATTGGTTGATTTACATCACGGTAAAATTGATGTGAAATCAGACCCGGTAAAAGGTTCTTGCTTTAGTTTTAGTCTGCCTCTTGACAAAAACAACCGGAAAAGTTCGGAAGTTGACTTAACAGTCAAAGAGACCATTATTGATGTTGCTGACGTTGGTAACGATTTGATGCCGGAAAATAATGCGAAAGGGCGTGCGAAACTGACGAAGACTATTTTAGTGGTTGAGGATAACTACGAACTACAAATATCTTTAAAAGATATTTTTAGCGACTATTACAATGTGCTATTGGCCGAAAATGGTGAAGAAGGTTATGCTTTGGCCCTTGAACATAACCCTGATTTGATTATCAGTGATATAATGATGCCAAAAATGGACGGTATTGAAATGAGCACTAAGCTTCAAAAAAATGAACTTACCACACATATTCCCATAATTTTGCTTACCGCCAAGAAAACTTCGAAAAATAAATTATTGGGTTTACGCAGCGGAGCCGTCGAATATATTGGCAAACCTTTTAATATAAACGAGCTGGTCTTGAAGGTAAACAATATCATCACTCGAAGTGATCGCATTATTCTAAAATACAAGAATGATTTGATTACCGCTCCAAAGAGCGGATCTGGTAAATCGCAAGATGAGGTTTTTCTTGAAAAACTGGTGGAATTGGTCGAGAATCAAATGAGCGACCCTGATTTTAAGTTAGAAGATTTGTCTGCAGATTTGAATATGAGCTATTCTGCCATTTACAGAAAATTTCAGGCCTTGACCGGTAAGAAAATTGTAGAATTCGTAAGAACAATGCGTCTTAAAAAAGCAGCCATTTTAATAGCGGAGTGTAATTATTCGGTTTCGGAAGCCGCTTTTTTAGTAGGTTTTAATGATCCTAAATATTTTTCAAAATGTTTTAAAAAAGAGTTTGGCAAGAACCCTGGAAAACTAAAGGGAAAAGGCAATAGTGATAAAATATCAAATTCATAAGGTTTGAATTCCCTAGATAAGAAAGTTAATAATATTGACCATAATAATTAAAATGATAAGAATAGCGGATATTGATTTAAATGATTGGAAAAAGTTGGCAAATAGCGGTACATCGGGCACGTTGGGAGGTAGGAATGTATTTACCATTATTCTTTTGTTGTTGCTTGCCTCATGTCAGACCATCTCTAGAAAAACGGTTGCTGAAGATGGGAACCAGAAGAAATTGAATTTTACCGAAGCGATAACAACTCGTGGCAATAGTTGGGTTGTTGATAAGGTAGAAGACAACCAAGAGCTCATTTCCGAGTCGGGTATAAGCAAATGGGAAGATTCGAATACTGTGATTCGAACCTATTTTAAAGTTGGG
Source organism: uncultured Kriegella sp. (assembly GCF_963975415.1). Taxonomy (NCBI): domain Bacteria; kingdom Pseudomonadati; phylum Bacteroidota; class Flavobacteriia; order Flavobacteriales; family Flavobacteriaceae; genus Kriegella; species uncultured Kriegella sp. The sequence continues at coordinate 142,562 of NZ_CAXBGN010000003.1, forward strand.
CGAACAGGCTCATTGAATGTCGGGTTAAACCTTAAAGTAACTTCCGGAACCACTAAACTTAAGGTTACTTTGAACGGAGAAAGCAAAGTAGTCGAGGTGTCCAATGTCGATTATGAACCGGTAGAGGTCGGTGTCTTTGATATTACCGATACGGGATATCATTTTCTTGAACTACAAGGTTTAGAAAAGACGGGGAGTAGTTTTGCGGAAGTCAATGAAGTCTTGATTGGCGGCCCGGCGGCAAGTGGGGAACTTACCTATGTAAAGGAAGATTTTTATTGGGGCAGAAGGGGGCCATCGGTCCATTTGACCTATACTGCTCCAGAGCATACCGATATAGTGTGGTTTTATAATGAAATCACCGTACCCGAGAACGAAGATGTTGTAGGTTCTTATTATATGGCCAATGGTTTTGGGGAAGGTTATTTCGGTATGCAAGTTAATTCTGAGACGGAACGAAGAGTGCTCTTTTCGGTATGGAGCCCGTATGAGACCCAAGACCCTAAAAGTATTCCCGAGGAGTACAGGATAATTTTATTAGGCAAAGGGGAAGGGGTAACTACAGGGGAGTTTGGTAATGAAGGTTCCGGAGGGCAGAGCTATAAAGTGTTTAATTGGAAAGCTGGAAATACCTATAAGTTTTTATTGAAAGGAGCACCATCTGTGAATAACTCAACGGATTATACCGCATATTTTTTTGACCCAGATACCGAAAAATGGAATTTAATCGCCAGTTTCCGAAGACCGCATACAAAAACATATTTGGTTAGGCCGCATTCTTTTTTAGAGAATTTTAGAACCGAGATGGGCCATCTATCAAGAATGGGCGAGTATACCAATCAATGGATTTATGATACCAAGGGTCAATGGCATGAGCTTACCAAGGCGAAGTTTACGGCAGATGCCACTGCTAGAAAAGGGTCAAGGGAAGATTATGCGGGAGGTGCTGTCGACAATAAATTTTTTATGAAAAACTGTGGTTTTTTTGATGAAAAAACCACAATGGATACCTTTCATGAGAGAACCGCCAATGGAATTGCTCCGGAAATCGATTTTTCCGACTTGGAGAAACCGCGTTTGTAACCAGAAGGCCTTGATGAAATTACAAAAGCATTACAAGCCTCATTTATCAGTGAGAACGATCTTTTCCGTTTCCATAGCATCGGAAACATCGACTTGTTTTACCGTTTCTCCCTTTGTAGCCAGAAGCCTCATATCTTCCAAAACTAGATAAAGACAGGGTACGATGACCAGTATGATCGCCGTAGCGAATACTATTCCGAACCCTAATGAAATCGCCATGGGGATTAAATAGAACGCTTGGCTCGATGTTTCCAATATGATTGGGGCTAGACCACCGAACGTAGTCATGGTAGTCAACATTATCGGGCGGAATCTTCGCAGTCCTGCTTCGTGAATCGATTTGTAAATGGGTTCGCCTTCCCTTCTGCGTTTATTGGCATAGTCTATCATGATCAACGAATCGTTAACGACGACACCTGATAATGCGATTACTCCCATTAAACTAACCAAAGAGAGGTCGTACCCTAACAGAATATGACCTATTACGGCCCCAACAATTCCGAAAGGTATGGCGGTCATAACAATGAGGGGTTGGGTATAGCTGCTAAAAGCTATGGCAAGTAAGGTATATATTAAAAGCATGGCTATGGTAAAGCCCGACCTCAGGGTATTCGTACTTTCGCGCATATCGGCTTGACTGCCCTCAAAAGTCCATGTAATCCCTGGGAAATCTGCCCTTAATTGCGGGAGTACTTCTTCTTGAACTGAAGTTATAACACGATTGACGGTATTGGCGGGTTCTACATCCATACCAACATTGACAACCCGTCGGCCGTCCCTACGGTTGATGCTGCTAAAGGCTTCCCGCTGTTCTACTTCTACGACATCCATTAATGGTACCTCAATGCCACTGGGCGTGCGTATTAAGAAATTCTCCAGATTGTTGATGTCTTTCCGTTCTTCCATAGGTAATTTAACCCGTACCTCTATTTCATTCATGCCCCTTAATTGCCGCATTGCCAAAGCACCAAAAAAACCGTCACGAACCTGCTGGCCTACCTCATTTGAGGTCAATCCTAAATTTCTTCCTTGCGGTAATAATTTAAAATCATACTGTGCCTTCCCTTTATTGTAGTTATCGGTAACATCACGGGTATTTGAGAAGGCGTTCATTCGTTCCACAAAAGCGGCACTAGCCCTTGCCAATACATCGATATCGGAATGGCTAAGATCTATACTGATGTCTTGTCGGGCCCCACCCGGACCCCGTTCGGCTTCGAAGGTAATCTGGTCTACCCCTTCAATATCGCCGATGTTATCTCTCCATAACGCAATAACTTCGGCGGCGCTAACATCGTGTTGGTCAGGGGGCAACATGACGATTTCTACATCAATAAAATTCTGTCCGCGTACGTTGGTCTTTATTCCTTCTGCTACTTCATAAAGATTGTGTTCTTCAAACATACGCTGTGTCGAACTAGAAATAGCATGTGCTACTTTGGCCGCTTGGTCAGGGGTCGTACCCACGGGCAAACGAACCCCTGCCTCAATTTCATCTGCAGCTACTTCGGGCATCATTATCATTCCCATATGGCCGCTAAGACCAAAGCCCCCAACAATTAGCAAAAGAGTTATGGCGGCACTGAGGGTTATATATCTGTATTGTAAGCAAAGGTCTAGAAAAGGGCGGTACCTATTGTCAACAAATCGATCGAAACTGTTGGCAAAAGAACGTTGCCAGCCCTCTAGTTTAAGTACCCATTTGCTTTTGTTTTTTTCTTTTTTAAGATGACCTAAATGGGAAGGTAGAATGAATAGGGCTTCGAGTAGTGAAACTGCCAGAATAACGATTACTACTGCGGGCAATGGTTGCCAGAACTTTCCGGTTTCCCCAGGCATAAAAAGTAACGGAACAAAGGCGATAATGGTAGTGACAATACTGAAAATAACAGGGAAAGAAACATCCTTTGTACCGGCAATGGCGGCTTCCATAGGGGATAGGCCTTTTTGACGGTATTCATATACATTTTCACCGACCACGATGGCGTCATCGACCACAATACCCAGGACCACTAAAAAGCCAAACATGGAAATCATGTTGACGCTAATGCCGATTAAGGGCAATAAGATTATTCCGCCAATAAATGAAACGGTCATGCCCATCATCACCCAAAAGGCCAAACGATATTCCAAGAAAAGTGTCAAAATGATCAGAACGATGACTATGGCGAGTATTCCATTTTCAGTAAGAAGCGAAAGCCGCTCACGATAATCGGCCGCACGATTGCTATCGGTACGATAGTGAACATCAGAAGGCAGTTGAAAATCTTTCATGATGCTTTCTACGGCATCGGCAATTTCTAAAGGTGACTGATTTCCAATTCGGAAAATACGGAGTTCAACGTAATTTTCTTGGTTGAACTGTCCGTGAAATCCAATTTCCTCAAAACCATCGGTCACGGTTGCAATATCTTTTAGGGCAACTTTTGCACCCGATTCGGAAGATACAACGGTAATATTGCCAAATTCTTCGGCCCATTGTTTTCGCTCTTGCATACGTAGGAGAATTTCACCGCTTTGTGTCTGAACGGCACCCGCAGGCACGTCATTGCTGCTCTGTTCGATAATATCGGCCACTTCACCCAGGGTCAGATTGTATTTTTGAAGATTTCGCCGCGGAATTTCGATGCGCGTCTCATAATCGGGTACATTGCCCAATTCTACTTGCGTAATCTTGGGATTGCTAAGCAATATATTTCGAAGGCGTTCGGCAAGCTGGCGGAGGGTCCAAACATCAGCTTTCCCATAGAGGCCTATTTGCAAAACGTCTCTTTGTCGTGATTGTAGGCTTACCTCAGGTTGTTCAATGTCATCGGGAAAGGTGCGAATGCGATTGATAGCCTGATCGATATCTTGAAAGGCTTTCATTCGTTCAGTGCCCGCAACCAGTTCAATGCTTACCTCTGCAGAACCCTCGCTAGCTTCGGAAACTATTTCCTTAATGCCCTGAACGGCTCGAACGGCCTCTTCAACTGGCTGTAGAATACCTTGCTCTACTTCGGCCGGGGAGGCCCCGGGGTAGGCCACTGAAACTTCCACAAAATCGAGCTGAAATTCTGGAAATACTTCTTTCTGAATCTTGAACATGGTAAAGATACCCCCTCCGAGCAAAACCAACATGAGCAAATTGGTAGCAATGGAGTTTCGCGCCATGTAGCCTATGGCACCCTCTTTTCTGGGATTTCCTTTTTCTTCTATTTCGCTCATGCTCTTCCTATTGCTTCATTTCATTTTTTGGCGTAGTTGATTCGGTTCGTAGCCCAATACCATTACTTACGGTGCTTAAATCGGTAATGACTACTTTTTCACCATCAACCAATCCCTTACGTATATAGGCGTACACATCATCGTTCAATACGATATCGACTTTCCGGATTTCCAATTTACCATCTTTCATTACCCAAACGGTTTCATTACTTCGAATGTAGTCTCTACTAAGGCGCACGACGTCGGCTACGGGATTGGCTTGTATATTCACCTCTACAAAGGTGCCTATCATTAGGGAAGGCATTTTTTCATGACTTGTTTTATTGGCCAGTGGGTCGGCAACCTTTACCAACACCCGAGCCAAACGGGTCTGATTATCAAGCGCACCGATTTGCTTGTCTAAATACCCTTCTCTATAGGCATCGGTAGACCACGCCGTGGAATTCGTTATACGCACAGGAGATCCCTTTTCAGAATCACTTTTCGGGAAACTTAACCACTGCAATTTTGATACGGGCACGGTTGCCATTACCCAATAATAATCGGTGCCCACAATACGCCCCAAATTATCACCTTGGGAGACCTGAGAACCTTTCGTTACATTTTGGCTTAAAATATGGGCGTCAAAAGGAGCGCGTATGGTCGTGCGCGATAGGTTAAGTTTGGCCTGGTCTACTGAGGCCTTGGCACCACCAATGGTTGCTTTGACCGCATTGAGCTGCGGTTTTCTTAAAACAAGTTGGCGCTCTTCTTCGGAAAGTGGATTCGTACCAAAAAGGGAATCATCGGCAATCAGGTTTAAGTCTTGTTCTGCTATTTTTTGCCTTCCCATTTCAGTATCCAATGTGCTCTGCGATTGCAGTAATTCACTTTTTCTAAGTTCTAAGGTATTTCGATAGTCCGAGGGGTCTATTTGCAAGAGCACTTGGTTTTTTTTGACAAAACCACCAGGGGTAAAGGCCGCATCCCTTCGGATAACCTGCCCGGAAACTAGAGGGCTTAAAGTAACGTCTTCAACGGGTTGTACCGTGCCCGTTGCCACAATAATAGGCTCGTAAGTACCTTGCTGTGCGGAAATCACATCTACCAACATGGCTGTTTCAATGCTGGCACCTTCCGTTTTTGCTTCCGGTTCGGTTGAAAAAATGAGTATGGTAATGGCTAATCCGGCTATAAGAATGGCCAAACAGATTCCTACTATTTTTTTATTGCTCATAGTGCTATTTTACTTTTTGTATCCAGAAACACATTTTTAAATCTTAATAATCAATATTTCTGCCTGTATCGAATCCTCCTGCCAAAGCCCGGTACAGCCCAATGCGTATTTGAATTTGCTGTGATTGTGCCGCCACATAATCACGTCGTAACTGTTGTTCTTGGTCTAGGCCAAGGAGTACATCTAAATAGGGGCTGAAACCGTTCAAGAATTCTACCCGCAATTGCTTGTTACTTTTTTCCGAGAGTTCTAATTGGCGCGCAATATTTTCCAATCGTTCTTTTTGCATCATGTCACGTACAAGTCCGTTTTCGACATCTTGAAAGGCTTCCAGTGTGGCTTGTCCGTACTCGTATAATCTTTGTTGTTTTACGGCTTCGGATCTGTCAACCTCTGCACTCAACTGTTTGCCATAAAATAAGGGGGCAAGAATATTACCGGCTATGGAATAGGCCCAGTTTTCAAAAAGGTTGGCAAAGTTATTGGCCCGCAGTTGACCCCTACCTGACACTGAAATTCGAGGGTATTTGCTTCGTACAGCTGCCGCCATATCACGGTCGGCTGCAAGTAAAAGTGCATACGACTGTTGCACGTCAGGTCTACGCCGCACCAATTCCAATGGGAGTCCGGTTTCAGGAAGCGACTGTAATTGGGGTAAATCGACAGCCGTGAACTCCATATCTGTTTGTGGCTGATTTCCTAGAAGCACAGCCAACTGATTTTCTAATAGACGTACATTGGTGCTAAAAATAATTTGTTGCTCTTTAGTGCTTTCCAATAGTTGGGCCTGTCGCAGAATATCAACTGCCCTGATTTGGCCCCCGACAAAACGCGAGCGTATCAGTTTAATAATATCTTCGTTGGTCGTAATTTGAGTTTCTGTAATTTTCAATTGTTTTTTTGCTGCCTGCAGCTGATACCAAGTCGTGGCGATTTCTGCTGTCAGTGATATTGCGGCGGTACGATAATCGAACAGACTTGCTTCGGCCCTAAACTTTTCGGCTTGGACCGCCGTTCGTATCCTGCCCCACAAATCAAGCTCATAAGTGGCCGATAGGCCCAGTTGCGTATTTTCTCCTCCGGTAAAATCGTTTTCAGGAAAATTTACCGCCGTTTGTGCCGAAGCCTCAATTTGGGGCCATTTGTTCGAGGCCGCTCTACTAACAATGGCTTTTGCAGCAACAAATTGCTGCCAAGTCGCTGCCAAATCAAAGTTTGATTGCAATGCGCTGTCGATCAATTGATTGAGGTCTTCATCTTCAAAGGATGTCCACCACCTATCTTCGAGAGCACTTGCCCCGCTAAACGAGAATTCTTGTACCTCTTTTATAGGTAATGCTATATTTGAAAAACGGGGTGAACAACTATAAAAAAGCAAGACCATGCCGGAACCAATTAATAGAAGTGCCCTTTTTGTTCCCTTTGGTTCGATTTTCATTTTGGTACTCAAGTGGAGTTTGTTGGTTTAATAGGTAGATCGAATATCGATACCCTCCTAAAATAAATCTTTTTATGGAACTTTTGTATTAACAAAAACATAATTATCAAAACCAAGAGTGCAGGATTCGATGCACTGCCGTTGTAGTAAGGGCTTAAACCGATTGTTTAATACATAGTGCGGGTACTCTTTGGTCTCTTCCTTATTTTAAGGATGCTCAGTAGTACCACATCCATAACTTTGCATCGTCATGAATTCAGTCTATTGCAGAATTTGCTTATAGGCCAAAAGCTAAATAGCGGTCGCCGGACTTTGTACCTGCTTTGCCGCCGCCGCAAGCAATGACCACATACTGCTTTCCCTTGATTTCATAAATACTGGGTGTAGCATAACCTGCGGCCGGCAACTTGTACTTCCATAATTCTTCTCCCGTATCTTTATCGAATGCCCTGAAATACTCATCGACTGTCGATGCGATAAAAATGAGTCCGCCTGCAGTAACTACGGGCCCTCCGTAATTTGCTAGTCCTGTTTTGGGAATGCCTCTTTTAGTCAATTCTTCATATTCCCCAAGAGGTACCTGCCAAGCTAAAGTACCCTTGTTCAGGTCTATCGCAGAAAGTGTGCCCCAAGGCGGTTTTATGGCGGGGTAACCTTCAGGGTCATAAAAGCGATTATAGCCGGTATGCCTGTATTTCGAGAGTCTTTCATTGGCCTCTTTTCCGAATTCGTGGAGGTTTTCGACCGAGTTTTCAAGTCCGAAAATGTAATTGACGACTGCTGTTTTTTCCTTTTCGGAAATGTGTTTGAACCCGGGCATAAATCCGCGCCCATTATCGATAATTTCATTAGCTTCCTCCATAGAAAGTCTTTCGGAACTATTTTTTAAGGGGGGATAGGCACCTGATGCGTCCCCTTGCATTTGCTTGCCGTGGCACATCACACAACGAGATTGGTATACATACGCCCCTAGGTTCTTAATCTCCTTTTCTTCGGAAGCCCCTGTTTCTTCCATGGTAATGATACACGGAATTTCTTTGGCATTGACATACAAAAGCCCGGTCGAAGGGTCAAAAGCCGCACCGCCCCATCCGCCGCCGCCATCAAAACCGGGAAAAACAATTGTACCTTGTTCGCTAGGGGGAATAAATGGTTCACCGGTACGTAGCTGTGCCAACCTTTTGGCAACACTATCATAGGACGTAGGCGATAGATTGGTAATCTCTTCTTTAGTGAATTTCTGTCGTGTGAAAGGAGGCGGTTTTATAGGAAAGGGTTGGGTCGGTGAAGCCATCTCTCCTTTAAGGTCGGAAGGAGCTACCGCTCGCTCCTCAACGGGAAATAAAGGTGTGCCGCTTTCTCGGTCGAGCAGAAATACGAAGCCCGATTTTGTATGTTGCGCTACGGCATCTATTCGCTTGGCACCGTGATGAACAGTTACCAAAGCCGGTGGGGCAGGTACATCTCGATCCCACATATCATGGTGTACTGTTTGAAAATGCCAGATGTGCTCACCAGTATCCGCATTCAGGGCAAGTATACAATTGGCATAAAGATTATCGCCCAGCCTGTTTCCGCCCCAAAAATCGAACGAAGCAGATCCGGTAGGAACGTAAACTATACCACGTTGTAAATCGAGACTCATACCCGACCAAGCATTTGCCCCGCCTGTGCTCTGATGAGCTTTTGCCGGCCAAGTATTATAGCCAGTTTCCTCTGGTTTTGGAATCGTGTTGAACGTCCATTCGAGCGCGCCAGTATGCACATTGAACGCCTGTATGGTGCCCGGAGCGGCATCGGCATTTTCGGAAACCCGTGAACCATAGATGATTTTGTTTTTGTACAGCACCCCCGGTGTAGTAGCAACTACGTACCTGTCTTTTGTATCTTCCCCAAGACCTTCTTTTAATGACACTTTACCGTCAATGCCAAAGTCGTTGGCCAGTAGGCCAGTTTTGGCATCCAAGGCGAACAATTCGGGCCCGGCGGTAAAAAAAATACGCTCTTTGCCCTCTTCCTTAAAATAGGTCACGCCACGGTTGACGTTCATGCCAAAATTGATTTTAGCATTGGGATCGAATATCCATTTTTGTTCCCCTGTGGTCGCATCGAGGGCAAAAATTTTCAGTTTGGGTGAGCTGCCGTACAGTACGCCGTCGATTATTATGGGGTTGCATTGGATCTGTGTTTTTCCATTCGGATCGGCATCGCCGGTGGCGAATTCCCATGCCACTTTGAGTTCAGTGACGTTTTTCTTGGTAATGTGATCTAAAGGAGAATACTGAATACTTTTGTTTCCGCCTAAATAAACCGGCCAATCCTTGTCTGCTTCCCCTTGCTTTTTATCGTTCTTATCACATCCTATTAAAGTTAAAATTACTGATAAAGCCAAGGCAACACATTGAATTTTCATATCAGATTTTTGTCTAGAACTCACTGGTTAGAAAGTTGTATGGCGCTATTTATGTTGCGCTACACAAATAATCACTACTCTTTATATGGATTAAAAAAGAAATCATTATCTCAAATTATGCAAATCAATCTTTACTGATAACATTTAAATTCTTACTAATATCACTTAATTCCTTATCAGACAAGGCTCTGTCAAAAACCGCCAAACCGCCAATTAAACCTTTAAAGAAATTTCCCATACCACGTTTTAATAAGACAGCCCCGATTGTGAAATCGGAACCGTTATTTCCCATACCGAATGGAAAGTAATAAGGATTTTTTGTTTGGGTCAATCCGTTCGGGTAGCCTTCAAATCCGATTGTGTGATCAATCAGTTCTGGTTTACGTTTTTTGAATTTACCATTTAAATAGGATTTGATATTAGTGCCATCGTAGGTGAAAGCGATACACTGCCAGACATTTTTTTCAATTTCACCCTTACTTGCCGAATAATCGATGGAGTACGGAAAAGGAGGCGTGGGTTTACCCGTATAGGATATGTGTCCGCATACTTGGTTTTTACCATTATAATGGGGCAAGGAGGCAAATAAACCATATTGGCGCTTGCCCCCATCTTTGTATTCGTTCCACATACCTCCCACAAAGCCAGTTTGTTCTCCTGACCACTTCACCCAAGCTATGACGGTAACCTCTTTACCTGGTCCAAAGATATTAAGCGCACCGGTTTTTGAATTTGCCAGTGTCAAAAAATTCGACCCTTCAAAACGGGCTGAATAACCTGATAATGGGCCTTCATTAATTCTCAGGGTTGCACCACCCGCTTCTTTAAGGGGGAAGTCGCCTACGCCATAGGCCTTACGCTCTTGACCTTTTGGTTCCTTAAAATCCCATAATGCAATTAGATTAGCGGTTGCTTTTAGTTCTTGCAATGATTCCGATGCATGCTGCCCGATCATCAATGAGGTTTGAAGCATTAAAACACAAAGCAAGTAAACTGATTTTCTATTGTTCATTTTAAAAATGCTCTATTTTTTAGTTATGTCTTGTATGTTGCAATATAAGAAGCAACTTATTGAAACTGATGGAGAAAGGTGATAAATTAGTCAACCTGAAAATATAAACCCCTTAAACAAAGGGTTTAAAGGGTTTGTGGGGTGAAATAGTATCATTTTAGTGGAATCTCTTTGCTATATCTTTTTTGAGTGGTACATAGAGTGTTAGTTCTCGGTAATTTCATTTATTATGGAAGCGGTGTTAGTGCTGGGATTACGGCAACAATTATCGTTCTAGTACTCCAATCAACCCTTTTAAGCGTTTATTCCTCCATAACTGGTATTAATCTGCACATTGGATATATATAAAGGAGGCCTCCAACAATTTGGAAGCCTCCTTAGCAGCTTATTCGTCGAATTACTTCCCCGTAATTACATCTTTTTTAGAGAAATACCCTTCACTGTCATCAGGAAGTTTAGCGATTATCCAATCGCCATCTTCAATAATTTCGATGACTTTTAATTCTAGGCCCCCGGGCAATTGAGTTAATACTTTTGCACTTTCATCGGGTTTGGAATAGGCGTTTTTTCTTTTGCTTTTTGGTCCTTTAATTTTAATTTTTTCCGCTAAAATGTCCGTTGCCGTATTCTCTAAGACCTGGTTAAGATCTAATGGTGTAATTTCAATATTTAATTTTTGCAATGTTTCGATAAAATTTTCATTGTTTTCGGCTCGTTCCAACGCCTCCGTATATATTTTGTTTTCCGGTGCCAGATTTACGGCAGTCGTATAGAGTTTTTTTGCTTGCGCAAAATTACCGGTCATTTCATTTATTGCGCCCATATTATAACATAATTGCGGGTTGAACTCGTCAATCTCATAGATGGCGCTGTACATTTGATATGCTTTTTCAATTTCTCCTAATTTGATGTATTTATTGATATCACTTGCTCTTTCCTTAAACTCTTTATTTTTTACTCGTTCGAAGGTGAACTTGTTTTTGTAATAATACGGTGCGATGTGTTTTGCCAATTGAAAAGCTATGCCTTCGCAGGCAAACTCGGCAATTTTCTCCCCCTTCATAACGGCAGATAATATAGGCGGTTTATTTCCTGAAGCTTTATCTGAACTGTTTCCGCGACCATCGGTTTGTGTAAGTACTTCGCCCGAGGCAACATCAAGTACTCGCATTCGAGCCTCTGCGGAAGTGGTACGTATTAAAGAATGCGATGCTATATAGTTGCCTTTCTTGTCACGATATGAATTGTCTTTGCGTTCATCTGTACTGGAGTAGCTGAGACTTCCGTAAATAACGGCGTCGGCCTCGACCAATTTGCCTATTTCTATGATTTGACTATCACTTAACGAATTTATATTGAGCATTCTATCTTGATAAACTCTAGTTATTTCCTCGCGTTTTACCAAGTAAAAAATATCGGTCCTTCCGCCTTCGTAAAAACATTTGCCATTTAGGGAACGATATTCCTTGAGTAGTTCCGCAGAAAGATAATCGGCCATTTTGGTACCTAGATCGGCCCCGGCGTTTTTTAGAATATCGCTGCTGACATTCTCAAAATCGATAATAGCGATTTTATTGATATCACCCAATACTTTCTGAGGGGGACTTAAAAGCGATGCGGTATAAGTGGGTTTGAAAAGTTGAGAGTTGACATTCGGCATAAATATAACAAAAGCCAAAATGTATAATATTGTTGACGCGTACTTACGATGATTTTTTAGTCCCATAATTTTTATTATTTGGTTTGTATAGGTTGAACTTTTTGTCAAAACCAAAATTTTGGTTTTGTAATCGGATGGGGGCTTTTGATCAACTTTAATCGTGCTACCGCAAAACTTAGTCATCTTAGGGCGAGGTCTTGGCCATTACATTCGTTTAATGCACTGTCAAAAACGGGTTGGTTTCGCAACGTCTATATATTGGTAAAGGCCCATAAGACAGGGAAATCGAGGGTAGGGTAATCGGGAATAGGTATTCATCGGTTAGAATCTGAAGGAAACCCCGGCCGACAAAAATGCAAAACCATAACCGCCTTCGGCAAATACCGCAAAATTTTCGGCAAAGAACCAGCGTGCCCCAACAAAGCCCGTTGCGCCGGGCTTGCTTCCATAACTTCCGACAGATCCACTATAGGATACAATTCTGTATGAGACCATGGCCCCTCCGTAGAGGTCTAGATTTTCAACATTAAGTCCGTTATAATGGTAGGCGCCCCGAACGCCAATTACGGTATACGTCCATTTATCGTTGCCTCCAAAATAATCGTAGCTATAGGTCTTATAGCCAAGAAAGCCGCCGAGACTAACGACTCCGGGCCCAGGAACTTCCCAGATTCCCCGTTCAAAACTGGCACTCAACCCTACACTTTGTGATGAGGTGGTATAACTCCCGTAGGCACCGCCAAGGCCGACACCCAGATTGATTACATTTGTGCCTTGAATAAATTCTTGAGCCGATAAAGAAGTTGCGGTAAAGAGTAAAATTGCGAAATAAATGATGTGTTTTTTCATGATTTTTATGGTTTTGGTTTTTAGTTGAATTTCTAGTTTATCCTAAATTGAAATACTTCCGATATAGAGCTATTACCATTAGTATCCGTTGCTTTAACTTCCCAATAGTAGTTGGTGGCGGCCGTTACCGAAACATTATTGATAATGGTCTCTGTAAATGTGCCCAATGAAGTCAAATTGCCTTCCGTTGTTCCAAGAAATATTTCGAAGTCTTTTATATCATCGTCAATATCACTTGCGCTCCATGCCAAGGTTACTTTTGTCGAAGTGTCAAGGTTACTTCCTCTTGAAGGTGAAATAGCTTCCGCTGGAAAAGGAGCGTAATTTTCTATTCCGGGACCCTCGTTAAAAAAGCGCCACTTTTCACTTGTGGAGGTTTTATCGGTATCATTGCGGCGTGATTCCACAGACCATTCATACGGGATGCCCCTTTCTAATCTAATAAGTTTCTCTGTACTTCCTTGGACCACAGCGTTATTGGTCGTATTGGTGGATAGATTGGTATAGGTTATGGAATAACTATCAGTGTTTTCGGAGGCGTTCCAACGAAACTGGACATCGCTCTCGGTTTCACTTACGATTGTTCCTTCGTTACATTCCGTATTGTTTGCCGGAAAAATTAAAATACTGGCTGCAGGGTCGGGTACGACTACAATCGGGTCATCGTCACCACCTCCTTGAATGGGTTCTGAACCCTCATCATCACCTCCACAGGCAGAAAGAATGAATAACGCAACAAGACACCTAACGTATTTAGATTTTATTATTTTCATCTTTTAATGATTTTGTAGTTCAACAAATTAGACCCAAATCTGAGGTTAAGAAGATGTACCCCTGCGGATAGGCTGCTAACATCTAAGGATATCGTTCCGTTCCCTGATTTTAATCGTTTGGAGAGTACCAAAATTCCGTTTGTGTTATAAACTGATGCCTCTATTTCTTGGTTAACACCAATTGATCCCATGACAATAGTCAACGGTTCACTCGATACAGGATTAGGATAAATCAATGTATTCGACAACAGCACAATATTTTCATCATATTGCCCTTGACAGCCCTTATCGGTAAGCACCGACAATGAATTGTTTACTTTTGTTAATGGCAATGTAATTTCTGAGTTCTCGGTTAAAAAGGTCTCATCGTTTAACCGAACGATGTAGCGTTTGGCACCAGAGAGATTCAACGTCACTTCTTTACCTGTGGTACTTAATTTTGAGGAAACGGAAAGTGCCTCGGGTTCTGTTATCACTATATCAAAACACCTGGTATAGTCCGTTTGCCCTGTCACAGCAATGCAAATGGAATAGTCACCGGCTGAAAGATTGGAAAAAAGGGTACTTGCGGTAAAGGTATTCGTAATATCGCCGGAGTTTCCTGTTAAAGTGGCGCTGTAATTCTGTGAATTTTGCGTGCTGATTTCAATACTACCGTTATTGGATGCAATACAAGATTCTCCTATAGTTTTTACCGTAAAATTATCGGCTGGAAGTGAAAATATCTGGCATCCATTTACATCGACTATTGCTCCTGAAGGAGTAGCCGGGCAATTGTCAATAGCATTGGGTACACCGTCAGAATCGTTATCATTATCACACACATCTCCTATGCCATTATTATTAGAATCTTTTTGATCCGGATTGAATGTTGATGGACAATTGTCGACATCATTTAAAATGCCGTCAGAGTCACTGTCATTTGCATTGAAAGGAATGGTGACTTCGGTACAATTGGAAATAACGGTTTCGGAACCCAGCGTAATACGAACAGCGTAGCTACCGCTGATCAAGGGAGTAAAAGTTCGGGCCGTGGCATTGGCCCCCGCAATTTCATTGTTAACGCAGTCAAACCACTCGTATGTTGCATCGGGGTTCTGAAAGGTAGCTGTAAGTGTCAAATCAGTTAAGGTAACGGTATTGTCGATCCCGTCGGTTGAAATAGTAAAACTTCTGCTATCGTACAAGCTCCATATACCGCTTTGGTTGCGAACCCTGATATACGCAGTATGAACACCACTAGCCAAATCGCTTGTTGGAAGTAAAATTGCTTGATTCGAATTTCCGGCTTCTGCATCTAGACTTATCGAGGTTCCATTTCCGACACCGGGATCTGAATCAAAAAAGTATTCGGCGGCTACTACAGGTTCGTTTTCGCTTGCAAAGGAAGCCATAAAAAATATGGTGCGATCATAAAGGCTCCATGACCCTTCGGTGTTTCGGGTTCTAATATAGAAACTATGAAAACCACTGCTTAAACCTGTGGTGGGTATGGAAGCTGTTTGTGTTAAACCTCCCGTATTGGAATTAAGTGCTAGAGACGTACCATTGCCGATCCCTGGGTCGGTATCAAAAAAATATTCCGCAGCGCTCAAAGGTTGCGAGATACTTGAAAAAGAGCGGATGAGAAAAATGGTTCTGTCGTAAAGACTCCAAACGCCGTCTACTGTTCTTGAGCGTACATACAGGCTATGAAAACCATCGGTTAATCCCGAAGTTGGAATGGATAGGGATTGGACTAGGGAACCCGAATTACTTGTTACGGTAAAGGAGGTTCCATTGCCAACTCCCGGGTCGGTATCAAAAAAATACTCAGCGGCCCCGATAGCTTGGGCAACGGAATAATTGTACAATAGCATCACAGCTATTAGCAGTGGTATATTTTTCATCGCTCTAGTTGTTTGTAGTGCTGATGATGACATTTAAATTTTGCCCCGGAGCGACTGTAGTACTTATTGCTTCGATACGCACCGTGGGAACACCATTACTGAAGCCTAGATTATTGAAAGTGAAACTACTACTGTCGTCATAAAGTCCAATGTCTTCACCGTTAACTCCGGCATCGATGGCCGGTGAGCCTGCTCCTAAATTATAGTCGTCCGTTGTTGGGTCGTACGTGGCATTGTCGTTGTCTTCAAGAAATAAGGGATTGCGATTATCCAAATTGTTGTTGCCATTTAGGGAAGCAACATTTCCAGTGCCGATATTATAGGTAAGGCAATTCTCGAAAGTTACTCCATCGACATTGGGATCGTATGTGGCGCTGGTCGAGTAGTAAAATATGTTGTTTTGAACTGAAATGCTACCATTGGCATAGCCACGATTATATACCGGATTGCTACTTACGGGATTTAAAAAAATATTGTTTTTAACGGAGACGGATTGATAATTAATAACGACAACTTGTCGTGTGATGATATTGTTCGTAATTATGGCGTTGGAATAATTTGAGGACGTCGATCCGTATCCTACATAATTTAAAATATTGCCTCTAATCAAAATATCATCCGCACCGGCATTATAGAAATAGAGTTCCTCTAAGAGACAGTTCTCAACGATCAGACCCGTAAGTGGAACGGTGTTGTACCGTACGTTATAGGTGTCGCTTAATTCTAGACTGGTCAATCTGGTATTATCAGCTCCTGTTGTAAGTTGAACGCTTCCTACTACCGACCTTTTGTCCGAATCACTATGGGCAAAACCAATGAGAGTCAATGTTTTTTCTATGATAACATTACCATAGCTCGTTTCAGAAGGCATGACATGAATAATATCCCCAGCAGTGGCGGCCGAAATGGCACTTTGCAGATTGTCATATTGGGCATTGCTACCCGTAGTGTTATCAACGGTAATAATATTTTGTGCGTGAATTGATAATAATGCTGCAAAAAATAGTAGTGTTAAGGTAGTGGTTTTCATTTTTCTAGATTTTATAGGTTCTACTTATAGTGGTCTTGACAATTGGCTTTAATAGACCTTATGTTCGTTTTTGACCATGTCGACAAAACAGAGGTGGCAGTTGGTCGAAATGAAAGCTTTTATTTAGCGGAAGCTTCATGGATTAGGGTTATTTGGTTCATTGCCAAACCTAATATAACCTTAGCGATATTTCTTACGGTAAGCCGTAACCGGTTCTATTTTTTATGAATTTTTTGCTGAAGTACTATCCGTATCGATTTAAGGGTACTAATACAAACAGGTTTATCAGTGAGGTGTGCCAATGAGATACTTGAAAAAGTAGTATATACCTTGTGCCAAAGTTATTGTTGCTTGATATGTTCGGATAAATTTAGATAGCGACAAATGGTTTGAGAAGAGCTCACTCAATACCAGCCACCTACATTGTATTTTATTATATGTTGAGGTTGGTTTTTTGCATATTCCAATAATATTTCTCGGGCATATTTTGTTGATTGACCAGCTACATCAACTTCTTTTAAGGTTAAGAGCCACTCGTTGTCGCCCAGTTCCCTGACTCTAGTTGCGATTTCTTTGTATAGTAACTTTAACTCGTCTTTGCACCAAGCCCTAGGTTCAATTTTAGACAAGACTTTACCAGCCTCTTTGGCACCTTCGAGGGATTGGTCTGCATACCAAATGGATCGTGCCGTATTTAGCTGTTGTCTGCATTTTTGGTCGAGGGCATTTTGAAAGAATGTACCGATGTCATCTTCATTTTCTGCATAGCAATTGCTTGAAAGCGGAATATTGGCGATAATTTTGACGGCTTCCTCTGTTTGATCTTGTGCCTTTAATGCGTAAGCCTTCTTTTTTACCTCTTCACAATGTTCTTCGTAGTAGTTTATGATTTCTTTTTTAGTATGTTCAAGAAAGGCTATAAGTTTGGGATTTTTCGGTGCAATTCTTTTAATGGCGGCGATGTAGGCTTTTTGTTCGTTTTGACCGACACCTTTTAAGTTGACAAACTCCGTATGAAAGAGGTTTCCTTTTTCTGTTTCATTGTCCCCAATGATCAATGCCATTTCTAAATCCAGTACCACTCGCGATGGTGCAGTACCCAATATTTCCTTACCCAATACTGCAATTCGTGGGACTACAAAAAAGCGGGGCCTTAATACATTGCCGCTAATGCCATTTGCAGTTATTAATTGCATCAACCTAGTGCGTAATAAGCTCCGTGCATTATTCGGAATATTTTCAGCCTGTTCAGGTACGTATACGCCCAGCAATACATCATTATTGTCTTGATTGTATTGGGCTTTCCCCAAAACGATAAAAAGCAGAGCGATTAAGAGAAATAATCTTTTCATAGTATGTTTATTTACCGCCCAGAATAAGGGTCACTTTGCCCAAACCTTCGGTGGCTAATTTATTTGGAATATTGTAGGCGGATCCGCTAAGTTTCTGGCTCAAATCCCTAAAAAAGTTTCGGGCGGCCATGGCTCTATTACGTTCATCGAATAGGGGCATTCGAACTTGCTCAAAAAGCGCATAGGTACTAGTCACATCGGTAGTAGAAAAACGCCCTTCAACGGTTTTTTCATCAAGCCAATCTTCAATTTCAAAAGAAAGGTCATCAAGGTCCCCGTCCCAATCATCCCATGCCAATACCTGTAGGGTTACCTCTCTACCATTGGTAAACATATCTTCAAAATGTTCTCGAAGCGTATGGGTAAAATCTTCCATGTTCTCCAAAACGGCCTCTTCCAATAAAACGGGCAATTCAACACTAAAGGATGGGGCACCGGTGCCGGTGGCGGTGGCAATTTGTTTGTAGGTATATGAATCCAATCCCTGTAGATTGTAGGTTATCGAAGTATTCGGACCAACTTTATTGACAGCCCAGGTGAGTTGAATGATGATGTCGGCATCTGCTGTTTTTACAATTTGATCTAGCGGGGATTCAGAAATAGAAGCACCTGTGTCTTTAGAGGTTCTAACGAGGTTTAAAGCATTCGAATTCTCGAGACCCTTTAAAACAGTTTCCAAGTTTTTAAGCGGAAATTCCCTCTCGGCCATTAAACCGTTTATTTTACTGATAACCAAGAGTAAATCGGTGTTTTCTTGAAATGCTTTTTTATAGTCGGGTATTTTGGTTTCGATTCCTTGATTGTCATAGGTTTGTACATATCCGTTTTGAATACACCAAGCATCACTTGGCATTACCATCAAGGATGGTTTTTTTGCATTTTGCCCGTATGCCGCAAATCCCGCCAGCAGCACTAACAGTATATATTTAAAAGTAGAGTTTCTCATATTAAAAACCTTTTGCCAATGAATTGATTATACCCTCTTTTTCAAGGTGTTTTCTTAGTTCGTCTGACGCCACACTTACCACAACGCCTATTTTATACTGGTAAAATTTATCTTTTTTTTCCTTTTTGTTTTTTACGAGTTTTTGCACATCGGCAATGCCTTTAAAATCGGTGGCATAGGTCACAAATCGATTGAAATCACCATCGTCAAGAAAGAAATTTTTGAAAAAATCTTTATACTCTTTGTCGGTCATATCTCTGTTCATCAAGGGATGCGATGCCCTACATTCACGACCTACATCGGCATAGCCTTTAAAAATTACACCGTGTACAGCATTCTTTTTTGCTTGTGTGGTGGCAACACTTTTTTCTTTCGAATAAGACCATATTTTTACTATTTTAAAGCCATGCTTAGCGGTTCCCCCATAACATTCAATATCGTATTGCCATTCAAAAGTATCATTGTCGGCCAATTTTTGTTTGCGTTGCGCAAATACGCCGGTATACATAAAAGCAAGGAGATAAAATGGCAGAACATTTTTTATAATCTTGTATTTCATTTAAATATATTTTGATTTTTCTTAAACCTGATCAGCATACCTGGGTACAGTTTTTTTGCATTACCTTTAAAGACGGTGTATGGCTGTGCTGATTCTGTATTCGCTTCTTCTGGAAGATAAGAATTGTCCCAGATCTGATTATGGTCGACAGTAATTTCCGTTACTTTTTCATAATTGATCGAACCATTCTCTAGTAAGATTTGTTCCAGTACTTCAAATTTGTCTCCTTTGGCTAGGTCTTCCTTCGTACCGATTTTAGCCGCAAGGGGGTCAATACTAATTAATGGCGTTTTCGTTCTGAATACTTCAAATTTTCGTTCCAATTTAGAAATGGCTGAATTGGTGGCTTTGATAGTAGCTCTTTCAATCAATTCTTCATCTGATTTTGAAGTATATTTGGTTGATTGCACATCTGCCCAGGCATCTTGTTGGCCTAAATACTCGAGTTTAAAAAAATCTGCCTTATCAAAGGCGTCGACTGCATCCTCATTATAATTTTCATCGGTAACCCACAGTTCCCCATAAAATTGGCCCGCAGTTTCCTTATCCCATATCAACCGGAACAGGTACGATGTTGTTTTGATAACGTAACCCTTGGCCAATACGTCTGCAGCCAAGGTGGTTGTACTATTTGCCGCCTTACTGCCAAACATTGCAGCAATATTAAGAACCTCTTTGCCCTTTTCCCCAATTTCTTCTTTGTTGGTATACTTATAATCATTTACGATTACGAACGTATTTGCGATAAGATGTTCCCCAGCGTCTTCCAACATGGCATTGCCCCGTATCGTCTTTTCGGCAATTTCCCTGTCAAAGGCGCTAGCATTATATAATCCCCTTTGCTTGACAAGATTCAAACTGAACGTACCTTTTTCATTTCTGCCAAACCATTTGGCCACCATTTTTCTGGCGACAGCTGCCTCATCCAACTTTTCTATGATTCTGGCGGAATGATCTTTTGCCTCCTCATCTAGGGTAATAAAGTTAGTATCGAGACTATGGTCATTAAACTTGTCGGAAATTTCTATTGCTTGAAATGTGCTTTTAATGGTATTCAGTTTTTCCTTCTCAGGTGTCTCCACCATAAGGATAAGCAGCGAACTTCTTTTGAAGTCTTTTATTTCGGAGGAAAAATCTACATCGCGAAGTAATATTTTTTCTTGTGCTTCAGCATTGAGAAAAATGAGATTGAGTAATACGATCTGAAGGATAATGAGCCTCCTTCCTTTTACCTCTTTTAAGCCAATCATAGCAGCATTTTTAGATTAGTATACCATTGAATTTTCAAATTAGTACGGCTCAGTGGGGATGAATACTGTACAAATTCCTGTAAGTAAAAGTCTTTGGCATAGCCCTTTATACTTTTATCTTACTTTCATAATACCAAACATAGTGATTAGAGGATTTACTGAAATACGGGTTCCCGTAAACGCGAACTATTTTAGCGGTTATTTTTTAAGGCAAGTAATATTTGTAGGAAAATAAAATAAATAAGTCAGATTAAACCTAAATCTTTGGCATTCGCAACAAGTTGTACATTATTGTTTGCTTGAAAAACATCTTTTAATCTGTTCAGTCTTTTTTCAATTGAACTTAAGCTGCTGGGCGACACTCCTTTGTTAGATAAAAGATTGGAGATTTGGTCTTGGGTGAAACCATTTGAAAGATAAGCCAAGAGCGAGATGTCATAATCTTCGATCTCAAAGAAATTTTTACCGTGGGTCAGTCTTTCAATCTTATCAGATAAAAACCCTTTTCCTTGAAACACGGCTTTAACGGCATTTTTTAAATCCTTTAGACCATCGCGACCCTTTAAAACATAGGCCGACACTTTATTCTTTTTTGTAAAACGGGTAACGGTATCCGGTTTCTCTTCAACAGAACAGATAATTATCGGCAACTCTAGGTTTTTAGTCCTGATTTTCTCGATCAATGACTTGCCCGAATCGATAGTCAAGGGTCTATGGTCTCGTTGAAATGATAGGTCGGTAATCAAGAGATCGAAGGGGGCATTCTTAAACAAAGCAGCTTGGATTTTCAGATAAGCGTCATCACAGTATTGGGTGAGCACTACTTCTTTGACGCCCAAGTCTTTTTCCAACATTGTTGAAATACCATAACCAACAGTATCTAAATCTTCGACAACCAACACTTTCTTAAACATAATTTATTGGGATTAAAAGGGAATAGAGATGGTAACTTTAGCTCCAGATCCTTGTTTGGTTTCAAATATAATACCTCCTCCTATAGCGTGAATACGGTTTTCCGTATTCATAAGGCCAATGCCACGAGATTGTTTTGGGTTGAAACCTACACCATTATCACTGTAGGCAATAATTATTCGTTTTTTTTGGTTTTCAAATTGTAATGAAGCCAAATTTGCCTGTGAATGTTTCTTCATGTTTACCAAAAGTTCTTTTACGGTTCGGTGAACGATTACTGCTTTATGTTCTTCTAAAAGAGCCCATTCAATGCCGCTGATGCCCTTAACAAGTATAGTTGTATTGTTATCTTGATAGTTCGCAATTAATATGTTAAGTTCGTCTTTAAAGCCTATGCCGGTTTTAATGGCTGCATTTTCGTGGGAGATTTGCCGTGTTGTTTGGTAGATATCTTCTAAATTGTTTAATAACTCGTCATAGGCCTTATCTTGACTTTGTATTTTGGTCATGAGACCGAAAACGTCATTGGCAAGGCCATCGTGAAGATCTTGACTTATGCGTTTTTCGGTATTATAGACTTCTTGAAGTTTTTCTTTCTTATGTCGCTGGCGCAAGAAGTATAAGAACGATGCACCTCCCAGAAGTAAAAAGCCGCTTAATGAAAGTAAAATTACTTTTTGAGCTTTCTGTTCGGCAAGTTCTGCCCTTTTCTGGGCGGTTTCCGTTTCTAATTCGAGAATTTGTTCTTTTTCCATCTCATCATCATATTTCATTTTTGCGAACTGGGTTTTTACTTTAAGCTCATTGTTGTACATGCTATCTTTAAGAAAAATATACCTGTCTCGAAATGCAATATTTTTGGGTTCCAAATTTAGAAGTAGGGCTAAGGCGTCTGTTTCGGCCTTAGGGGTATTTAACTCGTTGGAGAGTAGAATAACGGAGTCTAGGTATTTTCTTGCCCTTCTGGGGTCAGATCGGGCAAAATATTCTCCCAAATGGGTGTAGCTGGCAATTTGCCCACGTTTGTCATTAAATTTTTTGCGAAGCTGTAAGGCCTCATAAAAAAAGTGTTCTAAATTTCTTTCTCCATTCTTTAGTTTGGCATACGTATAGTTGTCCAATATTCTTGCGTATGTGCTCGATTCTTTTGCTAAGGATTTTTCTGCGAGTAGTTCCTCAAAAATGATAAAAGCCTTTTCAAAATCTTTCATTTCAGTCAAAAGTGCGGCTAAATTGTTGTTGTATTTTATGGACTGCCTTGTAGAATTGGTATTGTCGATAGCCAATCGATAGTATTTAAGTGCTTCGGTAAAGTTTTGAAGTTTTCGGTTGTTCGTTGCCAATTCATTGTAAATGGAGGTCAAAGATTGATTTTCTGCAGAATTTCTGATGGCTTCGGTCAGCGTTTCTTTTGCGCCAAAGAAATCGTTCTGGATACCCTGTAGTACGGCAATATTTATAATAGCCTTATTCATTTCTTTTATATTGCCATTGCGTAGATGGGAGTTTTTGGATCGCCGGTAATAAATAAAGGCACTATCGAGCCTATTGGTCAATTCATCAAAGTAGTAGCCCAAATTAAACTGTGCCCTTCCTAAAAAAAATAAGTTGTTGTTTTGCTTGGCCTTTTTAGCGAGTGCGGTATTAACCAGATAAAAACTGTCGATTTGCCTTCTTGATAAATGAATTAATCCTTTAGAATAAATAATGGCTATTTCTAAAGAATCTGTATTTGTATTAGCAGCCCTTAAAAGTGTTTGGGCGGTATCTAAATAGGCCAAACGATCGGCTGGATTGAATTTCGAGTTATAACTTTTTTGAATTAACCCTTCTACTTTCATAATAGTACTTTTGTGCGTACTATTTTTCTCTCTTGTGGTACAATTTAGAAATAGCACTAATACAAATAGCTGTATGATAATGGGCTTTAAATTCACCTTGAAGATTTAGTTGAAATATAAGAAATAAAATTACAGATTGATTAAATGGTTACACCTGTTTCATTTTTGGGCCAATTCGAAATTTGTGGTGGAGACAGAAATGAAGAAGACGGGCGTATAGCCCGTCTTAATCACATTTTAATGGTGTTTAGTCAGCGCCTGGTTCGCTTTTGTCTTTTTCATCATCACCCTCGGTGGCGACTTCATTGACGGTTGGATAATCAGCGATACTATCTTTGCTACAAGACATAAAACAATTAGTAAAAACGATAAATGCGAAAGCGTAGAATAGAGTTCTCATAATAATATAGTTTTAGATTACGAGAGCTAATTACACTGTTATTCAACTACTTATGTTGACATGTCAAGGCATGTTATTACGTGTTGATACGTGTCTAAAAAATTCCTGAAAAATGTTTATTGGTTTTGTTTATTTTTGAGCCTATGGCATTTTATAAGCTTAATAGAAAGTATTTGGCCACTTTTATCTTTTTGATAGACTCCATTGAGGAAAGAGATTTTGATGTGGATTATCAGGAGATTGCTGACTTTGAGACCAAAAAACTGGATACAGCACATAAAATATCAATCGATAGGGCCTTTAAATTGAGAACTGCTTTAAAAAAAGGTTGGAATAAAAAGCCTGGTCTGCCTTTGAAAACTACTTTAAATGTTATGGCGGCGTATTTTGAAAGCAACGAATCATACTCTTTCTTAAAGTTTCATTTAAAGTATGAGGATAAAATCAAAGTGCATTTTGATAAAAATAGGCCCCAAGCTAATTTGATCACTAAACTATTTCCTGAAAGAGCGGAGAAAATAACACATTTAGAGCGAAATCTTGAAACTGTTGAGCTTAGTGCAAATGAGGCGGAGACCAATGGTGTTGAAAAGTTCAAACAGGATTTGGAATTACAATTCAATAATTTTCGCAAGAAAATTGAGAACGAACTAAAATTGAAGACGGATTATATCAGATATCTTGAGCAAAAGGTTGAAGATATAGAATCGACCTTAAAAAGGGCGGAGTTTTTTGATGGTAAACTGGGTGCCATAGGTTTGTTTTTTGTTGGTATTGATTATGGCGTGCTAACAAAAGAATCGCTGCTCAATGATTTCTTTGGTGATTATGATGGAATTGATTCGGATAGTATTTTAGATGACCTACTTTAGTTTCAGCAATGAATTTAGAAAAAGAACAAATCATAAAGAGCAAATTAGGCTTGATCTTAAAGGTGCTGTTGATTACTTTGGTGTTATTCAAGATTGCAGATTTCGCCATGAGCCATTATGGCGATACCCCATCAAGTAATGATAAGCGGGAGGTAATATCAACACCGATTGATTCGACGAAAATACCACGCCATAGTACCACAGGAGTAGGGCGCCTCGAAGCCGGAGCCAAACCTTTGGAGAATACGGCAAGCATATACATTTTTGGAGAAAATGGATTAGACAGCCAAGCTAGTCGACATGTCGGTTCTATTTTTTTCGATGATTACAAATTGACAGCCACTCCCGATGGCCTTCAAAAAGAAAAGTTGTTATCGGGTGATTTTCATTCGGCTGCAAACACCGAGTTGGTATGTGTGGGTAAGGTAAGTTACTCATATAAAACGGATGATCAAAAAAATACGTGTGAATTAACTTTATATTTTGATACGTACAACAAGGTCACAGGAGAAAAAATAAAAGCCCTATCAAAGGCAATGGTGCGTTATGGTATTGGTTTTTCCAACTCACAGGCGAAACAGGTAGCAATGGGGAAGGTACACTAAATAACTGTTCGGAATATGGATCACAGTTTTCCTAAAAATTTTGCGATATTCGCATTCATGGGGAGGTTTCCGATAACTCCGGCAAACTGAAGGGCTGTTTCCGTATCCAAAACTTTTACACGGATTTTAATCTCAGAATTAAAAATAGAATATGTGCCAATTACCAAGGCATCCGCAGCGACGATTTTCCCCAATCGCTTTGTAGTTTTTTCGTCAATATAACCTTCTGCATTTAAACGGTGTTCTTTTAAGATGACATTTAAATGAGTACGATCGATTACCGCAAAATTTTCGGAATGATTCGCTAGATAAATCGAAAAATCTTCGGTTAAAAAGTTGCCAAAATCTGTCTGTTCATTTTTATCGGAAAAAAAGCCCCAGATAGCTACTTTGGTCTTTTCCTTTGTATTTATTTTTTCTGCAAGTTGTTGGGCCAACTTCTCGAGTTTAGTATCAAAACCTTGCGAATTTGCAAAGGTTGTCAGTGTCAAGAGCAGAAGTAAAAGTATCTTTGTTTTCATGTGTTATTGGGTCGACTATTTGATATTGTAAGTTTTTGATTTGCAGGTTTCTACTTTCAGTTCGCCTTTATCTTTGAGGTGTTTCGCGTAAGTGGTATGCACTACATAGGCCTCAATACCCCGTAATTTCTCTTTATCAATGAAATCGGCCCAATTCACCACATAATACTTAAACGGTCTGCTTACCATACCATAAAAACACTTTGTTTCCTTTGCATCCAGAATGAGGTACTTACTTCGCATTGATGTCACTCTATTCGCATCGTAATCTGCAAAATATTTTATGCCAACGATAACTTTTTGGTTTGAGTTATTTGCAAAGCAGAAATCACCGGTCCTGCTTTTTTTACAGGCATCATCTACCGTTTCGGGGTTATTAACGGTTTCGTTTGAACTAAGGGGCGAATTAAACCCTCTGTTTGTAGAATTACCGCCATTTAAGCCAATCCCCAGATATGATGAAATATTTTCGTTTAGCGGAAGATTACCCATATTGGCGGCAAATTGGGAAGCAGTTTCTGAATCCAAGGCTTTGGCACGTACTTTTACAATAGAATTCAAAACGGTATAGGTTCCGGTAATAATTACATCGACTGCAATGATTTTTCCTAATTCTTTGGCTGTGTTTTCATCAATATATCCCTCGGCATTTGATTGATGCTCTTTTAAAAGGATGTCTAAATGATTACGATCGATGACTTCGAACTTATCACCATGATTGGTCATGTATACCGAAAAATCTTCCGTTAGATAATTGCCTAATGCCGTTCTTTCGCCATTTTCAGTAAAAAAGCCCCATACCGCAATTTTTGTCTTGCCCTTGGCGGTTATTTTTTGTGATAGACCAGTTGCGAGTTTTTCAAGTTCGGTATCGAAGTCTTGGCAATGCACTGGAACCGTAATTAGGGATAGTAGTAGAAAGAGTGCGGCGGTAATTTTCATGGTAGTTGGTGTTATGGATGTCGTATTTGATACAATGTCAGCAATTTCCTTTTGAATTACAAGTAGTTACGGAAAACTGTAAATATTCGGAGCGAATGATAACCAAAGAGCACCACTTTTTTAGCCTTTACATATGGGAAGAGGTCTTAATAATCACGTATAATGCCGGAGCTTGGTCTGTAAAAATGGGAAGTGCATTTTTCCTCGATACCAATATGTCTGCAAATAAACCCAATCATTCAGGGTGTGGTTATCTATATACCAATCATGCATGACATTGGGGAAGTCCGACTGTCCAACGCACATGGGTATTGTCGAAGATGTTACGCTGACAGTGGTTTTTTGTTTAAAATAATTTAGTGATTAAGCTGCGGGTCTGCCTTTTAATCGTTTTTCGATTTTTCGCTTTTTATCGGTCAGCCGCTTCATAAGATCCATTAGATCGGCATCTTTTGTTTGCTTGTAGATTTCGTTGATGGCCAGAATCAATTTTTTAGCTTCACGAGAGGCCACGACCCTATCGCTAGTGGACATATTGCTCATTTTCATCTGCTCAAATTCCTGTGCTTCTTTGAGTAAATCCATTTTTTCAAGTTTTTTCAAAAATAAGGTTATTCTGCTATATATCAATGTATAACGGATTGTATTTGGTTATTATCCAATAACGTTTGTTTATAGCATAACGTAGGTTTTTTTGTGTTGTCGAAGGGGGGCAGCGGGTTATTTTTAATGCACATCGAATAGGTGACTTTTAAGAAAGATGACTATTAATGGTTTCATTTTGAGTTAAAATAGGGTTGTGGTGACAATTTTATAATAACACTTTTGGTGCTATAAGCTTTCTAATATGCTCCATAAAAGTTCATCAGCAAGCGGTTCTTAAAATTAAAGAAGATAAGAACTAGTGATCAAGATACCTTTATTCCTCTTTCCCTATAACTGGACGGGGTTTCCCCAAACTGTTTTTTAAAGGTTGAACGAAAATACTTGACTGATAGAAATCCTACCTCAAAACTTATTTCCGATATATTCAGATCGGTTTTCAAGAGAAGCTGCGCAGCATGTCGCAGACGTACAATCTTTAAAAATTCGTTCGGAGTCAAATTGGTCAGGCTTTTTATCTTTTTAAAGAAAGGAGTTCTGCTCATGCCCAATTCCGCTACCAATTTGTCTATGGTGAAATTGGGTTCCGAAATATTGTTGTGAATTATGTTTACAGTCTGTTCTATAAAATCTTGGTCTGGAGTAGATTGTGCCAACTCTCTGGGTTTCATTAAAGTCTCAATCTGATATCTTTGAGTGCTTAGTTTTCTATTTTCTATGATCGATCTAATTTTAAAGAACAGGGCATTCATGCTGAATGGTTTGGTAATATAGTCTTCGGCCCCCATTTTCAAGCCTTGTACGTGACTTTCCTCATCGGATAATGCCGTTAATAGAATAATGGGAATATGACTGGTTTTTAGGTTGTTCTTAAGGCTCTTGCAGAGTTCCAGTCCTGTGGCCTTTGGCATTAGAACATCGGAGAGCACTAAATCCGGTATTTCGTCAAGTGCTTTTTGAATCCCATCTTGTCCATTAGCAGCGGTCAACACCTTAAAGTGATCAGACATTTCGCAGGCTATAAATTCACGTATTTCATCCTCGTCTTCTACAATTAAAACGGTGTAATCAGATGCTGTCTTAAAACTTTTAATAGGGTTCAAGTTGGGGGAAACCCCGTCTTGAAAACCTTGTTTTTGCGATGCGGTTATTGGTATGTCGTGGTTGGTAGTATTGGCTAATTGCTCTTCCGTAAAATGGGCCGTACCCAAGGGCAGTTTTACCGTAAAGGTACTGCCCTTTTCCGGGGCGGAAGTTAATTCCAGTTTACCATGATGGGCCTCGACCAACTCTTTAGAAAGCGCAAGGCCAATACCGGTACCGACAGCTGTATTTTCGCCAAGTGTTTGGAAGCGTTCGAATATTAGTTCCTGCTGACTCAATGAAATACCTTTTCCTTCATCCTGAATTTTAAAAAAGGCATATGGCGATCCATCTACTTTAGAGGTAGAAACACCGACCTGTACAGTAATGTTGCTGCCTTTCCCTGAATATTTAATGGCATTTGAAATAAGGTTCGATATCACTTTTTGAACGGCACTGGGGTCAAAATGGCAAGTAATGGAAGGAGAATGGGCAGTGTATTTAATGATTATAGCTTTGTCACTCGCCATTTCATAGAAGGATTCGGTAATAGTCTCGGCAAATGTGGCAATGTCTAGTTTTACAGCCTTGATAATGGGCTGCGTTGAAGTTGTCTTGCGGTAATCTAGCCATTCATTAATTAGTTTTAATAGATTTTGGGCATTTCGTTGAATGGATAATAATTGTTTTTTATATTCCGGCCCTTTGACTTCGGTAGCGATCAATTTGTCCAATGGACTTAAGATCATGGTTAAGGGGGTTCTTAATTCATGGGTAAGGTTGGTAAATAGCTTGGTCTTGAATTCATTTAGTTGAATCTGGTTGTTCTTTTCCAAGCGTTCAATTTTCAGTGCATTCTTTAGTTTTATCTGTTTCAAGATATAGGTATTTGCCAAAATGATAGATCCAATAGCCAATATGGCAAAGAGAACCCTGGCCCACCAGGTATGCCACCAAGGGGGCAATATGGTTATGTTTATAGCCTTGGCATTAGGGGTCCATATCCCATCATTATTACTGGCCTTTACCTTAAAAGTGTATTCCCCGGGAGGAATATTCGTATAAGTGGCCATTCTTCCATTCTGAGTAAAAACCCAATCCTTGTCAAAACCTAAAAGTTTGTATTTGTATTGATTTTTGTCTGTATTCGTAAAGTTTAAGGCTGTAAAGTGGAGATTAAAGAAATTTTGATCGTAGTTTAAATAGATTTCTTTTATTTGATTGATCGACTTTTGTTCCGTAATACTATTTTGGGAGGTATAACTGTTGTCGGAAGTAACGTTAAAATTGGTTAGAACTATTTTGGGCGGATTGGGATTGGTTTTTATTTGTTTTGGATTAAAGAAATACACCCCATTGGCGTTTCCAAAATAAAATGTTCCATCACTACTTTTAAGCGACGCATTTGTATTAAATTCCAATCCTTCTATACCATCTTCCCTACCGAAATTTCGAAACTCCAGAGTTGCCAAATTTAATTGAGACAAGCCTTTGTCCGTCCCCAACCATAAGAATTTTGAGGAATCAACCAAAAGGGAATTGACCACATTGCTGGGCAAGCCTTGTTCCATAGTATATAGTCTGGTTTTTTGGGAGCTCCTATTTATATGATAGAGTCCGTTTTTGGTCCCCAACCATATGTTGTCCCCATCAGATTCGGCCATAGAGGTTATTTGCCTGAAGTGTTCTTCTTTTTCGATAAAGCATTCTCTCAAAGCGTCATTCTCGGGGTCGTATATGTAAAGGCCGGAGTAACATCCGAACCAAATTTTCGAATCTGCGGTTTGATAGATAAAATAAGGTTGGGCGTATTGAATAACCGGGTCATTTTTCTTAAATTTTTCTATCGTTCCTTTTTTGTGATCATAAAGGTATATTCCCCCGGCAACGGTACCGATCCATATATTATCCTTCTTGTCCCGAAGAAAAGATTTAACCGAGATAGTCTCAATTTCTTTTGGTACCGGGGTGGTCAGTGACTCTAGAAAGTTGGAGGTGGAAGGTCGGGAAACATGGTATCCATGATTATAGGTTCCTGCCCAAATACGATCGTTTTTATCCTGAATTACGGCGTTAATGACTCTTTTTTCTTCGGAATTCTTGAAAAAATGTTCAAACTTTCTAGAGTGTGGATCAAATATGTTGATTCCTCCTCCATCCATGGCTAGAATAATGCTACCATTGTTGCCTTCTGTCAAACCTAAAACTGAGTTGCTGCTTAAGCCGGTCTTGTTGCCTTTTTCAAAGCCCCAATGGTTAAACTGACTTTTGTTGGGGTCGACAATTTTAAGGCCTTGATTGGTGGTTCCGATCCAGATAGAATTGTCATTGGCTTTAGACATGGAGGTGACAGAGAACGAAGGGGATAACGCCTCGAAATGGAGATTTTTAAGATTTTTGGAGGACAGGTCGTATTCAAGTATACCATGGCCGTCTGTACCAAACCATATGTTGTTCTGGTTCACCGCCAATAAACTAATAACAGAATTTAGGGCATTGGTATTCTTGGGGATTTTCAATTGCTGTACATCTATGCGCTTGGGCCCGTTCTTATAAAAAAACACACCTTGGTTGGTGGCGACCAGAAAAGTTTCTAGATCAATGTCAATTATGGCATTGACCCCGGTTATTGTTATCTGTTCAAATTCTTTCGGGACAGCGAATTTTTCATTTTGTATTGAAAATGATTGCAGTCCACCGTATTTATAGCCGACCAATAAAGTGTCGGCGTTTATCCTTATAATATTTGAGATATGCCTAAAACTGGGGTGGGGGTATACTTTAATTTGATTTTTAAAAATGTTGTAGGATATGAGTTGTCCTTGGGCAGAACCTATCCATATAACGTCTTTACTTATTTGAAAAAAGGATGTGATAGAGGTATTCAGTGGGCTATGAGCCAAAAAATGGGCTTCAAAGGCTCCAGTCTTGTAGTTGTATAGTACCGGGCCCTGTTCGGTACCTATCCACAGATTTTGGTCACTATCCCTAAATAAACTGTTGATGTGGTTGTCTACCACTCCCTGGTCTTTTAGATTGATTTGTTCAAAATGGTACCCGTCATATTTAAAGAGACCATTTCTGGTGCCTATCCATATAAAGCCTTCAAAGTCTTGGGTACTGCACGTGATATAATTTTGGGGTAGGCCATCCTTTACATTTAGTGAAAAGAGGGGAAGGCCGTTGCTTTCTTTTTGACCAAAGATGAAGTTGCAACATAGGGCAATCAATATAAAAAAGCGCTTTTGTGTCGGTGCCATTCACTTCAATCTTTCTTGTAGTATTGGTGCTACATATTTCAATTGGGATGGATTCAAATATACGATTAAGGCAGGTACCATTGAAATGCCAAAAGTTGGGCAAGTATTGAAATTTTCGGTTTTCTATGTCTTTTTTGTGTTAAAAGTCTGATGACTAAATATATATGTCTTTTTAAGGTCTGGCGAAAGTACAAATGTGCCCTATGAAAAGTTAGTTTTTGGGGGGTGTGCAGTACAATTGGATCCCCAAAGAAACTTGTTGTTAGACCAATGTTGTATTTATGGACCAATACATTTGATGGGCTATTTTTTTGGTCGCGGACGATTAAAGAACCATGGAAAAAAGGATAGTGTTTTAAACTAAATAATTAACCATCAAATTTTTATGAGAATGAATCAAAAATTGTGGAAGAGGACCACTTCCAAATTAAAAGGGGCATGTAAGAAACTATCTCTTCTATTAGTGGTGATTAGTTTTCAAGATGCACTAGGTTACACTGGAAACTATTCAATTACGTCACTGAAGTCGAGTGTAACAATTAACAACACCTTGGAACAACGGTCGGTAAGCGGTACGGTTACTGATATAGATGGAACCCCTTTATCTGGGGCCAACATAGTGGAAAAAGGAACTACCAATGGGGTAACTGCCGACTTTGATGGCAATTACAATATATCCGTTTCGGGCCAGAACGCCGTATTGGTATTCTCTTATTTAGGATTCGCCACAAAAGAGGTGCCCTTGAACGGACAACTCACGCTCGATGTTGTTTTGGAAGAAGATGCTGCCGGTTTGGAAGAGGTAGTAGTCGTAGGATATGGTACCCAAAAGAAAATCAATTTGACCGGAGCAGTATCTGTAACCTCTGCAGAGACTTTGGAAGATAGGCCAATAACCAACTTAGGCCAAGGGTTACAAGGTTTGTTGCCCAACCTGAACATCAATTTTTCCGATGGTGCGGCAGGATCGGGAGCCACATTTAATATAAGGGGGTTTACTTCAACCAACGGAGGTGGGCCTTTGGTACTTGTGGATGGAGTGGTGATGGACCCAAATATCCTTAATCCCAATGAAGTTGCCAGTGTTTCGGTGCTTAAAGATGCCTCGGCAGCGGCTATTTATGGCTCTAGAGCGGCTTTTGGTGTGGTTTTGATTACCACCAAAAAAGGAAAGAAAAATGCCAAACCGATGGTAGAAGTAAGTCATAATTACGCTATGAATAAACCGACTGAGATTCCAGACTTGGTTAATTCATTACAATTGGTTCAATTTAGAGAGGAAAAGAGTAGAAATCTAGGTACAGGTGATCCTTTCAATGCAGAGACGAAAGAACGTTTGACGGCATATTATAACGATCCAGAGAACAATCCTGCAGCGATTGTAAATCCCAATGACCCTACAAAATATATTTATGTAGGAAATACGGATTGGTTTGAAACTATTTTTGCAAACTCCAACCCAATTTCACAAACCAATGTTTCCATAAGGGGAGGAAGTGATAACTTGTCTTACTTTGTTTCAGCAGGAAGATTAGATCAAGAGGGAATTCTAAAATATGGAAATGACAGTTATACAAGATCTAACATCAGGGGTAAATTTGACTTTAATGTTACCAACTGGCTGGAACTTAATTTAAACACTGTTTTTACGCGTACCAATAAGGATGCTCCTTATACCTATTCAGGAGTAGGTACCCTGTGGCACGATCTAACCCGTAAGAATATCTTCGTTCCTACTGCGAATCCTGATGGGAGCAATACAGAATCGCCACTCGCCCTATTAAAAGATGGAGGTAGGGATAAAACCCAGACAAATGACTCTTGGGTAACTGTTGGTGGCGTAATTAAACCTCTAGAGGGACTTCAAATAAACGGTTCATATTCTTTTAACGCTTATAATCAGCATAGGAAACAGCACAAAAAAATGGTTGAACGGTATGTAGGACCAACGGAATTAAATGCTGCAAGTACGGTACATACCACACCAACGGCATTATATTTAAACGACGAGATAAATGATTATTACGCGATTAATATTTATGCGGATTATGAAAAGACATTCGCCGAAGATCATTATTTCAAAGCCGCTATAGGATTTAATGAGGAAAGTAAATCGTTCGGTTTTACAAATTCGAGCAACACAAACTTACTTACAGATGAACTGCCTTCTTTAAACCTTACGACAGGTACGGCAACAGCTTCAGAATTTAATATTTCATGGGGGTTACAAGGTTACTTTTATCGCTTGAACTATATATACAAAGACAAGTACTTACTAGAATTAAGTGGTAGGTACGATGCTACTTCACGTTTTCCAAAAGACGATCGTTGGGCATTTTTTCCGTCGGTTTCTGCCGGATGGAGGATTTCCAATGAGTCCTTTTTTGAAGGATTAAGACCTGTAATCAATGATTTGAAATTCAGGGGTTCATACGGTTCCTTGGGGAATCAATCCTTGGATCCTGACAATCTTGATTTCTTCCCTTATTTGCCAACATTGAACTCCTTTAGGCCAGGAACAATACTAAATGGTAACCGACCCTTGTCACTTGGGCGCCCCGCACTTGTGAGCAGTTCGTTAACGTGGGAAACAGCCACTACTACTAATATAGGTTTAGATGCTTCTTTACTTAGGTCTCGAATGCAATTTTCTCTCGATTATTATGAACGTGAGGTGGTGGATCAACTTGGCCCGGCTACAGCTCTTCCGGCAACCTTGGGAACCGGTGCACCCCAGGCCAATGCTGTGGAGTCGATTACCAAAGGTTGGGAGTTTGAAATTTCGTGGAGGGATAGGATAGGTGAATTGGATTATAACATAGGGTTTAATTTGGCAGATTCCCAAGGTGAAATTACCAAATATGATAATCCTACAAAAAGTTTGTCCGCGGCTTTTTATGAAGGACAGAAAATAGGTGAAATATGGGGCTATGAAACCAATGGCCTATTTGATTCTAGACAGGAGTATCTTTCCTCTGGGCTGGACTATTCCAATAGGACAGGTCTTCAAATTGAAGGAGGAGACGTATGGTATGTAGATCAAGACGGTAACAATATGATAGATAACGGTGTGGTAACCGTTGACAATCCTGGAGATTTAAAAATTATAGGTAACAGTACCCCGCGATATACCTATGGGATAAGCTTGGGATCTCGCTGGAAGAGCTTTTCCATAGATGTGTTTATGCAAGGTGTTGGAAAAAGGGACTTGGATCTTAGTGGAGGACTTTTCTGGCCAGATGAGAACGGAACACCGCAAGTAAATCATTTAGACTATTGGACCGAAAATAATACAAATGGCTATTGGCCACGTGTGCTGGGGAATCAAGGTGGTTTTAATTACGCAACCTCTGATAGGTATTTGCAGGACTTCTCCTATTTAAGAATGAAGCAGCTGACCATTAACTATGCCTTGCCAAAGGTGCTGATGGAGCAAAGTTTTATTGAATCTGCCAATATCTATTTTACGGGTCAGAATCTTTTTGAGTTTGACGACATCATTGAAGGCTTTGATCCCGAAGTTAGTAGAAATGGCTTTAATGGCTGGGGCTCGGGTAAAAGTTATGCTTTTGCCCGTTCATATTCTTTGGGAATTAATTTCACTTTTTAAAATGGTTAAACTAATTAAAAATATAAAAATGAAAAACTTTATATATAAATGTGGATTCTTGTTGATCCTCATGCTAACAGCTTGTAGTGATCCGTTGGAATTGGAGCCAGAGAGTTCGATTACGGCATCAAATTTCTTTAATACCGATAGTGATTTCAGAGTGTATGCCAACCAGTTTTATGATTATTTTCCCAGAGAAGGGCGAGGATTTGCCGATTTTATCTGGACTGCAGATAATGATAGCGATAATCAAATAGCTCAGAATGATGGAAATATATTTGCCTTTGGGGCGAATACTATAAATGACAACCCCCCGAGCTATGGTGGAGGTGGATGGGATTTTGGAAATATTAGATCTGTAAATTTCTTTTTGGATAATATTGAAACCTCTGTTTTATCGGAAGAAGCAAAAAATAGGTGGAGAGCCGAGGGACGATTTTTTAGAGCTTACCTTTATTTTGACAAAGTAAGAAAATATGGTGACGTTCCATGGTTTGATACGGCAATTTCTGAGGCATCCCCTGAGGTCTATAAGGCCAGGGATTCTAGAGCTACGGTTATAGCTAATATTATGGCGGATATTGATTTTGCTATTGACAATTTACCCCAAGAAATTGGTAATAAGGAGTATATCGATTTTTATGTTGCCCATGCCCTTAGGGCAAGAGTGGCCCTATATGAGGGAACCCATAGAAAGTATCATGAAACCGGTGAGTCTTTTGGAGAACTGCTAACCCAGGCCGCGGAATCTGCAAAGGTTATCATGGATGAAGGCGGTTACGCCTTGCACACCGAAGGAGGCCCGACAAATAGTTTTTACAATTACTTCAGCCTGCCGTTGCCTGGAACTAGTTCAGAAACCATTTTGGCTAGGCATTTTTCTACAGATTTGGGTGTAACGCATTGGTCGCAACGTTTTATTGTTGGACAGGCCATGACGGGATTTTCCAAATCCCTTGCTGATGATTTTTTATGTACGGATGGACTTCCAGTTTCTTTGAGCCCGTTGTTCGATGAAGCGACTGATTATGATTTTATTGAGGTTGAAATGGCGAATAGAGACCCCAGAATGTCTCAGTCAATTTGGAACAAAGGTGATTTAAGATTGGCCGGACCCGATGAGTATTTCAATGAGGACAATGACAGAGTGCCTCCATTTAATTCAACTTGGCCTTCTGGCTATGGCATTAAAAAGTTTAGCAATACCGATAGGGAGTTTCAGGTTCCAGGCGCAGCAGATGATGGGGTGTACGTTTTCCGATTAGGTGAAATTTATTTGATTTATGCGGAAGCAAAAGCAGAACTTGGCACACTGACCCAAAGTGATCTGGACATATCAATTAATCTTCTAAGAGATAGGGTAGGAATGCCCCATATGCCTCTAATGGGCTTGGTGCGCGATCCGAGTTCCGATTTTGACGGAAGTATTCCGGAAATTCCGGCCGTATCTATTTTAATTGATGAAATTAGGAGAGAGAGAAGGGTTGAGCTGGCCGCGGAGGGAATGCGAAGAGATGATATTGTTCGATGGAAAGCCGGGCAATTGCTCGCCCAGACCCCTTTGGGCATAAAATTTAACCCCGATGTCTATCCAAATGCCGTGAACGAACCATTTGCAAGAACAAATGCCGACGGCTTTGTTGAACCCTATCAAGGAACATCAAGAACAAGACAATTTGATGAGGACAAGAATTACTTATACCCTATTCCTCCAAGTCAAATTGGTCTATACCCAAATGGAGAATTGAAACAAAACCCAGGTTGGGAATAATCGTTTAGAAATACATGCCTAATGGCGGTATAAAATGAAGTTTAATTTTTGAGTTTGTTATAGTTAGTTGAGTTGTTTGGGAGAGACTGTAACAGTCTCTCCCTTATTCTTGGGGAAAGCCTATAGGTGAAGAAATAAGAAGTACGATTTTAGCCCCAGGATTTAAAACTGGTAAGCGGTGTAAATTTTTATATATGAGTAAATTTTATTTAAATATTGTTCTAATAACAGTACTGAATTTCTGTGTGGTCAAAGGGCAGAATAATGATGCTCCTGAACCATACGGACCTTTACCAACGGAGCGCCAAATGGCATGGCACAATATGGAGTATTATGGGTTTATTCATTTTAACATGAATACCTTCAACAATATGGAATGGGGCATGGGAAGTGAGAAACCATCACAGTTCAACCCTACGCAAATGGATGCCTGGCAATGGGCGAAAACCATAAAGGAAGCCGGCATGAAAGGGGTTATTATAACTGCCAAGCACCATGATGGATTCTGTTTATGGCCATCAGAATACACAGAACATTCCGTAAAAAACTCCCCTTGGAAGAACGGTAAGGGTGATGTATTAAAAGATTTATCTGAAGCCTGCGCAGCGTATGGCTTAAAAATGGGGGTGTATCTATCTCCATGGGACAGGAACCATGCCGATTATGGCAAGCCGGAATATGTGACCTATTTTCACAATCAATTACGTGAATTGCTTACCAATTACGGAGAAATCTTTGAAGTCTGGTTTGATGGGGCCAATGGCGGTTCTGGTTATTACGGCGGCGCAAACGAAACTCGTAAAATTGATAACAAAACCTATTATCAATGGGATAAGGCCATATCTATCATAAGGGAATTACAGCCAAATGCTGTGATATTTGGAGATGGTGGTCCTGGAGTACGTTGGGTAGGGAATGAGGAAGGATGGGCCAATGAAACCAATTGGAGTTTGTTGGAAAGAAATAAAGTATATCCTGGTTATACCAAGTATAAAGAACTTCGTTCTGGGCATGAAAATGGTACACATTGGGTACCGGCCGAATGTGATGTTTCTATAAGACCGGGCTGGTACTACCACCCTTCCGAGGATTCGCAAGTGAAATCCCTGGAACATTTGGTGAAGATCTACTATGAATCGGTGGGAAGGAATGCCTCGTTGTTGCTTAACCTTCCCGTAGATGACAGAGGTTTGATACATGAGAAAGATGCGGCGCAATTAGGGCTATTAAAACAGCAAATTGAGAAAGATTTTGCAAATAATTTAGCCAAAGGTGCTAAAGTTAGTGCAACAAATATAAGGGGAGATCATTCCAAATTTGGAGCCCAGAATGTAAATGATGGGAATAATCATACGTATTGGACAACAGATGAGGGTATTACGACCGCTTCCCTTACCTTGAATTTCAATACACCAACCGAAGTTAATAGAATTTTACTACAGGAATATATCGCCTTGGGACAACGTATTTATGGGTTTAATGTTGAGGCCAGGGTAGACGGAAGTTGGAAACTAATAGATACTCAAACAACCATAGGAGCAAAAAGAATCTTACGATTCGATACGGTTGAAGCTACCGCCGTCAGAGTAAATATTACCGCATCAAAGGCGGTACCGGTTATTTCAAATATCGAATTGTACCGTGCTCCTAATTTGCTGACACAACCTGTGATCAAAAGAGCGAAAAGTGGTATGGTAAGCATGAACGTGAGCGATAAAAATATAGCTATCCATTACACCTTGGATGGTTCGGAGCCTTCAGAAAAATCTCCTAAATACCAATCTGGTTTCCTGATAAATAGGCCCACAACCATTAAGGCCTTGGCCTATAATCCGGAAAGCGGGGAGAAAACTTCGTCAATGGAAATGTACTTTGACATTAGTAAAAAAGATTGGAAGGTGCTCAAGGTAAGTAGCGGAAAGCAGGGAGACGCCCATATGATTATTGATGACAACCCGAACAGTACTTGGGCTAGCGCGGCAAGCGATACACCTGTGGAAATTGTTGTTGATTTAGGAGAAGTACAGCGATTACAAGGTTTTACCTATATGCCCGTGCGGGGCAGATGGCCGGTTGGAATTGTTGCGCACTATGAGTTTTCCATTAGTAAGGATAATAAAACATGGGTTGTTGCGGCTGAGGGAGAGTTTGCCAATATCAAAAACAATCCCATGGAGCAGACCGTGAGATTTAAAGCCGCCGGAGCGCGATACATAAAATTGAAAGGGATTAAAATAATTGATGATGATAAAAAATTGTCCGTTGCAGAATTAGGGGTCATCACCAAATAGAAAATTAAATATAATTCCAGCGGATAGAAAAACTAATCGCCATGAGACAAGCTTGAAAAGAATTGCATTAAAACATATATCCTAAGCTATAAAGGCTCTGGTCAATAAAACAGGAATACGTATAATAAACGAATCAATGATGAATAAATACGGTATAATACTTTTCTTAGTAGCACTAACCCATGTTTCTTGCGTTCAAAAAAAGGTAGAAGTAGGAAAGGTGGCCATTATTCCACAACCGGAAAAACAGTTAGTGGGAACAGGGCATTTTGAAATCGATGAAGGAACGATCGTTACGGTTGAAACTGATGCTCAAATGGCTTTGGCCAATTTATTTTTTGATGAGTTTACTACGGTGTCCGGATGGATACCAGAAGTAAAGATTGGAGGCGATGGCGATATAGTTTTTATAACGGAAGCAAGTATGGTTGCAGAGGCCTATAATTTGGAGGTCACCCCTGAAAAGATAAAAATAACTGCCGGTTCGGAAGCAGGATTCTTTTACGCGCTACAGAGTTTAAAGCAATTGTTGCCGGTGTCTTTTTACAGTGGTGAGTTGCAAACCGATATAGTCTGGGGGATACCTTCGGTGCATATTCAGGACAAGCCTGCTTTTGAATGGAGAGGTTATATGCTGGATGTATCACGTCATTTTTTTGATAAGCAAAAAGTAAAGGAGGTGCTGGATTTTATGGCAGAATCTAAACTTAATCGCTTTCATTGGCATTTGGCCGATGACCAAGGTTGGCGAATAGAAGTTAAAAGCTATCCCAAGCTTACAGCGTTAGGGGCTTGGCGCATGGATTACAATACCACGGACGAGCGTATTTCCAATTGGTTTGGTAGGCCTGTTCAGAAACCAGGGGAAAAGCCTACTTACGGAGGCTATTATACGCAAGATGATATCAAGGAAATTGTTGCATATGCCAAAGAACGTTTTATAGAGGTGATTCCCGAAATTGATATGCCAGGGCATGCCCAGGCCATGGTAGCTTCCTATCCCGAAATTGGCTGCGTCAATTCCGAAAAATATGTGGCTACTGGGGGTGTGGTGAAAAATAATACCTTGAACCCGGGTAAAGAGGAAACTTTTGTATTTGCCGAAAAAATGTTGAATGAGGTGATGGACCTTTTCCCTTTTAATTATATGCATATTGGAGGGGATGAGTGCAACAAAAGTCAATGGTTGGAAGATCCTGATGCACAGCGTAGAATAAAAGAAGAAGGGTTAAAGGATGTTTATGAACTACAAAGCTATTTTATAAAGCGTATTGAAAAAATCATTAACGCCCGCGGCAGAATCATGATTGGTTGGGATGAAATATTGGAAGGTGGGCTGGCCCCTAATGCCACGGTCATGAGTTGGCGTGGCGAAGAAGGCGGAATAGAAGCCGCCAAGATGGGACATGAAGTAATCATGACCCCCAGCAACTATTGTTATATCGATTTAAAGCAGGGACACGATGACTTAGAGCCAAATTTAGGCTATTCCCAATTATTATTATCCACAGCCTATAGCTATGATGTTATTCCCAAAGGTATTTCAGAAGAGGAAGCTGGCCGAATAAAAGGGATTCAGGCCAATATGTGGACGGAGTCTATAAGCGACTGGGGCAAGCTTACCTATATGACCTTTCCAAGGTTGTACGCCATAGCAGAGAGTGGCTGGACCTCTCCTGAGATAAAAGACTGGGACAACTTTACAAATCGACTTCAAACCCAATTTTTACGATTGGACAACAAAGGTATTCGATATGCCGTAAGCGCATATAGCCCTTGGATAGATCATAAGGGCCAGGGAGACAATATCGAAATAGCTTTAAAAACCGAAGTGAACGATTTGGAAATTTTCTATACGTTAGACGGCTCGGAACCCACGATGGAATCAAATCGATATAGCGAGGCCTTCAAAATAAAAGAGTCCACGACCATTAGGGCTAGGGCTTTTAAGGGGGGTGAAGCTGTAGGTTATACGTCGTCCATGGATTTTTATGTCCATAAGGCTGCCGGAGCTTTAGATGAAGCCCCTGATTTGCAAAAGTTGACGGATCTTAACTATGGTAAATTAAATAGGGGTGACCAGAATTGGGTGTCCTTTAAAAATGGTATGGAGGTAACGATGAAATTTGATTCGCTAATCCCTATAAATGAGGTTAAATTTGATGCCTTGCGCTTTACGATTGCCGGAATCTACCCTCCGACAAACGTGGAAGTCCTGGGATCTGTGAACGGAAAAGATTTTTTCAAATTGGGAGAGGTGAACAAGTTCGAAATTAGTAGTGTACAGGGAAGAAACAAAATACCTTTTGAAGTAGCGTTCGATCCGGTAAGGGTAAGCCATCTTAAGATTATTGGAAAACAAATCAATCCCATTCCAAAGGGGCATCA
Source organism: uncultured Kriegella sp. (assembly GCF_963975415.1). NCBI lineage: Bacteria > Pseudomonadati > Bacteroidota > Flavobacteriia > Flavobacteriales > Flavobacteriaceae > Kriegella > uncultured Kriegella sp. The sequence continues at coordinate 184,338 of NZ_CAXBGN010000003.1, forward strand.
TTTGTACGGGGCTAACGCAACCATACTGGTTGATGAATTGGTAGTAAAATAAAAAAATATCCAAAGGTTAACCAGCCATTTGCCGAAAGGAATGAGGTGGTAATTTTCATTGTCCATGGCCGTGGTTGGGGTACGTTTCGAAGGTGAGGTAAGTAAACCGATAAAGTAATACGCAGCATAAAAAATTAATTATAACACATATGCCAAATGATCAATAAAATAAAGCCCTTTGTACTTTCAATTCTAGCCATTGGAGTTTTTTCTAATGGGTTAAGGTCCCAAGAGAATTTAAAAGTGATGTCTTATAACATCTGGAACGGATTTGATTGGGGCAAGGATACCGACCGCAAAAGTGAATTTATTGATTGGGTAAATACTCAAAATCCGAATGTATTGGCCCTGCAGGAACTTTGTGGCTATACCCAAGAAAAATTGCTGGCGGACGCAAAGAGGTGGGGGCATAATTATGCCGAAATTCTAAAAACTTCTGGATATTCCGTAGGGATTACTTCCAAGGAACCTATAGCCGTAAAAGAAAAGATCCTGGATGACATGCACCATGGGGCCTTGCATTGCAAGGTTTACGACATAGACCTTTTTATAATTCATTTTTCACCTTTTAGTCATCAAAAGAGAAGGGAGGAAGCAAAAATTATACAAGATAAACTATCCGAACTTTCTACAAGGCAAAACAAATATTTGGTTTTAGGGGATTTTAATGCCCTGTCTCCTTTTGACGCCCACTTATATAAGAACAACCCTATGCTCTTGGAGAACAAAAGGGCTTCGGAAATAGAACACGAGCATGTTAGGAACTTATTGGATGGTGAATTGGAATATGGTGTGCTTGGATCTTTTCTAGGCTATCCTCTAATTGATGTTGTTCAAAGGTTTACGTCTTCATGGGACGATAGGGTTAGCTGTCCCACCCAAGTTTTTGAATCTGAAAAAGGGGAGGGGCGCCCTATGAACTCCACACGAATAGATTATATTTTGAGTTCCCCTTTTTTAGCGACAAAGTGCGTTAAGGCCTTAGTGCTCAACAAAAAGGAAACCTTTTACTTGTCCGACCACTATCCTGTCATGGCCGAATTTGAATTTACATCCTTCGATTGAGTATTTCCTACTATTATAAATCAAGAGGAACTACAAACAAATTTTTAAAACTTAAATAATAATTGATAACAATGAGAATATTTACTTTTTTCCTGATGGGATTATTGATCATGTCCTGTAACGAACAAAACAAAAACACGGAGAACCCCGAACAAATATATCGAATCGTTCCCAAGCCTGTATCTCTTGTGAGCGCTAAGGGTTCATTTTTGGTCAATACAAAAACATATATATCAAACCCTACCGCTTTGAAGGCCGAGGCAGAATACCTTTCAGAAATGTTGGGTAGTGCTGTAGGGGCTGAGCTACCCTTTGAACCTGGTAAAACAGGAGAGGGAGGTATATTACTTAAACTAGACGAAAATATTGAAAATGAAGAAGGATATGAGTTGGTTGTAGCGTACAACAAAATTATAATTTCGGGAAAATCGGCAAAAGGCGTCTTCTACGCTATTCAGACATTGCGACAGCTTATGCCCCCCACCATAGAATCGGGAACTACTTTGGAGACCGAATTATCCATTCCGGCAGTGGTCATTAAAGATGAGCCAAGGTTTGCCTATAGGGGCATGATGCTGGATGTAAGCCGTCATTTCTTTCCCGTATCCTTTGTCAAGAAGTATATAGATCTTATCGCCCTCCATAAAATGAATACACTTCATTGGCATTTAACAGAGGATCAGGCTTGGCGCATAGAAATAAAAAAGTATCCGAGGTTGACCGAGGTAGGAGCCTTTCGGAACGGGACCATTATTGGTCACCATCCGGGCACCGCTAACGATCAAGAGGTATACGGTGGTTTTTATACCCAAGAAGAAGTCAAGGATATCGTAGCCTATGCCTCCAAGCAACATGTCACCATTATTCCAGAGATAGAGATGCCCGGACACGGAGCGGCAGCTATTGCAGCTTACCCCTATTTGAGCTGTTTCCCGGAAGAACCGACAACCGTGTTCAATGACATGATGTCTGACAAGGGCAGGGAGTTACAGAAATCTGGCACCCATAAAATTGTGCAGGAAACATGGGGTGTTATGGATGACGTCTTCTGTGGAGGAAAGGAAAGCACCTTTGCTTTTCTACAAGATGTACTAGATGAGGTGATACCCCTTTTTCCATCGAAGTATGTTCATATAGGAGGGGATGAAAGTCCAAAGGCCAATTGGGAACGTTGCCCGAACTGTCAGGCCAGAATCAAGAAGGAGAAGTTGAGTGACGAACATGAACTACAGAGTTATTTCGTACAGCGCATGGAGAAATATATAAATGGAAAGGGCAAACAAATTATAGGATGGGATGAGATTTTGGAAGGCGGATTGGCCCCTAACGCCACGGTGATGTCTTGGCGTGGCGAAAAAGGAGGAATTGAAGCGGCCCAACAACACCATGATGTTATCATGACCCCTACCACCTATAACTATTTCGATTATTACCAATCAGAGGATACGGACAATGAACCCTTGGCCATCGGAGGGTTTCTACCCTTGGAAAAAGTGTATTCCTATAACCCTATTCCAGATGAACTGGATAAAGAGGAGGAAAGCTTCGTTCTTGGGGCGCAAGGCAATGTATGGACCGAATATATGAAAACGGAAGATCAGGTAGAATATATGACCTTTCCACGGATGACAGCCTTGTCAGAAGTGGTATGGTCTCCACAGGAATCGAGGTCTTGGGAAGATTTTAAAGAGAGATTGGAACATCTTGCCAAAAGATATGACGTTCTAGATATTGATTATGCAAAGCATTTTATGGAGAACTAGTAGCAGGTATATCTACCCGTAACTTATATGGGGTGTCTTATGAGAACACCCCATATTGAAATAGAGGTATATGAAGCGAAGAAAGTTGATTTATCAAATGGGAATTGGAGCAGTTTTAGGAACGATTCCACAAACGCTGCTGTCGTTTACTCCCACTATGGCCTTGGAAAAAAAATCCAAGGAGTTAACCTTTGGTATAGTTACCGATGTTCATAAAGATTTAATGCCCGATGCGGGGCCCATTTAAAACATGAAGATTAATTTATTCTACCTCCATATCAACCTAGTAGAATGAAATTATTGGATAACTATGCCTATGCAATTAAAGTCACTAAATAATCTAGCCGGTTGCAAATACTGAATAGATTCACGGTGTTATATACTTTTACGGTACCTATCCCTTTATAGTTGTGTAAACAAAAAAGTGAAAGTATCATTCTGCACCCTATGAAACAAAGAATTTGAAACCTTGTATGTACCGTGAAAAAATAAAAAAGTATAGACGAATGAAATCATCACTATTTAGAATTTCTTTTCTGGCATTTATTCAGCTATTAGTTTACATAGTTTTAATATTTTGTGTAGTGAGTTCTTGTCAAATTCAAAAATCAAGTACCACTAAAAATACGATAGCAGAACCATCGGTTCATAAAAAAGTTTTACTTATTGGGTTTGATGGCATACGTGGTGATGCATTTGATGTTTTACTTAAAAATGGAAAGCTCCCAAATATGGCTAAACTTGTAAAACATGGAAAATATACCATGGCAACCACTTCAGACCTCACAGGAAGTTGGGGAGGTTGGTCAGATGTTCTGAGAGGCGTACATCGCGACAAACACGAAGCAGGGTATTGGGGAAAAGAGGGGATGCAAAATGTTGCGCCATCGGCCGACCACCCCGATTTTGTTAATACCCCGGATCTTTTCACGAGATTGGAATCACATGACCATTCCATTAGAACAGCCGTCTTTAACACTTGGTCCGGCTTAGATAAGATACTTGATAAACCAGATTACAGGGCATTTGTAAATTACGAAACACATGGTGATAGTATAATGACCCTAGCGGCCGGAAAATACCTTAGGGAGTATAATCCTGATATGACCTATTTTTATCAGGGAGACACAGATATAGCGGGTCATAACAATGGATTTGGTCCAAACTCAATAGCTTCTGAACTTGCCGATTTTTCAAAAAAGTACAGAGAATCCATTATTAAGGCAGATAAAAATACCGGTAAAGTTCTGCAAGCAATTATGGAAAGAGAGCAGGTGAAATCTGGTCGGGAATCTTGGTTGATCATATTCACTTCAGACCATGGGGCAACCGAAGGGGGGCATTCCCAAAATAGAGTAGCGGAACGTTATGTGCCGTTTATAATTAGTGGTGTAAACCTTGAAATTTATGAACCATATCCACAAATCAATGATATTGTAATTAATCCTAAAAACATAGATATAATTCCTACCATTTTTACCTATTTGGGAATCCCTGGAAATTCGGATGCTTGGTCAGGCTTAGCCGGACATAATTTATATTACCCTACGAATAAAAATGCAATAGCGAAGAAACTAGCATTTAATAAGAATCTCATCTTTAACGGCGATGCCGAATATGATGTAGGTTTTAATGGTCATGACGAAACCATTTATATCGGAGGCCCTAAAGATGCTGAAAGAGATTGGGATACCGAAGGGCTTTATTGGGATCAATCCATTTCTGGATGGGACGATTGGACTTTATCACCCTCTAAAAATAGTATGACAACGGTTTTTTATGGAGCAGGAGAAAAAATTATGTATCCGAAACATTCGAATCAATCGAATTGGAATAGAGGTCAAAACTTTTTTGCAGGTGGCATTGATGGGGAAAGCATCATGACTCAATCAATTGACTTAAGCGGTGTTTTAAACAAAAGTGAAAATTCTTTAAGTTTTGAATTAAGTGCATACCTAGGTGGTTTTGAGGATCTTGAGGATACAGCGAGCTTCACAGCTATTTTTATGGATAAATATGGCAAAGAAATTAATAGAACTGTTATTGATGGCCCTAATGCTTCTGAACGGAATAACGAAACCTTACTTATCTTTAAAAAAGTAACCAAAAAAGTACCCACAGGTTCCGTCAAAGTTAAATTTATAGTTGAAACCAAAGGAAAGCATGGGTATAGTGATAATTTAAGTTTTAAGCTAAAAAACTAGCTGTCATATTTTATCCCAAACTATTAAAATTTGAAAGAATAATTTCCACATTAAAATGAGGGGGATACAGGTAGAGGAAGTAATGTATTAAGAAGAGAGTTTACGAAACAATCAGGGTTCAAATTTATAGCTGAAACTGTATTGCTAAAAATATAAATATCAAAGATGCACTTATACATATACAAGTAAAGACCACGGATTCAGAGTTTCTTAGATCTTAAAAAATGAAACATTAGTTAATTTATATGAAATATGAAGCGAAGAAAGTTTATTCATCAAATGGGAATTGGAGCAGCTTTGGGAATGATTCCACAAACGCTGCTGTCGTTTACTCCCACTATGGCCCTGGAAAAAAAATCCAAAGAGTTGACCTTTGGTATAGTTACCGATGTTCATAAAGATTTAATGCCCGATGCGGATCGACGTTTGGAAACCTTTATAACGGAAGCACAGGAAAGAAAGGTCGATTTTATTATTCAAATGGGCGATTTCTGCTTTTCGGAAAAAAAGAATAAAGGCTTTTTAAGTATCTGGGAAACCTATAAAGGATCTAAATATCATATTTTAGGAAATCATGATATGGACAAACATTCCAAAAAAGAAGTGTTGGATTTCTGGGGAATGCCAAAACCGTATTATTCCTATGATTTAGGTGGTTATCATTTCATAGTGTTGGATGCCAATTTCCTTTACCAAGATGAAAAGTTCATCGATTATGATAAAGCTAATTTTTATGTGGATAGTAAGATTCGAACCTTCATCAATAACGAACAGATTGAATGGTTTAAGGGTGATTTAGAGAGAACTAAATTGCCCACCATTATATTTTCACATCAAAGTTTGTGGCATGGCGTTAAAAACAGATTGACATTGCAAAGGATTATGGAGCAGCATAAGGAAAAGGTGATTTGCTCGTTAAATGGCCATAACCATACGGACTACCATTTTAAAAAAAATGACATTGACTATTTTGGCATAAACAGTATGTCTTATCAATGGGTTTCTGGAAAATATGAAAGCAGAGATCGCTTTTCCAAGGAGTTATATGAACAATATGGCAACCTACACCATATTGCCGGTTATGAAGACCCTTTGTACGCTTTTGTGTCCTTAAAATCTAAAGGTCTTATGAAAATCGAGGGGGTAAAAAGCAAATGGATGTCGCCTTCGCCCTATGAAATGGGTATGTCGGAGGAGCTTAACGGTTCAGGGAACTCATCTCGTATTTCCGATTATAGAATTAAATTTTAAATGCTAAAACTTATAATAACAGGCTCATGAATTATAGCAGCAAATGTATTAACCGTAGGAGTTTTATAAAATCCTCCGTATTGGTTGGAACGACAATAGTGTTGCCCTTGGATGTTTTTTCTATTACACCTAAAAAAGAGACCATTGCATTTGGACTGATAGCCGATGTTCATAAAGATGTAATGCACGATGCAGATAGACGCCTACAGGAATTTATTGATAGGGCGAGTCAAAAGAATCTTGATTTCATTTTACAGCTGGGTGATTTTTGTAGACCATATAATTACAATAAAGATTTCTTAAATATTTTTGATAGCTATAAGGGTGACAAATTCCATGTTTTGGGTAACCATGATATGGATGGAGGATTTTCCCGTGAACAAACTAGGGCATATTGGAACATGCCCGAAAATTATTATTCCTTTGATAAAAAAGGGATACATTTTATTGTATTGGATGGGAATGATCCTAACCCGAGCCCATGGTCAGGCTACAATAGGTATATTGGTAATACGCAAAAACAGTGGCTTATACAGGATCTGGACCGGAATAACTTACCCACCATTATTTTCAGTCACCAGTCATTGGAACTGGAGTATGATGGAATTGCCAATATGGAAGAGATAAGGAGGATTCTTGAAAAGGCCAACGAAAAAGCCGGATTTAAAAAAGTGTTGTGCTGTATAAATGGGCACACGCATACCGATTATGCTACCCAAATTAATGATATATACTACGTTCAAATCAATAGCGCGTCTTATAGATGGGTCGGTGGGGACCATAAAGTGGTCAGGTATAGCAAAGAAATTGATGAGAAGTTTGAATGGATAAAATATACCATTCCTTATCGGGATCCACTATACACTTTTGTACAAATAAAACATAATAAAATTATTATAGAACCTAAAACAAGTGAGTTTGTTGGCCCAGGACCCCGTGAAATGAATTTACCAGACACCTTGCCGAACGACCCGATCGTACCGACCATTTCGGGGTATAAGCTTACGTTAAAGGGGTAATATAAAAATCAATATGCTTAATTTCGGACAGTTCATAATTGTGTTTCAACCACTTGGACACCGAAATTTCCCATTATATTTTTCATTGAGCATCCAAACGTTTACTGTCTTTACTTCATTTTGAATACCCTGTGACCAAAATAATGACCCTCTGTAGGCATCGGTTCAGCACCTATTTCTTGAATAGTCTGTGAATAGGGAAGCAATTAAGTTTTATTTTGCATGCTCCCCGAATAAGTGACTTTTTGTGGACGCACTAATAATTTTCTTTGGCCATTAGTTTATGTTTCATCAAAGTTGTTCACTTGCTTTGCTATTGCATATAGGTTGCTGAGTTCTTTCTCTAATATTTCATCTTTTTTCATTTTAATGACACATAAAATGAGAAAATGTGCCTGAGCAATTTTGTGAAATAGGAATTTGGTCTTCCATTTATAGACACATTCAGATAAAAAGTTAAATCTAGACCTGTAAGCATTAGCTATTTTACTTCCGTATTTTAGTCCTATGTGTGTATGGTCTTTACACTATTTTTCAGAAACTGTGCCTATCGTCCTCGATTACTCCTGACCATTCGGGATCGGTCAAAGCACATCATTTAAACGGTTTTGAACGCCATTCATTTTCGAAAGTAAAAACGAATGAAGTTCGCTTTGTTAATTATATCTTTAAAAAAAATCAGAACCCTTGAAAAAATCGGTAAAAACCACAGCTATTATAGGTTTCATTTCAAAGGGCTTTATTTATCTGGTGATCGGACTGCTTACTCTTTTGGCAGCGCTGAACATGGGAGGTGAGAGCTCGGGCACCAATCAAGCCCTGAAGTTTCTAAAGAGTCAACCTTTTGGTCAAGTGCTGCTATTGGTTTTGGGCACAGGTTTACTGTGTTATTCGTATTGGATGTTTGTACGATGTTTTAAAGACCCCGAAAACGTGGGTAATGATAAAAACGGCAAAATGATGCGTTTCGGGATTTTTATTACTGGGCTGGTCTATACCTTTTTAGCATTCCTCTGCTTTTACCACTTGTTTACGTATGCTCCGGAAGGAAGTTCGGGATCTCGTTATATCAATCTATTGGGGCCATCCCTGATATCGATTCTTTTTATTGGTATTGGCGTGATTTTGGTGATTCAAGCCATCATCTTAATAGTGGGTGTCATTAAAGGCGGTTTGTTGGACCAATTTAACCTTGAAGGCCGAAAAGGGTCGCACATTATGCGACTTGTGGGGAAATTCGGTTTTATTTCCCGGGCTTTTATTGTGGGCATCATTGCTTATTTCTTTTTACGGGCTGGATTGTATACAGGAAGCCACGAAATAAAGGGTATCCAAGATGCTTTTTCATTCTTGGACCAATCGTACTTCGGCACAGTTTTGATGGTTTTCACTTCGGTGGGTTTTATTTCGTACGGTTTGTTTTTTATCTTTCTTTTCAGATATAGAACTTTCGAAGACTGATAAATGCCGTTAAAGACAGGGCTTATTGGAACTGATTATGATACCAAGCCCAAAAGGCAAATGGATTAGGTTTTGTCCATTTTCCTAACGATATAATCGATTTGTGCAATACAAATGCCTTTGTATTCATATCTAAACTCAGGCATCCATTTTAAAAAATGACTAGCATCATTTGGATCAGCAATTCTAGCCGTTTCGCTCCGGCCAAAAGTGGTTACCGTATGATTTCCTTGGTAACTTTCCAGAACATACCAATATTTGGATCTTTATGCTCGATTGTTGCTGTGCGAACCAAACTACCTTCAATTTGTGGCCGGTTACGTTTTACAATAATTCCATCGGGATTAATGGGATATTCCTTTTCAACCCAGGTCGCACCAAACTTTTCTAAATGGGGCACCAAATCTTTTGTTCCAGAAAATATTAATCTGTTTTTCGCTCAACATCTTGGTGACCTTTTTTCCGTTGTGATGAACCATTGAATATCCGACGGGGCAACCAAAACCATATGGACTATTACCACCAGAATTATAACTCAATGCTAATCGTTCAAGAAAATGGAAATAATTTTGATCCGAAGAGGTAATATAGTTGAGAACGAACTAAAATTTAGTATGGAATAGCTTATACACTGCATGGCTTTATAGTTAATATTTGAGCCTAGAGTCATTGCTTGAAAATATCTTTAAATTGATAAAATACCCGTTCAATAAGCCTTAAATCTTCTGTAATGATTTCTGCAATTCCTTGCATTTCTTGTTTAAAATCAACCTCTTTACCATGAGTAGTAATTAACTTTTTAGGCAATTCTACATCTACGAGGTAAAACCCTTCAGTATTAGGAACAAGTGAAATATTTTTTACTTTTCCTTTAAGAACCCCGAATTCATTATCAGGATAACTGCTTAGCTTAATATTTACATCTTGTCCAACTTTTACTTTCCCCGAATTCAAGATGGGTGCCTGGACTTTACAGATATATGAAGCGTGGCTTTTAGGAATAATGGTAAAAACAAAATCGCCGATATTTATGGCTTGGTTTTTATTCCAAATTTTCATAAATGAAACTTTTCCGTCTATATTAGACTTGAATAAATATCGTAGTTCCCATTCCTTAACAGCTGTTTTTAATTGGTCTAATGACTGTATTACTCCCTTAAGTAGGTTAATTTCATCTCGAGTGTTATCAATAGATGTTTGTTTTTTTAAATTACTTGTACTCCTAATATTCTCTTTGATTTGAGAGATAGAAACACTTATGTTTTTATAGTTTCTTTCAGATTGAAGATATTCTAGCCTCTTATTCTCAAATTCTTGAGCAGAGAGTACACCCTTGTTAAATAATGTTTTTGTTCTATCTAAATCTTTCTGTTTAAATACTATTTCTTCTTCGTTTAGTTCTTTTTGGTTTTTAAGGGTTTGCAATCGATATTTTAATTGGGACAATACGTATGCATTGGTCAGGTCATTATTTAAAAAAGACTGGGATTCTTTATTTAAAATATACCGCACATAATTGTTCTCAAATAATGAAAATTCGTTTTCAATATCCCCTAAAAATAGCATGGGTAGATCATCCAATGGAAAATAAAAGGTGGTTTGAGTAACATTTAAGGTGTCCAAAATAGATTTTAGATAAACAACATCTTTATAGTTGGCCGTATTTTCGATGAGGGCCAGAGGGGCGTTCTTCTTAACTTCTTGGTAGTTTTCTACAAATACAGAATCGATTTTGCCAGAAACCCGGGCAAATTCTTTCTGAGGTGGAATTTCAGTAGTGAGTATGGCTTGGGCCATAACCACGTCTGGATACTTTATTAACCACGACAGAAACAGAACGACCAAAATAAAAGCACACAATATGGTATTTCCCCATCTAAATAAGGATCTAGGCGGTTTTGAGAGTACATCTTTGACCTCTTCGCTATATATGTTTAATTCTTCGTTTAGCCCTTCCATGATTATTTCCCTAATTCTAGTTGGTTTTTTACCAGATCATAATACTTTCCACGTATTTTAGTTAACGCTTCATGATTACCTTCTTCCACGATTTCCCCATTTTCCAAAACAATGATATTATCTGCATTTTTAACGGTACTTAAACGATGTGCTACTATTACAGATGTTCTGTTCTTTATAAATTCATTAAGATTTTCCATAATTACTTTTTCATTATTGGCATCGAGTGCACTGGTAGCTTCGTCAAAAAACATGAAAAAGGGGTTTTTATACACGGCTCTGGCGATCATTAAACGTTGTTCTTGACCGCCGCTAAGTCGTATTCCGGAAGTGCCTAATTCGGTATTGTATCTGTTGGGTAGCTGTTCGATAAACCCTGTTATATTTGAAATGTGTGAGGCTATTTTTAATTTCTCCCGATCAATAATCTCGTTTTGTTCGGACTCGGAAATATTACCCGCAATAGTATCGTTAAAAACAAATGTGTCTTGCATAACGGCGCCACAATTCATTCGCCAGTAATCATTATGGATATTGTTCAAATTATCTGAATTGATTAAAATCGAACCTTTGGTAGGTTCATGAAATTTCAAGAGCAATTTTATAAGTGTTGTTTTACCACTTCCGCTGGCTCCTACAATGGCAGTGGTCTTCCCCTCTGGAAGGATGCAATTTATTTTTTTCAATACGAACGGAGTTGACTTTCCGCCATAGCGAAAGGATAAGTCTTTGATAACAATATCCTTCTTTTTCGGAAGTTCTTTGACCTTCTTATCCTTAAGTTCATCTTCGTCATTTTTGGTATGCACTTGCATTAAACGCTCTAAACTTATTTTGGCATCTTGCCAAACTTGAATGAAGCCTATAAAACTACTTAGGGGCGAATTGAGTTGCCCTACGATGTACTGTATGGATAACATCATACCTAAAGTTATCTCCCCGTTTACAACGGCAGTGGCCGATAAAAATGTGATAAAAATATTTTTTAGTTCATTTATAAAACCAGAGCCGATAGATTGGTATTGTGCAAGGGCAAGAGAGCTTATAGATGTTTTAAATAAACTTATCTGTATCTGTTCCCATTTCCATCTATTTTTTCTTTGCGAATTATTTATTTTTATTTCTTTTACCCCATTGATTATTTGCACCAATGATGTCTGACTTTGCGAACTTTCATCAAAGCGTTTAAAATCTAACTCTGCTCTTTTCTTTAAAAAAAAGAAGGTCCATGAAACGTAGAGTATAGCTCCAATAAGAAATGCAAAGAATATCTTCATACTATAAAAAGCTAGCACAAAGCCGAATACGATAAATAATGCAATAGAATATACCATTCCGAACGTAGAGGAAGAAACAAAATTCTGAATTCTGGTATGGTCTTGTATTCGTTGTAAATGCTCTCCGGTATTTCTGGTCTCGAAAAAGTTAATCGGAAGCTTCAACATTTTATATAAAAAATCTGAGATCATTTTTATATGAAATCGATTTGTGATGTGTATTAACAACCATTCTCTAAATATGCGCACTAATGTTTGCGATACAAAAAGTACTAGCTGGGCAATTAATATTAAATAGATGAAAGGAATATTTTGCGTATTTACCCCCGTATCAACTATTGATTGCATTAAAAAGGGAGTAATAAACTGTATCGTAGTGCCAAGAAACAAACCAATTAAAAGTTGATAAATCAACTTCTTATACGGTTTTACGTAAGGAAATAAAAACGAAAATCCTTTCTTCTTGGATTTATCCTCTTCAAGCGTATAGAAATTAGTATTGGGCTCCAGTATTAAAACAAAACCTGTACCATCGGCAGTATTTGTCCAGGCTTCCAAAAACTCTTTATGGGCATATTCTAAAAGCCCCTGAGCTGGGTCTGCAACATATATCTTTGTTTTAGAAGTTTTATAAACAACTACAAAATGTTTTTGCCTCCATGGCACTATAAAAGGTACGGGAGCTTCATTAACTAAACTATCTAATGCAACACGCATGCCTAGTGTTCGCATTTCAATAATTTCGGCGGCATCTGCAATACCGGCCATCGTAACCCCTTGTCTTGTGATGCTCGCCGTATCCCTTAAAAACTCCCGAGAGAAGCTCTTTCCATGAAACTTGGCAATCATCCTCAGACATGTAGGCCCACAATCACGATAATCTAATTGTCTATAAAAAGGAAACTTTTTCTTCGCCATCTGAATCTTAATTTTGAATTATCGATTCAGACAGTTTGTTCAAATCATCTTTATCTAAAAATTGTTTATTGATGAATACACCTTCTATGGTTTTTAAAGTGTTACTATTTTTTAATGGATTATCATTTACTACGATAAAATCGGCATCTTTTCCTATCGCTATTGTTCCATAATTTCCATTAAAAAAAGTGGCGAAATTCCTGGTGGCCATTTCAAGAATTTCAAAATTACTTAAGCCTGAATTTTTGAGTAATTCAATTTCGCCAAAAACGCCGAAACCCGAAACCATGTATTTAGAAGAACTATCAGGACTTAACAACATCTTTATACCAAGACCATGTATTTTTTTGATAACCTGATACTTTAAATCCAGCTTTTTAAGTTCACCTTCAACTTCTATTTCATACGCTGTTTTTCCTATCTTTTCTCTATATTGTTTTGTTTTATCGATCCAATCATCTACTATTTCTTTTTGTATGTATTGCATTCCGGGCTGGTTGCGCAATTCATCATAAGAATACCTGCCGGACCCGATACTATACCAGCTTAATGTCGGGCAAATAAAGATGTTATGCTCCTTGATTTCTTCAAGTCTGTTCGCTGTTAGCTCTGGCAATTCTGTTAATCCCCCTAAATGTTCAAAAGAAGTATAGTTTGATTTGAATACTAGGTCATCTGAAACATTGTTTGGAAAATGCCCGCCTATGCTGATATTATTAATCTTGCATACACTATCTAATTGGTTAAAAAGGATATCATCCTTAATGCTTAAAATTTTTATAAAATCAAAATCTTTGGTTTTATCCATATACTTTTCCAATTGCTCGCTAGTAAAATCATCTTTTTGGGATATGGGAGGTGCCGAGAGATATAATTTGGGGAAAACCGAGGTTTCGGAATTATATTCATTTCGCCATTCAAGATGATTCCAATCCCCGCGCATAGATCGAAGTTTAGTGACCCCATTGATTAGATTTAAAATCAAGAATTTTTCCAGGTCATCCTTGTTTTCCGGAAGATGTACGTGAGCATCGGACAACGAGGGTATGATAAATTTTCCTTTTAAATCTATGCTATGTCTCGCTTTAATTAGATGAGTCTTCGTGCCGGATATTTCCTTGATAATTCCATCTTTGACCAAAATGTTTTTATGTGCCAATAGGGTATCATCCGCCATTGTTAGTACAGATGCATTCTTAAATAAGTAGTCTACCTCATACGGTTCTTGGGCATGAAAAGATTGGTTTATGAACCACAGTAGTAGTATCAACTTTCTCATAGCAGCTAAAAATTAAATAGGCCCGATTCGTCCATTTTTAAAAAATCTTCTAAAGGGTTCAGTTTGCAAAAGTCGTCGTACCTAAAATCTACATCTTGATTGCTTAAATCGAATTCACTTTCAAGTTTTGCATATTTATTTAAAATTGTTTCACACTTCGTATCCATCTCCTTATAAAATGCAATTCCTTTTTCTGTATATACCTCGTTGAAATCTAGTAGTTCTAAGCCAGTTCTGAAACGAGAAAACTGGTCGGCCAATCGGCCTAACAACTCATGTTTTTCGCTACCGTCAAACACATTTTCGCACAGTAGTTTATCAAAACATACCACACGCTTCGTGACGGTGAATAGCCCATGAAAAGCACCATAGATAGTTCTGTAATCCCATTGCTCTTTTGTGTAATCTCGCATTACGCCATGGTCTACATCAATTTTGAAATATTCATTTCTGTGATGTAAAACATAGTATAAATAATTATGCGATCCCTGATGAATAAGTTCTTCGATAAAATAGATAAGATTATTGCCTTCGATGACATAGAGATATAACATTCCCAAAGTTTCGACCGAGGTGAAATTCAGTATTTTAGAATTGTCGTGAAGGTATATTCCTTTGTTTGCGAACACCAATTCTTTATAAAAATCAGGAAGGTGCTTTTTGATGACCGCTATGGCATCGAACAACACTTTGTAATGCTGTTTCCAAACAGAATTATGCACTGGGTGTTGATTCATAATATGCCCTTTGTAGAACTCCACAAAGTATTTCTCTAAAGTAGGATGTACTTCTTTGACAATTTCAAAATCACCTTGAATTAAGATAGGTTCATAAGGCTTGTCTTCACCCCTTTTAAAATAACCCATGTTGGGTATATAGGAGATGTTGTTTTTATTGAAGGAGTAGGTGACTTTAACTTTCTCCTTTTTTATAAAATAACCTTGAAGTATTTCTTCCAAAATTTCTTTTGGAAATAGGTTGTCTTTTTCACTATTGAAGTAAGAGAACACTATCGAGTTTAGGTAGATGTCATCATTGTCAAAGTCTAATTTCTCTAATAGTTCAGAAAAATTTTTGTACAGCAGTAGCTTGATGGTATTGATAAACTCATTTTTTACTTCTACGGGAAATGCTTCAATAGTCCTGTTCATAATTTTTAGTTTAAGTGAAAGAAAAATGAACGCTAAATAGGTGTTTGTTCTCTTTGTCCGGAATATTTTTGAGGATAAAAGGAAATCCCCTAGAACTTATCTAGGGAATTTCTTTTTTGGTTAATTAAAAGCCAAAATTTATGGCACCAAGACCCGATTGTACCTGGAATGAACCAAGACCTGTTGAGTATCGGTCGTCCCACTTGATATCTGATGCGCCACCTTTACGACCGTGACAGGCATTCTCTAACCCACCAGAAATGGTATTCAACAATTCATCGGAGGCCACAGCTTCTGCTCTTTGTTTAAGAGCGTCTAAAGATAATTTACTCATAATATTAAATTTAAAAATACTGCCTACTCTATTAGCTTTTCGGCTACCGCTTTTTAAAACAGTACTGTTATATTGATGGCAAGCTAGGAAAGTATTGAATATTACGTAGTACATTTCTTATGGCTTGCAGTGAATTCTGTGTAGGTCGCATAGAACCTTTTGAAAATGATAAAATGAATGAAGTATGCTGGAGACCTCGGTAGAAATGTAGTACAAGAGGAGTTATACACTAAGGTGGCTTTATGTTAAGAACCTAATTGGTATTCGGTATTTTATGAAATACTAGTGGTAAATGTTGACAGTAAATTTGTGTCAATTAGCCTGCTAACCCCTGTAAAGCGGTAAAAATTTGTGGCAAATATCAATTTATGGTAGACTTCAAAGGATTTTTACTGCCAACTAGAGGTCAACAATAACCCTCTTATAAAAACCACTATCAGAGACTAACGATTTTAAAAAATTAATGATGGTATGATTCGAGGTATTGCAAGTGCGCCCTATTTCGATTTTACTTGACACTTATCTATCGGATGCTATAAGATTGAAACCATCCCGTCAATTCGGGGCGCACAGGTAAATTATGGTGGATTTGGGAGTGGAAAAGTCTTTGGATCTCAATTTTTTTTGGTCTATTTAATTCTTAATCATCATAACTTATTCGATCTCGAATACCGCCACTCACCCGGTGAATAATGACATCGGCCTTGTATTTCCGAGCTAATCTTTTGGCCTTGTTGATGGCCGTGCTCTGTTTGCGATGTTTGCTCGTTACACGTTGGTTGCCTTCACGACGTACGGCCCAACCCTTTTCGTAGGGTACCACATGTTGGTGCCATGTCCGGCCTCGTTTGTTTTTTTGCGCGCTGTTGAAAAAGACTTCCAAGAGGTCTATAAGTGTTCGTAACCAAGATTTGACGTTTGACATATATGATCATTGTTGTTTCGAAGATACCATTATTCCTTGTTTTTCGATTGAAGAAAAAGAGGTGGTGCAATACATAAAAAAATTAAAAATCAGGTTTTTGAACCATTTTTGAGGCATAAGAGAGAACAACGCCCTTCAAGGTACTGTTTTTAATAATTCGGATTCTATTTGTGGCTTTTACAATCAAAAATTCAGTGTATTGGGTCATTCCGTATCTGGGGTTTTGAATACATTGAGCAAAGGCCGCAAACAGTTGGCCAATAATATCATTAAAACACAAATTCGGATACTATGAATACAGATGTAAAAAAAATCGAAAAAAGATTGCAGGAAGTCGTTGAAAAAAATGAAGATGCCATTAAGGGTTTCGACAAGGCGTCCGAAAATTCCAAGGATGAGGCCATCAAAAGTTATTTTAGGGGAAGGATCGAAAACAGGAAGCTTTTTCTGGTACAGCTCAAAAACGCAGCTTCCGGACTAGATCTGGGCGACGGTGACATCGATGGAAGTACCAAAGGGAGCATACACCGTACATGGATGGATGTAAAAGCCTTTTTTTCGGGTGATAATGATGAAGCTATGCTCGAAGAGGCGGTACGCGGTGATAAAGCGGCCATCGAAGAATACAATGAGGTGCTGGCCGAAACGCAGGTTCCCGCCCGAATTAAGGAAATTTTAAGAGAACAGCGTGACTTTATTCAAAACGATCTCGAGACTTCAGAAATTCTAGAAGAACATAAGTAGCAATAATTGATTAATACAGAATCAAATTTAAATGGCGGGTCCCTATCTAGGGCCCGCTTCTTTTTTTTTGGAGGATTCGCTCCGCAAAGACATTCGCAGAAAATGCAACTACTTGGTTTTTATCGGCTAAAATACCACGAACAGGGAACCTAAAAGCGAACTGAATTTCCGCCTAGCTTTTCTACAACTCAAGAATTCGCCATCAAATGTTCCACATTTTCTATATTGGCCCTATGATATGCAACAAGCCGATTTAACGAGAGGGAATAGCCAAGGTTTTTGATGGTGGGGCTGTGGTCGCTTTTAACAATATCATGAAGGTTTTCAGTGATTTCATTGACTATGGAGTCCGAGGTGTTGCCAGGATTGACCTCCATTTTCCGTAGCATCTGGGAAGTCTGTTCTTCGCTCGTGCAACTAAATTTCGCATAACTGCTTAGAATAGTTTTCACTTTTTCATTGAGAAAACTGATATCACTACCATCGAAATAGGTATTTACCTGTTTGGCGATAGCATATAGGTTGCTCAGTTCTTTTCCTAATAATTCTTTCTTGGTCATATCATTTGATTCAAGTTCATATTTTTCTAACCCGAAATTTGGGTCTTTGGGAAAAATAAATATTCAAAGGCAATTCAGCGAGCCCATTACATACAAATAGTGACCCATTTGGCGCTTTTTAAGATTACGGATTTAAAGCGTTCAAGACAAATTGTTTTCAAGTACAAATACTGTTCAAAACATCATACCTTCAAAGGGAATAAACATAGATATGAAAAATATACGGTTAACACTTCCCATAAAAATTCCTTATCCCGTCTTGCGACAGTTGTTGGAAACCAAGCTCATTGGAATGGAAATCGGGACGGGTGAACGAAAAAGGGGTCAAATTTTACGCTTGGGCCTACAGGTTAGCCCATTACCGGAATATGATATAATCTTAGGGCTACGCGTCGGTCTTATGCGTAAAGTGTTGTGGACCAAAGAAGTGCCCCTCTATCTTCACGCTGCCCTGGCCTTTGATGCCGAATCGGGTCGACTGTCGGTAGGCGCTTTTAAAATCGATTTTGGAACTAAGAATGTTGTGTTGGACAAGGTCCTTGCATTTTTGGCCAATCGCATGTACTACAGGAAAGTGCTCGACAAGGCATCCGTTAATTTAAACGAAATGATAGCCTCGAAAATGGCACTATTGAACGAAAAGTTGCAATCGGGCATTCCCTCTTCACAAGGGATAGTTTTTAACGGAAATATGGAAAATATAATGATAACCGGAATTGAACCGGGTCCGGAGCATATCGTCGTGTATGCGAATTTTAAGGGCAAGGCGGAAGTAACCCTACAAAATCTTCCCGATATGGACTTTATATGATAATTTTTATTTCAGACTGATGGCTGTGCTCTATTTTCGATGATGTTAGGCTCATATAGATATTAGGAACAAAATTATCTTCCTAGGCCAAGAAAGCTTCGGAAGGCATGGGCCCCTTTGTAAAATAAAAGATGAATGTTGGTCGGTAGATTTGCATCTACCAGAGCCCTACGAGAGATAAAATACCCGAACCATTATATACAAACATTAAAAAAAAAGCCCTCCTTCGCTCGTCGCTTTGCGCGAGCTTAGGAGGGTGTAAGTGGAGCCGGAGGCACTAGAACTTTACTCGGAAATCGCTTGTATATTGGAGTTTTCGGAGGGATGGATTTTTGTGCTCACCGAATAGGTGACTTTCTAAAACTTCCGATTCCTAATTGAAGAAAACTTTGCAATTATGGAATATAGATTCATAGTTTCTATCTGTCATAGAAAAAATACCTAAAGCTTATTGAAGTCTTGAACTTTCAAAAACTTAAGGTTTTAATCAAGCTCCCAAAGCTCTATGGTTACTGCACAGTTAGTGTCCCCAGGTGGACAATCTGATAAGCATTTTTTTCCATCCCATAAATCCACGTGCCCAAATGCTGTAATGGGATTTCCATTACAGCTCCTTGGAAAAGTATAAAGTATAATGCCTTGTTTTATTGGGATATTATTTATTTGGTTAAATTCTTCTACAGATGACATACTCATTCCCCAATTACTATCACCTAAGACTCCATTCAAAAAATCCCTCATTGTGGGAACATTGACAGTTATAAAATTGCCATTACTATCCTTATGATTTCCATTTGAAAACTCTTGTTCAATTTTTAATTTGGTTTTATTCAGAGCTACAGACAAGCGAATGGCACATGTATTTCTATAATTTATTGTGTCAGGGAGTAACTCAGGCCATCCTCCTTTTAATATTTTTGTAAACAGTTTTTCTCTATCGACCTCTTTTTTTATGGGAAATGCTTCTTTAAGTTCAGAAAATGTAATTTTTGTTTGTTGAGGTATTTCTGGATTTAGACTAATCTCTTTAGAATTCCTATTGGTTCCTCCTCCCCATATATCACCAAAAAGTGCACAAGGTGTGCCTAAGGGTAAATTTTGGAACATATTTTGCCATTCATTTCCTGGTGTCCTTACATAGGCTTCGATAGCTGGAAAATTACCTGCGGTTAAACTCATTTTTATTTTTGATTCGTTAGGCGACCAAATAATATCAAAACTATAATCAATCGAGGGTGTAACATATTCACCAACAACAGGAATAATATTTATTACGGTCTGAACTTGGCCAATTATTTGCACCTGTCCGTCCGCAAAATATGGTTTGCCTAAATGGTCTCTTTCAATAATTCCAGTTGAATAATTGTTCATTTTTCCTGTTTCACAATCCATGAACTTGGTTATTCCCTTTATACTTGATCTGTTTTTTTTTGGCGTTATCTCTACTTTTTCTCCTTCCATTTGAATTGTAAATTTTGTTTCGACTCGTGAGGTAAGTGAACAATCTGTAGAAAAACTTCTATCGTCTGTAGAAAAACAGGCAAAAGTTGGGCGATTAAATGGGCAAGCAGTTAACTTTACTACTGACCCTTTACCTCCGACTTCTTTTATATAATCACCAGCAGCCCCAGAATTTTCGGCATTCGGAATAAAGGCTCGTATCCATATTTCAACAGATTTCTTTTGGGCAAAAGTTGTTTGGGAGAATATGATAACAACAAAAACAAATAGAAATTTAATTACCCGCATGAATTTCAATTTTTAATTCAATTAAATTTTAAACCTATCCATATGAATAAGTCGAAGCCCTTTAATTCGTTCATCGAATAATGGGTTTAGATCAATGAAAACTTGCCCTAATGAAATATCAATAAATTCGCCTAGATTTTCATTTTGGTGTGTTTCAAACTCATATACCTCAACAAATTTTCCATTGATTGCTTGTATTTTTACTTCTCTTTTTTTTGTTAAAAGTGCCTTGCCTGTATTTTCGATATCAAGCGATTTAAATTCATGATAATCTGTTAATAGGTCGCTGCTGTCAGTACTAATATTGTAAAGTTCTTTCTTAGAGCGTCGATTACTTACCAATATGGCCATTAGCTTGCCTTCGTAAGTGGAGGTGCTACTGTTGTAAACCTTAAATGTTTTTCTTTCTGCACCCCTCAATTTTTGCAGGCCAAATCGTTTTGAATTGTAAATTGGAGTGATAATTGGCTCTGTTATATTCGAATAGGTCGTCTTTTCATCTTCATATAGTCCATTTGCAATTTTCAAAACAGACAATCTGATGAACGCGGTTTCTTTTTGCTCCAATTTTTTAAAAGGAAGTATAACCTGCCATTTTTTTATTGAGGTATTATAAAACGGATTACAATGTAATATTTCGTATTCTTCCCCATTAATTAAGTGTATCTCTGTATTACCAAAATATTTTTTTAGTTCTTCATAATTAGAATTGACATTGAGATATTCCTTCAAATTATTGGTAGACCATGAATCTTTTTCATTCAATTTTGTGATGTCTTCTCCAATGGCGGATACATCATCATCAATCATGTGATTACAATTTTCATCTATTTTACTTAGAATAATACCCAACTTGTTTTTACCCTCACGCATAAAATCCCTTTCCATGGTGATTCGCAATAATTGCTGGGTATAATGTTCTTTTATAAACTTAGAATCTTTATCACGCCACCTATCATCCAATTCAGATAATAAAAGTATGTCGGTCTCTACTTTGGGAGTAGTTGGTTTCACATTATTGGGAATGCTTAAACAAAGAATACTGCCTTTTGTGCCAATGTCAAACTCTTTTAAATCTTCTTCGGGGTCTCTAAAGAATGCTTGCATTGCTGATGATGCAAACAAGCGGATTCTTCTTTCTACGGCAAATGGATTTTGTTCTTGACCGATAACAATATGCTCAGCAGAGCGCGAAAAGTCTATAAAGTGTTCATCGTTTTCTGATAAAATCATCGAGAGAAAACCTGTCGATTCAGAACCTGGAACGAAACCATCGGTTATAAAACTATTTTCCATAAACTCAAGCTCAGAGAACTCCAGTTCGTCACTGATTTTTACACTTTCTAAATTGAGATAGGGATAGACCAATTCAGGCAATTCGAGTATTTTCTCTTCACTGCCTTGGATAATTTTGAGCTTAAAGAGGTTGATTATGATGTCGAAAAAAATGTGGATTTCAACTTCCAAATCTTTATCTAAATCAATCAAAGTTTCCTTATTCAAATGAATTCTCAAAATCGGCCCGGTTTCGCCATTGTTGGCATACCCCACTTTTACACGTGTTTCATTGGCAATTTCCATCTGAAATACTAACTCGTTATTTTCAATATGTTTGGAGGGGAGTTTAAAACTTAATTTATACTCTTTTGGATAAACCGTTGGTACTAAACCTGAATCGGAAGTAACGCTACCCTCCTTTTGTAAAAACATCTCATAAGGATATTCATCATTTAGCAAATCGTCATCGTATCTATTCACTTGCTTACACCCTAAGATTTCAGAGTTTATATATTCTCTTTTCAGTTGCTTAAGATTGTCTTCCCTAAGTTTTAAAGAATAGGCCTCTTGCAAGTATTTTATTGAAAACATTGATATGTCTTCGTAGCTATTTTCGTTGACATTAGTTTCTAGTTTAAATTCAAAAGACCATTCATTTAGGTTCTCATAGCGTCTCTTAATTTTAGTATTGTCAATTACCTCCTCAATGAACTCCCTTTTTGCCTTTGGTGTATCTGGATAATCAACAATGGATACTTCTATCTTTGTTGGACCTGATAAAACTTTTGAATTTAGGCGATTAGATTTTAAATAGAACACATGCTGTCCTTTACCCAAACCTTTCTTAAAAACCTCGTCCCCTTCAAATAACAAATGATATGTATCGGCTTGCTTTTTTACTTTAAGCTTTTTACCTCTGGTTTTAGTGTAGTATGGATAATTGGATGAAAATTTGAAAGTATTCTCTTTTTCCCAATAATTCAATGAATTTGTGGTTTTTAAATCACCCGGGTAAATGACTAGGTCACTTGCCCTTAAATCAGCCAGATATTGTACTTTATAATTTAAGTTTTGACAAGTTTTAGGTTTTTCGCCGGAACGTTTTTCCAATTGCATACAGTCCTTGGCAAATTCCTTCGCGTCTTTATAATTAAGCATTTCTTTTGAAAGGTTCCCTTCAAATTTGAAATCCTGGAACTTTATTACAGGGGGATATATTATTCTGGTCTCTTTTTTTTCGTTTCTGGTAGCATCAATTACAAAATGTGTGTGCCCGTCTACAAATCGACTACCTGCATTTTCATAGCACTTTCTTCCAATAATTGTTGGGGCTAAAATGGATGGTTTATTTAATTGATATTTTTTTCCTCCAAAAGAATTGTTCCAATCAATATGATTTTCATTATCGAAGATTTCCTTTGCCCCAAAGATATCCTCAACAGTAATCATATAATTGACTTGAGTCTCATCAACCAATTTCAATTCTTTTTTGATAGGAATATAGTAACCCGTAGGCATCACGTACCTCAGATAAAAAGCATACTTTAAAGAATTTAGCAATTGAACATTGCCACCGGGAACATACGTTTGTTTGGTTTTGAAACATTTTTCTTCTATAAAAATGGTTTCATCATAGTATTCCAAGTTTGACTTGTCCAGTTTTTTTGGAGTCTCTCTTTTTTCTACATTTCGATTAACCAATAAATTATTTCCATTCCATCGCGCAAAAAGATTGGTTCTTGTGGCCTTATTACCGATAACAATATCGCTTTTAGGGTACATAATGCCCGATGTCAATACTGAAAAGTCTATCCCACCCTCTTTAACCAACGTAACAATATCGCGATGAATACTAAGTGAATTGAATAAAGGTTGATTAGGTTCGCCTTCTTCAGGTCTTAGAGACGAACTAATTACATTAAATCCGCATCGATATTCCTTGCATTCAAATGGATCTCGTTTTTTATCTATTGTATTCTCTTGCGTACCCCCTTCAGTTGTATGATATATTCCCTTGAGAAAGAACCCTTCTGGGTTGGATTTTATGTTTTTGGAATTTGAATCCAACTCACTTTTGTAGGAATCAAATTGATCGATATATGTTTTTTTAAGGTGGTCATTAGCTAGAAAGGGAGTAAATAGTCCGTTATAAAATTTTTCTCCGATTTTAAAATACAAGAATGGAAACTCTTCTCTACCATCAATTTCGCAATCCGAATTGGTATTGCCTACATTATTTTCTGGTAGCGGTAAAGAAATTTTATATTTCTGTTTAGATTCAAATACATTTTCAATCGTATTGATTGGAATGTAAAAACTACGAATGACCCCATAGTAAGCTTCTGCAACTATTGGATGGTCTAAAATGTGATTATAGAGTATGGTGAAATTCATTTTCTCATTACTATCAGAGTTGTTTTTCTTGAGAATATCATCTCCGGTTTTCTCCTCAAACAATTTATTGTCATAGTCAGATTTCGCATTTTTATCTTCAATTTCTTCATATTGAGATATAGGGCCATCTTCAGAACCTAACCTATCTCCAATGAGGGTGTATTCTTCTTTGCCTAAAAAATCTTTAAAAGAACAAAAGAGTTGCTGGTTCTTTAGATGACGACCAAATTGGAAATTGTTATAAAAAGTTGAAGTTCGGCTTATAATGTCGGTCAATTCGAATTTATCAACAATATATGGGTTCACATTTTCACCGAAAGCATTCTTGTTTAAATCAAATTTGATTTCATTACTTCTGAGCTCATACCACAAAACCTGCGTATTGATTCTATCCCGTATTTCTTCAAAGTTTTTGCAGTTGATTTTGTCTTCAAGATTAGTTGAAGGATGTATGGTAATTATAGCCTTAAAATGCAAATGAACTTTGTTGTCTAATAATTTAACTCCATTGGGGTAAATTTCAATATTGCTATTGTTGGTAAGATTTCCTGAAGTACTTGTGTAAGTTAACATATGTCAATGTTTAGCAATAACTAGCATAATAATCAATATCTGCAGCGAGAATTTCTTCGTTTATATCGATATTACCCGACCCTCCACTCTTTCCATTTTGGGCGTTATAGATGATTTTTTCAGACTCGTAAATACCTGTTACTTTGGATTTTTTGAATAGCACCAAGCTATAACCATCCCAGTTATCAATTCCGTTAAATCCATTCTCCCTCGAAAAGCAGATAATTTTGTGCTGCCTGTCTGGGTCTTCTTCAATTGTTTTGTTAAACATAAATTGTTCTGCTGTTTCTAGGTTTTTTAGACCAATATCAAATTCATGTTCTGAGTTCCCCTTATTAGATTTAAAAGTGATATACAGTTCATTAGTTGTAGGTAAAATTGAATTCATATTTCTGAAAAGATTTCCTTCAATAAAGCTTATCTCCGGGTCAGGATTTGCTTCTTCAGCAGAATGTTGTTGTTTTTTAGTTCCATCAATCTGCTTTTCCATGGTACATTGCACAGAAACCTTAAAAAATCTTGAAAATCTTTTGGTGACCCTTACCGTACATATTCCATGTAGTCCATTTCCTTTACTCTCTAAGCCTAAATAAAAAGTGATTGCTGCCGAAAACAATCCAATAATATTAAAACGACCTACGCATAAAATATAGCCTTTGATTACAGATTGTTCTTCTTCTGGCTTTTTTGATTTATATATGTAGATTCCCCCAACTAGATAAGCTGTTCCTTTGACTATGCCAGCGATGTTTAGATTGAAAATTGCACCAAATTCAAGTACAACCTCCATTGCCACTATTCCATCTTTAGGCTCCACGATAATGTTGAAGTATCCTTGACCACCAAAAGCTAAGTACGTAAGACCAAATTTGGAATAAGGTGATCCCAGGCCAAATCTAAATCGCATGGCTTTATTGGAATCAAATGGCAATGTTAGCAGAGCTGCAAAATTCATATTAAAGAAAAGAAAGGGGCCGGCAGGTATATCAGGCAATGGAATTGCAAATCCAATACTGGCCCCTGAGCTATCAACATGAAATATTAAATTTTTGTTGACAGTTTTTAGATACTTCTGAAAGGCCTGAACAAATGCCAATACTCCTTCAAACTCAACATGTCTGATTTTGACATCAAAATCATCTTTCAAATCTGTACCGCTGATAAAGGAGACTTTTTCAAATCTTATGGTAATTAATTTGAGGAAGTTAATATCAAAATCATTGAGTTTGGTCTTTGTATGAAACGTTTGATTGGCAATCTTTGGTGATTGGTTATATTCTGAAACATCGAATTCTATATTGTATTGAACATCAACTTCTAATTCAGTGATTCTTGAAGGAATAAACTCTACAGGCCCTACTTCATTCCTAACAAAATTCCTTGTAGTAAATTGGTAGTTTAGGGATTGTTTTGAAGCTTCGCTAAGTTTTGACTTTAACTCATCAATTTCTTTAAGCCGTGTTTTGATTCTTTGGTACTCCGGACCCCCAAACTCCAAATCGGCAAGCTTTTTAGAATATTCATCACGAAGCGCATCAAAATCATTAAGTAGGTTCTTGCCAAAATTCCTAATTTCATTTTCAAGTTTTCTAAACTTGGCTTTTTCTGTAACAAGTAAATTTTTTAGATTCTGGAGATTTTCTTCAACTATATCACTAATGTCAAATAGATCTAAAGCTTCATTGCTTTCAATGATTTTGTCAAAAGTCTTGATATGAATTTCGTAGTTAGAGAGTAGATTATTTATACCATTTAGTTTCTTTATTTCTTTCTGAATGTAATCTAATGCAGCATGTTTATTAGGGAAATCAGCCTGTTGAATCTCAATTTTCTCAATTGAATTGAAGTATTGCTCAACTAATCTTTTTTCCAGTTCTTCTTGAATACCTAGATCGAAGTTTTTAAGGTTCAGTCTTCTGGCCTCAAACTTATAATGACCAAAATTGAATAACTTAAAGATTGTTCTAAATTGTTGATAGCTATTTAGTATGTTTTCGGATTGTTTAATCCACCCTTCTAGCCGTTTTCTGTATTCTTCTGGCTTTATATTGTTTATACCATCAAAATTTGCATTTTCAACTTTTCGAAAAATGCTCTCCCAAGTCTGCAATGCTTGGTTCTTTTTAGCTTTAACAAACTTGGGGCAAAATTGTGCAACCACATACAGAGCTTTCAAAAATGTGTCATATTTTTTCTGCTTTTCCGAAAAAATTTGTGATGCATTTTCAATGATTTTGATAAACTGAGCTAATTGTTCCCATGAATCTGGGTTTTGAACTATGCTCTCTAGAAAACGTATTCTTGCAATTTCGAGAATTTGTTTATGATTTAATTCCGAGAAACCAAAAAGTATGGAGACCAAATTGAGCACAGAAGATTCATCCAGCTCAGTATTTATTTGTGAGCTAAGCTCATTAAAAATGAATTTGATTTCATTTTCAGGGCAACATGTGTCCTGATATATTTTTTCTTCATACGGAAGAATCTGTTTAACATAGGAACTGATTCCGTTTTGAACACTTTCATATTCATTCTCCAGAAAAATTTCAAGTTGATTTAAACTGTTAATTTCATTAAAATAGTTTTTTAAAGATTTCAACCAGCTTAAGGTTTCTGAAAGTTCTAAATCCTTAATCCTACTTTCATAATCACTAATATTCTCACGAGTTTCTTCAAGTAATAGTTTAGCATTTTCATATTGTTGTTTTGAAGTTGAATAAACATCCTCCAAATTATTGACCAACGATTCAATCTTTTCAAATGTCCCCTCAATATCCTTTACAAAATTGAATTTGGGTATTTGTTCAATGGGCAAGGACGTTTCAAGAATATCTATTAGAGAAATTCCACAAATAGAGGCATCAAGACCATCAAAAATTGAGATGGTTTGAACTGGTGGAGATATTATTATTGAACCTGATTCTCGGGTTCTTTCCGCTTTATTATTCTCAAAGTAATTACTTCCCTTTTGAAACTGTGTATTGTGTGATTCGTCATAAATAACACCTTCATCCAAAACCGATAAATGTGATATTTTGATTCCAGGATTGACCATTCCACCGGCCTCCCGATAATTCTTGGCAAAGAAATTTTCTAGGGGTTCTTCTTTTTGTTCAATCGGTGTAAGAATTGAAGTATTTATCTTGTCAACAAGTTTCGGATTGTTTTCAATAAACTTAAAAATCAACCTTGCGGGATTCTCATCTCTGAATTCTTCAGTTTTTTCTCCGCGTTTTGAATTGTCTTCCTTAAACTTAAAGTATGATTTGGCCAATCCGACTGTCCTAAGGCTACTTATACCTTCAATCTGATCTATTTGGGATACTATAATTTTTGCGTGATGTAGGAAAGGTATTAACGGATATTTTTCATTAAAACAATCATCACCTGAATACCTACCACGTTCATAAAGTGATTTGTTGCTTAAAGGAAGGAAAAATTGTGAAGCTGTGTAAAAGTTGGAGTTTTCAGAGGTTTGAGTAATGGATCCTAGTACTTCATCTTTATTCTGTTTTAAACGCTCCAATTTAGCATAAGTAATCTCCGAGTTGGGTCTAAATGAATAGTGAACAACTCGGTTTTCGGTTTTTCCAAGAATATTGGCTATATCGTTGAATTTCTTTTTAAGATCTTCTTGATCATTGAACACTTTTTTAAGTGTAAAGGAATAAGAACGTTCTGAAATAGAAAAAGCACCATCTTCGGCATCTACATGTAGATTTTTCAGTTCAAGACCACCTAAGTGCTTAATATGAACTTCTTTTTTAGGCCCATAAGGTACCGCAGGCAAACTACAATCAGGCTGATAACAATATTTTCCGGATTTAATCATGTAACTCTCGGCTGGGATGAATATCATTTTAGATGAGAAACGATGTTCATTGCCCGACTTGTCAATACCGATATACTCGAAGGTCAAGTCGTTCAACTCTCTATAATCTCTTGGATTGTCGGGGTTTTCACTATTGTTTTCACTTTGCACATGATACCAATTTTCTGAACTGGGTTTGAGAGGATTGAAATAGGTTCCATTGGATAGGGCTGTTATCTTGGACCAAGTCATAATTCCTATTGCATGGCCATGTTCATAAGACTTTTCCCTCTCCATAAAATCCAAATAATAGCGTTTTAAAAGATAGGACTTGCCTCCAGTGAATTTGCGCTCGGCCTTAATTGAAACCAAAATCTTAAGGCCCGTAAAAATGTCTATTGCCCTAAAAGTAATGCTGACTTTATTATCCCGAGCATACTTGATTTCTTGCTCCCATCCAACAATGGAAGTGTTTTTGGTGGGGTATTCGTTGTAGTACTTTAAATTGGCTGAGGTACCAATGGCAGAAATCTTGAATGGTTCTGAGGCAACATCGCGATCCCATTCTGGCAACATGGTAAGTTCATTCAACTCTTTTCGATGAATCGGAGAAGGTAAAAGTTCAATAGTACGGTTCTCACATTCACAATTTTCGGGTTCATTGGGCTCAGCGTTCTCTTCATCTTTATTAATGCCAATAACTTTAAAACGTGCACTTGTTTTTTGACCTAGTAAATCTTGAAATTGCAAGTCATTTTCCCAGATTTTGACGATTCTGAATTTAAGACTATTTCTTTTTCCCTTTTTTAAAATCGTCGAACTGTTTGAATCAAATACAAAGGAACCCAATGACCTTAATGTTTTGGTTTTGTCACCTGAATCATTTTCAAAAGACGGAGGAATAGGAGACAAATACATTTTATAGGGAACTTCTAAATTGGTTATGGGCCAAAATTTAGAAGCTTTGCCATGTTGATTAAAAATCAATTTTTGGTTTTTCGAATCTTCTATTTGAAATATTGAAAGGTCTTCTACACGTGTCTTTTTGAACCGGTCTTGATTAGAATTTGGGTCCGAGTCTATAACATCAGTCAGAAAATCTCCCAAACTCACCAATTGAAAATTGTCATTCCAATTCAGAATATTTTTTGGGTTTAGCTTCAGTTTGTCTTTAGGACTCACCCAACGAAATGCCAAGACCGATTTACCAGATAGAAAGGAGAATTTTTTATTTAGTTTTGAAGAATTCAACACTAGCTCTTCTGCAATATGCTGGGACGGAAGAATGACCCGTATAAAAGACTCTTGATCTTGTATTAGCCTATGCACAAAATTGCCCTTTACATAGACATTAAAAAATTCAATTTGTACGTTCAACAAGTCACTTGAACGAACAAGGTTTAAAATTAAGTCTGGACTTAACGGTGCTTTTAGATTAAAATTCTCTTCAAAAAAGAATTCACTGAGAGCAATAGGGGGTAGATTAAAATTACCAAGAGCAACCAAAGATGAATTCTTGATGAATTCTCTTCGAGAATATTTATTATCTGACATAACTATTAATGTTGGTTGATCTTAAAAAAATTAAGATTTACTTGAACTAAAGCCAGTATAAAAGTTAATTTTTACAGAGATTTCGAACTATATTGAGTGAGTTATTAAGGGACAAATCAAATAAACCTATAAAAACTTATTCTTTTTAACATGCTCATTTTTCATCCTGGGCTCCCTAAGTTTATTTGTAATACCGTTTTAATGCCTACACAGCTAAGTAAGTTAAGCGCACCCACTGTACCTAGAGTGGAAGTTGGTAAGAAGCTCTTTCTAGATCTATTCAACTTTGTTTGGTGTTGGTTATTAGTTGTTAAATTAATTTTAACAAAGCAAGTATACACGGTATAATTCGTTTCCAGATTATCAAAAACTACCAATAATCTTAGATAAGCTTGATTGACATCTTTCAAATATTTTTCTACAAGTTGGCTATTTTGGTGAATATATTTTGAGATTTCTATACGTAATGGTTAGGGTCTAATGCGGCTTTCGAGCGCTTTTCTGTTGAAGAATAGGTTCGCCATTTGTTTCTATGAATTTCCAAATGTAAATGAGGTTTGTCATCACCAACATTACCGCTAGTTCCGGTTAGTCCTATGACTTGTCCTGAATTTACTATATCTCCTTTTTTTACTTTTACTTCGCTTAAATGACAATAACCGGCCCCATAAGGTTTTCCATGTTTAATAAACTGTAAAGCGATATATTTTCCAAGGCTATTTCCATAGCCAACGTCGGTTATAGTGCCACTGAATAAAGCGAAACATTCGCTGGCAACTGGGGCATGCAAATCTATCCCTGCATGGAATTTAGTGCCACCGTTTCGGCTACAACCAAATTTATCTTTTGACAAGTTATTCGCCCATTTTAAATTGGTTAATGGTTTTGCTTCATAATTTGGAGCCTTCTCCCAATCAAGCGAATTGGGGCAAACAGAAAGCTCTTTCGAATCAATTTGGGTCTCTACGTTGTTCAAGGAATTACTAAAAGTCTCGACGCGTTGTTTGTCCGCAAATAACTTTTCGACCTTTTTTAATATACTAGTTGATATGCTAGTAATTATTTGATTAGTAGTGAAACCGAATACTAAACCATAACCAAATACTACTAGTAGATTTTCACCAAATTTGGCATCTATACCTTTGAGACCTACTATGGCATCAAGAAGCGGAGTGAGCATGGAACCCGCAATTCCAATTATGATATAACCTGTCAAAGCTAATTGCCAAGTGAGTGCAGGAAAACCCCAAGACTTTCCGGTTTCTGTCATTTTCACTGAATCATCCTTCTTTGTTGGCTCGGTGGGCAGGGATAAATAGGTGTAGAAGTAATTTACCAATCCGGCAGTAATGCCAGCGAGAACAAGACAAAAAATTAAATTGACCATTTTTTTTATCTGATTGATTAGTTTGTTTTATTCCTTAGTGGAGGGAACTCGTTTTTATTTATCGGCCGGACATAATGAAAACATAGGAAACTTCGCTATCTTCTAAAAGTATTTAAAAAATAATTTTTGTAGAATACGCCATCCGGCCTATTTTTCAAATAGTTGCAAAGGCCCGAGCTATTTTCTCAAGCTCAGTACGCTTTGAAGTATTCAATTTTTTGTAAATATTTTCACAATGTTTTTTTACCGTTTTTTCATCTATAAAAAGTAGGTTTGAGATTTCCTTTCTAGAAAGTTCTTGACCTAAAAAACCCAGAATTTCCTTTTCTCGTTTTGTCATTTTTTTATAGCAGCAGAAGTATTTGTCATAGGTCTTGTTC
The DNA here is from genome assembly GCF_963975415.1 of uncultured Kriegella sp. Taxonomy (NCBI): domain Bacteria; kingdom Pseudomonadati; phylum Bacteroidota; class Flavobacteriia; order Flavobacteriales; family Flavobacteriaceae; genus Kriegella; species uncultured Kriegella sp. The sequence continues at coordinate 216,236 of NZ_CAXBGN010000003.1, forward strand.
ATACCAAACAAACGATTGACCGCATTGGTCAGGTACTCAATTCTATCAGGGAAAAGTGATATTGAAATAAGCTGGGTGTTGTTCAATATCTTGGTTGAAGTAAAATGAAAAACGGGTTTTTCATCTTCTTCATACTGCCAATCCTGAAAAAAAGGAATGACATGATTCGGGTCATCTTTACCGATTTCGGCCATTAACTTTGGGTAAGTAATGGTTCTGGTGAAATGACTTTGGTGTTTTTCGAAGACTTCAGCTCCTAATGTTCTCAATTCTTCTAGCGAATAGCGTAATATATTACACCCTTCTTTAGAGATATATTCAAGCGCTAGGTCTTCACGATTATTTATGTGAAGAATACCAGGTATAATATCAGCTAAATCATCGTAAGATATAACGCCCTGATTAATGAGCTTGCTGAGTTTGAAAAGTTGCTTGGGGGGAGCCTGAAGGAGTTCCTTTTCCGTCATGGTTCGTTTGGATTGGTTCGAATTACAAGGAAAAGCATGATAATGAGGCATTTAAATATACCAAAAATCTTACAAATCTTAATGGTGCGTCAATAAAAATTTTGAGATTTATCTTTCAGTTATATGAGATTTTTTATGAATAGCTAAAATTTAATGATTCTTTATTGTGTTAGAAAACTCTGCTCTAAGTTTTAACCAAATACCAAAACACACCAAATAAATACAAAATTTATTGAAATAAAGGTTATCAAATAAATACGTAGTTTAAGCTTCGAGTTTTAATGAAAATAATCTTGGTCAATGCCTTACCATCCGGCTGGGCCAAAAACGTCTTAGAAAATAATTAAAATGGAAAATAGGGCTATAAGGAAAACATTCTCTAGCCAAGATTTGGGTATATTTGATATTAAATAAGTTTAAGAATATTGTAAATCAACTATTTACAATATTTTAGTATAAATTGGTACTTCAAAAGTGGAGCCGGAGGGATTACCTTCGTTTTTCCCAGGGGGCTACAGTCCTCTAAATGCAAAGCCACGTGCTGTGCGCTGGTTTTGTTATATTATTCCGAAATCTTGAGCATACTCAATTTCTTCATAAAACAACAAAACCACACCTGTCGGTGTGGCTTTTGAGCTTAATCGTGGAGCCGGAGGGATTCGAACCCTCGTCCAAACAAGCAATTACAATGCCTTCTACATGTTTAGTCTTCACTTGGTTTTCGATGCACGACCGACTGAAAACGGCCTATCGTACACTTAGCTTCTTAAGATTTTGGTGGCGTTACCGAAGCCATAACACCCTTATGTTGACTTTTTTGGTGCTCCTAAATGAACCGCCGTCAACAAGGGCTGTTCAGGAACATCTCGCTTCTCTACCTAGTAGAGACGAGGCATATCCTACTATAATTCAGATTATGCGGCAAGAGCGTAATTATTATCGCCAATTAAAAGTGTGAAATATGAGATTAACGAGCTGTATTCCAGCGCTCGACATGCTTACATTGCCATTGGTCTCGCTGTCAAAACCAGTCGGCCCCGTAATGAGGTAGCAAATCTTAGATTTGCGCTATCGAATTATGCCCTGATCGTAGTCGAAGGGCCTAAAACATCTCATTGTTTTTTCAAAGAACATATTATCTCCGCAAAAGCGGCAATCTTTTTCAACTTTGTTCCTTTGCCATACATCCCAAAAATGTATAAAAGGGTTTCTTATGGCGTTACCCCTTGCGGCAAAAAACCTTAAGGGGTCGGGCTATCGGCCGTACACCCCCTGTCCAGCCGAAGCTGCTCAAAGGCGGGGTACCTGCCTCTATCCCTAACGCATAACACCTTTTCAGAACAAACTTATTATCCGTATAAAATATGCGGGCAGCAAAGCTAAGAAAAGTTTGCTTACCCATGATAATCCTACTACATTTAAAGCAAACTTTGTACCAAGTACATAATAAGAAACTCATTTTCAATACTGAAGTTGCACTTTTTAAATAAATAGAACTAGCACTTGTGTTCAAAGTAAGCAGTTAGGAATATTTTTTTTTGTAATTTAATTTACTGATTATCATAGTATTAAAAAGTATAAAACGTGAAATTCGGAATCATAAGAGAACGTAAAACACCGCCCGACCAAAGGGTAGTGCTATCACCGGCGGCCTGTCAAAAAGTCTTGGACAATCACAATATTGCCAAGATCAGTGTTGAGGCTTCACCCATTCGTACCTTTACCGACGCTGAATATAAAGAGATGGGAATCAAGGTTACCCATGACCTTTCAGACTGTGATGTGCTGCTCGGGGTAAAAGAAGTGCCGATAGATGCCCTAATTCCAAATAAAAAATACTTTTTCTTTTCCCATACCATCAAAAAGCAACCCTATAACAGAGTCTTGTTGCGGGCTATTTTAGAAAAGAATATCGAGTTTTACGACCATGAGGTCATTACCAATGCTGATGGGGTGCGCTTGGTGGCCTTTGGTAGGTATGCCGGTATCGTTGGGGCCTATAACGGTATTCGTGCCTATGGTAGGAAATTCGGAGAATTTGACCTTCCAAAAGCCGAGATGCTGGCAGACCAAAAAGCATTGCTACAAGAACTTCGAAAAATAAAGCTCCCAAATATCAAGATTTTACTGACAGGAAAAGGTCGTGTGGGTAATGGCGCGAAAGAAATGTTAGATGGAATGGGCCTAAAGGAGGTAGGTGTTGAATCTTACTTAAAAGACACTTTTAATGTACCTGTGTATTGCCAGATCGATGTTTCTGAATACAACCTAAGAAAAGACGGCGTAAAAGGCTCTATGGCCGATTTCTTTGAAAACCCAGACCACTACAAATCCAACTTTTTCAGATTTGCAAAGGTGACCGATTTTTATATCGCAGGTCATTTTTATGGTGATGGGGCTCCGTATCTCTTTACGCGCGACGATGCAAAGCATCCCGATTTTAAGATTAAAGTGGTGGCCGATGTGAGCTGTGATATTGATGGCCCGGTCGCATCGACGACTCGTGCTTCTACCATTGCCGATCCAATTTATGGTTATGACCCAAAATCAGAGCAGGAGGTGGATTATAAAGATGAATCGGCCATTGCCGTAATGGCGGTCGATAACTTGCCCGCCGAGCTTCCACGGGATGCAAGTGAAGGTTTTGGCGATGCCTTTGTGAAATATGTCATCCCCTCGTTTTTTAATAACGATGCCGATGGTATTTTAGAACGTGCCCGAATGACCAAAAACGGAAAACTTACCGAACGCTATACCTATCTACAAGATTATGTTGATGGTAAGGAATAGATTTTCATAGGGCCGTTAGCTTAATTTTTGAGCTAAATTGAAACCAGATTTCAATTAAAAAAACAAACCATCAGTCGAGGTTTTTTATTCGGTGCAAACGCTTCAATGATTAATCTACTGAAACCTTCCATTCGATAATAGGGTGCTCCTTAGGCGCTATATAGGCACCTAGCGCCTTTAATCGTAATTCAATATTTTGCAAGGGCTCCAAAGTTTTGATTTGTAAAGTTTTTGTTTTTCCGGCTTCTATTTCAAAAACAGGGGAACTGCTGTAAAAGGTATAGGGCATTTCATTTTCGAACAAAAGATCACTGCTCGTAGTGTTTTCAAGTTCAACTTTCAATACTTGGGTTTTTTCGATATAAGAGGCACTGTTTACCTTGATGCTGGCTGCTAGTAATGGTTTCAGATATTCTGCACGACCAACTAAAAGTGAGTTGTAAACAGCCACGGTTCGGCCGGCAAAAAGAGCTTCTTTTAAACTTTCTAAGCTTTTATCCTTGGCAAAGACCAAAGTGATGGGGCGGTGGTTTCCTTTTTCGGTGTAGCTCCAATCGACAAGTCCGTGAATATCACTGGTGCCCATGATGGTTAAGTTTTGTTCTAACGCCAAGGCTAAAGATTCTTCGGAATAGTCGGTGGTGTTGATGACTTCGATACCATGCAATTCCCCCTTTTTTGCCCGTTCAATTTGAAAATCACTCCAAATGGGGTTTCCTTTCGGGCGCTGTCGGTGCCATGCCGGGTGATTCCAAAACACAAAAGCTCCTTGTTTTTTTGTTTCGGCAAAGGCTTTTTCTGGTTTTTCGATTAAAAGTTTATTGGCATCCGTAATAAAAACGGCATTATTATGACCGACAGGTGCGGAGCGGGTAATTTCAGAACCGCGAATGATCAATAAATCGTGTTCCCTGGCTTCGGCCAATGCCAAATCGAATGAGCGATTGCGATCAGGGTGCGGAATATCTTCTTTATGGGGCTGGTATTCTAAATGTTCGGTCAACGAAATGGCATCCAGATTTTCGCGTAGCGCTTCCTGTACCCGAATTGTGGGCCAGACATTTCCATCGGAAAAAACGGTATGCATATGTAAATCGGTCTTTAGGGTTGTATAGCCCTCAATATCGGGAAAGGTCATGGGGGTTGCCCCGCCATGGGAATGCGATTGGGAATAACCTTGGTATAAACTTAAAAAGACGAGAAGTAGTAGTATTTTTTTCATGGTGGTATATTTTATATAAAAATACACAACCTGATGTAAACCTTATTTAACCCGTATGTTAAGCAAAATTAAAGATTGGCATCCCGTACATTCATGCCGTTGGTGCCTCTTAAAAAGGGTTTTAATGCCCAAAAAGAGACCCAGATAAAACTGCCGAAGCCAAAGATCCATAACCAGGCCTGCACGATAAAAAGTGAATTGAAAAGGCTTTGAAATAATAAAAGTGGTCTTGCGATAATATCCCAAGAATTGAACCGAAGAAATCGACCAAGAAAAATTCCGTAGCCACTAAGAAGGCATACAATCAATAGAATACCATTGGCCAATACGGGATGGTTTCCTTTACGTAGAAAACTAAAAACATCCATCATTGACAGCACTCCCAGTATAAGACCATTAAGGGCGAAAATAAAAAACATTAAGAGGTCGATCCAAATGGTAGGTCTACTAGTATCTAAATGAATTAGATCGGTAATTATATACGGACTATTCGGCAAAAACAAAACCCATAAAATGAGCACACTTATTTGTGAAATCTTTGATTTTCCAATGTTTTTGTGCAACACTAATTGTTTGGAAAGGAAAAGCGGAATGGTCGCCAAAAAAAGGTTCCACAATAAAAAGGTGAAATCTGTTGATTGGGTCAAATATACACGATAGGCCAATATCAGGATACCCAATGCCGTGAGCAGCAAAAGTTTTCTGTGAAATAGGTTGGTTTTTAAAATGCCGAAGCCCATGAAAAAAAGTAAATTAGTCTATGAAATACAAACGGACCAAGCCTGTATTTGTTGTTTTAAAAATAATTATTGCCGATGAACCCTGCTGAAACCTATATTCTTGACAAGCCTGAACCTTTTCGAAGTATATTATTGCATCTACAATCAGTTATTGAGCGCACCGCTCCCGATGTGGTTTTAAAATATAAATACAAGATTCCCTTTTATTATGTCGATGGAAGGCCGTATTGTTATTTAAACCAAAGCAAAGATTATGTAGATCTTGGTTTTTGGAACGCCGCTCACCTTACTATTAATCTTGAACATATGACCACTGCTGGCCGAAAAATGATGAAGTCGCTGCGGTATAGGTCCCTTGATGAAATCGACGATACCATTTTAATCGAAGTATTACAGGATGCCTATTCAGTACGTAAGAAAAAGTTTTGGAAATAGAACCTGGGCTCAAATCCAAAAAAACAATTTTTCCTAACACCTAACTGTTTACTGCTCTTTGCTTACTTACTCCTTAATAATCCCTTTGTCCTTATAACGCTGAATAAATTGATCGTTGAGCGCATCAGTATCCTTATATTTTTTGCGCATTTCCTCGAGTTTAACTTTCATTTCGGCAACGACATCTGCATATTCGGGATTATTATATACGTTGTTGATCTCATTTGGGTCCTTTGCACGGTCATAGAGTTCCCATACATCCACGTCATAATAGAAATGAATCAACTTATATTCCTTATTTGCGATTCCATAATGCCGTTTTACGGCATGTTCGGCAGGGTATTCATAGTAGTGATAGTACACGCCGTCTCTGTTCCATTTTTCTTTTTCCCCTTTCAATAGTGGGGTCAGACTCTCTCCTTGCATGTCGTCAGGTGCGGTAACACCGGCCACCTCTAAAAAGGTTTGTGCGAAATCAAGGTTTTGAACCATTTCTTCCTCAGTGGTACCTGGTGTAATGACATGCGGCCATTTTATCAACAAGGGTGTTTTAAAAGATTCGTTGTACATAAAACGTTTATCGAACCATCCGTGTTCGCCCAAATAAAATCCTTGATCGGAAGTGTAAACCACAAGGGTGTTCTCGCTGAGGTCGTTCTCGTCCATATAATCCAACAAGCGACCCACATTTTCATCTACTGCTGCTATAGTCCCCAGATAATCTTGCATGTACCTTTGATACTTCCAAACCATTAAGGTGCTATCGTTCATATCAGGAAAACGTTTTGCAAAGTCTTCGTTGATAGGGTCGTAAACAGCGTCCCATGCCGTTCTTTGTTCTGGGTTGAGTCGACCTATGCGATTTCCTATAGTATTCCAATTCTTAATATCAAGTTGTTTGGCCACACTGTCGGTCAATTTAAGGTCATAACTTAATTGCATGTGTTTTAAAAGGTTCATTTCAGCTGGACCAGCAGTAGTTTCACGGGTGACATAATCATCAAAAAGTGTTTCGGGAAGCGGGAAGGTCTTTTGCGTAAATTCTTTATAATGACGTTCTGCGGGCATCCAAGTTCTGTGAGGTGCCTTGTGCAGATACATCAACATAAAAGGTTTCTCGGTATCCCTTCGGTTGTCAAACCAGTCGATGGCCAAATCGGTAATAATATCGGTGACATAGCCAGTAACCGTCGTATCGCCGGTAGCGGTAATAAACTTAGGGTTGTAATAATCGCCCTGCCCAGGTAAGATTTTAAATTCATCAAAGCCTTTGGGATTGTTGCCAAAGTGTAATTTTCCAAACATGGCGGTTTGATATCCGGCCTTTTGTAGCAATTGCGGAAAGGTAACATTGGTCGTGTCAAAAGGAGAAATATTATCAATTTTTCCGTTGAGGTGCGAATGTTTTCCTGTCAAGATTACGGCCCGTGAAGGGGCACATATCGAGTTGGTCACCGTGGCATTCGTAAAGAGCATTCCCTCTTTGGCGATACGGTCAATATTCGGCGTGTTGATCAATCGGTCATCGTAAGCACTAATAGCTTGATAAGCGTGATCATCTGACATGATAAAAACAATATTGGGCTTTTTGGCCTTAGTTTCCTTTTTAGATTTTTCCCCGCACGACCAAATGATAAGGCTTCCGATAAGTAAAAAATAGCATGTTAACTTCTTCATTCTGTTAGATTTATTTGGCATATTGGTTCAAGACCGATTGAAATTGGGTGACGATAGCTTGTATTTCGATGGATTGTTCTTTTACGTGTAAAGGCTTTTTTTCCAAGGAATCTTTTGCAAGATTATAAAATTCCCCGTTTCCATACAATTTCCAACCTTTATTCTGTACATACCTTCGCGGTTCGAATTTCCCCCAAAAGGGTTGGTAATGGCAAAAAATCCATTCCCGTGTATTTTCATTTTTGCCAAACAGCTGGTCGTAAAAACTATGCCCGTCGGCCTTTGATTTTGGCAGCGGTTGCTGTCTGGAAACCTGTAAAAGCGTGGGTAGAAAATCGGTAAAATCGATGAGATTGGAATTGCTACTGCCCGGTTTTATTTTTCCTTGCCAATTTGCAATAAAGGGCACATGGGTACCGGCATTGGTAGTATGTCCCTTATCACCCTGCAAAGGACTGCCATTGACTATGGAGGTTACATCTCTATCCGTTCCATTATCGCCGATAAAAAGGATCAACGTATTCTCCCGAATGCCGAGTTCTTCCGTTTTTTGTACAATGTTTCCGATCAACTTATCCATATAATGCACCATTTCACCAAAATAGGCCGTGTCGTTGACTTTTGAGGTAGCATCAAAACTTCTGAATTCTGGGTTGTCAGGGGTGGGCACAAAGGGGTCGTGCGTCAATACCATGGGGTAATAGATAAACATGGGGTCGTCTTTGTTTTTCTCCATGAAAGTTTCGATATGTTCCACAAAAATATCAGGGCCATACCGCCCTGGGAATTGAATGGTGCCTTTGCCTCCGATACTCAATAATGGGTCTTTGTACCGTGTGCCTCTTTCATCGATTTGCCATAGGCAATACGCATCGAAACCTGCCTGTTCAGGTGTCGACCCTACTTTGCCGCCAGCTAATTTTTGCTGATGTGCATTGCCTAACAATTGCCATTTTCCGGCAATAAATGTTTTGTACCCCGCTGCTTTCATATAGTGCCCGAACGTTTTTTCGCTGGAGTCGAGCAATCCGAAGCCAATGTAATTTCTGTGATTGTATTTACCTGTCATCAACTGTACCCTTGATGGGGTGCATAAGGGAGTGGAGTAGCATTGGTCAAAACGCATACCTTCGTTGGCCAATCGATCCAAATTAGGCGTGGTATAGCTATTGCTTCCGTAAACGCTCAAGGCTTCTTGTCCTAGATCGTCGGCCATGATCAAAATAATGTTTGGCTGTCCTTCGTTTTTAGACTGTGCACTTCCATAGGAAGAATACATACAGACTATAAAAAGTAAAACGCTTGTGAATCTAGATCTTATGAAGTGTGTTTTTAAAAGCGTCAAAATGCGATGGTTTTAGTAAATGTGTCTTTCGTAAATTGTGGATTGTAAATTTCTTGGAATCTGTTTTTTAACAATCCGATATAACTACTGGAGATTTAATACGGTCTGTCGAATGGCTACCAAGTTTGTCAATAATTTTTCCAAATGGTCTAAATGCAACATATTGGCACCATCACTTTTGGCATTTGCGGGGTCAAAATGGGTTTCCATAAAAATACCGTCCACTCCGGCCGCGATTCCTGCTCGGGCCATAGTGTTTATAAGTTCTGGTCGCCCTCCGGTCACACCACTAGCTTGATTGGGTTGCTGTAATGAATGGGTAACGTCTAAAACGACGGGTGCATATTGTTTCATCGTGGGGATTCCTCTAAAATCGACTACCATATCTTGATATCCGAACATAGTGCCACGATCGGTAATAATAACTTGGTCGTTACCAGAATCGGTGACTTTGGTAACGGCGTGTTTCATACTTTCAGGACTCATAAATTGTCCCTTTTTCAGATTAACGACCTTTCCCGTATTCGCCGCGGCAACGACCAAATCGGTTTGACGGACCAAAAAAGCAGGAATTTGAAGTACATCGACATATTCGGCAGCCATGGCGGCATCTGAAACCTCATGGATGTCGGTAACCGTTGGTACCTCGAAAGTCTCCGATACTTTTCGTAATATTTTTAAAGCTTTTTTGTCGCCTATACCTGTAAATGAATCTACACGACTTCGGTTGGCTTTTTTAAAACTTCCTTTAAAAACATATGGAATTTGAAGTTTATTCGTTATGCCGACTATTTTTTCTGCAATACGTAAGGCCATTTCCTCTCCTTCAATGGCACAAGGACCTGAGAGTAGAAAAAAGTTGTCGCTGTTGGTATACTTGATTTGTGGTATAAGGTCTAATCGCATTCCCTTTTGTTTTGTACAAAGATACTATTTTGGGTTTTGAGTGGTTATATAAATTTATCTCGGTCTATATTCAATGCGATTTGTAAGGTGGCCTATGCCATAAAGACTAAATGGTGACGAACGTATACTGAAATTGATCCCAAATCAATCTACTATGCAAAAAATTATATTAATAACACTGCTGCTGTGTGGTGCGGTGGCAACGGCCCAATTTGGCAAAAACTGTGAACTTCGGCAGTTTAAGATCAATATTGCCAATCCGGGAATTGAATACGAAATGGCCCTAGGTGTCAATACAACCTTTGATGTAAAAGCGGGTTTTCAAGTGGCTTTAGATCCTTCGGAACCGGAACTTTATAGAGATTTAGGGTTCTTCCCGGCGATTGCTGGTCAATATCGGTATTATTATAATTTCGAAAAACGACAACGCAATAGAAGGCAAGTGTATGGAAATTCGGCCAACTATGTGGCTCCGGCGGCAGCTGTCTTCTTCCCTGGTTCACGAACAATTGACAATGTCGTAATAGACAATATTATAAGTTATGCAGGATTAGTTACCGGTTTGCAACGAAGTTATGACTCTGGATTCAATTTTTCCATTGATGTAGGTGCCGCTTATTATATGGGGTCTGTGAATGAAGGTTTTTATCCGGTAGCCAATGTAAGTATTGGTTGGATTATCAGTGAAAAACGTTGGTGTGTCGGCAGATAATTCTCCGAATATATCTTATAGAAACAGAATGCTTTAAAAACAAGAGTATTTCAACTACACTAGGTTTCGGTATGGCGGCTTGCGAATAGGTTAATCTATCGGTTTGATAAGATATCATCAAAAAGAAGAAAGACAAAATTTATGGCAAAATAAGCAGTGATTATTCTAGAACTATTAACTACCTACCCAGTATTATCACATTGATAATAAACTCGGGTAAGTACCTTGGAAATCACCTTATAATAACCCGCTCAAAATCAATGATATAAAAATAACACTTCTTTGTGTAATCACGAAGAAATTAGCAGTATCTTTGCACGCTTAAAATAGCCGCTTGTATTGCTATTAATATTATAATTATGTCCATAACAAAAAATATTGCGATTATCGCCCACGTTGACCACGGCAAGACCACCTTGGTAGACAAGATTATGTATCACTGTCAGCTGTTCCGTGAAAATGAGAATACAGGAGACCTGATTCTGGATAATAATGATTTGGAACGGGAAAGAGGGATTACCATTACCTCTAAGAATGTTTCCGTTGTGTATAAAGACACCAAGATTAACATCATAGATACTCCCGGTCACGCCGATTTCGGTGGTGAAGTGGAACGCGTTCTTAATATGGCTGATGGCGTACTTCTATTGGTCGATGCCTTTGAAGGCCCTATGCCACAAACTCGGTTTGTGTTGCAGAAAGCTATCGATTTAGGTTTAAAGCCCTGTGTGGTAATCAATAAGGTCGATAAAGAAAACTGTACCCCTGAGGAGGTTCATGAAAAAGTCTTCGATTTGATGTTCGAATTGGGTGCTGAGGAATGGCAATTGGATTTTCCGACCGTTTACGGTTCGGCCAAAAACAATTGGATGAGTGACGATTGGAAAAATGAGACCGATAATATCGAACCGTTGTTGGATATGGTCGTTGAGCATATTCCTACTTTTGAACCTAAGGAAGGAAATACACAAATGTTGATTACCTCTTTAGATTTTTCTTCTTTTACTGGACGTATCGCTATTGGAAGGTTGCAAAGGGGAAGCTTGAAAGAAGGGCAACAGGTTTCTTTGGTAAAGCGTGATGGAAGTATTGTGAAATCAAAAATTAAAGAACTTTTTACCTTCGAAGGCCTGGGCCGTTTGAAAGTAAAAGAAGTGGCTACCGGTGATATTTGTGCCATAGTCGGTCTTGAAGGTTTTGAAATTGGTGACACTATTGCTGATCTTGAAAACCCTGAAGGGTTGAAGACCATCGCGATTGATGAGCCCACAATGAGTATGTTGTTTACCATTAATGATAGTCCGTTTTTCGGGCAAGATGGCAAGTTTGTGACCTCGCGCCATATCAAAGAGCGGTTGGAGCGTGAATTGGAAAAGAATTTGGCGCTGCGTGTTAATGAAACCGATAGTGCAGATAAATTCTTGGTTTTTGGCCGAGGCGTATTGCACCTTTCTGTTTTGATTGAAACCATGCGTCGAGAAGGTTATGAATTACAAATTGGGCAGCCTCAGGTTATTATTAAGGAGGTTGACGGTGTTAAATGTGAACCAATCGAGCAATTGACCATCGATTTGCCAGAAGAAGTTTCTGGAAGAGCGGTAGAAATGGTTTCTATTCGTAAGGGAGAGATGACCAGTATGGAAGCCAAGGGAAATCGTATGGTATGTGAGTTTTTGATACCATCACGTGGGATCATTGGTTTACGAAATCAATTGTTGACTGCTACGGCAGGTGAAGCTATAATGGCCCACCGATTTTTGGAGTACCAACCTTTAAAGGGCGATATTCCACAACGTCAAAACGGTTCGTTAGTTTCTATGGAGAAAGGAAAGGCTATTCCGTATTCTATAGATAAATTACAAGATCGAGGGAAGTTTTTCGTAGATCCAGGCGAAGATATTTACGAAGGTCAGGTCATTGGTGAGAACTCCCGTGGTGACGATATGACTATTAATATTACTAAGACGAAAAAATTATCGAACGTACGTTCTTCAGGAGCTGACGATAAAGCCAAGATTGTACCGGCCATCAAGTTTTCTTTGGAGGAAGCTTTGGAGTATATTCAAAAAGATGAGTATGTTGAGGTGACCCCGAAGTACTTGCGGCTTCGAAAGATTTACTTGACCGAAGTTGACCGAAAAAGGAATAAAATTACATAAAGCCAAAAACCCTGAAATTTTCAGGGTTTTTTTTTGAAATGAAGTCGTGGGTTTAACGACTGAAAATTAAAAATCGATGATATGAAAAAAGGATTGTTTTTATTTACACTACTGATTGTTGCAGGAATTTCATCTTGCAAAGACCAACCCAAGCAAACAACTGAGGCAGTTTCCGAAAAAAATGAGGTTGTCGCGAATTCGGCTTTGGTCCCTGAAAAATGGATAAGTAGTCGTGTAGCCAAAGCAAAGAATAGGTTACAAGGTTCAGAAGCTGGTTCGGTAATATGGAATGCAATGGAGGCTCACGGCGGACTTTCAAAATGGTTCAGTAATGGAGCTTTGGCTTTCCGTTTTAATTATCAACCCCTTGATGGTAAAACGGCAAGGGATAGTTACCAAATTGTGGATGTTTGGCGTAACAGAGCTGTACATACCAGTGTCTCCGATAGCACCGCCAAATTTGGCTGGAATGGAAAAACAGCCTGGGTAAAGGCCAAAGACTCCACCGCTTTTGCCTACGATACAAAGTTTTGGGCATTGACCCCCATATATCTTTTTGCACACCCTTTTGTGTTGGATGGGGAAGGGGTGAATTTAGAACTATTGCCGCAAGCTAAGTATAAAGAGAAAACCAATGATGTTGTCAAAGTAACTTTTGATGCCGGTACTGGCGATGCTCCCGATGATTATTACATATTGCATTTTGATGTCGATACCCACTTGATAACGGCCATTCGATATATTGTTTCCTATCCAGAGTATTTTAAGGATGGGGGGCATAATCCCGAAAAATTTATGGAAGTAGGGGAACTGGTAAATATTGAGGGAATTTTATTGCCCACTGGTTTAAAGACCCATTGGACGGTCGAGAACGGCCAACCAGGAGATTATATTACGAAAATCGACGTGAGCGACTTACATTTCATAAAAACATTGGAAAATGATTTTTATGATGTACCCGAAGGCGCTAAGATTTTAGAATAGTCTTGATAAGAGACATCGTAATAAGAGGGGCTAAAAAGTTAGAACAAAGCGTTATTACGAACGCAGTGAAGTAATCTGTTGATCGACTGTTCGTAAATTTACAGATGGCTTCATACCTCGAAATGGCATAAAACAAGCCTTTTTTAGCCCCTTTTTATACGAATTTTGATGATTGAAATTACGGCGGGTTTTTAGCTGAAAATATTCTTTCTTGCCTGACATGCTGCTGCCGCTCCGATGATTCCCGCATGATTCTGCAATCCTGCAGGAACTACACGTGTATCGATAGTAATATAATCTTTAAACTCTTTCCAGTCTTTAGAAGTGCCCCCACCAAGAATAATAAGGTCTGGTGCGACTATCAATTCAACAAGCTCTAAGAACTTATTAAAACGTTTGCCCCATTTTTTATAACTGAGACCTTCTTTTTCTTTAATGGAAGCTGCCGCCCATGCCTCTATTTTAATATGTTTTTTGTACGGAATTTGGCCCAATTCAAAGTTTGGAATCAATCGGCCATCTAAAAAAGCACCGCTACCCAGTCCCGTACCAATAGTAATCATGACAACGAGACCTTTTTCTTGTTGGCCAATACCGTAGTTCATTGTTGCATAACCGGCGGCATCGGCGTCATTGGTTACCGTGACATCAAGGCCTGTCGCCTTTTTGAAAAGGGCTTCAACATCTGTTCCCTTCCATTTTTTATGAAGGTTTCCCTGTGATTTGCAGATTCCTTTTTTGATAACCGTAGGAAATCCGCAGCCTACAGGTCCTTTATAGTCAAAATGTTTTACGATCTTAGCGACCACTTCGGCCATTTCGTTTGGTTTCCTTGATTTTGGTGTGGGTATTCGAAAACGTTCTGTCACCATTTCACCGGTTTCCATGTTTACCATTGCACCCTTTATTCCAGAACCGCCTATATCAATACCAAGAATTTCCATTAATACATTTTGTGATTATGGGCGCAAAGTAACAAAAAAGATTTGGTAGTATTTAGTCAATGCTGTTCCGCAGTTGCTTTTATTGTTGAAATTATAACAAAATATGGTTTATTTTAGGGGTGTCAGGTTATCGTAGTTCAAATAAAGGCAACCGATTGATTTTATAGATTTTTGGAGTATAATCCCGTATTTCCTTCTTCTAATAATGGCAATAGTCTGTTAACGATTTCAGGTTCATCGTCGGCTATATTTTTAGTTTCAAGGGGGTCTGCGCTATGATCGTATAGTTCTACAGTTGGTGTATCTTTCCTGAAGTATTTCGTGAGCCTATATTTTTCGGTGCGAAGTGAAATTCCATTTCTAAAGTAGCTATAGGCGGTCTCTCTAGTTTGTTGTTTATTGGAATTCATAAGACCTACAAGACTTTCACCGTCGAGAGGGTAGTCGTTACCAATACTACAAAGCTCTAAAAGTGTTGGATAAATATCCACCGTCTCTACAACGTTTTCCACTTGCTGGGCTTGATGTTCGATATACGGGGATTTTATGATAAGTGCACTCTTTAGTGCATTTTCGAAAAGAGTGTGTTTTCCCCACACCCGTTGATCGCCCAAATGCCACCCATGGTCGCCCCAAATTACGATAATGGTGTTCTTTTCCATATCAAGTGTCTTTAGTTCTTGCCAAAGTCTACCGATTTGGGTGTCGATATAACTTATCGAAGCATAATACGCATGATGTAATTTTTTGGCATAGGCATCAGAAACAGAGGCCTGTAAAGATGCTTTTTCGTCACCTAGGGCATACCCATTAAATTCGCCACTTCCATGAAGACTTTTGAGACTTATGTTCTCAGGGATATTGGGATTGCTGGAAACGGGTAAAGTTGTCTCGTCATATAGGTCCCAGTATTTTTTTGGGGCATTGAAAGGTAGATGCGGTTTGAAAAACCCAACGCCCAGGAAGAAAGGTTTCTCTTTGCTTTTTAGTTCGCGGAGTTTGGAAATGGCCAAATTGGCCGTTAAACCATCGGGATAGCCGTCGTCATTAACTTCCCCCGATTCATAAGGTTTTACCTGTTTTTTTAAGCTTTGTCGATTTTCGCCATTGGTATAGGCAAAAAAAGCGTTCCACCCTGTTTTCCATTTTCCGGCATTAAAAACCAATTCGTCCCAACTGTGGGGAAGTTCTTTTTTTTGAGAAACAGGTTCTTCGTAGCCGTAGACATAACCATCTGCAGAATGACTAATTTTTCCAATTCCGACGGTATGGTAACCAGCCTGTTTAAATCGATGGATAAATGTTTCGGGAACATTTGTTTCCGGTCGCTCGGAAATTTCCTTTTCAATAGCCGAATTGGATAAATGAATGGGCTTTGACGGGCGCATTCCTGTGAGTAGTGCATGTCGAGAAGCTCCACAAGTAGGTACTTGTACATAATGATGGTTGAAGAGGGTGCCTGAAGCGGCTAATGCATCCATATTCGGCGATAGTACGAACTCATTGCCGTAGGCACCTAATTCCGTGCGCAGATCATCGACAGCAATAAAAAGCACATTGGGGTGTGTTTCCTCGGGCTTTTGCTCCTGACAGCCTAGAACCAATAGTGTAAAGACTGAAAGTATAAGGCAATGGTGTCGTTGTTTTAACATGTTTTATATGTTGTCGTTAATGTTTACTTATGATGTATTTCAAGGTGTTAAAAAATATCATTGAAGGTCCCCTTTTTCTTTTAAAAAATCAAAAATCAACCCATCTACTTCTGAAACCAAGTTTCTGTCTTTGTAATTGAGCCAGACTATTTCCTCTATTTCAGAATTGGGTAGTAGTTCTCCTTCATAGTATCCCGAATAGCAAGTTCTTCGAACCAAAATACCGGGTTTATGGCCATCGGCCTGACCTTCGAAAATACCTATGAAATCTAAAGATGAAATGTTCAATGTTACACTTAATTCCTCTGTAATTTCTCTAGTAATCGCAAGCTTGTCCGATTCTCCGATTTCCCTTTTTCCGCCGGGGATATAATATGTTTTTTTTCCCTGACTTCGGGTACATAGTATGCGGCCGTCGACAATAAAAATCCATGCCAGTGTATCGATAATTTCTTCCGTTGGTTCGATATAATAATCGATAGAGTTTAGGGAATGGTTGGGGTCGATGAAGTCTAATATTTTGTCTATTGATTTTCCGAAAGCGGTCAAAGTTCCTAATTTGTTATTGCGTCCCAAGGCACTTGAAATGGTTTCGTCCCTATTTCCGAATTTGTACCCTCCTGTTTTTATCCAAAGCGCATTGAGCAGATGTTGCATCAGCACATTGCCCAATTGATCGACGGAAATTGCAATTTTTAAAGAGAACTCTCCAATTCCAGTGATTCCTTTAACAACAAATTTTCGTAGTAATCCATAAATTAGTCCGAAGGGGGCGGTCAGCACAAATAAGATGATGGAAATAAAAAAAAGCAAAATACCAATAAACGGATTTGCTTTCTTATCGGCTTGATAAACTTGCTTTTTTAAAATCATAGTTAAATACTAGCTCGCATTTGGAGATTATTATACCGTACGTTGTACCACCTCGAATATCTTGCCACCATCGCACTTTAGGGTTTTGGAAGGGTATTTTAAAATAAGGGCGTAATCGTGGGTGGCCATAAGAATGGTGCGACCAGATTTGTTGATATCTTGCAAGACTTTCATGACCTCTACACTGGTCTGTGGATCTAGATTGCCCGTAGGTTCGTCGGCTAAAATTAGTTCAGGGTCGTTCAATAGGGCCCTGGCGATGGCTACACGTTGTTGTTCTCCACCGGAAAGCTCGTGCGGAAATTTGAATCCTTTGGTCTTCATGCCAACCTTGTCGAGTACTTCCTCGATTTTGGCGGTCATTTTACTTTTGTCTTTCCAGCCAGTGGCTTTGAGTACAAAAAGCATATTGTTATTGATGTTTCGGTCAGGCAACAATTTAAAATCTTGGAAAACGACGCCCAATTTTCTCCTGAGATGCGGAATTTTCTTTTCTTTCAGTGATTTTAAATCGAAACCAGCAATGGAACCTTCGCCCTGTCGAAGTGGCAGGTCGGCATAAAGTGTTTTCATAAAGCTACTTTTTCCGCTCCCTGTTTTTCCGATGAGGTAAACGAAGTCCCCTTTTTTTACATCTAGGCTTACTTCGTTCAGTACCAGATTATCTTTTTGAAAAATGGCAACCTCCTTTAACTCCAATATGGTCTCGCTCATGGTCTTCGTTGTTGATATAAAAGTAATAAGTTCCTAGAGATTTGCCCTTGATATTTAGGAAAAATCTTTTTCTTTAAATTCAAATTCTGCCTAACATATACTTAGGTACGATATTTGCCGTTATAGAGGTTAATACACGGTACTTATTAAACAATAGTTAGAACACTATGCCAAAAAAAATCACCGCTTTTTTCCCCCTTTTATTGGGGACTGTCTTGTTGGGAACCGCCCAAGAAACTAAAATTTACACGCATTCACAAAAGGAATATCAAGATGCCTTGGCGCTCTATAACAATGAGCAGTACCAAGCGGCCCAAACCATTTTTCAAAAAGTAAAGAAAACCGCAAGGGACGAAGAAGTGCAGGCCAATAGTGCCTATTATGAGGCCAATGCAGCGGTACGACTGAACCAATTGGGTGCCGATCGGCTGATGGAAGATTTTGTTGAAAAATATCCTACTTCAACCAAGCGTAATTCTGCCTTTGCCGATGTGGCCGAGTATTATTTTGAAACAGGTAAATATCCGTATGCCCTAAAATGGTATAACAAGGTCGACCAAGGTGCACTTTCACGTGGGGAAATGGATAAATTCAATTTCAATTACGGATATTCCCTATTTTCCTCCAAAAAAAGTAAGGAGGCCGAACGCTATTTGGGGAAAGTGACAGATTCACCAATTTATGGGTCTCAAGCGAAGTACTATTTAGGATATATTTCCTATCAGCAAGATGATTATGAAGCGGCCAACGAACGCTTCGATCAAATTACAGATCAAGAGGTACTTGAAGAAAAACTCTCGTATTATCAAGCCGATATGAACTTCAAGTTGGGCAAGTTCGAAGAAGCTATTGCCTTGGCCAAAAAGCAATTGCCAAAGTCAGATCGAAACGAAGTTTCGGAACTGAATAAGATAATAGGGGAGAGCTATTTCAATTTAAAACAATATTCGAACGCCATCCCATATTTAGAGGATTATAAAGGGAAGCGTGGTAAATGGAGTAATACAGATTATTACCTGTTAGGCTATTGTTATTATAAGCAGAACGATTTTGCCAATGCCATACAGCAGTTCAATAATATCATCGGTGGAACGAACAGTGTTTCCCAGAATGCTTACTACCATTTGGCGGAGTGTTACTTAAATTTAGATAAAAAGCCCGAAGCACTGAATGCATTTCGAAATGCTTCTCAGATGGATTTTAGTCTGGAAATAAAAAAGGATGCCTATCTGAATTACGCACGCTTAAGTTATGAGATAGGGAATGCTTACGAACCCGTACCGCAAGTGATTTCCAATTATTTGGAGGAATATCCGAATGATAGTAATGCCAAGGAAATGCAAGAGTTGTTGGTAGATTCATATATCACCTCTCGAAACTTTCAGGGGGCAATGGAACTTTTGGAGAACAACCGAAACTATGCTAGTAAAAGTACCTATCAAAAGGTCGCTTTTTATCGGGGAGTTGAGCTTTTCGTTGATGGTGATTATGAAACAGCGGCAGAAATTTTCAAAAAATCGCTCGATAGTGCCGAAGACGGTACCTTCAAAGCCAAAGCAAGCTATTGGAAAGCTGAATCGGATTATATGCTAAATAGGTTCGATGATGCTTTAGCAGGATTTCTACAATTCAAACAAAACCCGGCTGCCAAAAGAACACCCGAGTATGCAGAATCAGACTATAATTTGGCCTACGCCTATTTTAAGCTCAAAGATTATGCGAAAGCGATTTTCTTTTTTGGGAACTTCACAGCTTCTGGTACGAACGATACCCAAAAATTATATGATGGCTATTTACGTATGGGCGATAGCTATTTTGTGACCAGTAAGTATTGGCCCGCTATTGAAACCTATAACAAGGCTTTGGCATTGACCGGCCCTGAGAAAGACTATGCCGCCTATCAAAAAGCATTGAGCTATGGTTTTGTAGGGAAACAAAATACTAAAATAGAAGAACTACAAAGTTTTGTTTCAAAATATTCAAAGTCCACTTTAAAAGATGATGCCCTATACGAATTAGGAAATACCTACATCGCTGCCGGTCAAGAGAATCAGGGGCTGCAGACCTATGATCGTTTGGTTCGTGACTATCGTGGTAGTTCATTGGTGCCCCAAGCTATTATGAGACAGGGGCTCGTACATTACAATGCGAGCAGAAATGAACAAGCTTTGGCTAAATTCAAAACGGTCGTACGTGATTATGCCAATACCCAAGAAGCCATTCAGGCAGTGGCCACGGCCAAATTGGTATATGTCGATTTGGGCCGTGTTGACGAATATGCCGAATGGGTGCGCGACCTGGAATTTGTTGAGGTGACCGACGCAGAACTTGATAATGCCACTTTTGAGTCGGCTGACAAGCAGAATTTGGAAGGTAAAAAAGAGGTGGCCATTCGAGGGTATGAGAATTATATCAAACAATTTCCAAGCGGCCTACATGCCGTAAATGCCAATTTTAATTTAGCACAATTATATTTTGGGAAAGGAGAAAAAGATCAGGCTTTGCCCCATTATATGTATGTAGCGAACAAAGGAGGAAGTGAATATGCCGAACAGGCTTTGACTCGGGTTTGCGAGATTTATATCGGAAAAAAGGATTATAACGAGGCACTACCATACTTAGAGCGTTTGGAGGGTCAGGCCGATATTCCACAGAACCGTACTTTTGCCCGCTCGAATTTGATGAAGGGGTACTATGAACAAAAGAATTATGAGCGTACGATTGCTTATGCCGAAAAAGTATTGGCAACGCCGACAATAGATGATCGTATAAAAAGTGATGCCCATGTGATGATTGCACGTTCTGCAATACAGACCAATGATGAGGCGATGGCACAGGCGGCCTATGCAGATGTACAAAAGATAGCAACTGGAATTCTTGCAGCTGAATCGCTTTATTTTGATGCTTATTTCAAGAATAAAGAACAACAATACGAAGCTTCGAACGTATCTGTTCAGAAATTAGCGAAAGATTACGCAGCTTATAAAGAATGGGGCGGTAAAGGACTTATTATAATGGCTAAAAATTTCTATGCTTTGGATGATGCCTATCAGGCGACCTATATTTTAGACAATGTGGTTTCGAACTTCGCACAATATCCTGAGGTGGTGGCCGAGGCGAGGGGAGAACTATCCATAATAAAGGCAAGGGAGGCTCAAAGCAACTCTTCGGTCGATCCTGGAAACTAAAAACCTATTTTAGGAATCGTGATGTCAAGATTGTCAAAAAAGACGGTTTTCATATTGAATAAATTACATATTAATTTCGATTTGCAAAAAGAACACTGCATGCACAAGAACATAAAATTAACGCTATTCACTTTTTTTGCCATCGCCCAAGTTGTTGTGGCCCAAGATGATAAAGAAGATGATATTGGAACCGAGACCGTAACCGTTACCAAAGCCTATACTCCTACGATTTCCGATGCTTTCAAGATTCGTTCGATGCCGACTATCAACGATTCTATCGTGCTTCAGAAAAAGAAAATCAATTACAGCATCTTTTCGGTTCCCGTGGCATCGACATTTACCCCGGCAAAAGGAAAGGCTTCTACGGTAGAAAAGACAGCTCCTCCGAAACTATTTAATTCGTATGCTTCAGCTGGAGGAGGGAATCCTGCCAACATTATTGCCGACTTTTATACAAGTAGGGCAATTGACAGGGAAACCCGTTTAGATGTGGGGTTGACCCATAACTCTTCGCGTGGCGATTTAGATGGTGTAGCGTTGAGCTCTATCTATTCGAATACCAAACTTAATACGGCTTATACAAAGCGCGACCGTGATTTTGATTGGGGTGTAGATGTAGCCTTACAACATCAATTGTACAACTGGTATGGTATACCTGATGGTGAATTTACCGAGGAAGCGGTACACGGTATTGACGAAAGACAAAATTACTATATGGGCCAGGTAGGGGGTCACATAAATGTGGAAGATTCTTATTTCAAGAACGCCGCGCTACAATACCGACGGTTTTGGGATGCGGCAAAATCAGGTGAAAATCGAGCCGTACTTAATACAGGATTCGAGTTTCCTTTAAATGAAGAGTCTTTAGAGATTAAGGTGAATGCCGATTATGTCAATGGTAATTTTGAGAATGCATCACTGAATACGACAACCAACGATGCTGGTATCAAATACAGCCAACTTCAGGTGGGTGTCAACCCGAGTCTTACGTTGCAGCGTGATGACCTTTCCCTGAATTTGGGGGTTAACCTGGTTTACGGCTTGGATACCGAAAACAGTGAAGGTAATTTTTACATATATCCTGCGGTAACGGCTTCATATCGGTTAATGGATGAAATGGCCATTGCCTATGGCGGGGTAGTCGGGGCGTTAAAGCAGAATTCCTATTATGGGTTTGTAGAAGAGAATTCTTTTGTGTCTCCAACCCTGACTATTGTTCCGACCGATAAACAATACGATGCTTATATTGGTTTAAAGGGACAGCTCTTACCTAATTTAAGTTATAATGTTAAAGGTTCTTATACAGCGGAAAACAGAAGACCACTCTATAAACTAAACCCTCAGAATACGATACGTAATGATGAAAAGGGCTATAATTATGGAAACTCTTTTGATGTGTTCTATGATGACATAAAGACTATCGGTGTTTTTGGGGAATTGAATGTAGATGTAAACCGAAACTTTACGATGGGGATCAATGCGGAAATCTATGACTACAATACGGAAACCGATAACCCGGCATGGAATCTTCCGAACCTTACAGGGTCATTATTTGTAGATTATCAGATTGGAAAAAAATGGTATATGGGAGCCAATCTATTTTATGTGGGCGAACGGGAAGACGTTGCCTCAGAAGCCATCATTGGCATGCAGCCTACCGATTTTCCGGCGACCATCGTTAACCTTGATGGCTATTTTGATGCCAATGCACACGTAGGGCACCGGTTGAACGATCAACTGTCCATTTTTCTAAAGGCGGCGAATATTGCAAACAACAACTATCAAAAATGGTCTAATTTTCCCGTACAGGGGTTGCAAATACTTGGTGGAGCTACCTATAAGTTTGATTTTTGAAGAATAGCATCCTTTTAAGGTTGTGGTATTGTACAAGAAGCGCCAAAAACGAAAGCCAACATAGTTTATAGTGCATAGCAACCCTGAGGGATGGCCACGCGCCACATACTGGCCGATGTGAACAACTTGGTAGAACAAAGAAAAACAATAAGACAAATTGCATATGTCCAAATCCAAGCCTGGTAAGACTACAAAGGCTTGGTTCTGTCTTTTAAATTGATATTTCTATTACATTATATAGATGATTCGAAATTGACGTCAATGGATAAACCTTCTATTCCCGCAGGTTAATCTTGATCAGTTAACCGACTTTTAAATCTTTAGGGTCATGTAACTGACCATGGCAATTACTGATTAAAAACCACTATATTTAAAGCATAAACGGGGGTAAAACCTGGTGATATTATAACATCTATTAAAATGAGGAGAAAAACCTTCCGAAATTACGGTACCTGTGTTGCTTTAATCTTAATGTATATGTCGTTTGGTCAAAATAGTGCTGAAACCTTACTTTTTGTGGGGTCGTATACCGACGGGCAGAAGAGTGATGGTATTCATGTATATTCCCTACAAACCGATGGAAGCCTTACCGAACGATACAAACAGTCAGATTTGGTCAATGCATCCTTTGTGGCGGTTTCTCCCAATGGAAAGTACCTGTACTCGGTCACTGAATCGAAATTGGAAGAAGACGGATCGGTTTCCGCATTTAAAATTCAGAGTGCCTCAGGTAAGTTGACTTTTTTAAATAAGCAGACGACCCATGGAAGAAACCCTGTGCATCTCAACATCTACAATGATGGCAAGTATATCGTAAGCGGTAATTACTCTGATGCCGTCGTAAATATATACGAATGTGCGGCCGATGGTAGTCTTAAACCTTCAAGCCAACTTATGGAGTTTTCTGGAAGTAGTGTGGTATCGCCCAATCAAGATGTGGCCCATGCCCATTCTACAAACTTTTCTCCCGACGGGAAGTATCTTTATGTGATGGATCTGGGCGCGGACAAAATTCATGCCTTCAAATTCAACGAAA
The DNA here is from genome assembly GCF_963975415.1 of uncultured Kriegella sp. NCBI lineage: Bacteria > Pseudomonadati > Bacteroidota > Flavobacteriia > Flavobacteriales > Flavobacteriaceae > Kriegella > uncultured Kriegella sp. The sequence continues at coordinate 239,934 of NZ_CAXBGN010000003.1, forward strand.
AAAACACTCCCAAATTAGAGGCATTTGACAAAGGTACCTATGCTGCCAAACCCGGTAGTGGTCCAAGACATTTTGCTTTTCATCCCAATGGTAAATATGGCTATTGCATTAATGAACTTAATGGAACCATAACGACTTTTACGTATAAACAGGGTATTTTGGAGCCTATAGCTGCTGATTTCTCTTATGCCGAAGAACGTGAAAATTACCAAGGTGCCGATATTCATGTGTCACCCGATGGAAAGTTTTTGTATGCCTCCAATAGGGGCGAAAATACCTTGGCGATTTTCGCGATCGCTGAAAATTCAGGTAACCTAAAATTGGTAGGCCATGAACCTACTTTTGGTGACCACCCCCGTAGTTTTGTGATTGACCCTTCCGGAAAATATCTTGTCGTCGCCAATCAAGTAACAGGAAATTTGGTGACTTTCAAAAGGGATGTAAAAACCGGAAAGTTGACCAAACTCCCCAAAGAAATTCAACTAAAAGCTCCAGCCAGTTTGAAGATGAAAGAATATAGCAAACACTAACAATCTTTAAGGTAAAGTTGACCATGATAAAAGTTGTTCTGATATTTTTTTTAAATCTTCCCCTCTTGGTATTTGGTCAAAACAGGGAAAGCAATCAAAATACATCAGTTCCGCTGGAAGGCTATATTTCCGATTATGAGATTATTAAACTCACTTCTGGTCCCAAACAGCATTGGTTTGGTTATTACGACAAATTACAAGTAGACCCTACGGGTAGGTACGTTTTGGTAGCCGAAGTAGATACAATCCATCGGTCGCCTACCGAAAATGACGGTTTAATCATTGGTATGATCGATCTTCATGATAATAATAAATGGATACCGCTAGGGGAAAGTCATGCGTGGGGTTGGCAACAAGGATGCATGCTGCAGTGGATTCCCGGTTCAAAAGAAGAGATTCTATGGAACGATTTGGAAGACGGTAAATTTGTTACCCGAATTTTAAATGTGTTCACCAAAGAAAGAAGAACCCTTCCCAAAGCCATTTATACCCTGAGCAATGACGGCACTTTTGCGTTGGGAACCGAGTTTAACCGTATTCAAAAGTTACGACCTGGATATGGCTATGCTGGGGTTCCGGACCCTTACGAAGAAAATCGACATCCTGGCGAAATCGGACTTTACAAAATAGACTTGAAAACGGGGCATTCAGAACTGTTGATTACTATCGACGCGATGGCGAAAGAAGAACATCAGGGAGAAGACTTAACGGATTATTGGCACTGGTTCAACCATATTTTGATAAGTCCCGATGACCAACGTTTTACATTTCTGCACCGTTGGCGGAAGGAAAAAGGAAACGGAAAAGATAAAGCTGCTTCTGGTTTTATTACCCGAATGGTTACGGCCGATTTAGATGGCTCAAACCGTTATATATTAGATCCTTCGGGGTATACTTCCCATTTTATCTGGAAGAACCCAAAAGAAATTTGTATGTGGACAAAACCAATTGGCAAAGACAATGGCTTTTATACGTTTACCGATAAAACCAATAAAATTGTCCCCGTTGGAGAAGGTATCATGACGGTCAATGGTCATAACACCTACATCAATGGCACCAACGAAGAGTGGATTTTGAATGATACGTATCCCCAAGGGGCCGAGCGTTTGCAAGAGTTATATCTTTATCATGTTCCAACCAAAAAGAAAATTTCGTTGGGTAAATTTCATGAACCGCTAAAATATAAAGGTGAAGTACGATGTGATTTACATCCTAGAAATAGCCCTGACGGTCATCTGGTCTTCTTCGACTCAACACACGGCGGCGATGGCAGACAGCTCTATATGATAGATGTTTCTAAGATTATTGAATAGTCGTCAGTCTATTTTCATTTTTAAAATTTCCTCCACTTGTTGCAAAGCGCTTCCCGAGACCACTTTTTTCTCTTTTAATCTTTTTTTTCCAGATTCTGTTCGCAAATTCTGGTCTAAAAATGCATTGTGATTTTTAAATATTGTTAAAATATGAAACATCTCATTAAGAATATAGCACTTTGAACCCCTTGGTTTTACTGACTTTGATGAATTTATCCATGTTTCTGAAAAATATGTCCATTTCTTAATAATACGTTAACGGTAGTTTAGCAGAAATTAATTCAAACTACTTAGAGAATGAAGAAACTAAAATTTTTGATGCTGATTTTTTTGATGAGTATCACTGCTGTTTCATGGGCGCAAACGAATGTGACGGGAACGGTATTGGATGATCAAAATGTTCCGCTACCTGGGGCGAACGTAGTAGTCAAAGGAACTACAAATGGAGTAGTAACCGATTTTGACGGAAACTTTTCAATCTCGGTGCAAGATAGCGGATCGACCTTAATAGTATCTTATATCGGTTTTGATTCTAAAGAAATTGTTCTGAATGGGGCTTTGAGCTATTCAATTACACTTAAAACTTCTTCTACCGGACTTGACGAAGTGGTAGTCATCGGTTATGGATCGGTAAAGAAAAGTGATCTAACAGGTGCCGTTGCCTCTTTGGATACGGAGACCTTGACCGAACAGAAGAAAACCGATATAGGCCAAGCCTTACAAGGTCGTGTTGCCGGGGTTGATGTACGTACCTTAAGTTCTAAACCTGGGGCGCCGCTGTCGATAAAAATTCGCGGGAACACTGTAATTACAAATAATAACGTCGGTAACGATGGTGTTAGCGACAATCTTTCCGACGATTTGTCAAAACCATTGTATGTTGTCGATGGGGTGTTTTTTGAAGACATCAACATTCTAAATCCCGCCGATATTCAACAAATGGATATTCTCAAGGATGCTTCCGCTACGGCGATTTACGGTTCTCGTGGGGCTAATGGTGTGGTTATTATTACGACCAAGAACGGTATTGAAGGTAAGACCGTTTTTTCCTACGAATCTACTTTTGGCCTGCGTACGGCAACCAATCTACCCGATATGTACTCAGGTGACGAATATGTTGCTTTTGTGGATGATTATTTAAAGGCAAGACAATGGAGGGGATTGTTTAATGGTACAAACTTTGGAACAATTGATGACTACAACAATGCGGTTATCGATCGCTCGACCGAGTTTCAATCGTCGAATGAAGAGGCTGATAACGTTGCCAACAGACGCTACACCGATTGGTTGGGCGATTATAGAAAATCAGGTGTTCAGACCAGCCACACCGTTGGTATGTCAGGTGGTAGTAACGGATTGACCTATAACGGGTCATTAGGTTATTTAAGCGATGAAGGAGTAATGGGAATTGAAGGGTACGAACGTTATAATATAAGTGCTTCGCTCTCGAAAAAGGTGACAGACAAATTTACCGTAGGTTTAAAAACCTATTTAGCGTTCTCTGAAAGGGAAGAAGGTAGTAGGGAACTTTTTAGAAGTACATTTCGGTTAGTACCTACGGTAAATTCTTTTGACCCCAATGGTGACGTAATCTTATTTCCAGATGATCAAGATCAACGTTTTGCCAATCCTTATTACGATGCAACTGGTGAATGGCGGGTAAATACGAAGTCTTTAGATGTTATTGCTAATGTGTTTCTAAACTATAAGCCAGCGAAATGGGTTAATTTTAAAACACAGTTTGCTCCTAACATAAGCACCACAAGATTTGGGGAATATCGAGGGCTGTTTACTAAGGCCGCACGTAACGATCCAAGTAGAATTCAATCACATTATGATTCACGTTTCAGTACGTCTTATACTTGGGACAATATTGTGGATTTTGATTTTGACATATTTGATGGCCATAACCTAAAGACTACCCTTATATCTTCCTTGTATTATAACCAGAACGAGGGCAGTAATCTTGAGACCAGGGACTTTGATACCGATGCCTATTTGTTTTATAATACCCAAGCGGGAACAGACGTCCGTAATTATGGTAGTTATTATGGTAAAGAATCTCTTTCTTCTTTTGCCGGTCGTTTAAATTATAATATAAGGGACCGATATCTCTTTACTTTTACAGGTAGGTATGACGGGTCTTCTAAGCTTTCGGTAGGCAACAAGTGGAATTTTTTCCCATCTGCAGCTTTTGCTTGGCGTGTCAGTGAAGAAGGTTTTATGCAAACCGCGGATTGGATCAATGATTTGAAGTTGCGCATTAGTTATGGTGAATCAGGTAACGATACCACGGTTCAGCCGTATAGTTCATTGTCTTTCTTGAGCAATACAAACTACCTCTTTGGCGATAACCTTGGTAACGGAAAAGTGGTGGCCGGGCTTTCAAACAGTAATTTGACCTGGGAAATTTCAAAAGAATATAACTTCGGATTAGATTTTGCCGCTATAAACAACAGAGTGCGACTTGGTTTTGAATATTACAACAAAGAAACCGAAGGAAGCATTTTGAACAGGCAATTATCATCGATTACCGGATTTGGTAGTGCCGTGGGCAATTTCGGGTCTGTACGAAATAGGGGGGTAGAGGTTACCCTGAATACCGTTAACGTTAGAACCGATAACTTCTCGTGGAAAACGAGTATTAACTTTTCGAAAAACACCAATGAAATCTTGAAGTTGGATGGGGATCTCGATGAGATACCTTACGGAAGGCACGGAGTTTTAAAAATTGGTGAAGCCGTAGATGCTATCTATGCGTATGATAAAGTGGGTATATGGCAACTCGATGAGGCGGCCGAAGCGGCAGTATACAACGCCGTCCCTGGCCAATATAAATTTGTAGATCAGAACAATGATGATTTGATCAATCAAGACGATAAAGTGGTAATAGGTTCCATATCGCCAGAGTGGACGGGTGGAATGACCAACACATTTACTTATAAGAATTTAGATTTCAGTGTTCAGATGCATACGAGACAGGGGGTATTCGGGCATTCGGAATTCTATCAACATTTTGCACCCTACCAGGGCGATGATGCCAAATTTAATAAAGTAGATTTAGATTATTGGACTCCAAACAATCCGAATGCCAAATATCCTGCCCCTGACTATGGTCATCCCGGCGAATGGTACTATGAAGAATTTGATTTTGTACGCATCGGTAATATCGGTTTAGGGTATGATTTTCCAAACCAGCTATTGGATCAACTAAACATTTCAAATCTGCGATTGTCATTGGATGTTCAAAATCCGTTCACCTTTACCGATTATGAGGGTCCGGATCCTGAGACGGGCTTACAGAATTCTTATAACATGACATATGCGGTCAAGACTGTATTGTTCGGACTTAAACTATCCTTTTAATTATAAAATATACAAAATGAAACTGATAAAAAGCAATAAGTACATTTTAGTCTTGTTAGGTGTATTGATGGGGCTCAGCGCTTGTGAGAGCTATATCGAGGAAGACATTTTTTCCGATATAACCAGTGAAAATTTTATTGATGAAAATACAGCAGATCAATTGGTGGTCGGTGTTTATGCTTCATTGCGTGGAGTATATAAAGATTATGGATTTCAGTTTTTAGGAACTGATATTTTCACTAGTAAGGGCGAAGTATTCTCGTTCAATGCTTCAAATGACTATTTTGGTCTAAATTCCGGTGGTGCAATATGGGGAAGAAATTACAATGTTATAGCCAAAGCAAATACGGCCATTAATCGCTACGAGAATGAAATTCAGTTCAGCGATTCGAAATTGGCCGATAAAGCTTACGGTATAGCTCAAGCAAAAGCGTTAAGAGGACTGGCCTTTTTTAATTTGGTTCAACAATACGGTGGTGTCGTAATGGAGTTGGAAGAACCTAACAGTATTCGCTCCGATTATGCGAGAAGTTCAGAACAGGAAACCTATACCCAAATCATTTCTGACCTAGAGGCAGCTATACCTAATTTGCAAGATGCTCCCGAAACAGGGCGTTTTTCTAAAAGGGCAGCACAGCATCTATTGGCTGAAGTATATTTGACAAGAGCCTATACATCTTTTGGCGATGCTTCCGATTTTGGCACGGCAGCTGTCTTGGCAGAACAGGCCATTGGCAACTATGATATAAGAAGTCAATCGTATGCTCAAGTTTTTGATTATGAAAATCAAGTAAATCCCGAGATTCTTTTTGCTATTCAATATGGAACTTCAGGCGAAGCCGCAGATAGAAATAATAATAAACATTCTCTTTTCTTGAACAGCGTTAATGATTATCCTGGTATTGCCAGAATTAATCCCTACGGAAGAAGTGATTTTGGAGCCATGCCAACTCCTTTTTTCTACTCACTGTTCGACGAGAATGATACCCGAGAAGAACCGACAATGCATCGTGTGTTATTGGCTAACGAGGAAGTGGAATACAATTCCGACTTTGGTACAGATTTGATCGCGGTGGGCGATACGGTGATTTATTATCCGAAAGTTGCTTTGGAAGCAGCGGAATTGGCCGAAAAATTAAATCGGTATTACGTGTATCAGCCAGATCAATATTTATTTGGAGTGCCAGATAATATTGACGGGGCTATTTATCAGTATAGTGCAAATCTAAACAGAACGAACTTTCCGATTTTTAAAAAGTTTGGTGATGTTGATTTTGACGAATCGGAAGGTGGTTCGCGTGATACGTTTGTGTTTCGGGTGGCTGGCACCCATTTATTGGCAGCCGAAGCTCACTTAGGGGCCGGGAATACCACTCAGGCCTTGTTTCACATCAATAGGGTGCGCGAAAGGGCAACCGGTATTGCTAGCTCTTATTCGTCGGTAACACTTGACGATATTTTGAACGAACGCGCCATTGAGCTTGCCGGTGAGGTTAATCGATGGGCCGTGTTGAAGCGTACTGGTAAATTGCAGGAACGCATTGAATTATATAATCCCCATGTCATAGATCATGGAGCCTTTGATCCGAGTATTCATTTTTTACGTCCCATACCTTCAAGTGAATTGGAACTTTCTGATGGATCGTTGACTCAAAACCCTGGTTACTAAATTTTAAAATATTGTATGATAGTTCTTAGCTTGAGTTCCCCCTTTTGAAATACGGGCAGGTTGTTTGACCTGCCCGTATTTTTAAAAGAAAAAATCAATGATTTTGATTATTACAAAATACGGAAGAGCAGATAGGGAAGGTACCTTGAACGGCTCAAAAATAGGTTCGCAAAAAACTAAAATATGCCTATATTTATCTGCCAGTACTTGTCAAACAGATTTAATTTCTTTTGAAAGTACACTACACCATATGACCGAGTTAAAGCAACAGTTCGAAAATGCAAATGAAATTAAATCGCTTGATCAGGCGTTGGCCCGCTTGAAAAAAGCAAAAGAACCACAGAAGGTCATTTATCAACATATAAATGTGGGGAATAAAAATATCAAATGGTCGTGTTGGTGTTCCTCAGAAATAAGAAAATCGAACAATGGCTTCCCAACCTTTGAAAGGTTGGATAACATTGCTCATAATTTACAAATAACCATTAAACAGAACAAAAAAATGAAGATAGGCAAAGTTTCTTTATACAGTATTTTTGGAATGTTTTCCATAATGCTGTTTTTTACCTCATGTGGAGAAACTAAAAAAGTAGAAACACCAGAAAACAATTCCGTTGAACTTGTTGACTTGGTATATCCGCAATTGGATACCGAGAATTCACGATGGTTTTTCTTTTCATCCGCAAGCCGTCCGTTTGGTATGGTCAACTTAAGTCCAGATACAGAGGTTAAAGGTGCATGGGGCAGTGGTTATCGATATAAAGTAGATACTATTCAGGGCTTTAGCCACATTCATGCCTGGCAACTTTCAGGGCTTTCTTTGCTTCCCGTCACGGTATCCGAGGAAAATAAGAACACTATTTTCAAAGATTATAAATCGAAATTCAGCCATGAAAAGGAAAAGGTATCCCCAGGGTATCACTATTTGGAATTGGACAGATATGGAATAAATGTTGAACTGACCAGTTCAAAGCGGGTAGGGCTTCATAAATATTCTTTCCCGGACGATGCCAAGGCTGCGATTCTTTTTAATTTAAATGGAATGTTGGGTCCTTGTAGGAATGAAGATGGTATTCTGAACAAAGTGGATGATAAAACGCTTTCAGGCGAACTGACGATTGCAAAAACTCATCGAAGACCAAAACCTTCCAAATTGTTCTTTTATGTTCAATTGGATACTGAAATTGAAACACTCTATCAAGATGAGGAAACGGGAAATTATCTTATTGGAGTTACGGCAAAAGGAAAAGAAGTGCTTATGAAAGTCGGCATTTCGTATACCTCGATCGAAAATGCCAAAGCCAATGTAGAAGCGGAGCTATCACATTGGGATTTTGAAAAAGTAGTTTCAAATTCCAAGGAAGAATGGAACAACGCACTAAGTAGAATAAAGGTAAAGGGCGGTTCGGAAACGGCCCAACGTAGATTTTATACCGATTTATGGCATGCCTTGCAGGGGCGCAGGGTTATAAGTGATGTAAATGGAGCCTACCCTGATAATACCGGCGATAGCTTTAGAGTAGGTCAGTTGCCGCTTGATGAAACCGGTAAACCAAAGTTCAATCACTACAATTCCGATTCGTTTTGGGGTGCGCAATGGACCATAAATACGCTGTGGGGACTTGTATATCCTGAAATCATGGAAGAGTTTGTGCATTCCTTATTACAGTATTACAAAGATGGCGGACTTGTTCCTCGTGGGCCATCTGGAGGAAATTATACCTATGTCATGACCGGATCATCTTCTACGCCCTTTATAGTAAGTGCCATTCAAAAAGGTATTGTAACTACTGATTTGGAAGATATTTATCAGGCATTGAAAAAAAATCATATGCCCGGGGGTATTATGGAAAAAGCCGGTTATGAGCATAACACTGCGCTAGGGGGCGGATTAAAATATTACATAGAAAATGGGTATGTGCCTTACCCGATACCCGAAGGCAAATTCGGTGGCCATCAAGATGGTGCCAGTTTGACTATGGAATATGCCTATCAAGATTGGACCCTGGCACAATTGGCGAAAAAGTTGGGGGACAACGAAGATTATGACTATTTCTTGAACCGATCAGGCAATTATAAAAATGTATTCGATAAAACTTCCGGCTGGATGCGGCCTAAAAATGTTCATGGCGACTGGTATGAAGCCTATGACCCTTACGAGCATCAGCATGGCTTTGTTGAGTCGAATGCGGCCCAGTCTACGTGGTTTGTACCTCAAGATATCCCGGGCTTGGCCAAAGAGATGGGGGGTAACGAAGAAGCGGTGCAGAAATTGAATGCCCAGTTCGAGGCTGCTGAAAAATTAGGTTTCACTTCTGGAAATTCGCATGCTCAGGAGTTGCATCCCGAGTATCGACAAATTCCCATCAACTACGGTAACCAACCCTCGATGCAAACCGCTTTTGTGTTCAATCAGTTAAATAGGCCCGATTTAACACAGTACTGGTCACGAAAAGTTATAGATAAAGCTTTTAGTGGGTTGTCGCCCGCCACAGGTTTTAATGGTGATGAAGATCAAGGCCTCATGGGTAGTCTCGCCGTATTGATGAAAATAGGGATCTTTCAAATGAACGGGGGCACGGAAGAAAATCCAAAATACGAATTCGGAAGTCCCATTTTCGATCATATAACGATTAATCTAAATAATGGGAAAGAATTCACTATCAATGCACCTGGAGCTTCTAGTGGTAAATATTATTTAAAATCTGTTAAGAGCAACGGGGCAGCAACAGATAAGAATTATATCCATCATTCTGATATTTTAAAAGGTGCGATACTAGATTTCGAGATGGGAGATAAGCCGGAAAAGATGTAAAGGGCCCCTGTTTTTATCAATCAAAAAATAGAACCTTACGTAACATGCGATAGAAATAGGTATAGGTCGGGTCGGTAATCATAATCTTGATCGATATATGCTATGTGTTTTATTTTTTAAGGAAGAACACTCAGATTATTTAACTCATGCGAAACAAACTTCTATTGGTGTTGGTTTTTGTTACCGTTGTTTGGGGTGCAAATTCACAGGCCATAAAGTTTGAGCACTATAACGATGACAATGGCCTTTCTCACAATTCTGTGAGGCATATCGTTCAAGATGAAAACGGGTTTTTATGGGTCGGTACTTTTTCTGGTTTAAATCGTTTCGATGGTTATGAATTCAAGTCATATACGAGTACAAGTGATATTCCGAACACCATACCCAATGATGATATCACGGCCCTTGAGCTCGATGAAGAGCAGAACCATTTATGGATAGGTACCAGAAACGGGCTCGCTCTTTTCGATATGGAAACGCATACGCTCCGTACGTTTCAGCCCGAAGCCAATAACTCAAGCAGCTTGCAAGACGAGGAAGTAAGGTCGGTGCACGTTGATCGATTTAAACAGGTCTGGGTAGGAACAAAAAACAAAGGACTTTTTATATACAATGCCGAAGCAAATACTTTTAAAAAGATAGCGTTGCCAGGATTCAATTATGTTAAGGAAATAATTGAAGATTCAAAAGGGCAAATCTGGGTTGGAAGTTATGAGAGTGCAGGCGTGGCCAAAATTTCTTTGGATAATTTGGGGAGAATAGGGCAAATTCGTACGTATACCTTGAATATTCCAAATTCCGGAGAGGTGAACCCCTATATTAATTTTATTTATGAAGACCACAAATCGGCGATTTTTGTGGGAAGCAGGAAAGGACTTTATAAATTAAATGAGCGCACTGATAACTTCGATAATTTATATATCGAAGATTCCGGAACAAGAGACAAGTTGGGGCCTTATTTTATTTCCATTGCACGCGCGCCGGATGGCAAGTACTGGCTTGGAACTTTGGGCGGGCTATTAGTGGTCGATGAATTGGAAGATGTTCAAAAACAAGAGTATAAATGGTATTATTCAGAATTGTCGGATGATGACTCTTTGGTCGATGATTTGGTGGCGGCCCTTTATTTTGATGCCTCAGGGGTTTTGTGGGTCGGTACAGAAGATGGACTTGATAAATACGACCCTTATGAGAATCAATTTAGTTACAATACTGATATTTCCCGATATGTAGGAAACCAAGTGCCCCGTATTCGTGGTTTTTCCAAAACGCATGATGAAAAAATCATTGTGGCTACGAGGCATAATGGCCTCTTTATTTCAGAAGGAGAACGTTTCATTCCCTTGTTCGATAATAAAAATGATATCGCCAGTATATTTTCCAATGACGGTCGATTGTTTTATTGCGGTCTTTGGAACGGACAAGTTTTAAGATACGACTACCAGTCAAATAGCGCTGTTGTTTTTGATGTTGGTTTTAAGTCGTCACCCATTTTAGCTTTTGCCGAACTCGATGACAATACCATGATAATAGGTTCCCATGGAGAGGGGGCGGTCGTTATTGACTTGGAAACATTGAGACCTCAAGAAATGGAAGGCATCTTATTGCCCCTGCGTTATATCAATCAAATCATAGTCGACAGTAGCGGCAAAATTTGGTATGCCACCCAAACAGGGGTTTTGCACCACGACCCGCTAAATGACAAAATAAAGGTTTATGAGGTTAAAGGAGAGGCCGGATCGGGGTTATCGCATGATAATGTTAGCGATATTGTAATTGATTCTTCCGGAAAAATTTGGGCGGCCACCAGAAAGGGACTCGATTATTATGATGCGGGCTTAGATAGTTTTGTTCCTGCCCTGGTTTCCGATGAATTATATGGCAGATGGATTACAGATGCTGTTGCTGATACGGCAGGTAATTTATGGCTTAATATGAACAATAATCGAGTAGCCCGTTATAACACTGTTTCTAATGAATTGAAAGTGTATTATACCGATAGCGGCAATCGTTTGGATGTATTCAGTCTCAGCGGTTTTTATTATGCTGATGATGCACATATTTATTTGGGTGGCAAAAATGCAATTATATTTTTTTCGCCGAATGACTTGATTGATAATGAGCTGTCGCCACCTCCCATGATAACCAATGTGAAGATTCAAAATATTGATATCGAAGTGGGGGGCATATTGAATGGTCAAAAGATACTGGCTACAGACCTTAATCAAAGCCACAAGTTGGTACTTGAAAATGGAAATAAGAATTTCTCGCTTTCATTTTCTAGTCCATCATATATCAATGAGCGTTTTAATAAGTATAGTTACATCTTGGAAGGGTTTGATGAGAAGTGGAATACGGTTGACATACGACAACGTACTGTGCAATATACCAACCTCTTTTTTGGTGATTATGTCTTTAAGGTCAAAGCAATGAACAGTCATGGGGTATGGAGCGAGATTTCGGCTTATGACATCGAAATACTTCCTCCGTTTTGGTTGACTTATAAAGCGCTGTTACTGTTTTTGCTGGTAGTCTCATTCTTTTTTTATTTGGTACGAAAGCACTTGAAGGCCCGTAGACAATTAAAGCAACAATTGTTGATGGAAAAAGTAAAACGGGAAAGGGACGAAAAACTAAGCAACGAGAAATTACGCTTTTTTACCAACATATCCCATGAACTGAGAACACCTCTTACACTGATCTTGGGCCCTGCGAAGCAGTTGATCGAAGAAGGCAAGGATTCTGCAAGCTATTTTCATCAAAGCAGGTTTAACTTGATACATCAAAATGCCAACAGGCTTTTAAATCTGGTCAACCAAGTGCTGGATTTTAGAAGGGCCCAATCTGGTGAGTTGCAATTAAAAGTGACGCAGACCGATATTCTTTTACATACCAATAATACATTTCGCTCCTTTGAAGAATTGGCAGATGACAAGAAAATCCATTTTAATCTTATCTCTGAAAATGAAAATATTGGAGGTTATATTGACCGTGATAAATACGATAAGATGCTTTATAACCTGCTATCGAATGCATTGAAATTTACTCATAAATACGGTCATGTAGATCTTTTCGTGAGTCTAAAAACGGAAAAAGGAAAGTCGATGTTGTTTGTCGAGGTAAGCGATGATGGTATTGGAATTCCTCAAGCAAGCCAACAAAAAATTTTCGGTCGGTTTTATCAAGCACCGAATAGTAAAGAAAACAATACGGGGTCTGGTATAGGCTTGTCTTTAGTGGCGGCATTAATAAAACTACATAGAGGAACAATAGAAGTTCAGAGTGCGCCCAACAAGGGAAGTGTGTTTACGGTGCAAATTCCGGTTGACCGAAGTTCATATACAGACGAAGAAGTCTTTGAATATGGGCAAAATCAGATTTTGGAAGAATCACCTCAATTAATAGCGGCAAAGAAAATCATTCGGGGCGATGACACACAAGAACATATATTGGTCATTGAAGACAATGCAGAATTGCGCAATTACTTGGTAGATTATTTATCGGATTATTATAAGGTTTTTGTGGCTGAAAATGGTAAAAAAGGACTTGAACTATGCCGCAAGTTTAAGCCGGCCATATGTGTGGCCGATATTTTAATGCCGGTAATGGATGGCCTTCAGTTTTGCAACGCACTGAAGAATGATGCCGATATCAGCCACATTCCGGTAATACTATTGACTGCCCTTTCAGACAATGATGATAAAATTAGAGGCTACAGTTCGGGCGCCGATGGGTATTTGGTAAAGCCTTTTGATCCAGCTTTGCTCAAGACTAGAATCGAAAATATCGTTAAGTCGCGCAGAGCGCTAAAAAGTAGATTTTCAGATGAAGTTGAAAGTGAAGTGAATACCTTGACACATTCGCCTGTAGATGAAGAATTTATGGCCAAGGTGACCCAATTGATACACGATGACATCGGCAATGCTGAAATGAGTACTAGTTTTTTGTGCAGTGAATTGGGTATGAGTTCATCCAAATTATATCGAAAAATCAAAGAACTTACCGATTTGGCGCCCAATGAGTTTATTCGAACGATTCGTCTAAAGGAATCGGCCCAACTATTAAAAACAAAAAAATATAATGTTTCCGAAGTAACCAATTTAATCGGATTCAATGATCCATTGTATTTCAGTCGCTGCTTTAAAAAGCAATTTGGTTTTCCTCCCAGCAAATTGATAAAATAGGTTTTCCTATTTCTAAATCTAAAGTTATTTTATAGCAATGCTACTTTAGGCGCTACCGAATTCAGTTTTGAAATGTCTATTTTTAGATCCCTTAAGATTTTTACAGTGCTATTTTCCATAAAACATCTCATTTGCGCGGTTTGTTTGCTTAATGCGGTAGAGGGCCCATCTCAAAACCTGGTTCGAAACCCTAGTTTCGAGTTTTTTAAAAGCTGCCCGAAAAGATTGGGGAATTTTGATGACGATTTACTTTTTTGGTCCATTCCCACTAACGGTTCGACCGACTATTTTAATATTTGTAGTGCCGAAATGGGTGCTCCTGAAAACTTCAATGGCAGGCAACACCCTAGTTTCGGAGAAGGCTATGCTGGGTTTTACTTATATGCTCCCGATGATTATCGAGAGTACTTGCAAGGTGAGTTGACCAACACTTTAGTTAAAGGAAAAAAATATCGCATATCGTTCTATGTGAGTTTGGCAGAACGGTCAGCCTTTGCTATAAAGGAATTCGGGATTCTATTTTCAGACGAAAAGTTGTACATGCCTATAAAAAAGGAGCTTTCTAAAAGACAGTTGTACAAAATTAAGGACAACGCTTATAATTATTTAGAAATCGGGTGTTCCAATTTTTATTCAGACACCAAAGATTGGGTTTTGGTACATACACAGTTCGTGGCCAAAGGCACGGAAAAATATTTAACCTTGGGAAATTTTAAAAACAATAATCGAACACGGCGCTTTAAAACCAAAAAAGAGACTAAACAAGGAAGTTATTATTACATCGATATGGTTGCGGTAAATACCGTTGATACACCTCCTGCAACAACTGTTTTAGATTCAGGGTCTTTGGAGTTGGATAAAACACATGTTTTTCCAAACATTCTATTTCCATTCGATACCTTTCAATTGTTAGAATCGGCAAAAGCCGATATTAAGAAACTATTTATTCTTTTGAAGAATGATTCATCATTGCAAATTACAATTGATGGGCATACCGATAATGTAGGTGCTGAGGCTTATAACCAACAACTTTCAGTGCATCGTGCCAAGGCAGTGGCAGCATATTTAATAAGATTAGGAGTGGCGCCACATAGAATAAAGTGGCGCGGATTCGGAGGGTCGAGGCCGGTAGCTGCAAACGATACAACGTACGGACGACAGCGAAACCGGCGGGTGACTTTTGTTATTACCAGACGGCCGACTCAATACTAGTTAATAATCGGAATATTCGGTAGGGTAAAGGAGTAAGATATCGGCTTTACTAACCGTGTTCTTGTACTTTTGCATAGCTGATATCTCTTTCCATTTTGGGGCAGAAAAAAATGCATCCCAATGTTCGTCCCTGCTCTTTTGATCCGTAAACGTTGTTAAATACATCAGATTTGGCATTCGATCCCCAGAAAGCACTTCGGCATAAAAAACGGCATTAAATCCTAAGCTGTCGAAGAGGGTAACTTCCCCGCCCGCATTGAACATATCCACTTTCCTCCAATAAAGGGATTCTGTAGGTGATTCGTAGCTGCGCAGTTCGTATACCCTGTCTTTTCTTGGGCCTTTTACCTCAGATGCTTTCATTGAAGGCATATCGGCGAAGGCACGCATAAACGTTGAGGTGAAATGTTCGTAGGGAGGGTTGTTGTGGGCTGCATTGATGTATGCTGAACCAGCCGATTGATAAGCCTTGTCATTGGCAAGATTCTCATCCAATTTTTCAAACTGATCAAAAGATTTAAAAGGAATCAAAACATATATTTTGTTCGCCGCTACATAGTTGGTTGGGCGTACCTTAAATACGCCAACGGCGTCGATGCCCATTCGTTTAAGTGCCGGTAAATATGCCGACTTTAAATAGGTGTCGGTTGCATTCTCTTGTTTTTCATTGGCTAAAGTATACGTTTTGAGCTGGTAATATTCCCTTTTTTGTTCTTGTGCCCACAGGTTCGAAGTTGTGACAAAAGCAAAAAATACAGTAAATAGGAGGGGGCGAATTATTGTGTTCATAAGTATTTAAATTTTAAAACGGTATCAAACTTAGTAAAGACAGGGCATATATACAATGTGGAATAACCAAGAGGGTGGTTATAAGCTTTTTTTAGGGTTTAGTATGGCCAAAAGTCTAGTTTTTGGTTGGCCATCTTTTTCGGAATAAGCTCAAGTTGTACAAGATTGCATCACTCTAAACCATTACCTTTGCCCCTTTCTTTAAATTATGGTTAGTTCCGATCGTTTTTCAATTGTAAAACCTGTCAAAAGTCCGATTTTTTACGGCTATGTAGTGCTGTTAATAGGAACCATTGGTATTTGGGCCAGTATTCCCGGGCAGACTATTGGTGTATCGGTTTTTACCGACCCCGTAAAAGATGCATTGGGGCTTTCAAGAAACCAGTTCAGCAATGCGTATATGATCGGCACTATAGTAAGTTCTTTGATAATCAGCAGGGCCGGTGTTTGGTTTGATCGTTACGGTGCACGATATGTAGCCTTTTTCGCGGCAATTGTATTGGCACTTGCCGTGGTGTTGTGCTCATGGTCGGTGCAAATGAGTAATTTTGTCAAGCAGTTGATGAACCAAGATACATGGGTGGTGCCTTTTACTATCATGACCGTGTTATTCTTTATGCTCCGGTTTGCCGGTCAAGGCGTGCTGACCATGGCGTCAAGGAATATGATTATGATTTGGTTCGATAAGAATAGGGGAAAAGTAAACGCCTTTAGTAGTGTGGCACTTTCCTTTGGTTTTTCTTCATCTCCACTATGGATAAATGCCCTGATTGAAGGCAATGGTTGGCAGGGGGCTTGGCGGATTATGGCACTGGGGCTGCTTGTTTTTGCATTTCTTGTATTGCAATTGTACAAAAACAGACCGGAAGATTATGGTTTTGTGCCCGATGGAACAAACACTTCAAAAGCAACCGATACCGGCACCACTACTGAAACCATTCAATACAATCTTTCTCAGGCCAAAGGTACTAGAGCTTTTTGGATGTATGGCCTTATATTGGCATTCAATAGTTTTTTTATAACCGGACTTACTTTTCATGTGGTTTCTATTTTTGGAAGTGAGGGCTTTCCGAAAGAAGATGCAATTTCGATTTTTCTACCCGGGTCCGTTGTGGCGGTAACGGTATCTACCGTATTCAATTTTTTAAGTGATTATCTGCATTTAAAACTGTATTTGTACTTGATGATCTTTGGAGGATTATTGGCATCGGTTGGCTTGTTGTTTTTGCCATCAGTCATCGGAATACCTTTTTTGGTTGGAGGGTTTGGAATTATGGGCGGTTTTTTTGCGGTACTTAATACGATTGTATGGCCTCGATTTTTTGGACGCACCAATTTAGGCGCAATTACAGGTAAGGTTATGTCATTTTTAATATTGGCGAGCGCTTTGGCTCCAACGCTCTTCAGTCTTTGCTTCTCTACTTTTGATTCGTACCGCCCGCTTGGGTATTTAGGGCTGGTCTTTTTAGTGTTTTTGGGCATTGCTTCAATAAAAGCCAATAATCCACAATGACTTGGTAGCAAGAAATTGATTTGGTTTTTAGGAAAGTTTTTTTAATCGCATATCAAATTTTCCAATACAACACAACACAACACAACACATCCACAAAATTGACCTCAGTATTCTAGCTGAGTAGAGACAATTTACCCAAAAACCCCGTAACTTGCGTGAAAATCAAAATAAATCATGGATTTAAATTTAGCGGTATTGATTGATGGTGATAACATTCCGTCGGCTTATGTAAAAGAGATGATGGAGGAAATCGCCAAATATGGCAATCCCACCATTAAACGCATTTATGGAGACTGGACCAACCCGCGATTGGGCAAATGGAAAAATGTGCTCTTAGAGAATGCCATTACGCCTATTCAGCAATACGGCTACACGGCAGGCAAAAATGCTACGGATTCGGCCATGATCATTGATGCTATGGATATTCTCTATTCGGGAAAGGTCGACGGCTTCTGTCTCGTAAGTAGTGATAGTGATTTTACGCGTTTGGCAACACGCCTTCGGGAAGCGGGCATGCAAGTATTTGGTATCGGTGAGAAGAAAACACCCAATCCATTTATCGTAGCCTGTGATAAATTTATTTATATTGAGATTTTAAAAAACCAATCTGAAGAAGATACTACAGAAAACACTCTTCGTAAATCGACACCTAAAAGCAATGTGGATAAGATTACTGCCAAAGAAATTAAGTTGATTTCAAGTACGATCGAAGATGTAGCGGAAGATGATGGCTGGGCTTTCTTGGGTGATGTTGGAAGTCTGTTGCAGAAAAAGCAGCCCAATTTCGATTCTCGGAATTATGGTTTTCAGAAGTTGACCCCTTTAATTGGGGCCATAGCTAATTTTGAAGTAGAACGTCGTGAAGATTCACGCGGACGAAATAAGCTCATTTATGTTAAGATAAAAGAGAAAAAACATTCACGTTCAAATAAATAACGGGTAATTCAGTTCTAGCATGATTTTTGAATAACAACTACAAATTTCTATATTTAGAGATGAATACTAACCCTATACATATTGTAAAATGAAAAATATCATAATGAAATCGTTAGGCATTGTAGTGTTGGCAACAATTTTTCTAAATACTTCGGTACACGCTAATACGCCTGATTCTGGGAATGGAATGTTTTCCTACGGTACGACTGTTTTAAAAGACAACCTTTCAGGTGGTTGGGCCTATTCCGTTGAAGATGCGCCCGAGGGCTACAAAAAAGGATTTTTATTGATTATCAAAGAAGATAACGGTTACAAGGTTCAAATACAAGTGGGCAACGCTACCATGCTTGGTGAAAATGTTTCGGTAAAGAAAAATACAATCAGTTTTAAGGTTCAGGTTGAGGGGGAAAGCGTTTCAGTGGTGCTTACCGCAAATGGCAGTAAGATTTCGGGAACAAGCACTTCATCGGCCGGCGTTCTAAATATCAGCGGAACAAAAAGTCTATCCGCTGGGTAATAAACCCTAAGTTCTGAACGTTTTCAAAGTAGTTAATTTGAACCCTGTGAAATTCGATAGCGATTTCGGTAAATTACAGCCTATGAAACGAAAATTTTCAAATGCTACGTTACAAAAATTATTTGCTGCTTTTTTATTGATTTGCTCGGGTTTGGTAACACTACAGGCCAAAGAGCTCGATATAAGGGAAAACAGCCATTTGGAAAATAACGTTCCTGTCAATAAGAATGATGTTGTCGGGCGCTGGCTCTACACTATTGCCGATGTGGCTTATGAATACAGTCGGGGCGCTCTTTATATCTCCGAAGAGAATGGCGTATACATAGTAGAAGTTCATGTTAATAATGATACCATACACGGTCAAAATATTAAAGTAGCGCAAAATAAAATAACCTTCGACCTACAAATTGAGGGGAGCAAGGTAGGGGTGACATTAAGGGCTGTCGGTGATAAGCTTTCAGGTGAAAGTTCTTCTTCCGAAGGTGTTTTTAAAATAGAGGGCAAGAGAAAAGCGCAACCCCAATAAAGGTTATTTTTATATAGTATCTAGAGCATCTTGCGAAGTATGGTTTAGGTACTTTTTTACATAAAAATAAATCGGCCGTCTAACATTTAGACGGCCGATTTTTTGTTACTACTCGTTTAGTTTTTTTTTGTTGGAATTTAAAATTTGATGGGCAAAGAAGCTCTTGCTTTGTCCCAGCCCATTAACATGGTGGCTCCACCATTGGCCTCGTCAAATGCAATTGAAAATGCATCTAATGATTCGCCGCTCGAACTAACACTGCCTTTAACACGTGCAACATCAGCATCCTCGTCATAAGAATAGGCTCCCCACTGGTTCAAGTTACTGTTCAGTATAAAAGTCCATTCTTTTTCGCCAGGTATGGTAAAAAGGGCATAAGTTCCTGCTTTTACTGATTCTCCTCCAAAAACGACATCTTTGTAGAATGTGATTTCAGCAGCTTCGTTGGCTCCGGTTCTCCAAACTTTTCCATTAGGTGCAAGTTGAGAAAGGGTACGGCCTTTTAGCTGAGGTCGGCTATAGGTGACACGAACAACTTTAACAGGTTCTTTATAACTAGATGGATAGGTAGCCATATCCATCGGACTTTTATCAAGCCCGTTGAACTTTTGAGCATTCGTTTCGGTAAAACATACTAGGGTGATAATCAGGGTAGTAATTGTAAGTAAATTTTTCATAATCTCTATTTTTGATTTTGCTAAAACTAAGTAGTATTCCATATACTATTTACTAAAAAGTCGTTAAATTTTATCTAGCTTACATACTAGATTAATTTTGTCAATTGTTGATGTTTTTTCTTATGTTTTATAATTTTATAGTCATATTAAGTTTTAATATGAAGCCTAAATGTTTATTTATGTTTTCTAATTGAAACTTTAATAGCATCTTTGTCTTTCATTTGAAATAAAAAATAGGTTATGTGTGGAATTGTATGTGCATTTGATGTAAAGGAAAGTACCGAAGTTTTAAGGCCTCAGTTACTCGAAATGTCGAAGAAAGTAAGACATAGAGGTCCGGATTGGAGTGGGATTTATGCAGATGATAAAGCTATTTTAGCTCATGAA
Source organism: uncultured Kriegella sp. (assembly GCF_963975415.1). Classification (NCBI taxonomy): domain Bacteria; kingdom Pseudomonadati; phylum Bacteroidota; class Flavobacteriia; order Flavobacteriales; family Flavobacteriaceae; genus Kriegella; species uncultured Kriegella sp. The sequence goes on from NZ_CAXBGN010000003.1 coordinate 260,368, forward strand.
AGGTTGTCAATTGTTGATCCTGCGTCAGGAAAGCAGCCATTGTTCAGTCCTGATAATAAATTGGTACTTGCCGCCAATGGTGAAATATATAATCATAGAGAGCTTCGAAAGCAATTTGAGGGAAGATATGATTTCCGTACGGAATCGGATTGCGAGGTCATTTTGGCATTGTATCAAGAAAAGGGAGTTGATTTTATTGATGAAATGAACGGTATTTTTGGTTTTGCCATTTACGATGCCGAGAAGGATGAATATTTTGTAGCTCGAGATCATATGGGTATCATTCCTTTGTATATGGGATGGGACCAGAACGGAACCTTTTATGTGGCCTCTGAGCTCAAGGCTTTGGAAGGTACCTGTACAAAAATTGAGCTTTTTCCTCCAGGTCATTACCTGCATAGTAAAGATGGTGAGCTAAAAAAATGGTATTCCCGAGATTGGATGGAATATGATGCGGTTAAAGAAAATGAAACCAGTATTCAAAAGATAAAAGAAGCTTTAGAGGCTGCCGTACATAGACAATTGATGTCAGATGTGCCTTATGGCGTGTTGCTTTCCGGAGGGCTTGATTCCTCTGTGACTTCTGCCATTGCAAAAAAATATGCACAAAAGCGTATCGAATCAGATGATACAACTGATGCTTGGTGGCCGCAATTACACTCTTTCTCTGTGGGGTTGGAAGGATCTCCCGATTTAGCAGCAGCTCGGAAAGTAGCAGATCATATCGGCACGGTGCACCATGAGATTAAATTTACGATACAAGAAGGTTTAGATGCGATTAAAGATGTTGTTTATAACTTGGAGACGTATGATATTACTACAATAAGGGCTTCTACCCCGATGTATTTAATGGCCCGAGTCATTAAATCAATGGGTATAAAAATGGTGCTTTCCGGTGAGGGTGCCGATGAGCTTTTTGGAGGATACCTTTATTTTCATAAAGCACCCAACGATAAAGAATTTCATGAAGAAACTGTACGTAAATTGAGCAAATTGCATATGTACGATTGTCTTAGGGCCAATAAATCATTGGCAGCTTGGGGTATTGAAGGTAGGGTGCCCTTTTTAGACAAAGAGTTTATGGATGTTGCTATGCGTATTAACCCTAAAGATAAGATGATCAATGGGGAGCGCATGGAAAAGTGGGTTGTGCGCAAGGCTTTTGAAGATATGCTTCCAGAGAGCGTGGCATGGAGACAGAAAGAACAATTCTCTGATGGCGTAGGGTATAGTTGGATCGATACCTTGAAAGAATTGGTCAATGAAGAAGTGACAGATGAACAATTGGCCAATGCCAAGTTTCGTTTTCCACTTCAGACTCCGACCTCAAAAGAGGAGTTTTATTACCGTACGATTTTTGAATCACATTTCCCTTCCGATGCTGCCGCTCTATGTGTTCCGCAAGAGGCATCTGTAGCCTGTAGCACTAAGATCGCCTTGGAGTGGGACGAAGCGTTCAAGAATATGAATGATCCATCGGGTCGGGCGGTAGCCAAAGTGCATACCGATGCATATGAGAAGTAGCAGGTAGACAAGCGAAGCTCTGGTAGCGCTAATTTAAATGATATAAAACCCCTATTTTTTAATAGGGGTTTTCTTTTATAGAAACTATTGATTTCGGTGTATAATACGACAGTATATTTTCCACATTTATTGTTGATAACTTCAAGGTTAAAAAAAAGCCAAAGACCTATATTTCATAGGGTATTGCGTATATTTGCTAGATTGCCAAAATTAGAATGAAAACAACCTTTAATTTATGAGCGAAGAAGCAAAAAACGAGGAACCAAAAAAGAATAAGTATTCTGCCGATAGTATTCAGGCCCTTGAGGGAATGGAGCATGTTCGCATGCGACCATCAATGTATATTGGTGATGTTGGGGTGCGAGGGTTGCACCATTTGGTCTATGAAGTTGTCGATAACTCTATCGATGAGGCTATGGGCGGGCACTGTGATACGATAAGTGTCGTAATAAACGAAGATAATTCAATTACCACACGTGATAATGGTAGGGGTATTCCGGTAGATCTGCATAAGAAAGAAGGTGTTTCTGCATTAGAGGTGGTTATGACCAAGATTGGTGCTGGTGGGAAATTCGACAAAGACTCTTATAAGGTTTCCGGGGGTCTGCATGGTGTTGGGGTTTCGGTTGTTAATGCACTTTCCAATCATTTAAAAGCCACGGTACATAGAGACGGTAAAATTTGGGAGCAAGAGTACGAACGAGGTAAGGCCATGTATCCTGTGAAAAGTACGGGGGAAACGACAGACCGTGGTACAGAGGTTACTTTTCATCCCGACGATACCATTTTTGCCCAGACAACAGAATTTAGCTACGAGACCTTGGCTAATCGTATGCGTGAGTTGTCTTTCTTGAACAAGGGGGTTACCATAAGTATTACGGATAAACGTCAAAAAGACGAGAAAGGAGAATTTGTTGGTGAAACATTTTATTCTGATGAAGGACTAAAGGAATTCATCAAGTTTCTTGATGGGAATCGAGAGCCATTGATTCAGAGTGTTATTGCTATGGAAGGGGAGAAGAACGATATTCCCGTAGAGGTGGCGATGATTTACAATACATCGTATACTGAGAACCTACATTCCTATGTAAATAATATCAATACCCATGAAGGGGGAACACACTTATCGGGATTTCGAAGGGGCCTTACGACTACACTGAAGAAATATGCCGATGCTTCAGGAATGTTGGATAAACTAAAATTTGAGGTACAGGGAGATGATTTTAGAGAGGGGTTGACCGCAATTGTTTCGGTTAAAGTTGCCGAGCCACAATTTGAGGGACAGACTAAAACCAAATTGGGAAACAGGGAAGTTTCATCTGCTGTTTCACAGGCAGTTTCAGAAATGTTGACCAATTATCTAGAAGAACATCCTGATGATGCCAAGGTCATTGTACAAAAAGTGATTTTGGCCGCACAAGCCCGACATGCCGCTACCAAAGCACGTGAAATGGTTCAGCGTAAAACGGTGATGAGTATTGGTGGTTTGCCAGGAAAACTCTCCGATTGCTCTGAACAAGACCCAACACTTTGTGAGGTATTTCTCGTTGAGGGAGATTCGGCAGGGGGTACGGCCAAACAAGGTAGGGACCGTAATTTTCAGGCGATTCTTCCCTTGAGAGGAAAAATACTCAATGTTGAAAAGGCGATGCAGCACAAGGTATTTGAGAATGAGGAGATTAAGAATATATATACCGCATTGGGGGTAACTATTGGTACCGAAGATGATAGTAAAGCGTTGAATCTTGAAAAATTGCGCTATCATAAGGTGGTTATCATGTGTGATGCCGATGTTGATGGTAGCCATATTGAAACACTGATATTGACCTTCTTCTTTCGTTATATGAGGGAGCTCATTGAGGGTGGGCACGTTTATATTGCGACCCCGCCTTTATATTTGGTGAAGAAGGGGACCAAAAAGCGATATGCATGGAGTGATAAAGAGCGTGACGAAATTGCCGATAGTTACAGCGGTGGTGTTAGTATACAACGATACAAGGGTCTTGGAGAGATGAATGCAGAGCAATTGTGGGACACTACGATGAATCCTGATTTTCGAACATTGAGACAGATAACCATTGATAATGCTACAGAAACCGATCGTGTTTTTTCTATGTTAATGGGGGATGAAGTGCCGCCTCGTAGAGAGTTTATCGAGAAGAATGCAGTATATGCCAATATTGACACCTAATATTTTTACATTTTAGGATGCCTTTTAAAAGCAAAAACCCAACGATTTTAATCGTTGGGTTTTTGATTTTTATAATATTATTTGATTCGGGAGCCAGAAATTTCTATATCAGCTGTTGCCCAACTTTTTTTCAATAATAATTTCATTTGAGCGGCCTTTTCATGATCATTAAGTTTTTCATATGCCAATTTTAGACCATGTTGGGCCCATCCGTTTTTGGGTAAACGTTCTAAATCTTTGTGATACGTTTGTATGGCATCGGTGTAAAGTCCCGCTTCTATTTGAACAGCGCCTAAATGATGCCGTACAGAGAAAAACCAATCGGGAGGCTCGTTGTAGTTTAATCGGTCTTCCAAGGCGACTGCTTCCTGTAAGACCGCAATACCTGCCGCAAATTTTCCTTCTTCGGCCATAATTTCCCCTAAAAGTACCTTTTGCGCTATGTTGACCAAATCGGAGGTTGAATTAATATCCCAAATTGTTACTTCCTTAAGCGTTTCATTGCTTTTGAGCTTATCAAGTTTCGACAACGATTCTTTTGACTTGAGAAGGTTATTTTTTCTTAGATGAGCGATTCCTTCGGTATAATGCTGTATGGCTTGGATGTATGGCAAATTATATGAATTTAATTTCATGTCAAGTATGGCATCCCATTGACCAAGTTTTACGGCGACATAATAAGGAATAACATAATAGTGTTGAAGGGTTCCCCAACCGATCTCTTTCATAATATCAGGATGCACGTGCTCTGAAACCTTATGGGCTCCGATCATGGCCCATTTGCTATTGCCTTCTAAAGTTGCCGTTGCCGCCAAAAAATGATAATTGTGTGGATAGTATGCCAAGGGGTACGCACCTTGGGCGTGGCATTTGGTGACATATGTACTGTCTGCCGCAATGGCATTAATGTTGGCTAGAGTTCCTTTATGGTAATCACCGGTTCTTATGTAGACGTGTGAGGCCATATGCACCAAATGGCCAGCTCCGGAAGCTAGTCCGTCATCAAATACTTTTGCTGATTGATAGGCGCGTTCCGGTGTGTCTGACATTTCTACGGCATGAATGTAAAAGTGGTTTGCGCCAGGATGCTTCGGGTTTATGGCTAAGATTTTTTCCAAAAGATTTTCGATTTCTAATGCCCATGGCCTGGGCAGACCATTTTTGTCGTATAGGTCCCAAGGGTGTAGGTTCATTATTGATTCTGCGTAAATGGTGTTGATTTCAGTATCGTCAGGATAGGCAGCACTTACTTTTTTCATGGCATCGGAATAGGCGAGATCAAGTTCATCTCTGTTTTCCACTGGTTTTTCTGCATACCTATAGGTCATCGCGGTGATAAGGGCCTTTTCTTTAGCGGTCGCATTGTCTTTTAGCTCGTTGGCCATTTTTATAGCCTTATAAGCCCGTTGGTAATTATCGTCTTCCATGCCGGCATTGTAATTTGGGCCAAGTACATACGCATATCCCCAATAGCACATGGCGCAATCGGGGTCTAATTTTGTTGCATAATAAAAGGATCTTGCCGCTTCTGCATGATTGAAACCGTAAGCCAAAAGTAGGCCTTGGTCAAAGTACTTTTGAACTTCACTGTTTTGGGTGGTTATAGGGTAGTGTACGGCGTTCAAACCATCGAATAGTGGTGCTTTATTGTTTTTTGTATACCAAGTGGCATCGGTAACTTGGGGTGCGCACCCATATTTAGATTCAGCAGTTGCCTGAACAATGATTTTCTTTTCAGGATTTTGTCGATTTTTGCAACAGACGATGAAGAGTATTAGTAGTGGAGAAAGATATCGTAATTTATTCATGGTCTTAAAAGTTGGTTGATCCATGAATGTACTAAAAATCGAAATGCTAATATCTAAGTAATTATTAAATATGCAAATATTTATAGAGTCTTCGGTACCCTATATGTGATAAATAGTACAATGTTTCTAATTCTTTAGGGTTTTTGAATGGAGTATGAGTTATATATATGTTCCATGATGGATACAAAAAAAACCGTGCGAAAACACGGTTTTTGGTTCCAATTCCCAAGGTTTGCCCGTCATTTATGACGGACGCTGCCTCGGGGTTTTTATCTTTAGTGTTTTATTCTCTTATTGCCAAAACATTTCCATCGACGTCTTCCAATTGCTCGCCTTTAGAAGATTTTTTTAAAATAGCAATGTCATCAGCTTTTTCCAGTCCTGGATAGGTTATGGTGTAAACCCCGTCGATTTCGACCCACTCAAAATCAGTTTTCGTGGTAATGGTTCCCCCTTCAATAATCTGGTACCTTCCAAGATAGGCATCGTTGAAAATCCATTCAGAGCGTATCGTTCGATTTTCAGACTTGCCACTTATTGTGGTGCTGTTATTGGTCCATATTCCGATTACAGGGTCGTTGTTTTCAGCTATACGTGAACAGTTGCTCAATGATATGATTGTTATGATAGCAAGAAATGAAAATGCTTTTTTCATTTTGTAGGTTTTTTCTTATTTGGGCTTCTAAATATGAACGCATAACAGTCAAGAGGTATTGCTATTATTCGATGTACTACCAATAATTTTGTTTTTCTTCGTTGAAGCGTCGTTTTCTTTAACATTATGTCTACTCATCTGACCGTTAATGTCATTCGTCTAAATATATTTGCAACTCGTCGAATTTTAAAAATGCCTTTTTATGAGGAGATTAATCCGTATTTCGGACGCACGATTAAGTAAAGAATATGTATTTTTGTTCCTATTCAAAATGATCAAATACTAAAATTTAAACATATGAAAGTTACTGTTGTAGGTGCAGGTGCTGTTGGTGCAAGTTGCGCCGAGTATATTGCTATTAAAAATTTTGCTTCAGAAGTCGTTTTGCTCGATATCAAAGAAGGTTATGCCGAAGGAAAGGCGATGGATTTAATGCAGACCGCATCATTAAACGGTTTTGACACCAAAATAACGGGAGTAACGAGCGACTACTCGAAAACAGCAGGAAGCGATATCGCTGTGATAACCTCAGGAATACCTCGCAAACCAGGAATGACGCGCGAAGAGTTGATTGGAATTAATGCAGGAATTGTGAAAACGGTGTCATCAAGTTTATTGGAACACTCCCCCGATGCTATTTTAATCGTCGTCAGCAATCCTATGGATACGATGACATATTTAGTACACAAGACAACTAATTTGCCCAAACATAAGATTATAGGTATGGGTGGGGCCCTTGATAGTGCTCGATTTAAATACCGGCTTGCCGAAGCCCTAGAGGCTCCCATTTCCGATGTTGACGGTATGGTTGTAGGCGGGCATAGCGATACAGGTATGGTTCCTTTGGTTTCGCATGCTACGAGGAATAGTATTAAGGTTACCGAGTTTTTATCCGATGAGCGTTTAGACCAAGTTGCCGCAGATACCAAAGTTGGTGGGGCGACACTTACCAAACTATTGGGTACAAGTGCATGGTACGCACCAGGGGCAGCTGTTTCGGGCCTTGTTCAGGCCATAGCTTGCGACCAAAAGAAAATGTTTCCTTGTTCTACTTTTTTAGAAGGTGAGTACGGTCTGAATGATATTTGTATCGGTGTTCCGGTAATCTTAGGGAGAAACGGAATTGAAAAAATCGTTGACGTACCTTTAAGTGATGCCGAGAAAAATAAGATGCAGGAAAGTGCTGCGGGAGTGAAGAAAACTAACGGCTTGCTAGAGGTATAATCCGAGGCATCCCTTTACCTTAATATAAAAACATCCGCCTGGCTTTATGGTTAGCGGATGTTTGTGTTTTACAATAACTTGTAAATATGTTGTTAAATCCTAAGGGAAAATCATATATTTGCACGCTGTTAGAAAAAGCATACACGTAATAAATACAATCCATGCAAAATAAAGGACTTATAAAGCTTTTTGCTTTCTTGTTCGGGCTAGTAAGTATCTACCAACTATCCTATACTTTTATTACCAATAAAGTCGAAAATGAGGCTGAGGCCTTTGCGATAAGTCGCATAGCTGATACCTCCGAGGGTTACCTCTCGGAGCGCGAAGCACTAGAGGCGCGGTATTTAGATTCCATTGGCCACAATTCTCAATTCGGGTATACAACCTACGATGAGGCCAAGAAAAAGGAATTGAACAAGGGGCTGGATCTTAAAGGGGGAATCAACGTAACCTTACAAATATCGGTGAAGGATATTTTGAAAGGTTTGGCGAACAATACTAAAAATCCGGTTTTCAATAAAGCCCTTGCAGATGCTGATTTAGCTTCTAAGAGTAGTGATGACAGATATCTGGATTTATTTTTTGAGGCTTTTGATAAAATCAAAGGTGATACGAAATTGGCATCGCCCGATATATTTTTTACCAAGAGTCTGAGCGATGAAATTCAGACGATGGATGCCGATGATGCGACTGTCAAAAGAATTATTGAGACCAAAGTCGATGAATCTATAGTGTCGGCTTTCGAGGTTTTACGTGAACGTATCGATGGATTTGGAGTTACCCAGCCTAATATTCAAAGAGAAGGAAACTCAGGTCGTATCTTGGTCGAATTACCTGGTGTTCGGGATATTTCACGTGCTCAGGATTTATTATCCAGTACAGCACAATTGGAATTCTGGGAAACCTACAGCTCTAGCAACCAAAGTATTTCAAACTTTTTGATTTCTGCTAATGAGAAATTAAAGACGTTAATCGACACAGCGACAGTGGAGACACCTGTGAAAGAAGAATCGGAGTTGGATTCTTTGCTTTCAGATGTAGCGCAGGATTCTTTGGATCTCGCAAGTCAAGTGAACCCGCTTTTAGATTTAATTGCTGGCCCGGGTAGCCAACATGCCGTAGCTAAATTTGCGATTAAAGATACCGCCAAGGTTGGAGCTTATTTACGTATGCCCCAAATACAACGCTTGATACCGAGTGATATCCAATTCATAAAATTCTTATGGGAGCGTCCTTCTACTGAAGATACGGAAGTTGTTGATCTTTATGCGCTTAAGTCGAATCGTGAAGGTGTACCCAGAATAAGTGGTGATGTCGTAAGCGATGCAAGAGCTGATTTTGATCAATTTAGTAAACCAGCGGTCTCTATGACCATGAATACAAGGGGTGCCAAAGAATGGGAAGACTTAACAGGTGATGCTTACAATAATAAAACCGGTATTGCAATTGTACTTGATAATAAGGTATACACTGCACCGGGTGTGTCAACCGGTCCTATTTCCGGTGGTCGTTCTGAAATCACAGGTACCTTTACAGTAAACGAAACTAAAGATATCTCGAATGTTTTGCGTGCAGGTAAGTTGCCCGCATCTGCCGAAATAATTCAATCTGAAATTGTTGGACCTTCGCTAGGTCAAGAAGCTATTGATAGTGGTTTTAGGTCCTTTTTGATTGCCATGACCGTTGTTTTGGTCTGGATGGTTTTCTATTATGGCAGGGCGGGACTTTTTGCAGACATCGCCTTATTGCTGAATATTCTATTGATTTTTGGAGTGTTGACCAGCTTGAGTGCGGTATTGACTTTGCCAGGTATTGCCGGTATCGTTTTGACCATCGGTATGTCGGTTGATGCAAACGTTCTAATTTTTGAACGGATTAAGGAGGAGTTAGCCAAGGGCAAGGGTAAATCACAGGCTATTTCAGATGGTTTCGGTAATGCGTTGTCATCAATTCTAGATGCCAATATTACTACTGGGCTTACGGCATTAATTTTGTTCGTATTTGGTTCAGGTCCGATTAAAGGTTTTGCTACTACCTTATTGATAGGTATTCTGACCTCATTGTTTACGGCCATATTCATTACCCGTTTATTGGTAGATTGGTATATCAGTGGAAAAACGCGAAGACTTGATTTCTCGACCAATTTGACCAAGAACTTATTTACAGGTATCAATATCGATTTCTTGATCAAACGAAAAATAGCTTATATATTTTCACTTGTATTGGTAGGTATTGGAATATTTTCGTTGGCCACTAATGGTTTGCAGGAAGGTGTTGACTTTATTGGAGGGCGTTCATATCAAGTTCGATTTGAAAAAGAAGTTAATCCTTCGGAAATCGCATCAGAACTTAATGAGGTTTTTGGAAGTGGTACCAAAGTCAAAGAATTTGGTGATGCCAATCAAATTAAAATTACGACACCATACAAGGTTGATGTTGAAGGTATAGCAGTTGATAACGAAATTCAAGACAAGTTGTATACTGCCCTGCAGAAGTATTTACCGAGTGGTATATCGTACGACGACTTTGTTGTCGGAAGTGCCGACAAATCCATAGGTATATTGCAATCGGTAAAAGTAGGGCCGACTATTGCCGATGATATTAAAAACAATGCGTTTTTGGCTATTTTAGGATCTTTGGCCGTTGTTTTCCTTTATATCTTGTTCCGATTTAGAAAATGGCAATTTTCTTTGGGAGCGGTTACGGCAGTATTTCATGATGTATTGATTGTGTTGGGTATCTTTTCGTTGACCAGTAATATAATGCCTTTCAATATGGAGATCGATCAAGCGTTCATTGCAGCCATTCTAACGGTGATTGGATACTCGCTGAACGATACGGTGGTAGTATTTGATAGAATTCGAGAAATTGTTTCGGAAAAGGGTTGGAAATCGGGAGAGAATATTAATTCGGCGGTCAACAGTACATTAGGTAGAACCTTGAATACCTCGATGACCACATTGGTGGTACTTTTAACCATCTTTGTTTTTGGTGGTGAATCGCTTCGAGGCTTTATGTTCGCAATGATAATTGGTGTAATCGTGGGTACTTATTCATCTGTGTTTATCGCCACACCTGTAATGTTCGACACGATTAAGAAAAAGATTTTGTCTGGCAATGCCGATAAAATCGTAAAGTAGCCTTTTACATTATATAGTACATAAAAATCCGTTTGATTTTCATTATTGAATTCAAACGGATTTTTTAATGCACTTTTCCCTTAGAGCCTTCCTTTGTGGTGCTGAGTTCATAAATATGGTCGGGATCGAGGTTTTCTTCTTTCCTGTGGGAGACAAACACTATCGCCGTATTACTTTCTTTGGCGAACTTATTGACTAGGGCAACGAACATGGCTGCACTCTGATCATCTAAACCGGCTGTGGGCTCATCTAATATTAATAACAATGGATGTTTTATCATGGCGCGTACACACATGACCATGCGTTTTTGACCCATGGTGAGGTCATGAAAATGAACGTCTTTTATATGCCACATATCTATTAACGTCAACCATTGTTTTGCAAGTTTCAGTTGTATTTCTGTAGGTCGAACATACAGTCCAACTGAATCATTGAGACCTGAAATCAGCATATGTTCAAGGCTATGGTAGCCAGTGAATTTGTCAGTCATCGAAGGAGTAAAGTAGCCGATATGTTTTTTGATATCCCAAACGCTTTCCCCGCTTCCTTTCTTGATTCCGAATAAATAAAGTTCTTGTCCATATCCTTTTGGGTTTTCACCGGTAATCATTGATAGAATGGTAGTTTTTCCACTTCCATTTTTCCCTACCAATTGCCAGAACTCTCCTTTTTTTATCTTCCAATTGATATTTTTTAGTATAGGATTTCCTGAATAAGAAACATTGATATTCCTGAGGTCGATGAGAACTTCGCCGTCGAAACGTAGTCGTTTGCTAGGTAAGGGAATTGCTCCCTCGAAATTGATGGAATTTCGAGAAGTGTTGGCAGAGGCAGCATCATCGTAAAATGTCAGCGTTCTTTTTTCGAGCCTTGCAAAAGTGTTGATAAAGGGCAATAAATCTTTTTTTCTACTTATGAGTTGAAGTAGCGATGTAGTATCTGAAATATGCTCAAGACGCTGTTTAAGTTTATTCTGGGAGGCAATATCTAAGTTGTCAAAAGGATTGTCTAGGATGATAAAGTGGGGGGTACCACCCAAGATATAATTCAAAAGCGCCTTTTTCTGTTCGCCACTTGACATAGTTTTTAAACTTTGGGTCGTACCCGAGGTGATAATTTTGGTATCATGGCGGTCTTCCTCATCAATAAACTTTTCTAGCGTTAATTTGGAGAACAATGCGCCGGTAGCTCCTTTAAGTTCCTCGAAGCCCTCGGGAATAGTATTACTGAAGAGGCTGTCAATTAAATACCCTTTATCGGAGGTATTATCGATAAAAACAGCCCAATGTTTTGTTTGGGACATACCAATGGATTTAATTGCGAAGTTATGCTTCTATCGGAAAATCGCAAAAGCGAAACTTAGGGAATTTTAAATTAAGATAAGATCCCATTCGATCGGTTTCAGATTATGTGATTTTGGGATTGGTTCTAAAAATGTGCACGGGATTTTTGTTGTAGACTGTTGTCTTATCTTTTAGCATTCCTATTTTTAAAGCCACTTTTTGAGAAGGAGTGTTGTCGATATGTATGATGCTAATCAATGAATCTGAGAGGTTGTTTTTTAAAGCATGTGATTTACAGGCCTGGGCGGCTTCCGAAGCGAAACCCTTTCGCCAATAAGAGGGGAGGATCGAGTAGCCTATTTCCAGTTCCGAAACTTCATCAACGGTTTGAACTAAAAGCCCGCACAGGCCGACTAGGGCTTCATTCTTCTTTTGAATAAGAACATTCATGCCGCCGAGTTTTTTCTCATACCGCTCAAAAACACGTTCAAATTGTTCTTTGCAGGCTTGTTTTGGGTCTGAAGGTAGACCTTCCCAGTATTGCGAGGATCGTGGGTCTTCATGAAACGGAAGCCATAAATTAAAATCAGAGGCCTTAAGTTTTCGAAACCGTAATCTTTCCGTTTCTTGATTCTCGAGCAACAGATGCATGGTGCTAAAGTCTTTTGAAAGAAATGCTGTCGCCTACTTGCAAAGACCATTCCGCTACCATACCGGCATTTACTTCAAGAACATATTTTATAGGTACTTTAGATGATAGCCCCTTCTGGTTGTAGGGCTCGGCGTTTTCTTGGAAACTGGCAATGCGTAAATCATCTCCGATAAAAATAATATCTAATGGAAACTGCGTGTTTTTCATGTAAAATGAATGCATAGCGGTATCTGGGAATATGAAAAGCATACCTTGTTTGGCTTCCATTGAAGTTCGATACATTAAACCGGTTTGGGTTTCATAGTCGCTTTCGGCGATTTCAATGTCAAGCTCTGCCAATACGGAGTCATTTTCGGTATGATATAGGGTAAGCTCCCCTTCCTTTACAAAGGTGACAGGTTCGGTCTTGATGGCCGTTTTTGGAGTTTCTTTACAAGACAGAAGGCTTATCGATATTGCAGCGAAATACAAGGCTATTTTAGGGCGTTTCATAGTCATAATATTCGTTTTAAAATAAAAGGATTGGCCGAATAAAGTTGGCAATCTACTTTTTACCCGTAATTGAACTGGGTCTGAACATGAAATACAGCCCTATGATTATAAATGGAATACTCAGCCATTGTCCGGTGGAAAGGAGTCCTAAAGATTCTTCGAAACCGCCCTGGCTTTTTTTGACGAATTCAACGAAAAAGCGTACCGTCCATAGCAATACCAAAAAGAGACCGAATAAATAACCGGGCTTATTTTTCTTGTCAGTCTTCCAATAAAGGTGGTATAGGATTAAAAAAACAAAGATATAGCAGAATCCTTCATACAATTGTGCAGGATGCCGATAAGGGATCTGTGCCAAGTAATCTGCAAACTGCGGATTGTTCACCAGGGCGTCGTAAGCGGCAGGGACCGATTTTTCTTGGGTAATGCCCATAACTTGGGCGGGATGCATGTCATCTGAGTCTCGAACGAACTTAGTGGCAAAAATGAAAGATTCATCGGTAGTCTTACCATTGATTTCCGAATTGAAAAAATTGCCCAAACGTACACAAAAGGCACCAATAGCGACAGGAATTACGATACGGTCCAATATCCATAGCATTTTGAACTCGGGAAATTTTCGCGTATAGAGATACATGCCGATGATGATTCCTATGGCGGCGCCATGACTGGCCAATCCTGTGAAACCTGTGAATTCGTACCCTTTTATCAATCCGAAGAATAAACTTTCATCTGCACTTTCCCGTATGGGTAATAGTATTTCCGCTAAATGATTTTGATAGTAAGGCCAGTCATAGAAAAAAACATGACCTAAACGTGCGCCAAGCATGGTGGCCAACACGGTGTAAATAAAAAGTGAATCTAGCTGTTCTACCGTCTTTTTTTCATTCGTGAAAATTCGCTTCATAATAAACCACCCAAGCGCAAAGGCGACGATCCAAAGGAGATTGTAATATTTGATCTGTAAAGGGCCGAGACTGAAAATTGTTTCGTTCGGATTCCAGATAAAGCTTAAAAAGTGCATATGGTGTATTTTACGGCGCTAAAGATAATAAAATTGGTGTGGGGTTATTCCGTTTATAATTTTTAAAGTGCACGGTTGATGGTTAAAATTAACCTAAAATCTGTGTAAGTGTATTAAATGCCCTATGGCACCGGGTCATATCCTTTTCCGCCCCAAGGGTGACAGCTGAAGATTCGTTTTATCGCGAGCCAACCACCTTTAAAAAGCCCGTGTTTTTGAAGCGCTTCCAACGTGTATTGGGAACAAGTAGGGGAGTAGCGGCATGCAGCAGGTGTATACGGTGAAATTGCATACTGGTAAAATTTGACCAAAAAAACGAAAGGGGCTATGAGTATTTTTTTCATAAACTCTGAACTTCTTCTATTGCCGGCAGCTATTTCAAATGAGGCCCTTTGGGATTTAAAAGGCAAAACGGACTAAGAAACGCTAAATGTGGTGCCGTCTTTTCCATCTTTCAATTGAATGCCCAAAGCCGTCAACTGATCACGTATTTTATCTGAAGTAGCAAAATCTTTGTTGGCCCTGGCATCGTTACGTAATTCGATCAAAAGCGCTACAACGCCTGATAGCTTACTTGAATCATTGGCGTGCATACTTTTGCTTTCCAAGCCTAAGACTTCGAAAACAAAGGCATCCATGATTTGGGTCAACGCTTCTTTGTCTTCGGAAGTGATGGTTTTTTTTCCTTCTTTGATCAGGTTGATGTACTTGACGGCGTCGAATAAATTGGCAATTAAAATCGGCGTGTTGAAATCGTCGTTCATGGCATTGTAACATTGCTGTTTCCATTCGGAAATGGCAAAATCAGAACTATTTCCGGTATCTAAACCTTTAAGGGTTTCAATGGCATCCATCAATTTACCGTATCCTTTTTCGGATGCCAGAAGTGCATCGTTACTCAGGTCTAAAATACTGGTATAGTGGGCCTGCATCATAAAAAATCGTACGACGGAAGGAGAAAAGGCTTTACTCAGAATTTTGTTGTCTCCCGAAAAAATTTCCCCCGGTAGAATGTTGTTTCCAGTGGATTTGGCCATTTTTTTTCCATTCAGGGTCAACATGTTTGCATGTAACCAATAATTGACGGGTGAATGACCGTGGCTAGCTTCAGACTGCGCTATTTCGCATTCGTGGTGCGGAAACTTTAGATCCATTCCACCGCCGTGAATATCAAAAGTTTCCCCAAGATATTTGGTGCTCATCGCAGTACATTCCAAATGCCAACCGGGAAAACCATCGCCCCACGGCGAAGGCCATCGCATAATATGTTGTGGTTCGGCTTTTTTCCAGAGTGCGAAGTCTTGCGGACTTCTCTTGTCGTCTTGGGCAGAAAGTTCGCGGGTGTTCGCGATCATATCTTCTAATTTTCGCCCACTGAGCTTTCCATAAAGGTGAGCTTCATTGAATTTTTTTACATCAAAATAAACAGATCCATTTGTTTCATATGCATATCCTTTTTCGAGAATCTGTTTAATTATCTCGATTTGTTCTATGATATGTCCGGTAGCTGTAGGTTCTATGCTAGGTGGTAGAAAATTGAATTTTTCAAGAATGTTGTGAAAATCTACCGTGTATCGTTGCACCACTTCCATGGGTTCCAATTGCTCTAGCCGTGCTTTTTTTGCAATTTTGTCTTCACCGTCTTCGGCGTCGTCGACCAAATGGCCAGCATCCGTAATATTCCGTACATACCGTACTTTATACCCCAAATGTTTTAAATACCGAAAAATCATGTCGAAAGACATAAAAGTTCTGCAATTGCCTAAATGTACATTACTATAAACGGTCGGACCACATACGTACATGCCAATATGGCCTTCATTTAAAGGTTTAAGAACTTCTTTTTTACCGGAAAGGGAATTGTAAACTTTTAGGGATTGGTTTTTATACAATTGCATGGGGTGCTCAAACAATTAAAAATTGGTGTCAAGGTTGATGTAATCTAAAAATTCTCTACGAACCGCTTCTTCTTTGAATTTTCCGCCATATTCCGCTGTTACGGTACTACTTTCAATATCGCGTATGCCCCGTGAATTTACACAAAGGTGTTTCGCATCGATGACACAGGCAACATCTTCCGTATTCATTACCCTTTGAAGCTCTCTTACGATTTGAATATTCAAGCGTTCCTGTACTTGGGGGCGTTTGGCGTAATAATCGACGATTCGGTTCATTTTTGAAAGACCTACCACCGTTCCACCTGATATGTAGGCAATGTGAGCCCTGCCGACAATGGGAAGCAGATGATGCTCGCAAGTAGAGTAGAGTGTGATATTCTTTTCCACAAGCATTTCTCCATATTTGTACTTGTTCTTGAAAGTGGAAGATTTGGGTTTTCGATCAGGATGAAGTCCCCCAAAGATTTCGTTGACAAACATTTTGGCCACCCTGTTCGGAGTGCCCTTTAGACTATCGTCCTCTAAATCGAGTCCTAGTGTAAGCAAAATATCCCTTACGCTTTCTTTAATCCTTTCAATTTTGTCCTCATCGTTCAAAACGAACGCATCATTACGTAAAGGGGTTTCTCCTGAGGTTGAAACATGGTTGTTTCCCATTTCTTCAAAATGCTCTTCCAATGTACTATCGATTTTCATGCTACTGTGGCTAAAACGAATGGCAAAGATATACATAATATGGCACTTTATAGTTCATTAGCCCTGTTACGCAACATAAATTAGTGTTAACATAAAAGCCTATTTATTTTTATACTTTCCAAAAGTCATGCCTGCTCATGAAGCGCTCTTGTACAGTTATGGGTTTACTGTTTTTCTTGTGGATACCTGCATTATTTGCACAGGTTTCCCCTGATTGTGTCAATGCAATACCCATTTGTAACGATACTCCGATCAATGGTGGTGTTGATGGTTATGGTGACGATGATTTTAATGGAGCTTCAAGAACGGGGTGTTTCAAACAAGATTCGGGTACAGTAGAGTCGAATTCGGCATGGTACCGTTTTCGCACCGGAGCATCGGGGCAATTAGG
The DNA here is from genome assembly GCF_963975415.1 of uncultured Kriegella sp. NCBI lineage: Bacteria > Pseudomonadati > Bacteroidota > Flavobacteriia > Flavobacteriales > Flavobacteriaceae > Kriegella > uncultured Kriegella sp. The sequence goes on from NZ_CAXBGN010000003.1 coordinate 277,346, forward strand.
GTTTAATATTGGTTTTGATGCCGAAGAGGATTGGGATTTTGCACTTTACGAGGCCAGTGACTGTACTGGTTTAGGGGAACCTGTACGATGTAATTTTTTCGATAACCGCAATAAGGCTTCTTTTACGGGTGTCGGTGTGGATCCTACCGGGACAACGGATACCGCCAGATATGACGAGTGGTTACAGGTCGAGGCCGGGCAAGACTATTATTTGTTGATCAACAATTTCAGTAATAACAATTCGGGATTTTCGATTCAGTTTTCGGGTAATATTTTTGTTACCAACCCCTATGATGCTTTAGATTGTTCTATAATCAACAATCTATTGGGGCCTCCAATATCGGCCTGTGAGAACGACAATATAGTACTTGATGCTACGACTTTTGCTGCTGTCGATTATGATTGGTTTATGGATACGGGTAATGGGTTTGAACCTATTCTTGGAGAAAATGGGCCTACCTTGCAGGCGACCGTCTCTGCTTTTTATCGAGTTCTAGTGGCGATGCCTTCGGGAGTTAATGTGATAAGTGACGTACAGGTAGCTTTTTCGGTAGTTCCTTCTACCTTTGCCTTATCAAATGATGCAATGTGTTCGAGCGATGACGTATTCGATCTTGGTTTAAAAGATACGGAGGCCCTGGGAAATCAGAATGCTGATGAATATATCGTAAGTTATCACGCATCTATGATTGACGCTGTCAACGGTAGTCAAAATCTACCAAAACAATATAATCCTGGTCCCGGGTTGCAGACCATTTATGTTCGGGTAACTTCATTGCGCAATCCGAAATGTTTTGATGCTTCACGCCAATTCGAACTTGACGTTCTAGAGACTCCTGACTTGATTTTTCCGGAGGAGGTATATTTGTGCCAAGATAGTTCAAGCATTTTGATCGGTGAATCAATTTCAGACCCCAAATTCACATATAGTTGGGATTCTGGTGAAAATACACCCATGATTTCTGTTTCCCAAGAGGGAGCGTACACGCTTACCGCTGTCAATGTTCAAAACGGTCTCAGTTGTGCTAATTCACGAACGGTACAAGTTGTTATCTCAAAACCACCGGCTATTGCCGATGTGATAATTGAAGATTTACAAAATAGAAATTCGGTTGAAGTACTTGTCGAAACGTCAGGTGATTTTGAGTACCAGCTTGACAATGGTAATTTTCAACTATCGAATATTTTTGAAGATGTTCTTCCGGGAATGCATGCCGTTACGGTGAATGATCTTTCCGGTTGTGGTTCGGTAACTGTAGAAATAATTGTGGTAGGCTTTCCTAAATTTTTCACTCCAAATGGGGATGGTGTCAATGACGGATGGACTATTAATGGAATTTCAAATTTAGACAGCCCCATACTGTCCATCCATAACCGTTATGGAAAATTGTTGTATCAAGTTGCTGGGACGGCTTCGAATTGGGATGGTACTTTTAATGGTCGTGCCGTACCTTCTGCCGACTATTGGTTTAGACTTACCTACAAAGATGAGAACGGACAACGAACGGAAGCGAAATATATCAATACTCATTTTGCCTTAAAGCGTTGAAGGTTCAAGCGGTGTTGGGCCATATCGATACCCCGCATAATTTACCGTTGAAATATACTAAATCTGGGGTGTTCGAGTTATACTATTGACCTATAGTTTAATGTTAGCCCCATAATACTATGCGAACACTAATTTGTGCTGTTGGCCTTTTGCTCCTTTTTTCGTTAGGGGTAGACGCGCAAAACTCCCCTGATTGTAGAACTGCTATTCCTGTATGTGCCGACACACCCATAATGGGTATGGCCGATGGTGCCGGGGACATTGAAGATTTTGACCCAGAAGTAATTCGAACAAGCGGGTGTCTTGAGCGCGGTAGTTTGACTCCTGGAGGAATCGAACACAATACCTCTTGGTTTGTATTTAGGGCTGGTACCGGAGGGCAAGTAGGTTTTGATATAGAGGCTTTGCCGGCGAATGGCTCTGGAAGCCCCACAGCTGAATGGGATTTTGCCGTCTATGGCCCTGATGCCGACTGTGCTGATATCAGTAGCGGAGAGGCCCAACCGATAAGATGCAACTACGAAGTAAACAATACGAATTTCACGGGTATTGGTGTGAATCCCGAAAATGGCCAAGTGGGAGCGCCTAACCTGCCCCAGAGTCAAAACACCTATGATGAATGGTTGGATGTTCAGCCTGGAGAAATTTACTATATCTTGATTAACAACTTCAATACGAATTTTGACGGCGACCCAGAACCGTTCATGTTGACCTTTACCGGAAATTCTGTGCAGGCAGACCAGAACACAGCCCTGGATTGTACCCTTAGGGATGAATTTTTAGGGTTGGATATTATTGCCTGTGAAAGTGATCCCGATATTACTTTAAGTGCGTTGAATACACCTGCAGGTTCTGATATTGCAAATGTAACTTGGACCGTCGATTACGAAGATGACGGGGTGGTCGATGATACGTTAACCGGCTCTGGCCCTTTTGGCGCTGAATATGTAGTCGCTAGCCCAAATTCAGGGCGCTATTTCGCCGAAGTGACAACCGCTTCCGGTTCACCGCCAACGGTTGCCGATGTGGGGGGTATTTTAATTACGTTTTTCGGAATACCTGTTTTGGATCGTGTTGAAATTTTAGATTCTAATTTGTCACTAGATCCTGATTTGAACAATATCGAAATTTTTGTTGATGGTGAAGGAAGTTATGAATATGCGGTTAACGGAGGCCAATTTCAAGATGACCCTGTTTTTAATGATGTTCCTCCTGGGATTAACACCGTTATTATCAATGATAAGAATGGTTGTGGTATTACCGAGCCTATAGAGTTTTTGGTTGTCGGTTACCCAAAGTTCTTTACACCTAACAATGATGGTGTTCACGATGTTTGGAGTGTCTATGGCCTTGAGACCATAAACGAGGCCACTTTATCTATTTTTGATCGTTACGGTAAACTATTAAGGCAATTAAATGCCAACACAATTGGCTGGGACGGTACCTTAAATGGTCGCCCTTTGCCTTCCACGGATTATTGGTTTCGGTTGGATCATGCTGGTCAGGAAGATGGCATCTTAATAGCGTCGCCTGTAAAATCGAACTTTACGCTTAAGCGATAATGAAAAATAAAAGACCGATTTTGACCGGTCTTTTAAATCGAAAGGGTTTCTTGTTTTAGAAAAATTTTCTTAGAAATTTAAGGTGTAACCTAAGGTTATATTTGTATTAACTGTGTTGACCAAAGCGGGTGTGGTCAAGCCTGTATCGAATAAAAAATTGTCAACATCCTGTTCGGTTCTATTGAAGGCAAGGTCTAATCGGCTTCCGGAAAAACTGAAGCCGATTCCTGCTGAAAAACCGTTCAAATCGCCAACAGTATTTCCATCTGCATACGGACTCTGTTCAAAGCGGTAACCACCACGAAGACTAATACGATTGATACGATACTCTCCACCGACCCGAAAAGAAGATACGGCACTGAGCTCACTGTTAATATCGGAATTTACACTTGCAAAATTTGCATCGCTATCTGGGCGCAACTCTGCCTTTGACATATCTTGGTAGCCGTAATCAAAGCTCAATAGTCCGTCTTTGCCAAAAATGACGGCCATACTACCTGTCAGCTTTCCTGGTGTTTTTATGGTATACGTGTCGAATAGGTTTACCACGTTCAATGTGATAAAATCAATATCGTTATCGGCGAGATCAGAATTGATACGTTGTGAAAAATCATCGGTCAATCGATACCAGGTAGGTGATTGGTAGCTGCCACCAAGTCGGACAAAATCATTCAGTTTTGCTATAGCCCCCAAACTGAACGAAAACCCGGACCCTTCGGTATGTAAAAGATTATCGAAAGTTATAAATTGAATTTCAGAATCTGCGTTATAACCCCTCTCTGTAAATTCATCATATCTGTCATAAAGAACATTATGAAAATTTAGGGATGCGCCTATATGAAGGCTTTCTTGAAACTGCGAAGCCATATTTAAAGTAAACTTGCTATTGTAACCCGAGGTATTCCTGGAAAACTCCTGATTTACAGACTGATACTCGGCATTGCTGATATAAGCGGTGTTGTCATCTTCCATGTCCACTGGATCGAGTATCCCTCCCCAGTAGCCGAGAAATGCCTGTTGATCGGAAAAACCCTGACTTGAGCCAATATCCAAATAGGCTTCCTCTAAGAATTCACCATCTTGAAGCAAAATCGCGCCAAAGGGAGTTCCTTGTGCAAAATTCAAAAAATAGTTGTCGATACCTTGATTACTGCTTCCAGCGATATAGATGTCATCCTCGAAGTTCTGCACTACGTCATAGTTGGCTGCCAAGGAGAATTTCTTCCATGGGGAATTGGTATTCGTATTCTTGAAGACAAAAACACCCCCTAGTTGATTAATTTCCAGCTTGTTCGAAGTGTTATCGGTGGTAGTTCCAAAATAAGTGGAGCTGTTGTCCCTGGAATAGCTGCTGACTGAAACAGAGAACAGACTATTATTGAATACCGAAGACCCTGCAGGGTTGCTGTTCAATGCAGAGAGGTCACCTCCAAGTGCTCCAAATGCCCCGGACATACCTTGATACCTTGCGGTTCCTTGAAGGTTTTCAGTGCTGTACCGCAATACATCATCAATGTTCTGGGCGCTTGCAAGAGTGCATACCAATAGTATTATGAACGTTAAATATTGTTTCATTTTTGGGAATTTTAAATCAATTTTTAAAGATTTTGGATTTTTTAATTGCGCCCACCGCGACTGCTCGAAGTTCGCGCTCCAGAAGAGCGTGATGAACTACTACTGCCGGAACTTCTGTAGCTACCACTACTTCGACTTGACGATGAGGTAGAAGGAGCGGTTGACCTGTAGGTGCTTGTTCTGGGAGCTGTGCTTCGATAGGTCTGATTGCTTTGTGAAGTAGCGCTTCTGCTATAAGTGCCACGGCTCTGTGTTCGATTGCCCGTGCTTCTGTAGGTTGATGTTCTGGTTCCTACTTTGGAGGAAGAACTACTTCTTGGAGAAGAACTGCGGTACGTCTGACTGGTTCTTGAAGAGCTATTGTAGCTGGGTACGGCCCTGGTACTTCTACTTGTTCTATAAGATTGATTTCGATCAACACCGACCCGTTGTCTAGAAACAGTATTGTTGGTATAAGTTCTTGAACTTCTCGAAGTGCTACTTCTGCCGACTGTAGATCTCGAAGAGGTGCTCGACCTATATCTTGGTGAATCAGTTCTTGAGGTTGTGGATATGCGGCTTCTTAGCGCACGTGAATTAGTACTTGCCGTCAAGTTGTTATTATAATACCCTCGTCTTCCTCTATTGTAGGCATAATTTCTATTTCCGTAATAACCATAATTGGCATAACCATAGTGCCGTGGGCCATACCATGGATTGTAGTATCCTCCCCATCCATAACCGTATCTGCCCCATCCACGGCCATAGTATCCGCCCCATCCCCATGGGCTTCCGTACCAAGGGTTGTAGTACCCTCCCCATCCATATCCGAATCCGCCGTAGCCCCAATTGTTCCATCCCCAATTGTTCCATCCCCAGTTGTTCCATCCCCAAGGACCACCAAAACCTGTGCCCCCGTAGATGTTGATGTCTACACTAGTAGCATTGTCTCCCCATCCTGCATACCCTGGATATTCATTGCCATTATCATAATAATCCGTTAACTGTGCTTCGGATATACTGTCGTTTGCAACATCACTGGAGTATGAATCAACATCGGTAAAAACTTCATTCTCTAGGGCCTCATCATATTGACTCGCTTTTTGACCAAAATAATCCGCATAGGTGTTATTCGCCTCTTTTTGTTCCGGATATTCATTTCTTTGAACCCTTTCTGTTGTTACAGGATCGTTCCCCCTACTATAAATGCCATCATTGTCATAATATGAGGCTTGTTGGTAAGAGCCACATGAAACAAACAATATGCTTAAAAGGGCCAATAAGGTAAGCCCAGTGGCGGTTCTGATTTTCGGAAGGGGTAGCGAATATATCATCATATCAATTTTTATTGTTGAACAGGTTAAAAATAATTAGTTTTACCGAATTATTTTGCTATACTGAGCACAAGTTTTGTGCCAAACTATAAATGGATGGGTAAAAACTTAACGAAGAGAGACGAGGATTATTCCAAATGGTACAACGAACTGGTAGTAAAGGCAGATTTGGCCGAAAACTCTGGTGTTAGAGGGTGTATGGTCATCAAACCCTACGGCTTTGCCATTTGGGAAAAGATGCAGGCCGGGTTGGATAAGATGTTCAAAGAAACAGGGCATGAAAATGCCTATTTCCCCTTATTTATTCCGAAGTCGTATTTAAGCAAAGAAGCAAGCCATGTCGAGGGTTTTGCCAAAGAATGTGCCGTGGTCACTCATTACAGATTGAAAAATGCAGAAGACGGCAGTGGGATTATTGTTGATCCCGATGCAAAACTCGAGGAAGAATTGATTGTTAGACCTACGTCGGAAACCATCATTTGGGACACCTATAGAAAATGGATACAGTCGTATCGCGACTTGCCCTTGCTTATCAATCAGTGGGCCAATGTGGTACGATGGGAAATGCGAACACGTCTTTTTCTACGCACTGCCGAATTCTTATGGCAAGAGGGGCATACGGCCCATGCCACGGAACCAGAAGCGATTGCCGAAGCCGAACAAATGATGAATGTTTATGCCGATTTTGCGGAAAATCATATGGCGATGCCCGTAATCAAAGGAATTAAGACCGAGAGCGAGCGTTTTGCCGGAGCCATAGAAACCTATTGTATCGAGGCGCTAATGCAAGACGGAAGAGCGCTTCAAGCAGGAACTTCACACTTTTTAGGACAAAATTTCGCAAAAGCCTTTGATGTTAAATTTGCGAATAAGGAAGGAAAACAAGATTTTGTTTGGGCTACTTCTTGGGGTGTTTCCACACGACTTGTTGGGGCTTTGATTATGACCCATAGCGATGATAACGGGTTGGTGTTGCCTCCAAAATTAGCTCCAATTCAAGTAGTCATTGTTCCCATTTATAAAGGATTGGATCAATTAGATGCCATTTCGGAAAAAGTAGAACCATTGGTAAAAGAATTAAGGGCAAAAGGAATATCCGTCAAGTTTGATAAAAGGGATACTCATAAACCGGGCTTCAAATTTAACGAATATGAGCTTAAGGGTGTTCCTGTACGTTTGGCTATCGGTAAACGTGATATGGAAAACCGTACCTATGAAGTTGCGCGAAGAGATACCTTGCAAAAGGAAATAGTGGCTATGGATGAGGTAGTCTCAAAAATTGAATTTTTGCTAGAGGATATACAGCGGAATATATATCAGAAAGCTTCTGATTTCAGAGAAAACCGGATTACCGAGGTGGCTACTTATGATGAATTTAAAGAAGTACTTGAGAAAAAAGGAGGTTTTATTTCAGCTCATTGGGATGGTACCATTGAAACGGAAGAGCGAATTAAAGCGGAGACCAAGGCAACGATTAGGTGTGTTCCTATTGATGTTAAGACGGAAGCAGGGGCTTGTATAGTTACTGGTAAACCATCTTCTAAGAGGGTATTGTTTGCCAAGGCATACTAATGATTGTAAAAAATAATATATAGGAGTTGCGATAGTAAAAAATAATTGTATTTTTGCATCCGCAATTAAACTAAAGTTGTGAGATCAAACTTTGGGAATGTGTTGAAATGCACTGCCGATAATTTTTGAGATTTCACTTGTAAGTTTTAATGGCCCGTTCGTCTAGGGGTTAGGACGCCAGGTTTTCATCCTGGTAACAGGGGTTCGATTCCCCTACGGGCTACCAAGGAGCAATGAATTGTTGCCTGTGAAGTTTAAAATTAAATTTTTAATTTTAATACATTGATTTAATGGCCCGTTCGTCTAGGGGTTAGGACGCCAGGTTTTCATCCTGGTAACAGGGGTTCGATTCCCCTACGGGCTACAAATTTAAGAGCATCAGAGCTCGGAAAAAGATATAATAAGTAGAATAACAAAAGAAAGATGGCAAATCACAAATCGGCATTAAAAAGAATTAGAAGAAACGAAGCCGTACGTCTTCGCAACCGTTATCAGCATAAAACTACGCGTAACGCAATTCGTAAATTACGCGCGGAAGAAAATAAAGAAGATGCCGAAAAATTGTTGCCAGAGGTTATCGGTATGATTGATAAACTTGCAAAGCGCAATATTATTCATGCGAACAAGGCAGGAAACCTTAAAGGTAAATTGACAAAACACGTAGCAGCTCTATAATTTGAGATTTTCTACTTGTAAAAGAAACGCCCTGGCAGACAGTCAGGGCGTTTTTTTGTTTGATAAAAAAGCTTTCTCTAAAGACTATAACTTTTGGTTGTTTCTGCTGTCATAGGTTTTTAAGTATAAGGGCTTTAGGTGTTCCCTTTAGTTGATTTCCATTTGTTTCCGTTGTTTCATACCGGGCGGTAATCTTCTTTTCATCCGTAGAAGCCCAATAATAAAACAAATATACATGGCGGCAATCAATGATAAATGTATTCTTCTTACATAAGGCGCTTCCGTTTCACCGCTTAAACTATTCATATAGCGGCTGATTTTAATTGGAAGATAGCCGGAATAAAAAATAAACAAACCTACGCTTAGCCAGCCTAAAATGTTGTTTTTGAGATTCATATCGTTTATCTCCGATAAGGGTTGTAACCCGTAGAATAATACGGTGACAAGTAGTATCAATCCCCCGAAAACGTAGGTGTAAATTTGGTTTTCAATTAATATATTCTGAAAAAAAGGATTAATTGCCGCGACAATCAGAAAAGCGAGGCCGCCGATGCGAATAATATTACGCTGTACATTATTCTCGATATAATTCGAAAACAAATAGAAGAAATAGCAGTAGAAAAAAACATTGTAAATATTATAGATTACGACAGTATACGAGTTATAGGCATCATCGAGGACCAGAGCATACTCTTCATAGTTGAAAATGAAATACCCTAAAATTTCGTTCAAAAAAGTATATAATAGTATTATCGGAAAATACTTTAAGGGGGTATCATAGTACTTTGAATATTTGACAACCGAAAGTATCAACGTTATGCCGTAAAACGGAATGAATGAATTCTCTAAAATTAAGTCTATTACACTGAAATACATGTTTGGTGGGGGATTCGTTGGCTACCGGTAGAGTTATTTCTAGTGTGGTGGCGGTGCCGAATTCCCTTCGTTCATGGTCACACTTTTATTGCCAAAGAAAACAGGTGCGGGCTTTGGGTGTGCAACTGATAGGTTAGGTAGAACCGATGCTTCATTGCGAAAAGAAGGCTCTTCTCTGTACCCTGTTTCTTGATTGGGGTATTTATCGAAGTTGTCTGATAAAAGTACCGCTTCTCGCTTACCGCCCTCTCCGTCAGCCGTATAGAAAATATAATCGCGTTCTCCTTTTTTTATGGTAGGGGAAATCATAACGGAGTTTTGTTTGGGGTGAACTACAGGTCGCCCATCAGGAAATTTATCCTTGTCAGGATAATTCGAAAAATAGAAGCGTAGCTGTGATATTTCCACATCGGCAGCGGCCGCTTCTTTTTCTATATATTCCAAATATTGTTTGATGGTATCGTAATCATAATAGACATATCTTGCCACGTCGAACTTAGTGGCCTCTTCGGCTTGGGCTTCCGTCTTATCGGTACTTCTGCCATTATCTTCATAGGTCTGAATAAGCGGGACTCTATGTTTTCCGTAAGAATCGTACATTTCTTTGGCATGTTCTATTGTAACTATCTGCTTGGGTGGCTCTGCATTGGTGTTTGGGTCGGTCACGACGTTATCATCCTCACATTTAGAACTGGTAAGACTTAAGAAAAGAACTGAAAGCGATAATAATTTCAGCAACCCAATATTTACTTTTTTCATGAAATTGGTAAATTTAATATTAACTTATTTAGTTGTTTTGCGCAAAAAGGGGGAATTGTATGCGTTTGCTTACAAATATATTTGAATTTGCTGATTTTTTAACATTTGAGTAAAAAATTCAAGGTATAATCGCGACATTTTTGAATTCCTAAAATTTCAAATTCAATATGCTTAAGATTGCTAATATTTGTAAATGTGATGTAGTATTCTTGTAATCATAATTTTATGCAATAACTGTATAGATGATAGATTTCATAAATAAAAAATCCCGATGGCCTTTTAAAGCTATCGGGATTTTATATTTGTAAGTATATAAATACTATTGATTCATGGTCATCAAGAATTCTTCGTTGTTTTTGGTTTGCTTGATGCGTTGCTCTATAAACTCCATTGCTTCTACTGGATTCATATCGGCAAGGTATTTTCGCAAGACCCACATGCGATGAATGGTATTTTCATCTAAAAGAAGATCGTCGCGACGTGTACTGGAAGAAGTCAAGTCGATGGCCGGGAATATTCTTCTGTTGCTGATTTTACGATCTAGTTGTAGCTCCATGTTACCGGTACCTTTGAATTCTTCAAAAATAACTTCATCCATTTTAGAGCCGGTTTCGGTAAGTGCCGTTGCAATAATGGATAGTGACCCTCCATTTTCGATGTTACGTGCAGCTCCGAAGAAACGTTTTGGTTTGTGCAGCGCATTGGCATCAACACCACCACTCAATACTTTACCAGAAGCGGGTTGTACTGTGTTATAGGCTCTTGCCAAACGGGTTATGGAGTCTAAAAGAATGACTACATCGTGTCCGCATTCGACCAAGCGTTTTGCTTTCTCTAGAACAATATTGGCCACGCGCACATGTTCCGTTGCTTCCTTGTCAAAGGTAGAGGCCACTACCTCGCCTTGAACATTACGCTGCATATCGGTAACCTCTTCAGGTCGCTCATCGATTAATAAGATAATCTGATAAACCTCAGGATGGTTAGCGGCAATAGCATTCGCAATGGCCTTAAGCAGCATGGTCTTACCTGTTTTAGGTTGTGATACTATCATGCCACGTTGTCCTTTTCCAATGGGAGAAAACAAATCGATAATACGTGTAGATATGTTGCTTTGGCGATCAGCTAGATTGAATTTTTCTTCCGGGAACAAAGGTGTCAGGTGTTCAAACGAGACTCGGTCGCGAACCACTTGCGGGTCGATTCCATTTATTTTGTTCACCTTGATTAAAGGAAAATATTTTTCTCCTTCTTTCGGGGGGCGTACATTGCCTAAAACCGTGTCTCCCGTTTTTAATCCAAAAAGACGGATCTGAGATTGTGATACGTAAATGTCGTCGGGAGAGGATAGATAGTTGTAATCTGACGAACGCAAGAAGCCGTAACCATCTTGCATGATATCTAGAACACCTTCGCTTTCAATGATGCTGTCAAATTCGAACTCGGGCTCTTTGTATCTGTTTTTTAAATCTTTATCAAAGTTGCTTGTTCGTTTTTCTTGACCATTTTTTTGATGATGGCCGGCCTTCTTATTGCTTTGGCCCTTGTGGGGAGTTGGCGTGCTTTGGTGATCTTTCTTTGGGTGATTGGTACTTACGTTCGCCCTAGCCTGAGGTTTTTTGTTTTCAGGCTCTTTTTCAGTAGCCTTGCTTGTATTGTTGGGCGCCTCTCTTTTGACTACCCGCTCTCTTTTAGGTTTCGGTTCCCTTTTTTCGGTCGATTCTCTTTTCGCAGCAGGTTCTCTTTTCGTAGCAGGTTTTGCTTTTGCGGCTGGAGCTCTTCTCGGTTTTTCTTGGGCAGGCTTTTCCTCCTTGATTTCCGTAACAACTGCCGCAGCAGCCTTAGGATTCGCTGCTTGTAGGTCTAGAATTTGATATACTAAATCCAGTTTTTTTAAAGTCTTGAATTTAGGAACGTTAAGTCCCTTTGCAATTTCCTGAAGCTCAGGCAGCTTTTTTGCTTTTAAATCTGAAATCTCAAACATTAAGTATGGTATAAATTATACGTCTTTAGATAAATAGTAAGAAGTGTATTGTTATCTGGGTATTACATGGGAAAGATTTCCCGTTTGGTAAGTGCTATAACTAATAACGACACAATAATACGAATTATTTTGATCAATTAGTCGATATTTTTTGAAAAGACGTGTATTTTTGCAACTCTAAAGGTGAAATTGTAATGATTCAACGTATACAGACCATTTTTCTATTCATAGTTATCCTTTTAACCGGGGTACTACCGTTCTGGGTGAATTTATGGTCAGATGCGAATGGCAATGAAATTTACGCCAACAACGAAATCATGGTATCGGGTATATTTTACGTGTCTGCCATATTGGCCATGATTGCTATTCTACTTTTTAAAAATCGAAAAAATCAATTTGTATTGAACAGATTGAATATGATATTGAATCTTTTTTTACTAGGATTTTTCGTTTATCGGTCGCTAAACTTATCCGGAGAGACCTCGGTCTCTGAGAAGGGTATTGGGATGTTGATTCCTGTATTTTCTATCGTTTTATTGGTCCTGGCCAACAGGGCCATCAAAAAGGATGAAGATCTCGTGAAATCTGTTGATCGTCTGCGTTAAACCTAACATCTTAGTAAGTATTAGTGCGTGTAAACCCCGATGGAAGCATCGGGGTTTTTAATTTTTGAGAAAGTCTGTTCTAACATATAGCCCCTATTTGGCAGCTTTCGTAGCATCGTCCCAATCGTCGGTTCTAAAAGAGGATGCCGGTAAAAGGTTGGTGTCGTAAAGCGTGCCCACGATCCAGTTGCGCCATGCGTACCTCACAGCGGCAGGGGTCGGCACTTTAGCGCTCTTTACCAAGATATTCTTGCGGTCTGTGATCATAGCTTCAGCAGGGTAGAAAATTTTATCTTTTCCGGCAATCTCAAAACCCTGTAGCTCGTCGTAGGCAAAAAGACCGGTTTCGGCATTGTCGAATTTTAAGAGAAGACCGCCGTCTTGTGCTTCAAAGGATGCAAAGGTGGGACCGGCATAATCTATGGTCTTGAATCCGTATGTTTCGTTCAGCGCATTAAAGAGTAAGCGGTCGGCTACTTCTTTCTTCTTTGGAGGGTGAATACAGTAGTCATCACCGATATCCATGGTAACCGCCATACCTGAATTCGGAATAAGATCTAAACATTGCAATTGTGTCTCGCGAATGAAGGCAGAATTGTCGGCAGTTGCGAACACTTCGTTATCACCATACATATACGGGGCGATTTGCGCATAATAAAAAGGAAAATCACCAATGTTCCATCGCGTTCGCCAATCTTTTACCATGGCCGGGAAGAGTTTTTTATAGTTTTCAGGTTCTCCGCGGTTTGACTCACCTTGGTACCACAACGCACCTTTTATCGTGAATGGAATCAACGGATGGATCATTGAGTTGTAAAGGGCCGTAGGAATATGGTTGGTACCTTTTGTGATGTCGACACCGTCAAGATCAACTTTTTGATAGTCTTCCATCGCTTCTTTGCTAAGCCAAGCCTGCACACTACTTCCTCCCCAAGAGGTGTGGATCATGCCTACGGGAACGTCTAAAATTTCTTGTAACCGTTGTCCGTAAAAATAGGCTATGGCACTAAAATCTTTGACAGTCTCCGGACTCGCGGCTTGCCATCCTGTATATTTTTCTACATCTTTTAAAGGAGTTTTAGAACCGATTCTATCTACGGTGAAGAGGCGTAAATTTGAGTTTTTGGATGACGAAATTGCTTCCAGTGCACCAAAAGTGGGTTGACCTGTATAGCCGTTCAAGGGTTGCTGCATATTTGATTGCCCTGAACAAAGCCAAACTTCACCAAAAAGAATATTCTCTAATAAAATATTCGAACCATCCCCGGTTATTTTTATCGTTTGAGGGCTTTTATTATTGGTTGTCTTTATCTCGGTTTTCCAGTTTCCCCCCTTATCGGTTTTCAACTCCAAAGGGGCGTTCAGCCATGAGGCTTTGATGGTTATTTTTTCGCCGGCATCGGCCCACCCCCACAAGGTTACGGTCGTATTGCGTTGTAAGACCATATCAGAGGAAACAATGGCGGGCAATTTTACTTCCGCCCGGCCAGGAGAAGCAAGTAATAGGCATAAAAGCATTAGAAAATAAAATGGTGTTTTTTTCATTCTTCAAGGTTTTAATGGGAGCATAAGCTTCCTTTTAATTTAAGTGTTTCGTTGTATTCTTCGATTTATCCTCTAAAAATAAACAATCTTATCGCTTTCCCAATTCGATGACTTCCAAATCTTTAATATCGGCACCATCTATAACAAATCGCAACATGGTGCGTACGTTGTGAAAACCATGTTTGCCACAGGCTCCAGGATTCATGTGTAAGACTCCTAGTTTTTTATCCCACATGACTTTTAAAATATGTGAGTGACCACTAATAAATAGTTTAGGGGTGTTCTTGAGTATTTTTGGCCGAGTTCTGGCATTGTATTTTGGAGGGTAACCACCAATATGCGTGATGTAAACGGCCACTTCTTCACAAAGAAATCGGTTGTTCAACGGAAATTCCTTTTGAATTACATGGTCATCAATATTGCCATATACGCCTCTAATCGGTTTGATTTTTGCCAGGGCATCGGTTACTGCAAGATTTCCGATATCGCCGGCATGCCATATTTCGTCGGCTTGTTTTGCATATTTTAGAATGGCATCATCGATATGGCTATGGGTATCTGAAAGCAGTAGAATCTTTGTCATATATTCGAATTCATCTTTGGCTGCGGGGAGTTTATGGGGCAATTTGGAACTCCTAACTCCTAACTAGTATCTTTGCGCTCACAAATCTAAAGAATCACGTTGAGATATTTTATAGAGTTTTCATACGTTGGGAAACAATACCACGGTTGGCAAAAGCAGCCCAATGCCTTAAGTGTTCAACAAGTTTTGGAAGATGCATTGTCAAAACTTCTTCGACAAACTATGGCATTAGTGGGTGCAGGTCGTACCGATGCGGGCGTACATGCCAAGCAAATGTTCGCACATTTCGACTATGATTCAGTAATTGATGTGAATAATCTGGTGTACCGCTTGAATGCTTTTCTGCCTGATGATATTGCCGTGCATGCCATTTTTGAAGTTGAAGCGGGATCCCATGCCCGCTTTGATGCTATTGAACGGGCTTATGAGTATTGGGTGATACAAAAGAAAAATCCCTTTTATAGCGAATGGGCGCATTATGTAAAGCATCCATTGGATATAAAAAAAATGAACGAAGCGGCTGGGCAGCTTCTAGAATATGAAAATTTTGAATGTTTTTCAAAATCGAACACTGATGTCAAGACCTACTTATGTACTATTAAAAGGGCTGAATGGGTCAATCATGAAGGAGTTTTGGTATTTACTATTGTAGCCAATCGCTTTTTGAGAAATATGGTCAGAGCCATTGTAGGAACCTTACTTGATGTGGGCACAGGTAAGAATGGTGTTGAAGATGTTAAGGCCATCATAAAAAGTGGTGACCGCAAAAACGCAGGACCTTCAGTCCCTGCAAAAGGGTTATATTTGACGAAAGTTTTATATCCAAAAACCATTTTAAACAGTACGGAAATTAACTAGCTCTGGCTCACTAAATTGCGACATGAAATTTAAGTTTGGTCGAAGGTTGGTTGATTTAATAATAAACAAGTATGAGCACAGATACGGGAAAAGCTTTTGATACTCGACTCTTCAAACGGGTTATGGCGCATACCCGACCTTACAAGTTCACTTTTATTTTAGTGGCGGTGGCCGCTATAGTTTCATCGGGCTTTGCAGTGATGAGTCCTTATATTTTGCAGAATATTGTCGATGATGCGATTATAAAGTCCGATTCTGAAAAATTACTATCACTTACCTTGCTTATGCTGGCTGTATTATTGGGGCAGGTGATAAGCCAATTATTGTTTAATTACTATGCAAATTGGTTGGGCGAATCGGTAATCAAAGATGTGCGCATCGACCTTTTTAGGCACATGCTTGGGTTTCGTATGAAATATTTTGACAATTCTTCCCTTGGTGTTTTGGTTACGCGGGCGGTAGCTGACATGCAGCGTATTGGAGAGATTTTTAGCCAAGGTTTTTTTGTCATTTTTGCTGATTTGTTAAAAATGATAGCAGCTGCCGGAATGATGCTTTATATGAACTGGAGGTTGTCGCTTATCGTTTTTGCCATACTTCCGGTGATTCTATATGCCACACGTTTGTTTCAACAGGCAATGAAAGTAGCCTTTATCGAAGTACGGGCACAGGTTTCCAACTTGAACTCTTTTGTTCAAGAGCGTATTACCGGTATGAAAATCGTACAGTTGTTTACACGAGAAAAAATTGAAGCGGAAAAATTTCGTGAAATCAATGAGAAGCATCAAAATGCTTGGCTTAAAACGGTATGGTACAATTCAATTTTCTTTCCGATAGCAGAGATTGTATCCTCTGTTGCGGTTGGTCTGGTGGTTTGGTACGGTGGTCTTCAAAATGTGACGAATATAAGTGATAACATTGCGGGAACGATATTCGCATTCATTCTATTTATAGAGATTTTATTTCGTCCGCTCCGTCAAATTGCCGATAAATTCAATACCCTTCAAATGGGTATGGTGGCCGCGAATCGGGTTTTTAAAATACTGGACACTCAAAGTAATATTGAAGATTTAGGTACGGTGGTGAAGGAAGCTGTAAAAGGGGATATTAAATTTTCCAATGTTCATTTTGGATATTTGGAAAATGAAGAAGTGCTGCATGGAATTTCCTTTGAAGTGAAAGCTGGTGAAACCGTGGCCATTGTCGGAGCTACCGGTGCCGGGAAATCTACCATTATTAATTTACTGAATCGATTTTATGAGATTAATTCGGGTAGCATTTCGGTCGATGGTACTGATATCAAGGATTACAAATTGGCATCCTTGAGGGGGCATATCGCCGTAGTTTTGCAAGATGTTTTCCTATTTGCCGATACCATAGCTAACAATATTTCATTAAAGGATCCCTCGGTAAGTGTTGAGGATATTGAGCGGGCTGCCAAAGAGATCGGGGTGCATGAATTTATAAGCAGTTTGCCGAGTGGTTATCAATATAATGTTAAAGAGCGGGGCACTATGCTTTCAAGTGGCCAACGTCAACTTATCGCGTTTTTACGGGCGTATGCCAGCAACCCAAGTATTCTTGTGTTGGATGAAGCCACGTCTTCCGTAGATACCTATTCAGAGCAATTGATACAACGGGCTACCGATAGAATTACCGAAGGCAGAACCAGTATTGTAATTGCACATCGGTTGGCAACAGTCAAGAAGGCCGATAAAATATTGGTTATGGATGCTGGAAAGATTGTTGAAACAGGTACCCACAAACAACTTTTGAAAAAAGACGGATATTATAGCAGTCTTTATGAGGCTCAGTTTATGGCGGAAGAGGTGGCGTAATTAGATTAAATCCTCCTTCAGCATCGTTTTGAGTTCCTCTAAATCTTTGAAATGAGCAAAACCTCCGTTTTTTATATAGGAGATGCCTCCCGTTTCTTCGCTCACGACTATCGACAAAGCATCGGTCTTTTCAGAAATACCTAGAGCTGCCCGATGTCGCAGTCCATATTTTAAGGGAATCTTTCGTTCATTGGAAACAGGAAGGATTACCCTTGTTGCAACAATATAGTTGTTAACGATTACTGCCGCGCCGTCATGCAGCGTACTGTTCTTATAAAAAATACTTTCTATAATAGGTTGGTTCACCTCGATGTTCATATTATCGCCGGAAGACTTTATGAAATCTAAAGAATTATTGCGTTCGATAACCAGAATAGCACCTGTCTTGGTCTCACTCATTTTTTGGCATGCATTCACAATTTCATCAATATTCGTAGAGGTTGTCAACCCTTCTTGCCGTAAGAATTTAAAGTGTTTGAGAAAGTTGCGTTTGTTGGCAAAATTGGTCGACCCGATCATCAGTAAAAACTTTCTAATCTCTTGTTGAAATACAATTATCAATGCAATAAGGCCCACTTGCATAAACGCACCGACCATACTACTGATCATTTCCATGCCCAAGAGTTCGGTGAGTTTCCAAAAACCCCAGACGATAACAATGCCCAGAAATATATTGATGGCAACCGAACCACGGACCAGTTTATAAATGTAATAGAGAAGTACTGCGACTAAAATGATGTCGAGGACATCGGTAATCTCGAAGTCGATAAAATTCAAAAAATCCAATTAGTACCGTTTTTGTAAAATTATGAAAAATAGATGAACAAAAATTCAATCGTTTTATGATGCAAGCGCTTTTGCCAATTTAATGCATTCTACAGCCTCTTTTACATCGTGAACCCTTAAAATTGAAGCTCCATTTTGTAGTGCGACCATATTTAGTGCTGTGGTGCCGTTGAGCGCATTTTCTGCACCACCACCTACAATTTTATAAACCATAGATTTTCGACTTAGACCAGCCAATAAGGGTAGTTCTAGGGTATTGAATAAATGCAATTGTCGAAGTAACTCATAATTTTGTTCCAAATTTTTGGCAAAACCAAAGCCTGGGTCGACAATGAGATCGTTAATTGACTTTGACCTGGCCAAGGCGATGCGTTCTGAAAAAAAATGAAGTATCTCGGTAAGTAAATTTTCATATGTAGTATTTTGCTGCATGTTTTTGGGCATGCCCCTCATGTGCATCATAATATAAGGTACTTGATAAGTGGCAATGGTGTCGAACATGTCTTTATCTAACATTCCTGCCGAAATATCATTGATCAATGCTGCCCCGGCTTGTAAGCATTGCGCTGCCACAGTACTGCGGAAAGTGTCAATGGAAAGTAGGCTTTCAGGAAATTCTTTCTGTAATGCCATTATCATCGGAACTATTCTTTTTGTTTCAATTTCTTCGGGTATTTCTGCTGCGCCTGGTCGAGAACTATAGGCGCCGACATCGATAAAGGTGGCCCCTTCACCTAACATGGTTTCCGCCTGTAGTAAAATGTTCTTTTTTTTGGTGTACTTTCCACCGTCGTAAAATGAATCAGGGGTTATGTTAAGAATACCCATAACTTTGGGCTGGCTCAAATCAATTAATTTTCCTTTGCAATTGATAGTCATATTTGATAAAGTTGAAGGAATTGGGCTTGATAAACCGAGTTTAAAGCGCGAACTTTGGCGAATTGAAATTTTAAGCGAAATTTACCACTTAAGTGGTAGTAAAAAAAATAGATGCAGCAAACTTCTGAACAATACGATGGCGTGGTAACTATTTGCCGGAATCTGTTTCAAAAAAAAATGAAGGATTATGGTAGCGCTTGGCGTATTTTGAGGCTTCCTTCCCTCACCGATCAAATATATATCAAAGCACAACGCATACGAAGTTTGCAAGAAAACCAAGTGCGAAAAGTAGATGAGGGAGAACGTTCAGAGTTTATCGGTATCATTAATTATGCTATAATGGCCCTGATTCAGTTAGAAATGGGCATCGCCTCTGAACCTGATCTTTCCGAGGAAAAAGCGATAGCGCTATATGATAAGCATAGTTCGCAAACAAAATTGCTTATGGAGCATAAGAATCATGATTACGGGGAAGCTTGGCGCGATATGCGCATAAGTTCTTTGACCGACTTGATTCTACAAAAATTGTTACGCGTTAAACAGATAGAAGATAACAAAGGGAAGACTTTGGTCAGTGAAGGAATCGATGCAAATTATCAAGACATGATTAATTATGCCATTTTTGCATTGATACTTATGGAAGAGGGCCAATCTGAATAGGGTTAGATCTTAGCTAAAATTTATTATGGTCAAAAAAACATATAGTTTAAGTATGGATTTTAATTTCTGCGCTACAATCGGCATGTCGAATACCTGAATATTAACTGAAGAAAAACATGAAATATATAGTCGGTTTATCTCGTATAATAGTTGGAGTGCTTTTTATTATTAGCGGTTTTATAAAACTTAATGATCCCATTGGTTTTTCGTTTAAGCTTCAGGAATATTTCAGTACAGGGGTTTTAAACCTTCCGTTTTTTGAGCCCTATACGTTGGCTATTTCCATTTTTGTGGTCATTTTCGAAGTAATGTTGGGCGTGATGCTCCTGATCGGTTTTCGAGCCAAGTTTACAGTTTGGAGCTTATTGCTCATGATTGTCTTTTTTACATTCTTGACTTTTTATTCGGCTTATTTTAATAAGGTAACGGACTGTGGCTGTTTCGGAGATGCTATAAAATTGACACCGTGGGAGTCGTTTACGAAAGATATTGTTCTTCTTGTTTTGATTGTTATTTTATTTATGGGCAGGAAGTATATTAAATCAATCTTTGGGCCCAATACCAAAAGGGTTATTACCGTAATCGCATTGGTCTTATGTGGGGTATATGCCAATTACGTGCTAAACCATTTGCCGGTTGTTGATTTTAGACCGTATAAAATCGGTGCAAATATCGAAGAGGGTATGGGAGTGCCCGAAGACGCTCCCAAGGCTATATTCGAATATGCCTGGAAATTTAAGGTCGATGGTGAAGATGAGATTTTTGTGACTCAAGGTGATTACCCTTCTGTCAAAGGTGAGTTTATCGACGTAGAGACTACAGAAATACAGAAAGGATATGAACCGCCCATACACGATTTTACCATAGAACAACAGGGTGAAGATTTTACCGCGGAATTGCTTCAAGAACCGAAGTTGGTTATGGTGGTGGCTTACGACTTACGAAAAAGTAATAAACCCGTTTTCGAACATATAAAAAAGATCACCGATAATGCTATAAAGAAAGGGTATAAGGTAATCGCTATGTCGGCATCAAATGATGAGCAGACTCGGCAATTGCGCCAGACTTATGATTTGAATTTTGAGTTTTATTTTACTGATGAAACTACTTTAAAAACTATAGTTCGTTCGAACCCAGGTGTTTTGGTATTGGAAAAAGGAACTATCAAACAAAAGGTACATTATAAAGATTTAGAAAATTTGGAATTCAAATGATTGAATTCTTACCACGTTAGAAACGGTCTAAGTGCATAAAATTTTAGAAATTAAATACAACGAAAATGAGAAGTAAAATTGTTGCAGGAAATTGGAAAATGAATAAAAACATGAAAGAAACGGAAGCCTTGCTTACCGAGCTTTCCGCAAAAATGCCCGATACCAAAGCCGAGGTCATGGTGGCGCCCACTTTCGTGAATTTGGCCAAGGCCGTACGTACGCTAGAATCTTCGACCATTGAGGTCATAGCCCAGAATGTACATTTTGCTGAAAATGGAGCATATACCGGCGAAATCTCAGCTGATATGTTGTTAAGTGTAGGTGTCGAGACTGTAATTATTGGTCATTCTGAAAGACGGGCTTATTTTGGGGAAACCGATGAGATTTTGGCTAAAAAAGTGGTTGCGGCACTAGATAAGGGTATGCGTGTCATGTTTTGTTTTGGGGAAGAATTGGAAGATAGAAAATCTGACAACCATTTTAGTCTTGTAGAAAGTCAATTAAAAAATGCATTATTTTCTTTGGAAGCCAGTGCATGGTCGAACATTGTATTGGCGTATGAACCTGTTTGGGCTATTGGAACAGGAGAAACGGCTTCACCTGAGCAGGCCCAAGAAATGCATGCCTTTATTCGAAAAACGATTACAGAGGCTTATAATGCTACGATAGCTGATAATGTTGCGATTCTCTATGGAGGGAGTGTTAAACCGGCCAATGCGGAAGAAATTTTCTCTAAACCTGATGTTGATGGTGGACTCATTGGTGGGGCCTCTTTAAAAGCCGATGATTTTGTAGCGATCATAAATGCCATTTAAACAAGATAAATCTTTATGGGAGGTTATCGTTTACAACATCGATAACCTCCAATATTTTATTCATTAGATAAAATAGCTCATGTCTGATACCGTTTATGTAGAATATAATTTTAAGATTGAGCCTCAACAGCCTGCTTCCGATATTTTGATCGCCGAATTGGGAGAGGCGGGTTTTGAAAGTTTCGTTGAGAATGAAGAAGGGATTTTGGCGTACATCCAAAAGGCTGATTGGAACGATGCTATTCTAAAGGATATTCAGGTTTTTGATAATGAAAATTTTAAAATAGACTTCTCTTTAAAAGAAATCGAACAAGAAAATTGGAACGCTACTTGGGAGCAAAATTTCGATTCCATTCAAATCGGAAAACAATGTATGGTTCGCGCTCCTTTTCATGAAAAGCCAACGACCGAATACGATATCGTTATTGAACCAAAAATGAGTTTTGGTACGGGCCATCATGAAACCACCCATATGATGCTGCAGTTTGTTTTAGACCATGATTTTGATGGTAAATCGGTTTTAGACATGGGGTCGGGAACTGGAGTACTGGCTATTTTGGCCGCAATGAAAGGTGCTTCCCATATTGATGCTATCGATATTGATAATTGGTGCTACTTAAATGCAAAAGAAAATGCTGAAAGGAACAATTGTGATCATATCAATGTGAGAGAGGGAGATAGTAGTCTGTTAGGGCCGATGAAATACGATATTATTTTGGCGAATATCAATCGAAACATATTGTTGAATGATCTTCCAAGGTATGCCGAATGTCTTAAAAATGATGGTCTGTTATTTCTAAGTGGGTTTTATTCCGAAGACATTTCTACGATTTCTGCAAAATGCAGGGAGTTAAACCTAGAATTTGAAAAAAACATCGAAAAAAACAATTGGGTTGCCGTAAAATATGTATTTTAGGGAGTGTTATACTGGTAGAAAAGAATGTCTAAATGTATCACTATGAGCACTAAAGAAAAAATATCGGAAGAGCTGCTTTTAGAGGAAAAAGTAGTGAAACAGAATGAAATTGTACTTTTCAACGATGAGGTCAACACTTTTGATCACGTCATTGAAACATTGATCGCGGTTTGCGATCATACCCCGGAACAAGCCGAACAATGCTCTTTGATTGTTCATTACAATGGCAAATGCACTGTGAAGACGGGAGAGTACAATGATTTGGAACCACAATGCAGTGGATTGCTGCAAGCTGGGCTGAGTGCTGAAATCGTTTAGTGTAAAAGCTGAATATAAAACATGGTTTTATACACTCTGTAGCGACTCCCATCCTACCAAAATATTTTTGGTAACCAAAAGGTATTCCCAATTTCTAATAAAAATCTTTTATTCTTTTACAGCGACATTTTGGGCTGTCGTCGATTAAAAAATATCGATGTAATCTTCAAGTGGTCAATTGTCGATAGAAAAAGTCAGTGTTTGTGAGGCAAGAAAGTGGTAGAAATAACATAGTCTCCATGAAGCTGGTGAATTGTAATCATCGGGAATTCGCAATTATATGTGATACTATCTTAAATAAAGTCTGAAATTCTATTATTTTTGCAGGGTAAATGAGAAAATGAGAGGTTTTCGATTTTCTCCTTATATGACCTTTGCTATATTCCGTCTATAAAATTATTCCTGTTTCCATCGTTGAAAGATGACGCACTGAGTCGTTTGATAGCAATTCGTATGTTTTTTTCATTGCTTTCAAAATAAAAGTGATACTTGGGGTGTTTAGCATAGAAAGAATCTATAGGTCAGGGTTGTCTTTATGGATTATAGTTCGAGATAATGGTAAGATATACGCTTTATTTTTTTCAACGCCTAACGTTGAATGTTCTCTGCCTAAAAGTATTCGTGGTAATAATTGTGCGATGAATGGGGCTATCAAAAAAACATAGGATCAGTTCGGGTGATTTCAACTTGTTGTTCAATACTTTATTTACACCTCTTTGTTTGTTTGCGAACAAATTTGTGAACGATATTGAGATTTCTAAAGATATTGTTCAAGAAGTCTTTGTACGGGTATGGAATAAAAAAATTGAATTTAATGACCAATTGGTGATTAAATCGTACCTGTACTCCTCGGTTAAGAACAAATCACTGGATTATCTTAAGAGTAAACATTTCAAGGCCAAATCAGATATAAAGATCGAGGAGTTGAAAAAAGTGGAAGCCAATTCCTTTTTTTTACGTGAAGTAATGCTCTCGGAAACTTATGAGATAATTGCTGCAGCCTTGGATAAGTTGCCTTTAAAGTCTAAAGAGGTGACCAAATTGAGTATTTCGGGGTTGTCAAATCAACAAATTGCCGAAGAACTTGATATTTCGGTTAATACCGTAAAGACCCAAAAACGTATAGCTTATCAAAAGTTAAGAACCGTTTTGAAAAAAGATTATTTCTTTTTTTTAGCATATTTTTTGGTCTAAGTTAAAAAAAACTTAATTTTTTTTCACCCTCTTTACCATTTCTCTCGTCTTAGTAAAAAACGGCTTGAATTTGATAGCACATTCAAGTCAATAGAGGCATATGGAGTATTTAAGAAAAGTGATATTATTGGCCAGGTCGATTGCCGCAAAAGTTTTGAACGAAGAACAAATCGATGAGGCGCCTTTAAAGGAGATATTTACTGATGAAGAGAAGAATCATATCCTTTCCAGAATAAGTGACAAATCGTCTTTAAAAGCATATCAGCAGACGAGAAGCGATTTAAACAAGGATAGGGATGAGCAATGGAAAAAGCTCGAGTCACTGTCCGTAAAGAAGTCCAAAGTTATTTCTTTGAAATTTGTCGTACGTTTTGCTGCCGCATTTATTGGGTTAGCCATACTGTCAGGCTATTTGTTTTATCAGATTTCGGGTGTTTCGGATACTACGGTTCAAATTCCTGAGAACGTCATTACATTAGAACTTGAAGATGGTACGATTCAAATTATTGACCCCCAAAAGGAAAACAGAATAACCAATGTCAAAGGTGAAGTGATCGGGGTTCAAAATAAAGATTCGATAAGTTACAAAACGGCATCTGCTGGAGAAGAACTTGCATATAATGTGCTTAACGTACCCTATGGGAAAAAATTTCTGATTGCACTATCCGATGGCACATCGGTGCACTTGAATGCAGGCTCTTCATTGCGATATCCCATAAAGTTCTTAAAAGGCCATAAGCGGGAAGTTTTCTTAGATGGAGAAGCCTATTTCGATGTAGTTAAAGATAAAGAACATCCTTTCTTGGTTAATACGGGTGCGTTGAACATTGAAGTATTGGGTACCAAATTCAACATATCATCGTATGAAGAGGACCCCCAAGTAAATACTGTGGTGGTTTCTGGTCTTGTAAAGGTATATGGCGATGTTTCGAAAAACAATGATTTGGTGACACCCGGTCGTATGGCATCTTGGGATAGGCTTACGGAGCAAACGATTGTCTCTGAAACTGATTTGGATTTACACGTAGGATGGATAGCAGGAAACTTGGTATTTAGGAGAACCACTTTTGGGGCAATGATAAAAAAATTGGAACGATTTTATGATGTTGAGATAACCAGTACAAATGAGGCGCTAAATGAAACTGTGTTCAGCGCCTCTTTTGACCTGAATATAGAAAGTATTGATCAGGTCTTGAACTATGTGTCTAAAAATTATCCTTTTACCTATACCAAGGATCAAAATAAGATAAATATAAATTGAATAAATAATCCTAAAAACGAAAACCGTATGAAATAAAAGTAATGCAAATCTTTTGTAAGGGACGCCAAGTATATGCGAGCAAAGGCATAAGGCTTCTCAAACTAAGTGAATTATGATTTTATATAACTTAAATTAACTAAACCGAGAAATGAAAGAAAAGAAAAAAGGCGCTCTAAGCCTAAACCTTTTTAACTTTGGTCTAAAAATGAAGCTAACAACGATACTCTTAATTGTTTCGCTTTTTAAAATTCAGGCCAATACGTATTCACAAAACACAAAAATAACTCTCAACTTACAGAACGCAAGCCTAGAACAGGTTTTCAATGAAATTGAAGCAAAGACCGAATTCAGGTTTTTATATAATAATGACGAGGTAAATCCCGATCGAAAGGTGTCCGTTAATGTTAATAAAAAACGGATTACCGCGATATTGCGGGAAATTTTTCAGGGTACTTCTATAGCCTATGAAGTATTCGATAACCGCCAAATCGTTTTAAGTGGAACAAAAGCGAAACAACTAACGTCTAAGGTTACTAGTAAGGTCGGCATGACCATTCAGAATCAAGTAACCGGTACGGTGGTCGATGAAGACGGTGTTCCTTTACCAGGTGTAAATGTCGTTGAAAAAGGTACTTCCAATGGTACATCGACCGATTTTGACGGTAATTATGTTATTGCCGTACCTAACACCGCCACTTTGGTATTTTCTTACTTGGGCTTTAAGACCGCTGAAAGAGCAGTTGCCGGGCAGGCAACAATTAAGGTTTCAATGATCGAAGATTCTGAGCAATTGGGTGAAGTTGTTGTAACCGCCTTGGGTATTAAGCGTGAGCAAAAAGCCTTGGGTTATGCAATGACAGAAGTTAAGGGGGAAGAATTGGCGCAGACCAATACAGTCAATCCTGTTGCCGCTTTACAAGGTAAAGCTGCCGGTGTAAGTATCGGTGGTTCCGATGGTGGACTTTTTGGAAATAGTAAGATTCAAATTCGTGGGGTATCTACATTGAACTCCAATAACAACCAACCTATTTTTGTCATCGATGGGGTTATTTTAGACAATAACACCTCTGGGGCGAGTGCGGATTGGAACGCAAGTGCCAACGACTATGGTAATATTTTGAAAAACCTGAACCCAGACGATTATAAAAGCGTTTCTATTCTGAAAGGTGCCGCAGCAACTGCCTTGTATGGTTCAAGGGGTATTAATGGGGTGGTATTGATCGAATCAAAAGATGGTGCCAACGCCAGGGGCATCGGGGTTTCTATAAAACATTCGTTAGGTATCGACCGTGCGTTTAAGCAACCGGCTTTGCAAAATGAATACGGTCCGGGTACATTGGCCGGTTATGTTGATTACGGTTTAACCGATACCAATGGTGATTTCTATCGTTTTGATAACTCGCAATTCTACTATAATGAGCAAGGTATGCGAACACTTGTCAACCATGCTGGTGGAGGTTTGGGTTATGGTCCCAGGTTTGATGGAGC
Source organism: uncultured Kriegella sp. (assembly GCF_963975415.1). Taxonomy (NCBI): domain Bacteria; kingdom Pseudomonadati; phylum Bacteroidota; class Flavobacteriia; order Flavobacteriales; family Flavobacteriaceae; genus Kriegella; species uncultured Kriegella sp. Next base: position 304,171 of record NZ_CAXBGN010000003.1, read on the forward strand.
GCCTATTGAAGATTACGATGGCAATACCATTCCCTACAGTGCGTCGAACAATAACATGTTAGACGTTTATGATACCGGAATCAACTCGAATACATCCGTATCGTTAAGCGGTGGAAATGAAAAAGGAAATTTCTACCTATCCGATTCTTACAATTTGAGAACAGGGGTTATGCCCGATAATAGTTTTAGAAGAAACTCTTTGTTATTATCCGGATCTTATGAATTGGCGCCATGGTTACGGGCAAATGCTTCGATATCGTTTACCAATTCAAGTTCGAAAAATCCACGAAACGATATTTCACAAGGCTTTTTTGACGGTACTTTCGAGCGAATTTACAATACTGATAAATACACCCAGCAACAGTACTGGCAAGCGCCACACGGTGGTGTGCCAAGCTCTAATTTTGGGGATGATTACGCAAATGTACCGAACAGCGGACTTTGGTTCGGCTATTACAATACCGATCAGGTTAACGAAGAACAAGTTACCCGACCTGTGGTTCGGTTGACCGCAAATGTTACCGACTGGTTGACCATTGCTGCGGAAGGAAACATGAATCATTATACCACGCGATATGAGAATAAGCAATTGGGAAGTGGTTTTGCAAATGAAGGGGGATACTATGAACTTAGACATGATGAAGATATTAGTAAAACAGGGAAGTTGACATTCAACTTTACGCCTAAAATTTCAGATAACTTTACCGCCCAGATACTGGTAGGAGGGGAAATCTGGAATCAGGAAAAATCGAATACCAGAGTGCGAACAGATGGAGGACTGGTCGTTCCCGGGAGATTCTATTTAGACAATTCTAAGCGAACCAAGTTGTCTGAGGGTGGCATTTCCGCTACGAAACAGATCAATTCGCTGTATTTTCTATCTAGTTTTGGATATAAAGAACAACTTTTCTTAGATATCACGGGTAGAAATGACTGGTCATCGGCGTTGGTCTATACGAATGGTGAGGGTAACTATTCTTACTTTTATCCATCGGTATCGACTTCATGGGTTTTTAGTGAAACCTTTGGAAAATCGAATTGGTTTACTTTCGGTAAGTTGCGTGCCTCTTGGGCGCAAGTAGGTAGTGATACGAGTCCGTATACTATTAATAGGGGGTATGGTTTAAGCACTTATGAATTGCCAGACGGAAACTTTGTTTACAAAAACTCGGTAAACAGTACTACCGTAGATAGAAATATCAAGCCAGAACGTAAAAACTCATTTGAAGTAGGGGCCGATGTGCGTTTCTTCAATAACCGACTTGGTATCGATTTGGCATACTATGATGAAACGATTACCGATCAGATCGGGTCTATTCCGTTGCCATCTGTTTCTGGGTATAGTAACCTTTTTACCAATATTGGAACATTGTCAAATTATGGTATCGAGCTTAGTGTTACGGGTACGCCGATAAGAACTGCCGATTTTGAATGGAATACCACTTTCAATTATTGGAATAACACGACCAAGATACAGGAAATGCACGAAGATCTTGGGGAGTACAAAAGCCTTGGAGGAGACATAGGTTACGGAAATTTCCGTATTGGCTCAGTAGCATTTGAAGGCGGCGAGTATGGTGTGCTTTATTCCGACAGTAGTCCTAAATTGTACCAAGCTATGGACAATAGTGGAAACGAAATCGATGACCCGAACAATGGGAAGAAGGTTTTGGTTTGGAGTGATTCTAGACGAGGCGCTTACTATGAAAGAAGTTATGAAGCAGAAGAAGTTGGGAAGATACAGCCAGATTTTGAAGGTTCGTTTAACAACGAATTTAACTATAAAGGAGTATCGTTGTCTGTTTTATTGGATGCTCGATATGGCGGACATATTGCTTCTTACTCGAGCAGATATGGTACGGCCTATGGATATTTGGAAGAATCATTAAGAGGTAGGGATGCAGAGCATGGTGGTGTTCCATGGACTTCAGCATATGACGATACGCAAGGACAACGCTTCGTAGATGGTATCATTCCTGATGGTGTTTTTGCCGATGGTCAACAAGTTACGGCGCCAAGCGGTGCGACCGTTGATGTTGGTGGTATGACTTATCAAGAAGCATTTGAAGCGGGTCATGTTGAACCTACGCATGCGAGTTACTATAACTATTTCATCAATTCATGGGGTAGTGGGGTTGTCAACGACGATTGGTTTACTGAGTTGAAGTATATAGCCATTAGAAATATATCATTGGGTTACAATTTGCCTAAATCTTTTAGTGACAAATTGGGTGCAAAGAATTTCTATGTCGGTATAAACGGAAGAAATTTAGGATACCTGTATAATTCAATGCCGAATGATATAAATCCTGAAAGCTTTAGGGGTACAACAAGTACCGAATCTTTTAGAGAGCGTTCTTTTAGCCCTTATATAGCTAGTTATACTATGACAATTTCGGTTGATTTTTAAACAAAAAAATTGAATAAAATGAAAGAAATATATAAAACATTATTAATCCTTTTAACGGTGCTTGCCGTTGGTTGTGACGCAGATGATTTTGCCGAACTAAACAGCAATCCGTCAGAACTTGCCGAACCTGATGTCAGGTTTTCGATAACCCAGGCGGTGCAAAGTATGTATAGCAACGATTATACGGTTTGGTTCTATACTAATTTTGATTACGTTTTTCCGTGGAGTCAATTGACAACTGCCGCGGTCGATGGTGGTAACACAGAAGCCTTCGTTGAAATGGGACCTACCGGGGGCCAGAGTATATACCCAGGGCTGTATGCCAATACTAGGGATATTCGAACGCGCATCGATGCACTTCCAGAGGAGGAAAAGGCAGAAAGGGAGGCTATGAAAGCAATGACCTTTCCGATTCAGATTCAACCGGCACTTACCATTACCGATCATACAGGGTCAATGGTTTATACTGAAGGAGCCTTGGCACCATATACAACACCACCTTTGATTACTCCGGCATATGATACGCAAGAAACCCTTTATAATACTTGGTTGGAAGAATTGGATTTGGCTATTGTCGGTCTGACGGCCCCGAATCAGTTTAATATTGGCAATCAAGATGTAATTTATAATGGTGATTATGAGAAGTGGGCAAAATTTTGTAACCTTTTAAAACTCAAGATTGCCGCTAGACTTGTTAATAAAGACAGGGCTAAGGCTTTGGCTATAGCCGAAGAAGTGGCAAACTCTTCCGTTGGTTACATGAACGCTTTGAGTGACGATTTCATTTACAAAAGAGATGTGAATTACCGAGGTACCGGAAATGGTCAACAACCAGGTATTGGTGGTAAGAACATTATCGATTTTATGATTGAGAACCAGGATCCTAGGGTAAGGGTAATTTATGATAAGAATGACTTCAATGGTGAAGTAGTTCAAGCCTTTATCGACGCTGGTAAAGCTTTGCCTCCTTATGTAGAACAATATGTTACACTTGATGGAGATGGCAATTTTGAGGGGTGGTCTGGTCCTGGAGAGCCATGGGTGCGTTATGCCGGTGTTCCGCTTTCACCTGATGAAACCTTTGCAAGTGAAAACAATGTCTATTTCAATCAAGGTGAACTTTACAGAATCACTGCTGATGGTATTGAGAAGACTTATGTCGCAACTTCCGATTATACCGAGCGAATTACCCGTACCGGGTATAGCTTTACCTACCCAACAAAGCCAGGGGGCCGTGTGATTCAAATTACCGATAATTTCCCTCCTTTAGAGGTGGTATTGGGATCTTCTGCCGAAACAAATTTGTATTTGGCAGAATTCAAATTATTGGGTGCGAATATACCAGGCTCTGCTCAAGATTATTTTGACCAAGGCGTTCGTCTTTCTGTCGAAAGAATCGATTTGTTGGGTGAAAATAGTGGTTTACCTTACTATGAGTCAGACCCTGTCTATGAAGATGGAGATATGGCTGAAGCCGCTTCAACAAAGCTAAAAGCTGGTGAAATCGATGCGTTATTGGCGCAACCCGCCTATGATTTGAGTGTTGACGGATTGGAAAAGGTATACATTCAGCAATATATCAATTTTGCAGCCACGCCTAATGATGTTTGGACCACTGTACGTCGCTCTGGAATTCCAGAAACGGGTAGTTCCTATTTGCCAAGGGAAAGCTTTTTGGCTTCTGGATCTGAGTTGACCATACCACGCCGTTTTGTAGTGGGAACACCTACTGAAGATGATAAGAATTATGCCAATACGGTACAAGCTATGGAAGAGCAAGGCTTTTCTACAGGTACGAATGATCCTGCAGTGCTGAATTCTGAAAGACTTTGGTTCGACCAAGAAAACCCCGATTATGGGGCTGGGCCTAAATAGTAGATGGGCTCAGTAATAAAATGCCGCTCGATTTTATTGGGCGCATATGTTTGAGTTAGTTGTTGAAAAGCCATTTTTTATAAAAATGGCTTTTCCTTTTTTAAGAAATTTATTTCGGTTAGCCTTACATTTCCTATTGATGCTATAAATTTGTTGGCAACCGGAAACGTAAAATAAATTAAAGTTTAACTAAAATTGTTCTAGTGAATAGTAGAAAAAAATATTACGTGATATATATACTGTTTTGTGTGGGATTCTTCGTTCGAGCACAGCAGGTGCCAAGAAGTTATGTTGCGCATCGTGTAAATAGTATAATCGAAGTTGATGGCAAGGCAAACGAAAAATCTTGGAAAAACGCCGAATGGTCTGAACGCTTTATTGATATAGAAGGTGATAAAGAACCGACATATAAAACCCGAATGAAAATGTTATGGGACGAAACGTATCTTTATTTTTATGCCGAAATGGAAGAGCCACACGTCTGGGGTACACTCAAACAAAGGGATACCGTTATCTTTTATAATAACGATTTTGAAATATTTATTGATCCTGATGGAGACACCCACGACTATATGGAATTTGAAATGAACGCATTGAACACGGTTTGGGAACTCTTTTTGACAAAACCTTATAGAAATCACCCTAAAGTGATTGATGGTTGGGATATCAACGGACTGAAGACAGGGGTAGATATCAGCGGCACGTTGAACGATTCAAAAAACACTGATAAGGGGTGGTCGGTAGAAATTGCAATGCCTTGGGAAGCGTTAAAAGAGGCGAATACGCATGGTAAGCTCCCAATAAATGAGTTTTGGCGTATCAACTTTTCAAGGGTCAATTGGGATTTTGATATGGAAGATGGCCGTTACTCAAGAAAAAAAGGAAAAGATGGTAAGTTTCTTCCAGAATATAACTGGGTGTGGTCGCCGCAAGGGGTAATAAATATGCACGAACCAGAACATTGGGGATATGTGTATTTTTCGGATAAGCCTGTTGGAACAAAAGTTTCATTTGCGATCCCTGAAGATGAACATATAAAATGGTTCCTTTATGAAAAGTATCGGGAAATAAACCGATTAGACGATAAAAGCAATAGTGAACTGGAGCCAAAGGCAATTTTGGGCAAAATGATAAGTCCGCAATTGGAAATACATTCTTTGGGGTGGAATATTACGGTTAAAAGCCCTTTTACAGAAAACATATTGTCCATACGTGAAGATGGGAAGTTTGTAAGTAAGTCAAAAAAATAATTTTGTTGTTAAGACGGATAAGGGGCACGTTACTATAACGTGCCTTTTTTTTAGGAAGGCTTTGCGTTTACCCAGATTCAAAGCAGAATTGATTAAATTTTACGTAAATAGCATCGAATATAACTCAAAGATTGGATAAATTTGATCGGGTTCACTGTGTTTTGAGTGCTCCCATAACAGAATCCAATCCTCTATTCTTATGAAAATGCACATAGTTACTTCCAACTTATTTATTGAAAATTTTTACCGTTCGATGGTATTTCTTATGCTTTCGGCAATGATTATTTCTTGTTCCGATGTCAAAGAAAAAAAGGAAACGGCAGTGCAGAGTCCTGATGGTCGCTATGTGCTGAGTTTTAAAATTGATGAAGAAAGGGGTCCCACCTATAATGTCAGCTTTATGGGGAAAGAAGTTATCGGTACTTCGGGACTGGGTTTTGAAATGGGGGCTGCACAAAGTACCACAGCCGATATTCGAATCGATAAAATCGAAACGAATGCAGTGGATTCTAGCTGGAAACCTGTTTATGGTGAAAGAAACGAATATCTTGACAAATATCACGAAGCATTGATTGTATTAACCGGTGAGGGTACCACATATAATCTCAGAATTCGCGCTTACAACGAAGGGGTAGCGTTTCGATATGAATTTCCACAACCCGAAGGTAAGATAGTAAAAGAACGTACTGAATTTTCGTTGTCTCCTTCGGCAACAGCCTGGGCCTCTTTAAGAGCCCAAAGTCCAATAGAAAAAATTAAAGTTTCAGAAATTGATTCGGTGGTTGAAAGACCTTTATTGATGCAGCTAGATGAATCTTTATTTGCTGCCATCGGGGAAGCTGCTTTGGTTGATTATGCACGAATGAAATTTATGGGGAAGTCGGGTCGGCCGGGGACCTTGGTATCCCAATTGGACAGTGAGGTGAATCTTGGGGGTGTGGTAGATAAGACCCCATGGCGTTTTGTAATGGCGGGAGAAACCCCAGGGGAATTACTAGAGAATAATTATTTGCTGTTGAACTTGAATGAACCGAATAAAATTGAAAATACTTCATGGATAAAACCGGGAAAAGTAATACGGGAAACAACACTTACCACACAAGGCGGTATGGCCTGTGTAGATTTTGCGGTCAAACATAATCTTCAATATATAGAGTTTGATGCCGGTTGGTATGGCAATGAATACGATGATGCATCAGATGCCACGACCATAACGGTCGATCCAAAGCGCTCTAAAGGACCACTCGATTTGTTGAGTGTTATAGATTATGCGCGTAGCAAAGATATAGGCGTCATTTTGTATGTAAATAGAAGAGCACTGGAAAAACAATTGGATGAAGTACTCCCCCTTTTGAAGTCATGGGGCGTTAGCGGTATCAAATATGGTTTTGTAAACGTTGGCTCGCAAGAGTGGACAAGTTGGCTCCACGATGCGGTGCGTAAAGCTGCCGATCATGGTTTGATGATCGATGTTCATGATGAATACCGGCCTACGGGTTATTCGAGAACGTATCCCAATTATATGACCCAAGAAGGTATTCGTGGCGACGAGGAGTCTCCTGATAATTCGATGGTCACAAAAACGCTATTTACAAGAATGATTGCCGGCGCCGGCGATCATACAAATTGCTATTTTGCACCTCGGGTCGATGAAAAGATGGGCTCTCATGCCTCACAATTGGCAAAAGCCGTTTGCATTTATAGTCCATGGCAATTTTTATATTGGTACGATCGTCCTGAGGGTTCAAAACCAGAAGAAGAGGGTGCCGGGGGTAGCAAAGATTTTATTCAGGAAGTGCCTGAACTCAAATTTTTTGACGCTTTGCCTACGGTCTGGGACGATACCAAGGTTGTTGACGGATATCCCGGCAAATATGCCATTGTGGCAAGAAAAAGTGGAAGTGATTGGTTTGTTGGCGCTATTAATGGCGATGATGAAAGAACGGTCGCTATATCTTTTGATTTTCTGGATGATGATAAAACCTACGAAGCCACAATTTATACAGATGATGCGGGCAGTACCACGGTTACTAAAGTTTCTATTGCAAATAAAAACATAATGGCAACCGATGTTGGTGATTTTAAATTACTGCCCAAAAACGGTTTGGCGATTCATTTAAAAATTGCGGACAAAAATTAGTATTGTTATGTCCCTCCTTGGAATACGAACGATACAAAACTTCAAGTTGATAATAGAATGAAATTTATAAGCCAACATTATCTTTTAATTGTTCTTTTAGGATTGCTCTTTTCTTGCAATGATTCTGAAAATAAACTCAATAAATCTAACATTGAACTTGCTAAACCAAGTGCAAAACAACTTGCGTTTGCCGATTGGGAGGTAGGTGCGTTTTTGCACTTTGGCTTAAATGTATTCACAGGGCAGGAACATGGTGACGGAAAGGAGTCACCGCAACAGTTCAATCCAACGGAGTTGGACGCGGAACAATGGGTCTTGGCGGCAAAGGCCTTGGGAGCAAAATATGCTTGTTTGACGGTGAGGCATGAGGGTGGCTTTTGTTTGTGGCCATCAAAAACTACCGATTACACCATTGCTAATAGTCCATATAAAAACGGAAACGGTGATATTGCCCGGGAGTTTGTTGACGCTTGTCGTAAGCACGATATGAAAATTGGGTTTTATCATACATCAAGTCATGATGCCCATGCTGGATTGAGCTGGTACGACGGTTATATAGGCTGGGCCGATAATCGCGATTCTTTAATGAATATAGCATTTAAAAGACCGGGGCTAAAAGAAAGATATAAACAAGTGCAACAAGAACAAATGCGCGAATTACTAACTGATTATGGCCCTATCGATTTTATGTGGTCCGATCACTGGGGGGCACCGGGCACTGAGGATATTTGGAACCCTATTACCGATTTAGTAGCCGATTTACAACCCAATATGGTTTTTATGGGACCTGAAACATGGGTGCCCGGCAATGAATCGGGTCTTGTGGTATATCCTATGTGGAATGCCGTAAGTACAATTGATGGCACGAATTATAGCCGACCTGCGGCAAATTCAAAAGATGCATCGGTTGAAAATGACTATGGACTATTGGAAACGGAAGTTAGAACAGGAAATCCGTATGGTAAGTTCTGGCGTGTGCGGGAATGCACTACTCATTGGGCTTTTCATGAAGGTGGCTGGTTTTGGCATCCAGAGGTTACGCTGCCGCGTTCGTTGTCGGAACATGTAGACCTGTACTATAGAACAGTGGGGCTAGGTGCCAATACTATCATTAATCTTCCTCCTGATAATCGAGGGCTGATTCCTGATACAATCGTTACGGCAGCCAAGATGTTCGGAGATGAAATTAAAAAACGGTTTTCTTACCCTATTGCCGAATGCGATTCAGTCAAAAAGGGAAATGTTATAGAACTTAAATGGGAGAACACGAAGACAATAAACACAGTTGTCCTAATGGAAAATATCGCCAACGGACAACGAATAGCAAAATATACCTTGGAAGCTTTTGTTGAAGGTTTTTGGGTGGTGTTGGAGCCGGTAAACCATTTTTCCATTGCAGACCCACCATATAATCCTAATCCTGGTTATGAGACAATTGGCCATAAAAAAATAGATAGGGTGGTGTCTGTAAAGACAAACCGTCTTAGGTTTCGTTGTCTGAAATCAGTAGTGGGAGTGCCGGAAATAAGAAAAATGCAGGTTTTTAATATTGACCATTTTTGAATAAATTCCACTCCATTTAATAATCACGTCGAGTAATAATGGCTTTGCTTTATTATATCATATCCACTAATTTAACCTGACATTAGAATTTTAATATCCAAATTTATACTTTGTATAATCCTAAAAGAGAAATAGTTTATGTTTGAACTTACCTATGAATCACAGGCTATTGATAAATTGACTTCTGTCGATATAGCAAATATACTAGAAGAGGCCAGAAGTTTTAACGATGGGCATGACATCACAGGTTGCCTTGTTTTCTACAATAAAAAGTTTATCCAAATTTTAGAGGGGAAACGTCAAGAGGTTCAAGAACTCTATGCTAAAATTAAAAAGGATAAGCGTCACGGGGAAGTAAAACTCGTTTCGGAAGACACTATTGAAGAAAGAACATTTCCTAAATGGGGCATGGCCTATTATCCTATAAGTGATGAAAATATGAGTAAATCAGAGTTGCAACAGTTTCGCGCAAATTTAAAGTTATTGGCTGATTTTGCACAGCCTACGAGTGCCACGACCTTGCTTTTTTGGAAAAAGGTCAAATTGCTTGTTCTGGAATCTCCCGATAATCAATTATAGCTGTTGGGTTGGTTAAGGGTTGTATTTCCAGTAGGTTAGGGCTCTTTTGCGGCAATCTTAAAATCAGATAGGATACACTTCGATTTTTTAAAACGATACTTTTAAGGATATAATCCTAAAAAATAATAGTGATGAACACTGATAATAAAAGACATTTCGCGGATGATTTGGATCAGGGTGGCCATGAAGGTTCAAATAATTCAAGTGGCGATTTAAACCAATATACGGAACTTGCCGATAAATGGAACGCCATACAGGAAGCCTATGTTGAAGCTTATCCTGAATTGGATGTTGAAGACCTTTATTTCGAAAGCGGGGGATTTGAAGGTATTCTTGAGAAAATAGCAAAAGTACGAAAGACATCGGTAAAAGAAATCCGTACTGAAATTCAAAAATGGTAACAATAAACGACCGGTTAAAAGTCTTTGTGATATAGAAATCAAATAGAGGTTTTGTGTTTTTATTTCCATTAAATCGTAAGAGAAGAATCCTGAACGATAAGACTGGTTTTGATTTCTACGATCTTTGTAATTACGCCAGGTTTTGGGTCTTCAATTTCTTCGATTAGAAATTTAACGGCAGTGCGCTCAATTCTGTTTCCGGGCTGATCGCCTGTAGTCAAGTTCGGCTGTACAATTGTTGAATTTACCGAATTACTAAAACCGACTACAGCAATTTCCTCTGGAATTCTTATTTTAAATCTGTGGAATACTTTGATAGCACCTATGGCGGCGTTGTCTGTTATGGCAAACTTTTTCATATTTAAAAGTATATTAGTGAAACGTCTGCCGTGAGACAACGATATGTCTTCGGTACTTAGAATTATTTTTTCCCGAACTATGAAGGCCATAGAGTTCTAGGGTCCGCAAATAACCCTCATATCTTTTCTCGGAATTATGGGGATTTTCAGTCTCTTTTATCATAGCAATTCGCTGTTTGCCAAGTTCTATAAGTTGTTCAACAGCATTAAAGGCAGCTTCCTTTTCATTGATTACGATTTGGGTGTAGGGTACCTTATTCGAAACTTTATCGAACAAGACCACGGGTATCCTGTTTAAGGTTGGCAATACTTCGTCTATTTTGGTAGTCTTTCTGGTCAATGACATTAAAATTTCATCTATCCCGAATTGAGACATGGTATTCAACATCTCTATTTGTTTGGCCTCATTATTATTAGACTCTGATATAATGACCTGATAACCAATAAATCAATTTTTTAACTAAAACAACAATTACTGTCTAAGATGACCAGTGATATTCTGAAATACAGATTTAAAGATGGGCTTCCGCAAGAATTCGAAATCGTAAAGTTTGGCGAACTGTTTCCATATTTTTCTAAAGACCTGACCTCCCTGAATAGAACCGAATGCTACCAAATTATTTGGTTTTAAAAAGGAACCCGTACCCATTGGTTGACTTTAACCCCATACGCATTGAGCATAATACTCTTCTCTTTTTAGGTAAAAATAGCGTACAGTGTTTTGATGATAAAGCTGCCATCGATGGAATTGTACCTTTCTTTACTGATGGTTTTTCTGAAAGTCGGAGGCAGATACAAAATTTCTAAGAAGTAATTTCTTGTTTAACGCCCTACACGCGAGTTCTACTATCGAAGCACGGGAATTGACCCCGATTTTCGCCAACTTCTTTCAGCTAATGGAGATTGAAGTAAAAAAACTATTTGCCGAATTTTTTGATTGAGCGAATAGAAACCCTATTCTAATCGCTTAATTTTTTTCCAGTAAATTTATCGAATGAAAAAGATCCTAATTCTGTTTGCTCATCCTAAATTTGAGAAGTCTAGGGCAAATTTGGCGCTAATCGATCGCATCAAGGGTATCGATGGCATAACTTTTCATGATTTATATGAAAAATATCCCAATTTCCATATTGATGTCCCGGTAGAACAGGCCTTGCTGGCTCATCACGATGTGATTATTTGGCATCATCCGTTCTATTGGTATAGTTGTCCACCCTTAATGAAACAATGGATAGATATGGTGCTGGAGTTCAATTGGGCTTATGGACCAAAAGGTAGCGCATTACATTCAAAAACCTGTTTAAATGTAATTACAACAGGTGGTTCTTTAGAGGTGTACTGTTCAGAAGGGTATAACAGCTTTACCGTTGCTCAATTTTTAAGACCTTTTGAGCAAACGGCTAGATTGTGTGGTATGGTGTATTACCCTCCTTTTGCTGTGATGGGTACTCATAATTTGAACGATGAAAAACTGACTGAATACGCCAATAATTATGGCAAACTAATTGAACTACTAAAAACTGATTTATCGGTTGAAGATTCTGAAGGATGTTCATTTTTGAATGATATTCCACAACTTAAACAAGTCGCATCATGACGGGAGGATTACTCTTTCAAGCCATAGTATTTTTGGCGGGGGCGATTATATGTGTGTCCATTGCTAAGCGATTTGGTCTAAGTTCCGTTATCGGTTATTTATTGGCAGGGGTCTTAATCGGACCGTATGTATTAGGTTTCATTGGAGCCGAAGGTCAAGATATTCTTCATTTTGCAGAGTTTGGTGTGGTCATGATGTTGTTTTTAATAGGACTGGAAATAGAGCCTAAAAACTTCTGGAACATGCGAAAAACCATTTTAGGTTTGGGTTGTATCCAGGTGGGGCTGACCATGGGATTCACTTATGTTTTTTTCACCATTATGGGGTTTGAATGGAAGGTGTCACTGGTAATCGCTATGGCTGTTGCCCTATCTTCTACGGCTATTGCCATGCAAACTATAAAAGAAAAAGGCTTGATGGATACTACGTTCGGTTCATCGGCATTTTCAATTCTGTTATTTCAAGATATTATAGTCATTTTTATGCTTGGTGCACTTCCGCTATTATCAAATACTTCAGCCGCACCAAATACCGACGATCACAGCGCTACTGGAAGTTTGATACAAAGTTTGCCTTTAGGGTTACAGACACTAGCGATTATTCTATCTGTTGTTTTAATTATTCTGGCGGGACGTTACTTGATCGTACCAATGCTAAGAAAAGTGGCTAAAACGAGTGTTAGGGAACTTCTCATTGCAGCAGCGTTTTTGATTGTTTTCGGAATTTCTTTTTTAATGGAGTTTGTTGGTTTGAGTCCGGCTTTAGGGGCGTTTTTAGGTGGTGTAGTACTATCGAACAGCGAATTCAAGCATGAATTGGAAAGCACTCTAGAACCATTTAAAAACTTGCTTTTGGGTTTGTTTTTTATGGCGGTCGGGGCTTCCATTAATTTCGTTGTCATCGCCAAAAGTCCATTGACGATTGGCGGTATTTTAATTGCCATTATTCTCTTAAAAGCATTGGTTTTATTTATCACTGCTCAAGTTTTTAAGCTAAAACTAGACCAAAAATTATTGCTTACATTTAGTTTGGCCCAAGTTGGTGAATTCGCTTTTGTGCTCTTATCCTTTGCCTTTCAATTAAATATCTTAGATCAAGAAACAATAGATGTGATGTTGGTGATTACCGCTCTATCCATGTCACTGACCCCAATAATCGGCATCATCAATGAACGATTGATTTTGCCAAAAGTGGGTACCAAAGAATCGATAAAGCGGCCTATGGATCATATTGCAAAATCCCATAAAATAATACTTGTCGGTTTTGGGCATTTTGGAAGTACTGTAGGACGGTTTTTGCGTTCTCATGGTGTAGAAGCTACTATCTTGGATCAAGATTCCAACCGCGTAGATTTTCTGCGGAAAATGGGGTTTGAGGTGTATTATGGTGATGCCACTCGAGTAGATTTGTTGGAGTCTGCTGGAATTGCCGAAGCTAAAATATTAATATGTGCCATTGACAATCCGAACGTTACCAGACAAGTTTCGAAATTGGTAAAGGAAAAATATCCTCATGTCGAGCTTATGATTCGTGCCAAGAACCGATATGACGCCTATGATCTTTTGAATATGGGAATAGAAAACATATATCGGGAATCACTGGATACTTCTTTAACCTTGGCAAAAGATGTGCTGAGTAAAATGGGATTCCGAAAATATACCTTGAATAGGCAAGTACAAAATTTTATCAAATATGATGAAGAAAGTATAAGGCGTTTGGCTAAGGAACCAAAAAGGGGCGATGAGTATATTTTCAAAGCACGTAAAGAGTTGGAAGAACAAGAAAGGTTACTCGACGACGACTTTAAAAGAGGTATTGTCGATTTGGATAATCATTGGGACAGCGAACATATACGGAAAGCCTTGAATACAAAAGTGAAAAACTAGCATTTCTTACCTCTTCTTAAGAATGTTTCAAAAAAAATCATAAATCGCAGTAACATAAATCATGAAAATTTCCGCTGACGTTTTCGCATTACGTCGTCACAACACCAACAAAAACGTTTAATTTTTACTCCATTCAAAAAACTAGAAAAGAAGATTTATGAACCTATCGGAAAACAAAGCAAATGCAATAGCATTTTATAAAACTGCATATCTTGGCAGTCCAAAGGAAGCAATTGCGAAATATGTCGGGGAAGAATATATTCAACACAATCCGATGGTGGCAAATGGCACGGCGGGATTCATCGAATATTTTGAAAGGATGCAAAATGAATATCCCCAAAAATCAATTGAATTCGTGCGGTGTATTGCCGAAGGAAATCTAGTGGCTCTACACACGCATCAAATATGGCCTGATAATGATGAGTACGTCACCATGGACTTTTTCCGATTTGATGACAAAGGAAAAATTTGCGAGCATTGGGATTCGATTCAACAGATTCCCAAAACTTCGGAAAACAAGAACAAAATGTATTAAAAAAGAGGTTCTTAATTGTTACTGTTCACCATCCAGTTAATGCCGAAGTTGTCGGTACACCTTCCGAAGTAACCCCATTCACGTTCTCGAAAGTTATGGTGTACTTGGCCACCACTCGATAGGTTCTCAAAAAGTATTTTCGCTTCTTCCTTATTTCCAACCTCGACACTCATGTGAATTTGGTTGCCGTGGTTGATGGGAGTGTCAGGAGCTGCATCGTACGCCATAAAATGTACGTTCTTGCCCTTAAGTTCCGCATGTTGTAGCTTTTGGCGAAATGATTCCGGAACATCAATTTTCTTGTCCTCATACGTTTGCCGATTTTTAATTTCCGCATTGAAAAGATTTGCATAATAATTGAGTGCTTCTAAACAATTGCCATTAAAAGAGAGATAAGCTTGTACTTTCATAATGATTTGTTTTTGGCAATATAAGCGATACACCCCTATAACAGTTGTTTGAAAAAATCAAGTTTTGACGCTAAAAAGATCAGTAGGGTTAGTGACAGATATTTCTCGGCTTGCTTATATCATTTTGCGCACTTTGACACCGGGGCAAATGGTTTTCCGCTTCATTTACAATTGAATCAATAAATTGTTGAATACCGATAATTGATTGACGACTATCTTTTTAGTTTCGTTAATGAGATGTTTTTTAAGGAAGCATAAACGCTTCTGAATCTCAGAAGATGAATTATTTAGAAATGTAAAATTGTAAAAACAGTTATTATGAAAACTTTAAAATCAATTACAATAATGATCACCATGCTCGTAGCTTTTGGAGTCTTCTCACAAAGCAACGACGATCAAAGGATTATCAAGGATGCCGAAAAGGCCAAAGTAGAACTACAGGCTGTAGATAAAGGTCTCGACCGATTTTTTAAGAATGCTTCGGGATATGTCGTTTTTCCGAATGTCGGTGAAGGCGGCTTTATCGTCGGGGCAGCATCAGGTAATGGTGTGGTTTACCAAAATGGAAAAATTGTCGGTATGGCCGATTTAAAAAAATTGGACGTCGGATTTCAAGCTGGTGGTCAAGCGCTTACCGAGATTATATTTTTTGAAACTGAAGATGCCTTAAATGCCTTTAAACAGGGGCAATATAAGTTTTCAGCAGAAGCGTCGGCAATAGCTCTAGAAAGGGGTGTTGCCGCTAAAGCTAATTATAATGATGGGGTAGTGGCGTTTATTAAGCCTAAAAAAGGTTTGATGGCCGACCTTTCAATAGGAGGCCAAAAATTTGAGTATGCTCCTCTCGATAGCCAATAAATAAATTAAGAATACAATAGTGAAAAAGTCGGCGTAATCGCCGACTTTTTTATGCATATCATAGATAATCAAACCGCGATTTTTTATTTTTTTGCGCTATTTTTATAGATATCGATATAGTGTTGATCCAATGTCGAGGAGTCCTTATATTTCTTTCGGAGTTCTTCCAATTCCTTGTGTAGCTTTTCTACTACTGATGCGTATTCCGGGTCGTTGTAAACATTGTTCATTTCGTTCGGATCTTTTTTACGGTCGTAAAGTTCCCATTCGTCTACATCATAGTAGAAATGGACCAATTTGTATTCTTTGGTGACGATACCGTAATGGCGTTTGACCATGTGTACACTTGGGTATTCATAATAGTGGTAGTAGACGGCCTCACGATTCCATTGGTCGTTTTGGCCCTTTAAAAGTGGCATAAGGCTTTCGCCTTGCATATCATCCGGGGCTTCGATTTGTGCAGCCTCTAAAAAAGTTTGGGCAAAATCAAGATTCTGTACCATTTCTTCGTTGGTCGTCCCTGCTTTAATTTCGTTGGGCCATCGAATCAACAATGGTGTTTTGAACGATTCGTCATATATAAAACGCTTATCGAACCAACCGTGTTCACCGAGATAAAAACCTTGATCGGAAGTATAGACGACTATCGTATTTTCGGCCAATCCGCTTTCATCCAAATAATCTAAAAATCGCCCAACATTATCGTCAACAGAAGATATACTTCCCAAATAGTCTTGCATATACCGCTGGTATTTCCAAATCATTTTTTCCTTGTCGGTCATCGAAGGCCACCTCGATTTAAAATCTTCATTGATGGAATCTAAAATTACCTTGTATGCGCTTTTTTGTTCTTCGGTGCCTCGATTGAATTCGTTGTACACGCTGGCCTGTTGTTGTTCGACTTTGGGTTCAACGCCTCCCATGGCTTCAATAGTTTCGGGCCATATTTTACTGTCGTGTCCGTATTGCATATGGGTCAGCAGATTCATCTCTGCAGTCTTGGCAGCGGTGCCCCTGTTCTCATAATTGTCGAAAAGCGTTTCGGGTAGGGGGAAGGTCTTCTTAGAAAATTCTTCAAATTTGTCGGGTCTCGGCCACCAAGGTCTATGCGGCGCTTTGTGTAGGTATGCCAACATAAACGGCTTGTCGCTATCGCGTTGTTTATCCAGCCAATTGATACTTAAATCGGTAATGATATCGGTTACATAACCCGTAATCGTGGTATCTCCATTTTTAGTAATAAAGTCCGGATTGATATAATGCCCCTGGCCGGGTAAAATTAGAAATTCATCTACGCCTTTGGGGCTGTTGCCAAAATGTAGTTTTCCGAACATTGCCGTTTGGTATCCTGCTTTTTTAAATAATTGAGGAAAGGTTACCTGTGTGGTATCAAACGGCATGCGATTATCTATTTTGCCATTGATATGGGTATGTTTTCCTGTAAGTATAGTGGCCCTGGCAGGAGCACAAATCGAATTGGTCACGCAGGCATTGGTAAACAGCATGCCCTCATTGGCTATACGGTCAATATTTGGCGTATTTATCAATCGCTTGTCATAAGCACTAATGGCCTGGTATGCATGGTCATCAGACATTATAAAGACGATGTTGGGTCTTTTCTTTTCAGGAGCTTTTTTTTCACCTTGTTCACAGCCAAAAATGGTGAATGCGGCAATCGATAAAACTAAAAAGTTAAATTTTGTTTTCATTTGATACGACTTTGTTCAGGTTTTAAATATGGGTTGAAATTTAATAGCATTTATATCCATATCTTCTATTGGTTTTCAAATATAACTATTGCAAGCTTAACTTTTCTAGCGCATAGGCATAAGCTCCAAGGGCTATCATTGCCGCCGTATCGTTTTTAGATACGCCCACTCCCGTTCGCAGCATTGAATCATAGGTTATCTTTTTATCGGTATTGGGTATGGCAATTTCTTTTTGGTTTCCCAAAAGTAGTTTTTTCTTTTCCTCTGGATTTTCCAAATTAAAAACCTGTTGGGGCAGGCGGGCCACGGTATTTCCATCGGGAAGTATATATTTCGATCTCATTTGTTGAAACATTGCCGGTGAAAAAAGATCGAATGCCGCAGAAACTCCTCCTCCGAGAACAACGACTCCATCGATAACAGCTATTAAATTCGCTAGCGCTTCGCCAAGTACGGTGCCAAAATCGTTATAGGTGGCCAGCGCCGCTTCTTGATTACCCGATACTTTCCCTTTTGCGATATGGTATATGTCGACGGGCATGCCAACTTCTGCCAATGGTGATTTCGATTTTAGTGCGTAACTTCTGCGTATGCCCTCACGGCTAAGGTGTTCCTCTACATAAGAATCGGTACAAAGAAAGTCGCGTAACAACCAACCCTCGCCACCATTTGAATTGTCTCCGGTTATCAACTGGTTATTGCTTACCAGGCCAACGCCAAAGCCAGTTCCCAAGGTGATGCCGACTAAATTTTTGAACCGCTTTAGGTTTTCGGCTTCCCTTAAGTTTTCATTCAATTCGGGGAGCAGGCCACCAAGTGCCTCTCCGTAGGTAAATAAATTGCCATCATTATTGATGTATACGGGAATGTCGAAGTGATGTTCGAGCATGGGGCCTAGGGCAACACCACCCCGAAAGGCTGGGAGGTTGGGAAGGTCTCCAATAATACCTCGAGGATAATCTGCCGGTCCGGGAAAAGCAAAGCTTATGGCCGCTGGCACAGCGGGGAGTATCTTTTTTACCAATTCAAAACCGGTAATGATAGATTCAAGACATTGGGTCAAATCGTGCGAATTTGGATCGAGGCGTATGGGGTCGATTATCGGGCGATTCTCTTGAATGGCCGAGAAAACGAAATTAGTTCCTCCCGCGTCAAGGGTCATAACAATACGGGCGTCTTTATTGGTCGTATTTTTCATTTATCGGGTACGTCTGATTTTCATTTCAATCAATGTATTCAAAGGGAAATCAACAGTTATGGGTTTTAATGGTGTTACATTTTAAGATTCCAGCTATTAAAGACCATTTACACAATTTGCTGTGTAAGATACAAATGATTAGGTACATGCAGGAGTTCCGTAAATAATAATAGTGGTAGGAAGTGAAGTTTTTAAGGCTTTTTTTTATGTCAACTGCAGGTTTTCAGGTTCGTTCAATTGATTCTTGACGAATTGATGCTTTATGGATAAAAACTATTGATTCTATGGGATGATGTTTTAAATTTATCGGAATTTTGACATCAATCTTGAAGCGTTGGTGCTGCCAGTAGTGCATTGTAAGTTTCTGTGATTGCTCGAGATATGGGGGGTGTTTTGTGGTAAGAGCTTAGCATAGGGTCAATATTAGATGTTTTTGCGTCTATGCTTCGCTAGAAATAAGCTTATCCTTGAAATTAAAATAGAAAGGATATGAAAGTTTCAACATTAATTGGAGTAGCTTCGGCAGTGGTTAAGAGCCGAAAATTTAAAATTGTATTGGTCGGATTGCAGCTGGGTTTTTTGGCAATAAAAGTTCTTTCGGAGGAAAATGGACCAAAAAATTCGAAGAAAAAGAAGAAAAAGAAAAAACTGTTGATCGGCAATTAAAATTAGATAACGACATACTATGGCATCAGGATTTTTTGCATTATTAGACGATATAGCGAGTTTGATGGACGATGTAGGGGCGATGAGTAAGATTGCCGGAAAAAAAACCGCTGGTATTTTAGGCGATGATTTGGCGGTAAATGCCGAAAAGGCTTCCGGTTTTATTGCATCGCGGGAAATTCCGGTATTGTGGGCCATTTCAAAAGGTTCATTGCTTAATAAAGTCATCATTCTCCCCATAGCCTTTCTTTTAAGCGCATTTTTACCATGGGCGGTGATTGCGATTTTGGTGCTTGGGGGGCTTTATCTGGCATATGAAGGTGCCGAGAAAATCTATGAATATTTTGTACCCCATGAGCATTCGGTAATTGCAGCCAATGCGCCTAAAATGACCAAAGAAGAAATATTGATTTTAGAAAAGGAAAAAATCAAATCGGCGATTGTAACCGATTTTATACTTTCGATTGAAATTGTAATTATAGCACTCGGAACAGTAGTGAACGAGCCGATTGCAACTCAAATCTTGGTGGTATCAATTATCGCTTTGGTCGCTACTGTGGGAGTTTACGGAATCGTGGCATTGATTGTTCGGATGGACGATTTTGGAGTTTATCTTATAGGGTTGAACGAAAGGGATAATAGCGTGTCCGATTTTTTTGGAAAGATGCTCGTTGGTGCATTGCCATGGGTCATTAAAAGTTTATCGGTAATCGGAACAATAGCATTGATTTTGGTCGCAGGGGGTATTTTTGTGCATAATCTTGATTTTCTGCACACTTGGCTTCATGGAATTCCGGGAATCTTGGGGGAATTTATCACGGGCTTGGTCGTTGGTTTTATCTGCCTTTTTACGATAATGCTGTTTAAAGGTATTTGGAAAAAGATAGCACATTAACTTGCGCTGAACCAAAATCTATTAAAGTCCCCATTTATTCAAGAAATCTGTTCTTAAAAAGATTTTGAACGGTCAAGGTCTCAGACTTGGGCGTCATCACTGTACACTTGAAAATATTTTTCTGTAGAGTTGCTTTGGTAATTTTGGATTGTTACTTCGTACACTGATTTGGTGTAAATATCGCAATGGAATTAGATTCTGTTCCGATAATTTGTTTATTTTTCTGCAATATTATTACGAAACTGTTAATTGGAGAGGGTGTGGTTTAAGCCTATCTCTAGAAATCTTGCTAATCCCAGGTCCTTTGGGTTTTTAGCCAAGGTGTTTTTAGGTTTTAATTTATAATAGTAAAGACTATGCAGATAAAGGAATCTTCCGAAGTGTATGATGTTATCATTGTGGGCTCGGGTGCGGGTGGTGGTATGGCGACCAAACAGCTGGCCGATGCGGGCTTAAATGTGGCAGTTGTTGAGGCGGGTCCATATTTTGACCCAAAAGACCCCAAGACCATGACCCAGTTAAAATGGCCTTATGAATCACCTCGAAGAGGAGCTAGAACAGATCGAGCCTTTGGTGAATTCGATATGGCCTATGGAGGTTGGGAGATTGAAGGTGAACCGTACACTCGTGAAGAGGGCACTGAATTTGACTGGTTCAGGTCGCATATGTTGGGTGGTCGTACCAATCACTGGGGTCGAATTTCATTGCGTTTTGGCCCTAAAGATTTTAAGGGTAAGGATAGGGATGGTCATGGCGAAAATTGGCCCATCGGTTACGATGACGTAAAACCGTATTACGATAAAGTTGATAAATTGATCGGGGTTTTTGGTACAAACGAAGGGCTGGAAGATGATCCCGACGGTTTTTTTCTTCCACCGCCAAAACCGAGGTTACATGAATTGTTTTATATCAAAGGGGCTCAAAAATCGGGTATTCCCGTAATTCCTGCCCGAAAGTCGATTTTGACAAAACGAATTAATAATGAAAGAGGAGTATGTTTTTATTGCAGGCAGTGCGGTCGCTCTTGTTCTATCTATGCCGATTTTTCATCCGGAAGTTGCTTGATTTTCCCCGCCCAGCAAAATGGGGGAAGGGTCAAGATTTTTGTGAACTCGGTGGTGCGTGAAGTAACTACAAACGAAGAGGGCAGGGCAACGGGAGTTTCCTATATCAGCAAAGATGATAGAAAAGAGTATAAATTGAAGGGGAAGGTGGTCATTCTTGCGGCCTCGGCCTGTAGTTCGGCGCGTATTCTATTAAACAGTAAAAGCAAGCAACACCCGAACGGTTTGGGTAATAGCAGCGACTTGGTGGGCAAATATCTACATGATTCTACGGGAGCTAGTAAAGCGGGATTCATCCCAGCACTGATGAACCGAAAGGTTTCCTATAACGAGGATGGCGTAAATGGTATGCACGTATATTCCCCATGGTGGGGCGATAATTCAAAATTGAACTTCCCCCGTGGCTACCATATTGAACTCGGAGGAGGTATGGGAATGCCCAATTATGGTTTTGCTATGAACCACAATGAATTCAATAAGTTTTTTGGCCTGAGGGTCGGTGGTTACGGAGATAGTATTCGGGAAGATGTGAAAAAGTACTATGGTTCGGTCATTGGTATGGCCGGTAGGGGAGAAGCCATAGCGCGTAAAGATAACTTTTGCGAAATCGACCCGACAACTGTCGACCAATTCGGTATTCCGGTATTGAAGTTCAATTACAAATGGTCTGATTTTGAAATCAACCAAGCAAAACACATGCAAGACACCTTTGAAGAGATTATACACAACATGGGTGGGGAGCCCATTAGTGAGACGCCCTCGAAAGAAAACCATTACGGCCTTGAGGCCCCGGGAAGGATTATTCACGAGGTCGGGACAACCCGAATGGGAGATGACCCCAAGAGTTCAGTGACCAATAGGTTTCAACAACTGCACGATGCAAACAACGTTTTTATTACCGATGCGGGCCCTTTTGTTTCTCAAGGGGATAAAAACTGCACATGGACAATCTTGGCACTTTCGTGGCGGGCCAGCGATTATATTATCGAACAATTAAAGCAACAAAATATCTAAGCCTTGTTATTGGGCAATTAACAATTTTAAATTTGTGTATTTATTATTCATGTTAAAAAAAAATTATTATGTTTTAATTATGTTTTTTTGTTTAAATGTAAAACATCAGATTTCATTTCTATCTATTTCCTCCTAAAAGTTCATCCAATTTCATCTCTATTCTGTCAAGTTGATCGGGTATGTCTAATATCCTTTTAATTTTGAATACATCCGTATCTGTTTGGATTGGGATGTTCAGTTTGTTCGCCTGAGATATAGTGCCGTGTTCGTCAAGTAATATCGGAAGTCTGCCGTGCACTAAGTAGTCATAGCTTACATTTGGATAAGATTTTACTATCCTGTTAATCATCCCCTGGCTGATACTTGCTTTTCCGTCTAACACATGATAAATCGATGCATGGCTTTTGTAGTTCAATTTTACAGATAGGGCGTTTGCCGTAAGTCCCAATGCTTCTAAAAGGTTTTGTAGTTTTTTCGAATCCTCTAATTTTTTCATTTCCTGAACTTAAATTATTGTTATGTTTTATAACACAAAAATATAATATTTATATTAATTGACAAATTATATCTATAAAATAAAAATATTTATTGTGTTTTTGTGTATCTGAGCTATTTTGTGAGGTATTAATATGATGTCGGGAAGATATTGGACAAATAACACGGTTTGAAATAAAAAAACCCCCTAAAACATAGCGTTTTAAGAGGTTTTGTTGTGATCCTGACAAGATTCGAACTTGTAACCTTCTGATTCGTAGTCAGATGCGCTATCCAGTTGCGCCACAGGACCAATATGTCATTTTTTTATTCTAAAATGGCGCTCCGATTCAAAATAAAATCCGACATTTCTTTTAACAGATATGCCAGCACCGAGAAATCATTTTAGCCCACTTTTTATATAACGGGGGTGCAAATATATTTCTTTTTAAATTTACGGCAAAATATACTTAGCTTATTAAATGGATTTGAAAAGCTTTATTCGCGATATTGAAGACTTTCCTCGAAAAGGAGTAGTTTTTAAAGATATTACCCCATTATTACTAGATGCTACGGCGATGCGCAAAGCATCGAACATGCTTTTCGAAATGATTGGTGAAACGAAAGTAGATAAGGTTATTGGAATGGAAAGCCGCGGTTTTTTCTTCGCTCCCTTACTTGCCGATAAGCTCAATGCAGGATTTGTACCTGTTCGGAAACCCGGAAAACTACCTTTTGAAAAAATAAGTCATTCATACGGACTGGAATATGGCACCGACATACTCGAAATTCACACCGACAGTATTTTAAAAGGAGAAAGAGTATTGGTTCACGACGATGTACTGGCTACCGGTGGTACCGCAGCGGCTGTATGTAAATTAGTAGAACAATTGGGGGGAGAAATCGTGCAGTTTAATTTTTTAATCGAATTAGCGTTTTTAAAGGGCAGGGAGAAGCTCCAGGGCCATACCGTAAAATCATTAATGAGGTACTAGTCTAAGGCACGGGTGGTTACAAAATAACGCCATGCTGTTAAGGCCAATTGAAATTTAGAAGCTTTGGCCAAATCCAAGTTCCTTTTTGAATATGAGGGAAGTAAGGCTTTGTTCACCTTGGCTAAAAATTTAAAAAATGCTTTTTTCATTGGTATAAAGATAGTTAGAAAGATAAAGCCCTGAGGGTATCCTCTGGGCTTTTAATTTATATAGGCCTATATATGATACTACTTATGCCAATAGTATGATCAGCGATAATAGCAGGGTCAACAAGAGTTTGGCAAGTGTCATCATAATTAATGTGTTGTTTTTAGGTTAATCCTCCGGTGAAGAGGAGTGAGCAACTATTGCTCGTTAATCGATTATTCAATCAATATATCAAATTAAATCAATCATCTCCAAATAATTGGGTCGAATTCAATACAAGTGAATACAGTATTGTAACTTAAAAAACGAAATCAATTTTAATATGAAATATGGTTCCTTACGTTAAGTTTCAATATAAAACATGAAAGTAGTTTTATGTTTTATATTGAAATATGTATAGGGTGATTTTTGAGTCTTTTTGAATTTGTAAGGCAGTTTTCATTATAAAAATCACCGAATTTGATTATTTCATTCGATAAAGGCATAAAATTGATTCAAAAAAAAAATCAGCTTTATCACATTTGAACCACGGGAAAATTTAATTTTTGGCTTTTTTGGTAGTAAGCACAATTACGCCATGTTTCGCTTTGTTGCCATATTTGGCTATGGCCGCCTTTCCATCTGCAACAGTCATCGCAGCTTTTATTTCGCCAACTTTTATTTTATCCAATTCCTTGAGTGAGGCTTCCTTATCATCTATAATGATAAGTGCTCGGTTTAGATTAATATTCGCAGCATCCGGATTGTCTTTTTGCATTTGACGAAAAAAATCTGAATAGGAAATTTTTTCAGAATTCGCTGGTGCTTTTCCAAAGCCAACCTTCCATTTATTTACTTTAGTCTCTATTTCGATTGCTCCATTTTTGGCTTTTTGGCCGTACTTTTCAATGGCTTTTTCTCCCTTTAAAACCCGGATTTCCTTTATATTAGTTGGTTCAAGTTTTTCAAATGTTGCCTTAGGGGCCTCCTTGCCATCGATAATATAAAGTGGTGGATTGTCACCTTTGTAAACGTTCGAACGAATAGTAACGCCATGGGGAAAGTCTCCAGAACGCTCCTTGTCGTAAGTGACTGGCTTATATTTACTATTTTTCGTATGTATCTCTATGGCACCATCTGCAGCTTTTTCGCCGTACATCGATAATGCCTGTGCGCTTTTCCAAACGTTCATACTTTCGATTTGGTTTGGGGATATAAGATTAAGTGCAGCGTACGTTATTTCCTTTCCATCTAAAATTATCAAAGGTCTTTTGTCTTGAACACCTAATTTTATACCAGAGGCGACTCCGGTGACAATGGGAAGTCCTGTGATAGAATCGTGAATGACTAGAGTAGATTGAAGGTTCTTAGACGTTTTTGTAATATCGTTTTGAAATGTTTTGCTATTGCTCTTTGTAGTGTTAAGGCCATACCTTAATACCGCCAGTTTGTTACTCCAAGCGTTGTTCATGCTTTTGACATGGTCAGGGGCTGCATAATTAAGCGTAGGGCCAAGTGCTTTCATTCCATATCGAACTTCTAAAGGTTCCTTCCCTGGGACTTTCAGTGTATAGCCAGTAGTCTTTCCCGTAACCGAATCTTTATGAAGCGTTTGGGAAATTTCATCCGTTTTGGCACTTGGTTTTATATCGGAAGCAACACCTGTGACAATAGGCTTGCCTGATATCGAATCGGGAATAATCGGCGTAGAACGTGTTTCACCGCTTTCATTTCGTGCCTCCTCCATTCTTTTTTTAAATTTTTCGAAAGATTCTCGGTTGTCTCCCAGATAAACTCCCCCTTCATGGAGCGTGCCGAAATAACATCTTACGAAAGGTGAATCACTTTTAAAGTGTCCGGTTCCATTATTTTTTATTTCAAGTTGAAGATCGGTTATTTCTCCGCTTGCATTCCTTTTTAAGGTGTACGTGAATTGGCCTCCTTTTTGTTCTATGGCCGATTTAATTTCAATTATCTCGGCATCCGAAGTATTTTTTCCGATGGAATAATTCTCAGCTCTTGGTATTTCAATAGGATGCTGTTCTGAAACCCTAACTTGGGCAATCGTATCGGTTTGAAAGACCATGATAAAGATTGCCAGTAGCGGAAGCATTAAGCCGTATTTCCATGCCTTTTTTCGATTCGACTTTTCTTTTTTCAACATGACAATTCGTTTTTTGATTGATGAGATCGATGAATTAAAAAATGGATTTACAAGAGAAAAAAGATGATTGCCCACTTGAGATTTTAGCAATACATATTGGTAACCCTTTTTCGTGATTTCGGTTTGCTGTGCTTGCGCATCAGCTAGATATTCTAAATTTTGTTGTACCACCGACCGATACCACCAAGCTAATGGATTGAACCATTGAAAAATTACAAGAAGATTGGCCAGTAATACATCGATGGAATGAAATTGTCGCACATGGCACTTTTCATGAGCCAAAATGGCCGGCAGTGAAGCTGCTTCTATGTTATTCGGATTGTAAATGATGCGATTAAAAAAAGAACAGGGGGAAACGTCGACCTCCGTCTCTACTATTTTTATAGTGCCTTTTTTAGACGTACGGCCTTTTGATACCAAGTTGGCAATCGAAAACGATTGTACCATTAAACGGAGGAGCATGATGCCCAACCCAATAACATATATAATTAAAAGAAACTTTGTATAATTAAAGGATTCTTCGACCATAGTGTACGGCATGGGGATATCTCCTGTAATCGGAATATTATTTTGGGGTACAACGTCGATCCATATGGTGCGCACGATATTCATATAGGGTAGACAGACCGATAGTAGAATACCGAATAGCAAGAATATGCGATTGGCGCTAAAAAAAGTCTCTTGTTGGAGCAAGAGTTTATAGCAGCCCAAGAAAAGCGCTAATATCCCTACCGACTTTAAAAGGTATATTAAGAAGACTTCCATTTAATCGTTCTTTTCAATGAGTGCAATAATTTCTTTAAGTTCGGCGACTGATATTTTCTCTTCCTTGGCAAAAAAGGAAACCAAATTTTTGTAAGAGTTGTCGTAAAAATCGCTAATGGTCGAATCGATAAACTTTTTTCTGTAAGCGTCTTTTGATATCAGTGGATAATATTGGTGTGTATTTCCAAAGGCTTCATGGCCAACGTACTTTTTATCTTCAAGGTTGCGTACAATGGTAGAAAGCGTATTATAATGTGGTTTGTCACCTTTTAATTCGGCCTTAATTTCTTTTACAAAGGCTTTTTTCAATCGCCAGAGTATTTTCATTATTTCCTCTTCTTTGTTGGTGAGTTTTTGCATGGTACTTCTGTTTGAAGTCAAAACTATTACTATTTTTTTAGTTAAACAACTATTTTTATAGTTATTAAACGGTATTAGTAGTTGAATTGTGCCATGGCTTCGCAATTGTGATAGCCAATATGTTTAAATCTTAGTTTATATTTGTCATCAATCTTTCGATATCCCCATCCATGCAAAATCTTCTTTTCATCGTTTTAGGTCTGAGTTTATTGATAGCAGGGGGAAATTGGTTGCTTAAGGCCGCAGTTGGCTTGTCTTTGCGACTCAATATCCCAAAAATTGTTATCGGAATGACCGTTGTGTCTTTTGCAACATCGGCTCCTGAACTTATCGTTAGTATTCAGGCCGCTTTAGATGGTTTTCCTGATTTGGCCTTAGGAAATGTGGTAGGGTCCAATATTGCCAATTTAGGCTTGGTTCTGGCGGTCACGGTACTTTTGGGAAGTATCGATGTTCGCAAAAGTTTTTATACAACCGATTGGCCGGCGATGATGGTGGCTTCTTTTTTATTTTTCGGTTTTATTTATTTTGATGGTGAACTTCAACAATATGAAGGGGTAATAATGGTAATTGCTCTCTTTCTGTTCTTGGTCTATCTTTTGCGCTTTCAAAAGCAGGCCGTTGTTGATGAGGCACCGGAAGACGATGTGCTTTTGCCCTTGTATAAAACGGTTTTGTTTTTGGGTATTGGCGGTACTTCCCTTTGGGGAGGGTCGGAGTTGCTTATTAATGGTGCAGTAGGTATGGCAACCATTTACGGGGTCAGTGAGCGTGTAATAGGGATAACCGTAGTTTCTATAGGTACGAGTATTCCTGAATTGGCAGCTTCAGTGATTGCGGTAATTAAGAAGGAGAAAGCAATTTCTCTGGGTAATCTTATCGGATCGAATATTTTTAACCTTCTAGCGGTCTTGGGGATAACTTCCATAATAACGCCCGTTCGCGTTATGGATGAGGGACTTTTGAGTAGTGATATTTTTTGGATGTTGGGCATTTCCTTCTTGGTCCTCCCATTGGTATTCATTCCGAAAGGGTTGCGGTTAGGGTGGCGCGATGGTATTGTTCTTTTGGTGGTTTACGCCACATTCATCTATCTAACAATTTCTTAGGAAAAAAAATCGCCGTTGACGAAGTCAACGGCGATAGGCTAAATGTATAAATCAACAATTAATTCGTAGCTGCTTAAACCTCTGCAGATTTAACGGTCTTGATAATTCTACCGGCAATTTTGTATGGATCGGCGTTAGAAGCTGGTCTACGATCTTCCAACCAACCTTTCCAGCCTTTTTCTACTGTGATAATAGGGATGCGGATAGAAGCTCCTCTGTCAGAGACACCATAACTAAAGTCATTTATAGATGCAGTCTCGTGTAAACCTGTTAAACGCTGGTCGTTAAACTCGCCATATACTGCGATATGCTCTTTAACGACAGGTCGGAAAGCTTCACATATTTTTTCATAAACTTCTTTGGAACCACAAGTTCTTAAAGTCGTATTTGAAAAATTGGCGTGCATACCAGAACCGTTCCAGTCCATATCTTTTCCAAGTGGTTTTGGATGATATTCGATATAGTAACCATATTTTTCAGTAAGTCTGTCTAGTAAATATCGAGCTACCCATAATTCGTCACCAGCTAATTTTGCTCCTTTTGCAAACAATTGAAACTCCCACTGTCCGCATGCAACTTCTTGGTTTATTCCTTCGAAGTTAAGACCGGCCTCAATACAAAGATCGGCATGCTCTTCTACCAACTCTCTTCCGTGGGTGTTTTTTCCGCCTACTGAGCAGTAATACATTCCCTGTGGTGCAGGGTAACCTCCAACAGGAAACCCTAACGGTAACTGTGTATGGTTGTCCATAATAAAGTATTCTTGTTCAAAACCGAACCAGAAATCATTGTCATCGTCATCAATAGTAGCTCTTCCATTAGATGCATGTGGTGTTCCATCGGCATTCATAACTTCAGTCATTACCAACCATCCGTTCGTGCGTTCGGGATCAGGGAAAATGGCTACAGGAACCAATAAGCAATCTGAGGAACCGCCCTCAGCCTGTTGAGTTGAAGAACCGTCAAAAGACCAATTTCCAAGTTCTTCAAGGGTGCCCTTAAAGTCTTCATGCTCTTCTACTTTGGTTTTGCTTCTCAAATTCTGTGTTGGAAAGTAACCATCCAACCAAATGTATTCTAATTTAATTTTGCTCATAACTTTCAAAATTTTTAAGATTTTCTAAAATGGCGTAACAAAAATAACTTTTCTGAGGTAGGAGCTATTATTTTAAGGGATAAATCTCAAAAAATTCTATTTTATGGTGGTATCCCCCTATTTTTTTGAGGGTTATATAAATAGAACATTGTTTTTTTATAAAATACATAATCAGTATTTTTGCCGCTTTAAATTATAAAGACTATGCCCAAGTTACGATTTAGCGCTATTTCGGAGAGTTTGAAAAGGCCGAGAATAACAATTGAAGAGACGGGAAGACGATCAGATATTTTTGCTCAAAATGTTTTCAACGAAGAGCGTATGTTGCAATATTTGACGAAAGACGCACTGGAAAGTGTAAAGGGTGCTGTTTTTTCAAGCTCTAAAATCGATAGAAAAATAGCTGATCAAGTAGCCGAGGCCATGAAAGGTTGGGCGATATCAAAGGGAGCCACTCACTACACCCATTGGTTTCAACCTTTGACAGGGTCTACAGCTGAAAAGCATGATGCCTTCTTTGACCTTTTGCCTGATGGTCGAGCCCTCGAAAAATTTGGCGGCGGTCAATTGGTACAGCAAGAACCCGATGCTTCGAGTTTTCCTAGCGGTGGAATACGCAATACTTTTGAGGCGAGGGGCTATACGGCTTGGGACCCTACTTCTCCTGCTTTTATCTATGGTACGACACTTTGTATACCTACCATTTTTGTTTCATACACGGGAGAGGCCCTTGATAATAAAGCGCCCTTGCTTCGTGCGCTGAATGCTGTAGACGAGGCAGCGACCGCTGTGGCGAAATATTTTGATAAAAATGTCTCCAAGGTAAATGCAACCTTGGGTTGGGAGCAGGAGTATTTTTTGATCGACAAGGCTTTAGCGCATTCCCGCCCCGATATTCTTATGACGGGAAGAACGTTGGTCGGTCATTCCGCTGCAAAAGGGCAACAGCTCGATGATCACTACTTTGGTGTCATTCCTCAGCGGGCTTTGAGTTTTATGAGTGACCTGGAACAACAATGTACCAAATTGGGTATTCCGGTAAAGACCCGTCATAATGAGGTAGCGCCTAATCAGTTTGAATTGGCTCCTGTTTTTGAGGAAGCCAACTTGGCCGTAGACCATAATTTGTTGCTTATGGATGTTATGGAGAAAATTGCGGATAAGCATGATTTCAAAGTACTTTTTCATGAGAAACCGTTTGCGGGTATCAATGGTTCGGGAAAACACAATAATTGGTCATTGGCCACCGATACGGGAGTGAACCTATTGAGTCCTGGTACGACACCCATGAAAAATTTGCAGTTCCTTACTTTTTTTGTGAACTCCATCAAGGCGGTAGACACTTATGAAGAATTACTACGGTCATCGATAGCTTCGGCAAGCAATGATCATAGACTTGGAGCCAATGAAGCCCCTCCGGCAATTATTTCAATTTTTGTTGGAACGCAGTTGGGTAGTGTGCTCGATGAATTGGAAGGGGTATCTCAAGGAAAGCTATCCCCTGAAGAAAAAACCGAGTTGAAACTCAATGTCGTGGGTAAAATTCCGGAGATTTTACTCGATAATACTGATCGTAACCGAACATCGCCTTTTGCTTTTACCGGAAATAAATTTGAGATTCGCGGGGTAGGTTCAAAGGCAAATTGTGCAAAGCCGATGACTGTAATGAATACAATCGTCGCCAAACAATTAATAGCTTTCAAAAAGGAGGTCGATATGCTGATCGACAAGAAAAATCTAAAGAAAGATGAGGCGATATTCAATGTGCTGCGCGAATACATAAAAACATCGAAAAGAATTCGTTTCGATGGAGATGGTTATAGTGTTGATTGGGAAAAGGAAGCTAAGAAACGAAAACTTAGTAATAACATATCTACACCGCGGGCATTGCAAATAATGACTTCGACCGAAAGTTTAGAGTTGTTCAAGTCGATGAACGTGATGAGTGAGGTAGAGGTAAGGGCACGGCTAGAAGTAGAATTGGAAGCCTATATTTTACACATTCAGATTGAAGGCAGGGTTTTCAGCGAATTGGTCTATGGGTATATCATACCTTCGGCGGTTGAATACCAGAACCTTTTGATTAAAAATGTTATGGGTCTAAAAGAGGTTTACGGGGCGGCCCATAAAAAATTGTCTTATGGCCAATTGACCATAATCGAAGAAATTGCTGAACATATATCGACACTGAAACAAAAGACCGACGCAATGACCGACGCTAGAAAAAAAGCCAACACCATTGCTGATACGAATAAAAAAGCTTCGGCTTACTGTGACAACGTGAAACCTTATTTTGAGGATATGAGGTATCATTGCGATAAGTTGGAGAGACTTGTGGCCGACAGTGCTTGGCCTTTGACAAAGTATCAGGAATTATTGTTTATTAAATAAAATATTCGACAATACTTTTTTCAGCTGCTGAAAGGTAAACTTTATGCCAAGCCAAAGGAGTGAATATCTGAGGTCAAAACGGACTGTTTGATGTGCGATTAAGGAATTGTGATGGCCGAAGATGAATTAAAGGCTTTAAAATGCTAACTTTTTTTATTGAATCTTCTATTTTTGCCCAAAATAACAAAAGATGAGTACGTCAGCAAGCAAAAGATATGATCAAAGGGGGGTTTCGGCCTCAAAAGAAGACGTACACAATGCTATAAAAAATATAGACAAAGGGCTTTTTCCTAAAGCATTTTGTAAAATAGTGCCTGATTACCTGACTAATGATAGTGATTATTGTTTGGTAATGCATGCCGATGGTGCTGGAACAAAATCTTCTTTAGCTTATATGTATTGGAAGGAAACCGGTGATATTTCGGTTTGGAAAGGGGTGGCCCAAGACGCCTTGATCATGAATATTGATGATTTGATTTGTGTGGGCGCTACTGATAATATCATGCTCTCCTCGACGATTGGAAGAAATAAAAATTTGATTCCTGCAGAAGTTATTTCGGCCATTATCAATGGAACCGAAGAGTTGATTTCAGATTTGCACGGCCATGGCATAACGATTCATTCCACGGGGGGCGAAACAGCTGATGTTGGTGATTTGGTGCGAACGATTATTGTAGATTCTACGGTAACTGCGAGAATGAAGCGTTCCGATGTGATTGATAATTCCAATATAAAGGCAGGTGATGTTATAGTGGGCTTAGCCTCTTTTGGTCAGGCCACTTATGAAAGGGAATATAATGGAGGTATGGGCAGTAATGGGTTGACTTCCGCGCGACACGACGTTTTTTCAAAGTATCTAGCCACTAAATACCCCGAGAGTTTTGATGCATCCGTACCATCGGAATTAGTGTATTCAGGTAAAATGAAATTGACCGATACTGTTGCTGATTCTCCCTTAGATGCCGGTAAATTGGTACTTTCACCTACACGTACCTATGCGCCGATCGTGAAGAGAATTCTTGGAAAATATTCCTCTGAAAATGTGCATGGTATGGTGCATTGCAGTGGAGGGGCCCAAACCAAGATTTTGCATTTTATTGACCAGCTTCATATTGTAAAAGATAATTTATTTGCTGTTCCCCCCTTGTTCAGATTGATACAAGAACAGTCAGGTACCGATTGGAAGGAGATGTACCAAGTTTTTAATTGTGGCCATCGACTTGAGCTCTATGTTGATCCGTCGATCGCTGCTGATCTGATTCAAATTTCACAAGATTTTGGGGTGGCAGCCCAAATTATTGGTAGGGTCGAAGAAAGCCCTGTTAAAAAACTTACAATCAACAGTACCGAAGGAGTTTTTAACTATACTTAGAAACTGATATGACAAGCCGGTGAACCCACCGCGTTTCTCTTATAACGGTTAGGGTGTTCACTTCATTTAATGGGGTAAATTATACGGTACTTTTTTTATACGAATACGTTGATTCCTGCGTTTTTATACTATAAAGAATGAAATGGAACGAAAGGAATTTCTCAGAAGTTTAGGGGCAGGGGCTGCTTTCGCCTTGACATTTCCCTGTTTACAAGGGTGTTCTAAAGATGAAACTACCGGCGAGATTAAACCGGTGCCCGCAAATATCGATTTTACTATTGATTTGAATTCCACGGAAGGTTCCAAATTGGTCGATAATGGTGATTTTATTTTGAAGAATGATGTTGTTGTAGCCAAAAATCTAGAAGGAGAGTTCATTGCTGCAAGCCAAATATGTAGTCACGAGGCCTATGATCAGGTTCGATTTGTTGCCATTGATGGGGGTATTTTTCATTGTGAAGTTCATGGTTCTCGTTTTAGTCAGACAGGAGACCCTTTAAATCAAGTAGATAGTGCGGCGGCGAAACCATTGAAAATTTTTAATGTGGCCGTAACAGATAATATACTTCGTGTTTTTGAATAACGGGCACTGATTTTGCTATTTTAGATTTCATGAATTACCGCATATTGTTACTATTTCTTTTTTATTCCATTATGGCCTCGGGTCAAGAATGGCAAAAAGACTATAAAGTGGCACTTGAACAAGCCAAAAATCAGCACAAGCCTTTGCTTTTAGTTTTTTCAGGGTCGGATTGGTGCGCTCCCTGTATTAAACTTGATAGGGAAATATGGCGTTCCGAAAACTTTCGAGCGTATTCAAAAAACAATTACATATTGTATAAGGCAGATTTTCCGAGAAAAAAAGCCAACAGACTGGGTTCTGAACTAACCCGTCAGAACAACAAACTAGCGGCTACCTTTAATTCAAAAGGTTACTTTCCTTTAGTTGTTATTTTAAATGAAAAAGAAAAGGTCTTGGGGGAGACAGGGTATCGAAAACTTTCTCCGGATCAGTATATATCACTATTAAACTCATTCCTAAAATGAGAGTTACCATTATTTTGATCATTGGTTTTTTAACTATTTCCTTACAGTCGCAGGACAAAAAACTTGTGACAGTTCACAAGTCGATGGAGTTGATGGGAAGCCGTTTTGATATAACTGTAGTTACCGATAATGAAGAGGTTGGGTATATCAACATCGCCGAGGCGGAGGCCGAAATTTCTAGAATTGAGAAACTGATATCTGCTTGGGATCCAAACTCTGAAACTTCTTTAATAAACAATAACGCGGGAATAAAGCCAGTAAAGGTCAGTCAAGAACTTTTTATGTTGATAGAAAGGGCTGTGAAAATTTCTGAAATAACCGAAGGGGCATTTGACATTTCTTATTCTTCCCTAGACGAAGTCTGGAAATTCGACGGCAGTATGAAAGAGAAGCCGACTGAAGAACAAATGCAAAACTCCGTGGCCAAAATTGGGTATGAGAAAATTATTTTGAATGCAGAAGAAACAACCGTTTTTCTAAAGCAAAAGGGAATGAAAATTTCATTTGGGGCCATCGGTAAGGGCTATGCTGCCGATAAAGCCAAAGAACTTATGGTTTCTAAGCAAGTTGAAGCCGGTATTATAAATGCGGGGGGTGACCTTACGACTTGGGGAACCAAGGCTACAGGCGAAAAATGGTTAATTGGTATTGCCAACCCTTTGAGTGAAGAAAAGATTTTTTCTTGGCTGCCAATTGTAGAATCTTCCGTCGCTACTTCGGGCAACTATGAGAAGTTTGTCTTGTTCGATGGTAAGAAATATACCCATATCATCGATCCCAGAACAGGTTGGCCTGCTTCAGGGATAAACAGTGTCTCTATTTTTGCTGTAAGTGCCGAATTTTGCGATGCATTGGCTACCGCTGTTTTTATTATGGGCAAAGAAGCTGGACTTTTTTTGATAGACCAGCTTGCTGGCATCGAAGCTATATTGGTAGATGACAATAATAAGATACATAAAAGTAAGGGTATTCATTTCGAAAGTAATGAGTAACTTTAATGCGACTTAGACTCATAAACGTGAAAAAATTGGGCTTTCTTTTTTGTATGCTTATTCTTTCCTCGTCTTGCGTGGTGGTTAAGGAATATGAAAAAGTATATGTCAATGACACCGAGATGCAATTATCGGCAAAGGGAGAGGAGCGTTTTGAGACCAATTTTCAAATTTATCGTGAGGCGGCATCGGGTGCAAACGGCGGAAGATCTGGTGGCGGATGTGGGTGTAACTAGTTTGGCGTGCGTTTAAAAAAGAACAACAACCAATTTTTCCTTTTGAAAAAAACCACTTTTCTTTTTATAGTACTAATAGGTTTCTGGGGCTTTGCTCAAGAGAAAGATACTTCTTCGTATAAAAAAAGAGTTTTAGAGTCCAGCGAAGTAGATTTGTTGTTCAGTTACTATGGTCAAGAAGGTGACCATGCCGCAGTATCAGGTGGTGAAGGTACTGAAAGATTGACTGATGCGGCTTCAAGTATTGTTGTTCGACTTCCTTTGAACCCTAATGATGTATTAACAGTTGATGTGGGAATTTCTGCTTATACATCGGCATCTTCCAGCAACGTAAACCCCTTAGACGGCGACCAAACCCAAGATGTAAGTCCGTTTAGTGCTTCTTCGGGCGCTTCACGTAGTGATCAGCTTATTCATTTTAATCCGTCGTTCGAACATAGTTCACCAGACAGAAACAAAATTTGGAATGCTAATGCATATATCGCATCTGAATACGATTATTTCTCACTCGGAGTAGGTGGGGGGTATACGTATGCGTTCAATGAAAAGAATACCGAATTGTCGCTGAGCGGCAAATTGTATTTTGACAAATGGAATCCTCAATACCCTATTGAATTGAGAGCAGGATTTTTTGACAATCGTATCTCGGGCAGCGGAAATTATATGCCATCATTTACCACTTTCGATAAAGAAAATCGTAACTCTTATTCCCTCTCTTTGGCTATTTCCCAAATTCTAAGTGCAAAACTTCAAGGTTCTATTTTTATGGATGTAGTTTTGCAAAACGGACTATTAAGTACACCTTTCCAACGTGTTTATTTTAGCGATATGGATGATTTTTTTATTGATGATTTTCAATTGGCGGATGATGTAGAGCGTTTACCCGATTCACGTTTTAAAATTCCTGTTGGTGCCAGACTGAATTATTATTTGAACGATGTTGTGGTGCTTCGAAGCTACTATCGGTTTTATACAGACGATTGGGGTGTCAGTGCATATACTGCGAGTCTAGAGGTACCTGTAAAGTTGGGAGATTCATTTACCTTTTATCCAGCCTATCGATTTTACGGTCAGACCAAGGCCGATTATTTTTATGGGAAAGAGGAGGCTCTTTCGACCCATGACTTCTATAGTTCCGATTATGACCTTTCAAAATATACGGCGCACCAGTATGGTGTTGGTGTTCAGTACAAAGATATTTTTACGAAAACCAGATTATTCATGTTTGGGCTAAAAGCTCTACAGCTTCGTTTGAGCAAATACGATAGAAGTGATGGACTAGGTGCTTTCATCATGACCTTAGGAACTACTTTTGTGGCCGATTAATTGTTGGAGTCTAGGTTTATATACCCTTCTTCTTTCAAATCTTGCTTTGATTTTATTTCTTTGGAGTATCCGTTTTTCAAAAAGTATATGCAATCACTGATCTCTAAAATATCACGATAAAAATGGTCTGTAATGATGATGACGCTGTTCTTCTTCCTTTCTTGAATGAGGGCCTTAAATTTTTCAATGTAAATGGGGGCAATATATGAAAAGGGTTCATCGAGCAAGATGATTTTTTTATTGGATGACAGTATGAGATAGGTTTCGACAATACGAAGTTCGCCTGAAGAAAGGGCGTCAGGATATATATTGGTGTAATTTTTAAAAGCGTCAAAAAGGGTCGAGAATTCCACCCAGTTTGCATCAAAAAGCTGAAATACCGACTTCAATTTTATGGTGTCGGGCAGCAGTCTATGTTGTGGTAAATAGGCAATATCGTGGCTGAGGTAGAGATTTTTTTTCTGGTATTTCCCGTCTTTTCGAATGTTTTTGTATTTGGGGTTGAGGTTTCCGAAAATAATACGAAGTAAACTGGTTTTTCCGCAGCCGTTCCTTCCCAGAATACCGGTCACTTTTCCTTTTTCCGCTTTAATATAGATTCCCCTAAGAATTTTCTTGTTGTCAAAACTGAGTTCCAAGTTGTCGACTTCCAGTATCAAACTAATCCGTTTATTAAAAAAATTACCGTACTAGAAAGTACGTCTATTAGAAAGAAAACAATAAAAAGCCGCAATTTTGAGACGCCGAAATTCATGTAAAATACCAGTGTTTGTGCTAAACTCGTTTCGCAATAGACAAAGAACAAGAGTGTGGTCAAAGCCAGTTTGCAAAAGAGCAGTAGTACGAACGGTATCTTGAAAAAGACTAGTAATATGGTGATAAATAGGCTGGCCCAGAGATACTTTTTATAAAAGTTGTAACCGAGTTGATATGTTTTTATTCTGAATATAGTGTTCATCTAATGAAGTGATTCTATCTAAATGTACAAATTTGTCGTAAATTCGCAATCCAAGTGATACTAGACGATGATAGATAAATTGAATATTGTAAAACAGCGTTTCGACGAGGTAGCCGATTTGATAATTCAGCCGGATGTGATTTCAGATCAGAAGCGGTATGTGCAATTGACCAAGGAATACAGTGACTTGAAAGACCTTGTTGAAAAAAGGAATCAATATGTTGCCCTAACGGATAACATTCAGGAGGCCGAAGAAATTATTAAAGACGGGAGCGATTCCGAGATGCTCGAAATGGCCAAAATGCAATTGGAGGAGGCCAAAGCCGAACTGCCGATCTTGGAGGAGGAAATAAAATTTATGCTTATACCCAAAGATCCTGAGGATGCCAAAGACGTAGTCGTCGAGATTCGTGCTGGAACAGGCGGGGACGAAGCGAGTATTTTTGCTGGAGACCTTTTTCGAATGTATACCAAATACTGCGAGTCGAAAGGGTGGAAAACCAATGTTATCGATTTGAGTGAAGGAACCAGCGGAGGGTACAAAGAAATACAATTCGAGGTTACCGGAAAAGACGTTTATGGTACCTTAAAGTTCGAGGCTGGTGTGCACCGTGTTCAACGGGTACCGCAAACCGAAACCCAAGGTAGGGTTCATACCAGTGCCGCTACCGTGATGGTTTTGCCCGAAGCCGAAGATTTCGATGTACAGATAGAACCGAAAGATGTACGCATCGATTTTTTCTGTTCTTCAGGGCCGGGCGGACAATCTGTAAATACGACTTATTCAGCGGTACGTTTGACACATATTCCCACAGGGCTGGTGGCACAATGTCAAGATCAAAAATCACAGCACAAGAATAAAGACAAAGCCTTTCGTGTATTGCGGTCGAGATTGTACGACTTGGAGCTTGCCAAAAAGCAAGAAGAAGATGCGGCAAAACGAAATTCACAAGTAAGTAGTGGTGACCGTTCAGCAAAGATTCGAACCTATAATTATCCTCAGGGCAGGGTGACCGACCATAGAATTGGGTTGACGCTTTATGATCTGCAGAATATCATCGATGGTGATATTCAAAAAATCATTGATGAATTGAGTCTTGTCGAGAATACCGAAAAATTAAAAGAAGCTTCCGAAATTTTTTAACGAATTCCATCCAATAGGGCGAAAGGGTTTAAAAGCAGTCGAGAAGTCGTATGTCTTTTACTTGCCATTCTCGATTGCGATGAAGAAGTCAGTAACGTTATGACAACTAAAGAACTTGTAGCACAAATTCGCAAAAAAGAATCTTTTCTCTGTATTGGATTGGATACGGATTTAGATAAAATCCCTATGCACCTTTTAGCGGAAGAAGATTCGATTTTTTCTTTTAACAGGGCTATCATAGATGCCACTCATCATTTATGCGTTGCCTACAAGCCCAATATTGCTTTTTATGAGGCATACGGCATAAAAGGTTGGAGATCTTTGGAAAAGACGATGAGGTATCTAAATGATAACCATCCGGAGATATTCACGATAGCCGATGCAAAACGTGGTGACATAGGCAATACTTCGACGCGATATGCAAAGGCTTTCTTTGAGCACATGGGTTTTGATTCCATTACTATCGCTCCGTACATGGGAAAAGATTCTGTCGAGCCCTTTTTAGCATTTCCCGACAAGCATACGATACTTTTGGCACTAACTTCGAATGAAGGGGCTTATGACTTTCAAACCAAATCAGTTGAAGGGAAAGAGCTTTACAAACAAGTTCTGGCAACATCAAAAACTTATAAAAATGCTGAGAACTTGATGTATGTCGTAGGGGCGACAAAAGCCAGTTATTTAGAAGGAATTCGGGAAATTGTACCCGAAAGCTTTTTATTGGTGCCCGGTGTAGGGGCGCAAGGCGGAAGTTTAAAGGAAGTCTGTCATTACGGAATGACAAAAGATATTGGGCTGCTGGTAAATTCTTCCCGAGGGATTATTTATGCTTCCAACAAAAAAGATTTTGCGGAAGCTGCCGCGAAAAAAGCTGAAGAACTACAAAACCAAATGGCACAAGAGCTGCAAAAAGTAAATTGATCAAAGCAATTTTGATTCAATTATGCTTTAAGCATGTTCTCTAATATTTTTTGGATTTTCTCTGCCTTTTGTTCAAAAAACTCGACAAGTTTGGCATCAGTATATTCCATGTTGCTGGCCTTGTCTAAAAAGTTTTGATACTGGTATTCTAACATCGTTACGGCATTTCTGTTGGCGGCGATCGGTGTTATTGTTCCTACTTTACAATACTGCTTTTCCATAGTCTTACGATTAGTTCTTTCAAATATACGGAGCAAAAAGATTTTTGGATCTTGACATTCGTTGTATTTGTCTAAAAATCGGTTCTTTTGATGATTTATTAACAATGTCGTAGCTGATGATTCCGCTATTTTAATGTTAAAAAGAATGGGGTAAAGATCGAGATCTCTCGTTAAAACGATTAATCAAAGTGTTGGGTCAATTTCAAACATGTATTGACTACCAACTTTGATTTGATCAAAAAGTTCTCAAAATACTATGAACTGGTTGGTTTATCTTACGTGCAATGTTTGTTTATCTTATGTTGATAGTTATCCTTAAAATTGTTTATTTTTTTTATTGTTAAAAGGGCTACTGAATCAAAAGATTTAATACATTGCAACTGCCCTTTTATCAAAGGGTTACGAGAGAACACTTTGCTTAATTATAACACATATCTTCACAAGAGTTCCCGAACTTGGGTAACCTTCGTACATGGTGCGGGGGGCAGTTCTGCTATTTGGCATAAGCAAATTCGTGAATTCAGAAATCATTTTAATATTTTGTTACTTGATTTGAGAGGGCATGGAGATTCAAAACCGGGTTTAAGGGATGCTTTCGATGAAAGATATGACTTTGATTCTATTACCAATGACATTGTCGAGGTCATCGATCATTTAGATATCGATAAGTCACATTTTGTCGGTATTTCTTTGGGAACAGTTTTGATCAGAAACTTGGCCGAGAAACATCCTGCAAGAGTAGAAAGCATGGTGCTGGGTGGTGCTATCTTAAAACTTGATTTTAAATTTAGGATACTATTAGGTTTCAGTGTTATTTTCAAATCGGTGGTGCCCTATATTTGGCTGTATAAGTTATTTACATTTGCCATCATGCCCGATAGTAATCATAAAGAGTCAAGGTTGTTGCTCGTGAGAGAGGCAAAGAAATTATACCAAAAAGAGTTTATACGTTGGTTTAAGTTGAGCGCCGATATAAATCCGTTACTTCGATTGTTCAGGGCGGCAGATATTGGTATACCTACCTTATACGTTATGGGTGGGGAAGATCATCTTTTTCTTCCGTCGGTGAGAAGAATGGTACATCAACATAGTAGGTCTAGCCTTTTGCTTATTGAACACTGTGGTCATGTGGTCAATGTCGAACAATCGGCGTTATTCAATAACTTTGTTATCGGATATGTTTCCGATTTGAATGGATAGGTTTCTTAGACGAAATTGGTTGGCAAATTTCAAAAAACATCAAAAAAAAACCGGCGCTCCCACCGGTTTTAAACTAACTAACTCAAAAATTACTAACTCAAATAACTCGGTACAAAAATCCATTAGAACAGCGTAACAAAGGTTAACTAAAGATTAGCAATTTGTTACTTTTGCATGTATAATGTTTAACGATATAATGCCCTGAATATTGTTGGTAGACCAAGGTTTTTACATGCGATCTTGTAATGCAAAAACCTTTCGCAAAAGATCTGTGGTTCTCGATGAAACTTTGGTACGAATTTCTTTTTCTTCGACTGCGATCATGGTATATACGCCAGCTAATGCCTCTTGGGTCACATAATCGGTAAGATCAGGGTTAACGCTGCTTGTTAGCGGTAAATTATTGTATTTTGTAATGAGGTTCGCCCATATTTTGTCGGCCCCTACTTTTTCAAAAGA
Organism: uncultured Kriegella sp.; assembly: GCF_963975415.1. Lineage (NCBI taxonomy): Bacteria > Pseudomonadati > Bacteroidota > Flavobacteriia > Flavobacteriales > Flavobacteriaceae > Kriegella > uncultured Kriegella sp. Next base: position 345,936 of record NZ_CAXBGN010000003.1, read on the forward strand.
GCTTTTGATCACGGGGTTGAATTTACCGTAAAGTTCGGTTTGCGTAGCGTTGGTCAGATATTGCGTAGCGGCATCATTACTTCCTAAAAGAATATTCTTGGCATCATCAAAGGTAATGCCCTTCACGGCATTGATAAAAATGGGGGTGGCTTCGCTCACTGCATCTTCGGCGGCACGGTTCAAAACCTTTAGTCCTTCATCTGCCAGTTTGCCCAACCCTATGTTGCGAAGTGTTCTATCTACCTTTTGCAGTTCTTCCGGGAGTAAAATTTTTACCAGTTCATTTTTGAAAAAGCCATCGGTCTGGGTAAGTTTACTGACTTGTTTGTCTATTCCTTTATCCAAGGCTTCTCTCAACCCACTGGCAATTTCTGTATTGCCCAGCCCTTCTTGGGGTAATTGGTTAATGACTTGTTGTAGTTCCCCACATGCGAAGAATTGAAATACGGTAAAAAGTAAAATGATTTTTTTTGACATAATATTCAAGTGTTGATATAGATTGTGCAAGTCTTTTTCTTTTACATTACGAAAAAATAACCGTTTTATTGTTATAGACCATTGTCTTACGTTGCACATGAAGCCGTACGGCCCTAGCCAGAACGATCTTTTCAAGATCCCTTCCTTTGTCCATTAAATCTTTAATGGTATGCGCATGTGTCACGGTGGCCACATCTTGTTCAATTATAGGGCCGGCATCGAGTTCTGCGGTGACATAATGACTGGTTGCCCCGATAATCTTAACACCTCTCTCAAAAGCTGCATGGTAAGGCTTTGCTCCAGCGAATGCGGGTAAAAAAGAATGGTGTATGTTTATAATGTTATTCGGATAATGGTCTATGATTTTATCGGTTACAATTTGCATATACCGGGCAAGAACAATAAAATCAACATTGTATTTTTGCATAAGCTCTAATTGCCTCGCCTCGGCAGTTTCTTTTGTGGTTTTAGAAACGGGAATATGATAAAATGGAACATCGAATTGTATGGCAATAGGCTCCAAGTCAATATGGTTGCTTATGATAAAAGGAATTTCTACAACAAGCTCCCCCGAGTGAAATCGACTTAATAAATCGTATAGACAATGGTTGTATTTAGATACGAGCAAAGCCATTTTCGGTTTTACATTTTGCAAATGAATTTCGTATTGCATTTGGTAAGGAGTGGCTAAAGTTGAAGCAAATTCGCTTTCGAGTACATCAATCAACGTTGAATTATCCTCAAAATCACATTCCAGGCGCATAAAAAATACACCTGCTTGCTTGTCAACATGTTGGTCGAGGTATACAATATTGCCCCCTTTGGTGTGAATAAAGGTGGTAACGGCGCGTATGATTCCTGACTGATCTGGGCAATTGATAAGAATAGTCGTTTTCACTGTATTGGCTTTTGAATGAGTAAAAGTAGAATATTTAAAATTTAGGTTTCCCTTTCTAAAATTTTTTTTAACAATTCTTGTTTGAATGGGTTTGGCTGTGTTTGCTATAAAGTACGATGGCAAAATGGTTTTTCGTTTAGAGGAGACTAATACAGCGCTTTAGGTTCAATTGTAATATACCCGTTATTCCGGCAATTTATTTTTAACGGCTATTTCGATTTTATAAATGGTCTGTTCCAATGGGTTTTGGTGGTTTGAATTGAGGTGGTACATTTGATTCCTAACAGCAGTACATAAGAAATCGGGAATTGTGCAATTTAAAAGGATATGTATAGCAACTATAAGAACACTTTATAAAGAATAAGACAACAAATACTTTGGGTAGATGTATGATTATCTTCCATTAAAGGTGTGCAATGGCATTTATGATACCGGTTAACCATAAAACAGCTGTATACTTAAAAAAGGCCGAAGGTAGTGTTGATTATAAGAATGGTTATAAATCTCCCCCGTTACGAAGCGATTTTCGCCATTCCTTAAACGATTTTCGAAAACTTCTGACTTCTTGACGAAGCAGGTTTAGGTATTCCTTTTCTTTAACGCCATCATGTTCAAGCCCTGTGCAATACGAATTTATATTGCGTATCATGATGTTTATAAAAGTGGCGCTTTTTAATCGTTCCGTGGGACAATTGGAATATTCTGCTTGAGCAATTTTTTTGGGTATCAAAATAGCGTCGGTGAGTAATGAATCGGCAATGATATCCCTAAGGCTATTGGACTTGTAGAGTTTCAATAAATCCTTGTTAAGGGAAACATAGGAAGCTATTTCCCTGCTGATTATACAGAGCTCCAACGCCTTCCGGTATACCGGAACCGAACGTAAAGAATTGTGGGACATATTGTTATAGCAATTTTATAGTATAAAGTTACGCTTGATTCATGTATTTTGTCTTTATAATCAAAAGCAAATTTGTATTTTTACTTTATATTATAAAATATTATAGAGATAATGGCTTCGAATGTAAATTTAGATGATTTGAACTGGAAGATACTTAAATGTCTTCAGCGAAATGGCCGTGAATCTTTTGCAAATATCGGTCGGGAAGTTGGTCTGACACCCCCTGCCGTGGCAGAGCGTGTAAAGAAGATGGAAGATGTGGGCATATTGCAAGGGTACAATGCAAAAGTATCCCATTCGTTAACAGGCCATCATTTAAAAGCAATTATTACGCTTCGTGCTTTCATGGGCAAATTGAAGCCATTTTTGTCGATTGTTACAACTTATAAAGAGGTGATCAACTGTTACCGAATAACCGGTAATGAAAATATCGTAATGGAAGTTGTGCTCAAAGATCAATTCCATTTAGAAAAATTTATTGACAAGCTTATAAAATATGGGGAGACGAGAACCCATATCATATTATCTAATGTGATAACAAATGCCCCAATTGAAAGAGGGGAATTCTAGTTTCAATTTTTATTTATTGTGGGGCATGTGTCTTGTAAGAAGTCGATAATGATCGATATTGTGTTTTGTAGGGTTTTCATTGGATAAAAAATGCAAGGAATATAAAAACGGCTAAATGTTTGTCGGTAAACAATTTAATCATTTATTTTAATCCATGGATTGGAATAGAATGGACGAATACCTGCAAATAGCAATAGATAAGGCCGTTTTCTTTTTGCCTAGAATTGTTGCTGCAGGAGTTATACTTTGGGTCGGATTTAAGATTGTACGAAAAATTGTCGAGCTGACTAAATTGGCTTTGGCCAAGGCTGGATTCTCTGAAACACTTCGGCCGTTTCTTTCATCTACAGTAGGAGTAATACTTAAGGGAGCGGTACTTTTTATCATTGCCTCTGTTATCGGTGCAGACCTAACGGGTTTGTTTGCAATTCTAGCAGCAACGGCATTCGCAATAGGCATGGCATTGCAGGGTAGTTTGGGTAATTTTGCTTCCGGTATTCTGTTGTTGACATTGAAACCCTACAAGGTCGGTGATTGGATCCAGCTTGAAGATAAGTTCGGCAGGGTTCAAGAAATTGGCATTTTTAGTACCGATGTTTTAACCCCGGGCAATAAAATATTGATTATTCCCAATTCTAAGATAACCGACACAGTCGTAACCAATTACTCGGAAAAAGGGATGATTCGGCTAGAGCTTCTAGTTTCTATGCCGTATTCCGAGAGTTTTCCAAAGGTTAAATCGATTATTGAAGAAGCGTTGTTCCCAATTTCTAAAATACTGAGTGATCCACAAGTTGAAATAGGAATCAACACTTTCGATTCGCATAATATCGAATTATTGGTTCGTCCATATGTGCTGCCCGATGATTTTTGGGAAGTCACTTTTGATGCATATGCAGCGATTAAAAAGGCATTCAATAATAACAATATCAGTGTTGCCTATTCAGAAGGTATTGAAATTGGTGCAATAGGCGAGTAGTTGTTCGCTATAGATCTTCTACCAATAAAAACGATGTTCGGTACAAGTGAACAAGGGGCTGGTTGTCTTATAGAGAGCGCTACAGTATGATTCATCGGTTTCAAAAAATATCAATGGTTATCTGTAACTTTGTTCTGCTGGCTTTTGGCTAGATTTTTGATGACTCCTTATATATGAAGCAAATCTTATTATTGTTAGTCCTCGGGGTTGCCTTTTCTTCTTCTGCGCAGCAAATGGCATTAAAAAAAGGTGTAGTCGTTGACGGAATCAAGGTTAATGATTCCTTATCCGAGAGTTATGCCCTTTTTCTTCCATCTAATTTTGATGCCTCGAAAAAGTGGCCTGTAATCTTCATTTTTGATATGAACGGAAGAGGCAAACAGGTGACTGGTATGTTTAGCAGGGCAGGAGAAAATCAAGGCTATATTTTGGCTGCCTCGAATAATCTTCGTGACAGCCTTTCGATTTCCCAGAACGTATTAATCGCCAATCGCATGTTCCGCTCGTTGTTGTCAATATTGCCAGTGGCTGAAAAAAGAATATACATGGCCGGATTTTCCAGTGGAGCCCAACTGGCCTCTTTGATTCCAACTTTTATCAAGGGTGTTGGCGGGGTAATCTCTTGTGGAGCTACAATAGCGAATGTAGATGTGCTGAGCAGTAAGAACCCCTTTCATTACATCGGCATCGTGGGAGATGAAGATTACAACTATCAAAATATGCTCAATGCCTCCCAATTTCTTGATAAATTGAAGTTTCCGAACCAGCTTCTCATATTTGAGGGCGGTCATCAATGGCCGACTACCGATTATCTATCAAAAGCCATGGAGTATTTTACGGTGTCTGCCATGGGTAATGGGGGAGTTTCGAAAGATGAGGCTTTTATTGACGAAAGTTTTGACAGAAACCTAGGTGACATCAGTGCGCTGATAAGTTCAAGCAGGCCTTTACGGGCAAACCATGCACTCAATGATTTAATCAACTTATATAAACCTTATAAAAGCACTGATTCTTTAAAAGATAGTGGGAAAACACTTAGAAAAAGTAAGTTGTTTAAAACCCAGAACCGTAATCAGAATACCATTTTTTTTAAGGAGGACTTAATTAAAGATGATTATGCCTATTACTTGGAAGAGGACATTCTAACTTATAATTATAACAATCTCGGTTGGTGGAATTATCAGATGGGAGAGCTGAAAAAATATAACGCAAGTGCTAATCGCTTCGAAAGGAAAATGGGGAAACGGCTCAAAGGATATTTGAATGCACTTATCGCCGATAATATGGATATGTTGAGGGCTGAGGAAGTTGTAGATGAAGAGGCCCTTAATTTTTTATGGATGCTAAAAACGATAACAGCGCCTGAAGATTATTCTTTTTATCTTAAGATTATTTCATATAGCGCCAAGAATGAAGATTACGGTACATCAATATTTTATCTTGAGGAATTGTTCAAAAATGGGTATACCGATAAAAACGAATTATATTCGTTAGAAGGAACGGCGCTATTGCGCATAACTCCTGAATTCAATGCCGTTGTGGAGAAATATCTGCAATCGGCCCGATATGATATGTTAGAGGAATAGGTTCATAAGATATTCGAATAGGAGGTGCTGTGAAAAAAAAGGTTTTCTCGGAAATATCAATTTCAGATATGTTTGATTAACTATCTAAAAACAAAAGATTTGAAGCATTACGTACTCCCCCTTCTTTTACTATTTTTTATTTCTTGTAAACAAGAAAAAAAATACCATGACTTGAAAGAAAAAGGCAAAGCTGTCGGCCAGAGTGATGCCATTCGTATGATTCTTGAATTTCAAGACGCACTTAATGAAGAATTCAAAAACCCGGAAGTCTCTCCTTTACCGGATCGCTATCGCATAAATTTTGAGGGGCTAGAGTTTTTTGCCCCTGACACCAACTATGTGGTAAAAGCGAAATTTGAAAGAACTCCCGAAGCACTGCCTTTTTTAATGCCGACCACTACGGGCGAAAAATCAGAAGAATCTGTTTATGGTATAGCTCATTTTGATTTAAATGGGAAAACGCACCAGCTTGAGGTGTATCAAAATAAAGAGTTAATGTTGCAAGACAAGTACAGAGAATATCTGTTTTTGCCATTTACGGATCATACGAATGGAGAGGAAACTTATACCGGAGGCAGGTATATTGATTTGTCAATACCCGCCGGCGACATTATTGTGATAGACTTTAATAAGGCCTACAATCCCTATTGTGCCTACAATAAAAAATACTCTTGTCCGATCGTGCCAAGTGTAAATGCCTTGGACACCAAGATTTTGGCTGGAGTTAAGGCGTTCAAACAAAAACCCTGACACAATTCGTGCCAGGGTTTCGCTACTTAAACTTAATATATTCAACTAACAATCAATTAAGCATTGTCTTAGAAAGAATAAACGGCAGCCAATACGAAAGATGAAAGACTCTTTTGAGGGTTTAAATCACTGTCAAGAAATAGAGCGGAATCATCAGATGCATTATCTAATCGTAATTCAGGCTTGATCATTAAATTTCCAATGTTGGCACTTCCGGTGAGTGTTACGGCAAAGACACTAGAGTCTTCAACACTTGTTCCGATGGCTCCAAAAGCACCTGTTTCAACAAAATATTCACCCCTAAGTCCCAAGGTGAAAGTTTCTGAAGTTTTTAGCTGTGGGTAAAGTGCGGCACCAGCAAAACCTGTATCATCAGCACCATCAAAATAAGCGGCATTTATACCTAAAAAGAAATTATCCGATAAATCAAAACCTCCGGTATAATCTACTTCGTACGACCCGTTGTCGATAAGTAGGTTTAAATATTGACCACTGTACCCAAGTTGGGCGCCGTAGGCGTATTTTCCTGTGATGTTCAATTCGGTAACATCTGTTTGGTTCATAAAGGCCAACATCAAACTAAAATCATCCGACAATGCGAAATCAGCTTTGATTCCAGTGTGTGAGAATGGTCCGTATGAGAATAAATATGAGGTACTGTAGTTAAAATTGGCTACCGGGGAAATAACCTCATAGCCCAAAAAGGTGTTGAAGTTACCAACGGTTAGTGTAACTGCGTCGCTTACATTCCAATAGGCATACAATTGGTTAACGATATTTCCTGTCGCCGAGTAAATAGGAGATGCGAAAATAGCATCGGTACCTCTTGGTCCGAATACCAAGTCAGCTACGAAACCGGCCTTTTCTCCTTCGTAAGAAGCAACTATGTTGGCCATGCCTAAAGCAAAACCAGGTAAATTGGCAAATGATGATCCTGGTGCCGCGTAAGGTGCGCCTTCTGCTTCATCAAAGCTATTGTTTGCATTCAGGTTAGCTCTATAGTAAGCATCGATAGAACCGCTAAGAGAGAACTTTTTAGCATCTTCACTTTCGTCGTCTTGAGCAAATGTCATCGTTCCTAAAAGCAGTATTGCCAGAAAACCTAAATTTTTTATGTAATTTGTATTTGTAATCGCTTTCATATTTCAATGATTTAGATATCCTTGATTAAAGGATGTTATATTAGTTTGTTTGAAATCGTGATATTGATTTATTGAAGAGATGGTTATGTAACGGAGCGTTCTGCCAAACGCTCCGTTTTATATTTATCGGTTTTATCGATCGTTCATTCTGAAATCAGCATAAGAATCCATGCCGTGTTCGTGAATATCGAGTCCTTCAAGTTCTTCTTCTTTGGAAACTCTGATTCCTATAGTAGCTTTTAGGGCGTAGATAATTATAAATGCCGTGATCAAGCAGAAAACACCTGTGGCTCCGATACCAGCCAATTGATAAAGAATCTGATCGATACCAGCCTTATCGCCGAAGATACCTACGGCCAATGTGCCCCATATACCACAGATAAGGTGTACGGTTACAGCACCTACAGGGTCATCTAATTTAAGTTTATCGATTAGAGCTACACCAAAGACGATTACGGCTCCAGCTATAAGTCCGATAGCTATAGACTCCATTGGCGACATAAGATCTGCTCCTGCCGTTATACCTACTAGTCCACCTAAGATTCCGTTAAGGAACATGGTCAAATCAAAGTTTTTGTACATTAAGGTTGAAACAACGAAAGCCGATACTCCACCTGCGGCCGCAGCCAAAGAGGTAGTCACAAGCACCAATGAAGTTAAACCAGGATCGGCCGAAAGTACAGAGCCTCCGTTAAATCCGAACCAGCCTAGCCAAAGTATCAATACCCCAGCTGCAGCCAAAGGAATGTTGTGACCTGGAATCGCTTTTGCTTTTCCGTCAGTTCCAAATTTTCCAATACGTGCACCAAGAAGGTAGATGGCGACTAAAGCACCCCAACCTCCTACAGAGTGTACAAGTGTTGAGCCGGCAAAGTCATGAAATCCACCGTTCTCACCACCAATGGTAGAAAGGAAACCTCCGCCCCATTGCCAAGATCCTACGATAGGGTATACTAAGCCGACATAAACAAGTACAAATATCATAAATGCTCCAAGCTTGATTCTTTCGGCTACAGCACCGGAAACGATTGTAGCTGCTGTGGCGGCAAACATTGCCTGAAAGAGGAAGTCGGTCCAATAGGTGTAACCTCCATCGGCATAATCAGGTGTCAAGCCTCCTTCGGGAAGTGAAATTCCAAAGCCTGCGAAACCGAGAAAGCCGTTGAATTCACCTGGGTACATTAAATTAAAGCCCCCGATGTAGTAAAGTAATATTCCAACACATATAATAAAGACATTCTTAAATAGTATGTTGATTGTATTTTTTTGTCTGGTCAATCCGATTTCTAGAAAAGCAAAGCCGGTATGCATAAAGAAAACCAAGGCCGTGCACACCATCATCCAAACATTATTTGCGGTAAATAGTCCTGCATCCATATTTTAAAGTTTTGTTAAGTTTTAAATTAGTTTATTCCAGAATGGCCACTTTCTTTCGTTCTGATTCGGTAAGCTTCCAGAACGTCGGAAACGAATATTTTACCATCTCCGACATTGCCCGTATAAGCAGCCTCTAGTATGGTGTTTACGGCTTTGTCTAAAAATTCGTCAGAGACTACTATAGAAAGATACCGCCTCTGAATGTCGGTAGTGCTATAGGAGATGCCTCTGTAGACATGGCCTTGTTTTTCATTTCCCACCCCAGTTACATCCCAGTAACTAAAGAAGTTTACCTCAATTTGATGCAACGCCTCTTTGACATCGTCAAATTTCGATTTTCTGATAATTGCTTCGATTTGCTTCATAATTGTTTGTTATTTACTTGGCAAATATATATTAAAACAAGATACCCCCTAAAAAATGAGGGGGTGCATACAGAATTTTTATTTTTATTTCAAATTACCCCCTAATATTTTATGGGTATGATATTTTAAATAATAAAAAATGATTAATTACTGATTTGCTTATGAGAAATGTGTTGAGAAAATATTTAAAATGTAGGAATACCCATCAATTTTTTGCGAAACTGTTGAGAATTTCGCATTTGGGCTTGGGAATAATTAAAAAATAATAAAATGAATGTGTTGTTTATAGCACTTTTGAAAGCCATAGGCCAAAGGCAACGGCGGCTATGCCTACTACAATGCTGACGAGTAGGTATACTGAGAAATATAATAATTCGCCTGCAGTCAATAATGAATGCTTCTCAAAGGCAAATGTTGAAAATGTCGTAAATCCACCGCAAAATCCTGTAGTCAATAATAAGGTTTGGTTGTGGCTAAGAAAATTGCCCCTGAAGGAAAGCCCTAAAATAATACCTATTAAAAGGCAGCCTATTATATTGACTAAGAATGTTCCTAAAAAAAAGTATTGAAAATACGGATTGAGCGTTTTGGAGATTACATATCTCAAAATGCTTCCCAAACCGCCACCAAGAAAAACGAGTAATAATGGTTTCACACCTCAAAGGTATAAAACTATACGGCTTTCTTGTATTCGGATGAAACTAAATCCAGTGGATAGATTTTTGATGCAGATGCAGTTGAAGCGGTAGTTGTTGTTTTCTTGGTCCTATGGTTTGTTCCCTTAAGACTGAAAATCATCATTATGGCATTTAAACCTATTAATATAAAAAGTATGGTAAAAAAAGTTATCATTTTGTTGCCCCTTTAAATGAATAACGCAAAATTATGTTATTTGTTATGTTATACGTTGAAAATCGATTTAATGTTGTCAGCCGTCGAATTTTTATGGTAAAATCATTTTTTTTGCCTTTTCATGATTGAAAACGCAATACAGAAAAGGATTATCAAAGGAATAGGAAGAAATGCACGATATTTTTTGAAAACATCTAGCGTATGAAAGGTATTTAATACTGGCGTTGGAAGAAAAGAGAGATGGTCAACAGCAAAAAGCGGCCTTGGCGTCTAAAAACACCTTAAATTTTAAATATGCATTACTTAATGGGAGGGTTGGCGATACCGATGTTAAGAAAAACTAAATCATTTTTTTTTCTTGGAGGAAGTAAAGCGCTTTCTGTATATTTCTGACAACGCCGTATTCAGCTCTTGATTATCGGAATGGTCTATACCTTGAAATTGATTGTGGTTCAGGATGAATAGCACGCTATTGATAATAGTCAAGAATAGTAAAATACCTAAAAAAACAGTCATTTGTTTAAATTTTATTCAAATATATTACAAATATATTATTATTCTCAATTAAAAGTGTATAAAATATAAGAATTGTTTAATTTGAGTTTTTCGATTGACGAAGATGGTGACTGATTTTTTGTCAAAAAGAGGATTTATTAGCGACAGCGGGGTAACTATACAAAGGCGGTGTGTTCGTCTCAAGTTCTCGAGGCGATACTATCGGAGGCAGTGTATTCTTAATTCTTCAGGGTATATTTTATAGCAAATAGAATAGCGATAAAAACAAAAAAGGCAACGGCTACCCATACGGCTCCCTTGTAATTTTTGGCATGTAATTTTTTATCCTTTTGGTATGTGATAAAAATGGCGGTAGCGAAGGCGATTACAAAAAGCCCGGCGAAAATCATTTGTCCTGTACTGAACATATTGTTTACTTTTGCGCAAAGCTAAACTAAAAGCATAGAAAATGAAGCAAAAGATTGCAGCTGTAGAGATTTTTCATAAATCGTTCGGATTGGGAGTGTCAGAAAAAATGAAGGCCAGTTTAGGTAGTGATAAGAATCTGTTGCGGTTTAATCTTATGGATGAGGAAAATAAAGAATATTTTGAGGCTGCGAACAATAATGATTTGATTGAAGTAGCAGATGCTCTTGGCGATATGCTTTACATTCTTTGCGGAACGATATTGGAGCATGGCATGCAGTATAAGATTGAGGAGGTTTTTGAAGAAATACAACGTAGCAATATGAGTAAATTGGGTGCTGACGGCAAACCTATTTATCGAGAGGATGGTAAGGTATTGAAGGGCCCAAACTATTTTAAGCCTGATATCCAAGGTGTTTTAGATAAATAGTCTTGAGTAAAATTAGTTTTAAATAAAAAAGCACCCAATTGGGTGCTTTTTTATTGTTGCGGTATTTTGCCGATAGAATTTATAAGGGTGTAATAAATTCTATTGATAAGAACTATACCCTGTGACGCCATCCAAATTTATCCTCCGCTTTGTTATATTGGATATCTGTAATGCGTTTTTTCAATCTAGCTGCATAGCTGTTCGATAGTTCAGGAAGGTCATAGTCAACATCTCTATATCCAAAACTAGCTATAGGCGAGACAACTGCAGCGGTACCGGCCCCGAACATTTCTTTTAATGTTCCGCTCTTTGAAGCTTCAACAACCTCGTTCACTGTAATTTTTCTAACTTCAACAGGGATGCCTTCGTCTTTTGCAATGTCCAATATACTCTTGCGGGTTATGCCATCTAGTATACGGTCGCTCGTGGGTCCTGTTATCAAGGTGTCATTGATTCGAATGAAAATATTCATAGCGCCTGCTTCTTCGATATACTCGTGGTTATTGTCATCTGTCCAAATAACCTGCTGGTATCCTTTCTCGTTTGCTAATTTTGTAGGGTAAAATTGTCCTGCATAATTGCCGCCAGCTTTGGCAAAGCCAACACCGCCATTGGCTGAACGTGAGTACTTTTCTTCTATCAAAACCTTGACCTTTCCTGAAAAGTAGGATCCTGAAGGCGCACATGCAATAATGAATTTGAATTCATTGGCAGGTGAGGCATGAAAGCCCGTTCCCGAAGCCAACATAAATGGCCTAATATAAAGAGAGCTCCCTTCAGCTGTCGGAATCCATTGTTCATCAATTCGAAGCAAGGTTTTCAAGCCTTCCATAAAATACTCTTCCGGCAATTCGGGGATGGCCATTCGATGTGCTGAAATATTCAATCTTTTCTGATTTTCCAAGGGTCTAAAAAGCCAAGTAGCACCATCAGTGTCTTTGTAGGCTTTCATTCCTTCGAAAATAGATTGACCGTAATGAAAAATCTTGGCCGAGGGCTCTAAGCTGATAGGTTGATAGGGTACCACTTTTGGCATTTCCCACACACCGTTTCGGTAATCACAGACCAACATATGATCTGTAAATACGTTTCCGAAAGATAGATTATCAAAATCAACTTGACCGATTTTCGATGTCTCGGCCTGCTCAACTAAAACTTTTAGTGTGGTAGTATCCATGGTAATTAAATTTAAAAGATTAAAATTAATTAATTATGACAACTAGTTCTTCTTTTTTCGTTCAAAATTGCCCAGTTTTGTAGTAGTTGCATAAATTTCACGGTATATGAGAGATTTTAATATTTTCCTGCTTGTTTTGGTAATTTTTTTCTCTTGTGAAGCACAAGAAACAAAGAAAGCCTTAACAAACCCATCGCACATAACGGCCGGTTTTTCTTCTTTCGGCGAGAAAATACAAGCAGATGCGCATATTTCAAGCGCTATGATGTCTAGAAAATATACATTTATGGCTGTAAACGATACCGTGGCGACTAAGTTTTTAGGCCAAGTACTCGATGTTTGTCAAGCAAAAGGTTGCTGGATGCGATTGAAGCTAAATGATAGTTCTACAACTATGGTACGTTTTAAGGACTACGGATTTTTTATGCCAAAAGATATTACGGGAAAAATGGTAATCGTTAATGGATTGGCCTTCGTGGAAGAAATGACGGTAGCTGATCAAAAACATTATGCAAGGGATGCAGGAAAGTCTGAATCGGAAATTGCCCAAATTACCAAAGCAAAAAAAATGTACGGTTTTGAGGCTAATGGAGTTCTTTTAAAAAAGTAGGGGTGGAGCGAGAGATAATTACTACCGGAGATGGTTCGAAGACCATTCATATCAAAGAGTGGAACGAGCAATATCACTCGAAACATGGCGCTGTTCAAGAAGCTTATCATGTATTTGTCAAACATGGACTTTCCCTTTTCCATAACCGCAACTTGTCTATTCTGGAAGTTGGCTTCGGTACAGGGCTCAATGCGTTCATCACCTTTCTAGAAGCTAGAAAAACAGGTCTGAAGGTGAGCTATACTGGGGTCGAGCTTTATCCTGTTACAGAAATAGAGCTTAAGGCCCTGAATTATGATATTGAATTGAAGGCTGAAGAATTTACCGATATTTTCTTGAAAATGCATTCTTCCGAATGGGAGAAAGAAGTGAAAATCAGTGATGAATTTATACTGTGTAAAGAGCAAAAAGATTTCAAGGCAATCGATGTCAAAAATGAATATGACCTTATATATTTCGACGCTTTTGGTGCACGGGTTCAGCCTGACCTTTGGACCGAAGCTGTTTTTTTTAAAATGTATCAGGCTACGGTCAAAGATGGTGTTCTGGTTACTTATGCGGCAAAAGGTAGTGTTCGCCGAGCGATGCAAGCAGTTGGTTTTACCGTTGAAAGACTACCGGGCCCACCAGGTAAACGAGAAATGCTTCGCGCCACTAAATGAGGTTTTTCCATGGCTAAAAGTTAAATATTTGTCACGAAACCTATAGAAATTAACACAAGTTTAAAGAACATTGTTAAATCGAAATTAAACCTGAAGTATTCCGAGCCTAAAACCCCTACTTTTGATACATGAGGGTATTGATTACAGGAGCAACGGGGTTAGTAGGTAGCGAAATAGTTCGCTTGTGTCACGAGCGTAATATTTATGTGAATTACTTGACGACCCGTTCTGAAAAAGTGGTCTCACGCGAAAATTACCAAGGGTTTCTCTGGAAACCGGATCGAGGTGAAATCGATTTACAATGCTTTAAAGATGTAACTGCTATTATCAATTTGGCAGGATCTACCATTTCAAAAAGGTGGACGCCCAGAAATCGAAATAGGATAATTAGAAGTAGGGTCAATTCGTTAAGAACATTACACGATGGTCTTCAGAAAATTGATGCCAGCCAAATTGTTTCCTTGGTGTCGGCATCCGCTATTGGTGTGTATCCGCACTCATTTGACAGCTATTATGTTGAAACTGAAAAGCAGGTAGATGATAGTTTCTTAGGTGAGGTTGTACAGGTTTGGGAAAACGAAGTAGATGCTTTTAAGAAATTTGACCTGAAAGTTTCAAAAGTACGCATAGGTTTGGTAATGTCTTTAAAAGGAGGTGCATTGCCTGAAATGGCGAAACCAATAAAAAATTACGTAGGGGCACCAATAGGTAGTGGTGAACAATGGCAGTCATGGATACATATATCAGATTTAGCTCGTATTTTTTTATACGTAGTAGAGAACGAGCTCAAAGGGGTATACAATGGCGTCGGTCCCAATCCGGTTTCCAATATGAAACTGGTGAAAGAGATTGCGAAAGTATTGGATAAACCCCTTCTTATTCCAAAAATACCAAAGATTGTTTTAAAAATACTACTCGGTAAAATGTCTTATTTATTGTTGGCAAGCCAACGCGTAAGTAGTAAAAAAATCGAAGAAGAGGGTTTTGTTTTTGAATATCAGAATATTTGTCGTGCCCTTGAGGAAATTTATCGAAATGAAGCGGCAGCACTATCGAATTCGGTAGGTACGAAAGAATATATATCTTAAAAGCGACATTCTAATTTTAATTTTTATATCCGCCATTGGCGGATTTTTTTTTAAAGTTTGGTGACATTATGACATTTTTGAAGAATTGGCAGTACTTTTGCCGTCTGAAAATGGTGTATTTAAACTTGTATTAAATGAGCAAAGAAAGTAAAGCAGAAGATATAGAAGACGTATTTTCCGAAGAGGAATCTAAGGCGGAGGAGTCAACTGAACATACTGCAAATGGTATGGAAGAACAAGACGAAAGGTCTGAGGAGGAGAAACTTCAAGAAGAACTCGGAAAAGAAAAAGATAAATTTTTAAGGCTTTTTGCCGAATTCGAGAATTATAAAAGACGTACTTCCAAAGAACGTATGGATTTGTTCAAAACCGCAGGACAAGAAGTTATTGTGAGCTTATTGCCTGTTTTAGACGATTTTGACCGTGCGCTTAAAGAACTTGCTAAGTCAGAAGACAAAGAGATGTTCAAAGGGGTTGAGCTTATTAGGGTGAAATTCAGGGAAACGCTCAAATCAAAAGGTTTGGAAGAAGTGGAAGTAGGGCAAGGCGATGTCTTTGATGCAGAGATTCACGATGCTATTACGCAAATTCCTGCTCCTAGTAAAAAGCTTAAAGGAAAGATAATTGATGTCGTTGAGAAGGGCTTTAAATTGGGCGACAGAATCATTCGTCACCCTAAAGTGGTGGTCGGAAATTAAAATAGCGGAATGAAGGAAGACTATTATGACATACTGGGCATAAGTAAAAATGCCACTGCTGCAGAAATAAAAAAGGCCTATAGGAAAAAGGCATTGGAGCACCACCCTGATAAGAATCCGGGAAACACCAAGTCTGAAGAGATGTTCAAAAAATCTGCCGAAGCCTATGAGGTTTTGAGCAATGCCGATAAAAAGGCCCGTTATGATCAGTTTGGCCATGCGGCCTTTGAAGGAGCTGGCGGTTTTGGCGGTGGCGGCATGAATATGGATGACATTTTCAGCCAGTTTGGTGATATTTTTGGAAGTGCTTTCGGAGGCGGAGGCGGATTTAGTGGCTTTGGAGGCTTCGGTGGCGGTGGCCAGCGAAGGGTGAAAGGGAGCAATCTAAGAATTCGCGTAAAATTGACACTGGAAGAAGTAGCTAATGGTGTTGAAAAGAAAGTAAAGGTCCGAAGAAAAGTTCAGGCTGACGGTGTTACTTATAAAACATGTGGTACTTGTGGCGGTAGAGGTCAGGTTACAAAAATCACCAACACGATATTGGGTCGAATGCAAACCGCTACTACATGTAGTGCTTGCGGGGGTAGTGGTGAAATTCTAGATAAACGTCCTGGAGATGCGGATGCCCAAGGCTTACGCGTCGAAGAAGAAACGGTTTCGATTAAGATTCCTGCCGGTGTTGAAGAGGGCATGCAGCTGAAAGTGCCTGGTAAAGGAAATGAAGCTCCGGGAAATAGTGTTCCCGGTGATTTATTGGTGGCAATTGAAACGAAGGATCACAATACCTTGAAAAGGGAAGGTGACAACCTGCACTACGACTTGTACGTCAGTATTTCTGAAGCTGTATTAGGAACTTCAAAAGAAATTGATGCCGTAGGAGGTAAGGTTAGAATAAAATTGGAGTCGGGCATTCAATCCGGTAAGATTTTACGTTTGCGTGGTAAAGGTATTTCCAGTATTAATGGCTATGGAAGTGGTGATTTGTTGGTGCATGTAAATGTATGGACGCCAAAGGAGCTGAACAAAGAACAAAAAGAGTTTTTTGAACGCATGAACGGCAATGAAAACTTTGAACCTAAACCCGAGAAATCAGACAAATCTTTCTTCGAAAAAGTGAAGGATATGTTCTCTTAGGCAATATTATTTTGATTTTAAATAAAAAACGTATATTTGATTTAATATTGGGAAACCAATATTAATTTTCTTTTTCATAGCAATTTTTTTCCCATCCTTAAATTTTTAAGGGTGGGTTTTGCTTTTTTGATAATTTTCAGTGTAAAGTAGAAGCATCGAAAATTAAGCGATTGAGGTAAGTTTACACGATTTGCTTTAAATTAATTGAGGTCGTTTTCTACTTTCCATTTGTCGATATTTTATTGAACCCGTTGCCCGGAAAAATCGCAGTTTATCTGATTACCTAAAATTAAAAATATAGAGGCCTTGATTCCTCTTTTGTAACCTAGGGTAGGCATAACATATATTCGAAAAGCGAAAGGCTTTTTAAAGCATTTACATATCTTTGGCAAAATTGCTTACATGAACAACATTTTGGTCGCGGAAGAGGTTACCAAACGATTTGGCAAGCATATCGCTCTCAATAAGGTTTCCTTAGAAATCCCCAAAAATAGTATTTACGGACTCTTAGGTCCCAATGGGGCGGGAAAAACGACTCTCATCCGTATCATCAATCAAATTACCTTTCCCGATAGCGGTAAAGTTTTTTTTGATGGGGAACTACTACGCCCCCAACATATTGCCATGATCGGGTATTTGCCCGAAGAAAGAGGATTGTATAAAAGTATGAAAGTCGGCGAGCAGGCTTTGTATTTGGCCCAACTAAAAGGATTAAGTAAGGCGGAAGCCAAGAAAAGATTGAAATTTTGGTTCGAACGCTTGGATATTGGAGATTGGTGGAATAAAAAGATACAAGAGCTTTCAAAGGGGATGGCTCAAAAAATCCAATTTATAGTTACCATTCTTCACGAGCCTAAACTTCTTATTTTTGATGAACCCTTTAGTGGTTTTGACCCTATTAACGCCAATATTATTAAGGATGAAATTCTCAAACTGAAAGAAAATGGTACCTCCATTATATTCTCTACGCATCGCATGGAGTCGGTAGAAGAGTTATGTGAACATATTGCGTTGCTGCATGAATCTGAAAAAATACTGGCCGGAAAGCTCTCCGAGATTAAAAAGGCTTATAAAAGAAATATTTTTAAAGTAGGTTTAGAGGTTGATAATGGTGAAGAACTTTTAAAAGAGCTGATAGAGAAATTCGAAATCGCCACATCGACATATGACTCAAAAGAAAGACAGTTAGATTTTACAGTGCAATTACCCTCTAGTGATTCTGGTGAAATGCTGTCGTATTTATCGAATAGGGCGAATGTCAATTTATATTTGGAAACGATACCTTCGGCTAACGAGATATTTATTCAAACGGTTAAAAACAAGGGTATTCATGAATAAGCTGCCTTTAATAATTAAAAGGGAATATTTGGCAAAAGTCAGAAACAAATCTTTTGTTGTGATGACATTTCTCAGTCCTATTTTGATGGTTGGTATGGTAGTACTTATAGCCTATCTGACTAAAATTAACGATAATGAAAAAAGGGTTATCGGGCTGCTAAACGAAAGCGACTATTTTGCAACGGACTTTAACCCTACCGAAAGCGTATCCTTTGTCCGTTTTGACAACACTTCATTACAGGTTGCCAAAGATTCTACGGAGCGCATGGGTTTTTACGGACTGCTCCATATTCCCAAAGGGAATGACTTGAAGATGGTAACCAACACTTCCTTTTTTTATACCAAAGAAGCACCGAGCACTTCTGTACTCGATCGTATAGAAAGTATTTTTCAAGAAAGATTGCGAAAAAGAAGGCTTCAAGAACTTGGGGTCTCGGCAGAAGAATTTGCCACTATGGATAGTAGTTTTGAGCTTAAAACCGCCACTTTTGCAGGGCAAACAAACTTAAAGGGCATCAACGAGATCAAGGCATTTATCGGCGGTGGTTTCGGCTATCTTATTATGATGTTTATTATCATTTATGGCGGGTTTGTAATGCGTAGCGTTATTGAAGAAAAAACCAGCAGGATTATTGAAGTGATTATTTCTTCGGTTAAACCTTTTCAATTGATGTTGGGCAAGATTATAGGTACTTCATTGGCAGGCATCACCCAGTTTGTAATATGGATTGTTTCGGGCATATTACTGTTACTGGTGGCCTCCTCGATTTTCGATATCGATCCAACCGCTTTGAATAATACCCCAAATACTGCCAACATGGTTGTCGGAATGACGCCACCTGTTCCTGCGGCCGATCAAACGATACAATTATACGCTCAAGAACTGTTTCAGATTCCATGGGTGATGTTAATTAGCTTTTTTATTATATATTTCATTTTGGGATATTTAATTTACAGCTCGATATATGCGGCTATTGGGGCGGCAGTTGACAATGAGACGGATACGCAACAGTTTATATTTCCTATAATTCTACCTTTAATGTTGGCCATTTATGTAGGATTCTTTTCCGTTTTCAGCAACCCCCATGGTCCGATTGCAGTAGGTTTTTCACTTTTTCCATTGACCTCTCCTATCGTGATGCTTATGCGCCTACCAGGAGGCATCGGTGAAAGTGGTGTTCCCATTTGGCAAGTGATTACCTCTATACTCTTGTTAGTAGGTACTTTTATTGGTATTGTTTGGTTAGCAGCCAAAATCTACAGGGTAGGTATTCTAATGTACGGTAAAAAACCAACTTACAAAGAACTGCTTAGGTGGTTAAAATATTGATATGGAGTATTTTAAAGACATAATGTCTGCAGTAAACAGGTTCCTTTCACGCAGAATTATCGATACCGATAATATCGACATTACCATTGGTACATTGTTGACCATAATTATTGTATTGATTGTCGTAACGTACGTACTTCGGTTGGTCCATAAATTTGTTACGGCAAAACTACCCGAAGCCGATAAAAATAAGTTCGTAAGTATTTTTAACTTTCTCAAGTACTTACTCTATATACTTATTGTTGTTACCGTGCTTCATGCTTCAGGAGTCAATCTTACGGTTCTGCTGACGGCATCTGCGGCGCTGTTCGTGGGTTTGGGTTTTGCCCTTCAGTACCTTTTTCAAGATATCATTTCGGGTATCCTGATAATTTTAGATCAATCGTTACATGTCGGTGATGTAATTGAGATTGATAATAAAGTAAGTCGGGTATTCGAAATCCGATTGCGAACGACTAGAGCTTTGACACGGGATGATAAGGTTATTATTATACCCAACCATGTGTTTTTAACAGATAGCATTTACAACTATACCCAAAATCATAATATTACAAGGGAATCTTTGAAAATCGGGGTTGCCTATGGGAGCGATGTTGCAAAGGTGACTCGAATTCTAGAGGAAATAGCTGAAAGTAATGACGATGTTCTCAAAAGCCCAAAGGCATTCGTGCAATTCGATGATTTTGGAGATTCGGCGCTTCTGTTTTCCCTTAATTTTTTTATAACCAATAGTTTTGGGGCTCCTGGAATAAAAAGTCAAATGAGATATAAAATTGACGCTGAGTTCAGAGATAACAATATAAGTATACCCTTCCCTCAAAGAGATGTGCATGTTTATCAGCACAGTCCTTTTCAACACAGCAGGGTCGAAAACGCAACAAAAGAATGGGGATTAGGAGACGATTGAGTCACGGCTGTTTTTTTTTGTTACTCTTTATTGGCGCCTTTGGCCTAGCTCAAACGCCGGACGTTTTTAGATTAGAGTATATGTTGATGCCCAGAAATGATTCCGATGTTGAATTGTCACGGATAAAATTGGTGGCCAATATGCCTATAAAGGTTAAAGATTCGAATGCTATCATTATCGGCGGCGAGTACAATCGTTTAGCCTACGATTTACAACGAAATGATATAACACTTGGCGAACAAGAGGGTCCGAATCATTTCTATATCGTAGATTTTAATTTGGCCTATGTATTGAAATATAACAAAGACTGGAGATTTATCGGCGTGATTACACCCCGATTGTCATCAACATTGACCAATAGGTTGGAAAATGGCGATGTTTCTTTAAATGCAACGGTCGGAGCTTTTAGAGATAGACAAGACCTTGAGAAACCGACACGATTGGTACTTGGCTTGGCTTATAATTCGACAGTTGCCTTGCGAATCCCTTTGCCCGTTGTTTATTTTGAAAAAAGATTCCATCCCAATTGGACGTATGTTGTAGGGGCCCCAAAAACGGGTATGAAATATCACTACAAGCAAAAGCATATATTACAGACGGAATTTATTTTAGATGGATATTATGTGAACCTGCAGAACACCTATACCTTGCCCGATGCCGGTTTTGCATCGTCGATTTCTTCATCTGCCGCTTTGGTTACATTAGGGTATTCCTATAACTTTACCAAAGTAATGTCGATATATGCATTTGCAGGGCATACCTTGTTTCAAGCTGGAGTATTGAGGGATATCGATAGAAATGATATTTTTACATTGAACGATGACCCCGGGTTTTATTTCAGAACTGGGTTTAGAATAGGACTTTAAATTAGAATTATGTCAAAAATTTTGGTAATTGAAGATGAGGCGGCCATTAGAAGAGTATTGGTGAAAATTCTTTCGGAAGAAAACGAGGTTTATTCGGTGGAAGAAGCAGAAGATGGTCTAAAAGGATTGGAAACCATTAAAAATAATGATTTTGACCTTGTCTTATGTGATATTAAGATGCCAAAAATGGACGGTGTCGAAGTGCTGGAAGCAGCGCGCAAGATCAAACCGGAAATTCCGTTTATCATGATTTCCGGTCACGGTGATCTTGATACGGCTGTGAATACCATGCGATTGGGTGCATTTGATTATATTTCAAAACCACCTGATCTTAATCGCCTATTGACCACTGTTCGAAATGCCCTTGATCGTAAAGAGCTTGTAGTTGAAAACAAGATTTTAAAGAAAAAGGTTAGTAAAAATTACGAAATGATCGGTGACAGTTCAGAAATCACGGTCATCAAAGAAATGATAGAGAAGGTAGCACCCACTGATGCTAGAGTTTTGATAACGGGATCTAACGGTACCGGTAAGGAACTGGTAGCGCATTGGCTTCATGAAAAAAGTCAGCGTAGTAGTGGGCCGTTTGTTGAGGTCAATTGCGCGGCCATACCATCAGAACTGATAGAGAGTGAGTTGTTCGGGCACGTCAAAGGAGCTTATACTTCTGCGGTTAAAGATCGTTCCGGAAAGTTTGAAACAGCGAATAAGGGCACTATTTTTCTTGATGAAATAGGAGATATGAGCCTTTCTGCACAGGCCAAAGTGCTTCGGGCCTTACAAGAGAACAAGATTTCCAGGGTTGGTTCCGATAAAGATATCAAGGTAGATGTGCGTGTGATAGCGGCGACCAATAAAGATTTAAAAAAGGAAATAGATGAAGGCCGTTTTCGTGAAGACCTTTATCATAGGTTGGCTGTTATTTTGATAAAAGTTCCCGCATTGAACGATCGCCGTGATGATATTCCCTTGTTGATAACACATTTCACTAAAAAGATTATTTCGGAGCAAGGCATGCCTTCCAAAACATTCTCTGATAAGGCAATTACACTCTTAAAAGGCTATGATTGGACAGGAAATATACGGGAATTAAGAAATGTGGTCGAACGCCTGATTATTTTGGGTGGTAATGAAGTTAGTGAAGAAGACGTTAAGTTATTTGCCAGTAAGTAACCTGATAATTGTCTGAAAAGAGAATCTTTTCAATAAGCTTTATTTCGAAGACCCGACACAATCCTTTAACTGATTTAAAGCATTCTTGGTGATTTCCTTAGTTTTTAAATTGTAATATTTCTTTTCTTCGGAGAGGTTTTCAGTAAGTAATTTTTGCTCACAATTGTCATAAATGCGTTGCGCAAAGGCACGTGCCTTGTTACAATCGACAGTCTCGATGACGTGGTTTATCGATTTTTGGTACTTCTTAAGAGATTCGTCTATTCGCTCTTGGTATGTACGAGGGTCTAGTGGTTCGTAAGAGTTATCGGGCTGCTCTCCTTCCGACACTGTATTCATTTCAAGAATATCATTATCATATTCGCCTTTGTGAAGGTCGTGTTCTTCAAGTTCTTTTAGGCTGTACGCTATTGTTTGAAGTGCCCTGTTTAAAAGGAGCCGGGTACTATCTGAAGTACTGGCTCTAGTAGCCATGATAAGATTTTCGAGGCTATCTTCAATAGCTTTGGTGGCAGATGTGCAACTGCAACTTTCCAATTGTTTTTTAGACTTCTCAATGGCCTTTAAAGCCTTATAGGTATAAAAGTGCGCTTGATTTATATCTTCTTTGGTTATAGCTTTTTCGGTCTGATCTTTCACAAATTCCATGTTCGACCTTACATAGTCGCAGGCAATGCTTGGTCTAAAGGAAGAAAATAAGACCATAGCAATGACTAACGTGAAAAACGTAACAAAATGTTTCTGCATAGCACTGTATTTAACATGTAAAATCTGGGACGATTTACCCTACAAAGGTAGGTATTCATTGACCTCGCGCCCTATTTATTCGATGGAACGCCCATGGAATGCAAAAACTTGGATAAACTGAATAGTAGTTAGGATGAACGGCTCTTTTTTTTTGGTCATTGATGTATTTCAACGGTAAAAAATTTTATCTTCAACCTATGAAGAATATAGATTTGAACGATTTTAAGGTCGAAAAAGCAATAAAGTTGATTGATTCTCCTACATCCGGCGCTTTACAGGCATCTGAGAAAAAACTTAAAAAAGAACTCGAAGCTATTAGGGAAAAACTTGGTGATTTTCAAGATATACTCTATGCCCATGCCAAATACAGCGTACTTGTCTGCCTTCAGGGAATGGATACGGCCGGCAAGGATAGTCTTATTCGTGAGGTCTTTAAAGATTTTAATGTTAGGGGTGTTGTTGTACACAGTTTTAAGGTACCCACAGAACTTGAGCGTAAGCACGATTATTTATGGCGCCACTATATTGCCTTGCCCGCTAAGGGCAAGTTCGGTGTGTTCAATCGTACCCATTATGAAAACGTTTTGGTGACAAGGGTACACCCTGAATATATTATGGGCGAGAATATTCCTGGTATTCATAATGTATCCGATATTGATGAAAGTTTTTGGCGGAAGCGCTTTGAACAGATCAATAATTTTGAACGGCATTTGGCTGAAAATGGAACTATCATCTTCAAGTTTTTTCTACACCTTTCAAAAGAAGAGCAACGGCAAAGACTACTCAGAAGGTTGGCATTAAAACGCAAAAACTGGAAGTTTTCCCCTGGAGACCTGAAAGAACGTAAATTGTGGGATGACTATCAAAATTGTTATGAGGATGCGATAAACCGCACTTCGAAACCGCATGCCCCCTGGTTTGTAATTCCTGCAGATAATAAAAAAGAAGCGAGAGTCATTGTAGCTTCTATTTTGCTTGAAGCGTTAAAAAAATACAAAGATATAGCGGAACCTGAACTGGATGAAAAAATAAAAGCTAATTTGGAGACCTATAAACAACAATTGGAAACCAAAGCACTATGATCAAGAAGCTATTTCTTTTATTTCTTTTGACCTGCTGGTCGGGTATTGCACAGATTGAAGATCAAAAACAGATCAAAGCACTTTACGAAGCTGCATTGACTGAAGGCAAGGCCTATGATTGGTTGAATTACCTGTCAAATCAGATAGGAGGAAGGCTTTCAGGGTCGCTACAGGCCCAACGAGCTGTCGATTACACAAAGGCCCAATTAGATTCACTGGGTTTAGATCGGGTTTGGCTGCAGCCCGTTATGGTGCCCAAATGGGTACGCGGAACACCCGAGTTCGCTTACTTTGAAACTGTACCGGGCTTGTCAACGAATGTTCCTATTTGTGCTTTAGGTGGTTCTGTTGCGACACCGCTAGGCGGATTGAAGGCGGAGGTAATCGAAGTAAAAGGGGTCGAAGAGTTAAAAGCATTGGGTAACGCTAAAATATCTGGAAAAATTGTTTTCTATAATAGACCTATGGATCCTACCTTGATCAATACCTATGCAGCGTATTCTGGTTGCGTTGACCAAAGGTATTCAGGTGCCGCGGAAGCGGCTAAATATGGGGCGGTAGGTGTTATAGTCAGGTCTATGAGTCTCCGGCTTGATGATTATCCGCATACAGGAGCTATGAGCTATGGAGATACTCCGGTGAACCAGCGAATTCCCGCTGCGGCAATCAGCACGAAGGGAGCGAATTTGTTGAGCGCTACGCTTGAATTGAGTCCTGATACCAAATTTTATTTCAAACAAAACTGTCGGCAGTTAGAAGATGTTCAGTCTTTTAATGTGGTTGGTGAAATACGCGGTAGTACCTATCCAGAGGAAATTATGATGGTGGGCGGACATTTAGATTCTTGGGATCTCGGAGATGGTTCCCATGACGATGGGGCCGGTTGTGTGCAAAGTATGGATGTATTGCGTTTATTAAAAAAGACCGGTTATAAGCCGCAACGCACATTGCGGGTTGTTTTGTTCATGAACGAGGAAAATGGATTACGAGGGGGCAATAAGTATGCCCAATTGGCAAAAGAAAAAGGTGAGAAACATATTTTTGCTTTGGAAAGTGATGCTGGAGGTTTTACCCCTAGGGGCTTTTCTTTTGACTGTTCAGACGCCAATTTTGAAAAGGTGCAGGGTTGGAAGGAACTTTTTGAACCCTATTTGATACATTTATTTGTAAAAGGTGGTAGCGGCGCCGATATTGGTCCGTTAAAGAACGATGATATGGTCTTGGCCGGCCTTCGACCAGATTCACAACGTTATTTTGATCATCATCATGCTGAAAATGATACCTTTGAACATGTGAACAAGCGCGAATTGGAACTAGGAGCCGCCACCATGGCAAGCCTAGTTTACCTTTTTGACAAGTACGGTATTGTTCCTCAGAAAAAAATTAAGGGTTAATAGTTTTTTCTTCTTATTAAGGTTTCTTTAAATTTTAAATAGCTTGGAAAATACTGTCGTAGAGCTATTTTGGTTCGCTTGGGGGTTTTATAAAACGCGCTGTGTTCAACTCACAAACTCCGAACAAAATTGTATATTTGCTGCTCACAAAAAATGAGTAAAATGCAAGACGGAATCTACGCAAAATTCAATACCTCGAAAGGGGAAATCTTGGTGAAATTAACCCATGACAAAACTCCGGGAACGGTAGGTAACTTTGTGGCACTTGCCGAGGGTAATCAAGAAAATACTGCAAAATCGAAAGGAGAACCTTATTACGATGGTTTGAAATTTCATAGAGTGATACCTGATTTTATGGTTCAAGGCGGATGTCCTCAAGGAACGGGAACGGGAGATGCCGGTTATAAATTCGATGATGAATTTCATCCCGAACTAAAGCATGATGTGCCAGGTGTATTATCAATGGCTAACGCGGGGCCGGGAACTAACGGAAGTCAGTTTTTTATCACACATGTGCCTACACCTTGGTTAGACAATAAGCATAGTGTTTTCGGGCATGTCGAAAAAGGTCAGGATGTAGTTGATGCCATAGCCCAGGGTGATGCCATCGAGTCTCTTGAAATTATACGTGTAGGCGAGGAAGCTGAAAACTGGGATGCCAACAAGGCTTTCGAAACATTTACCAATTCGGGAAAAGAGCGATTGGCTAAAGAAAAAGCGAGACAAGCTGCAGAACTTGATAAGGTTGCAGCGGGTTTTGATGAAACGGAAAGCGGGCTTCGTTATAAGATCATTCAAAAAGGAACCGGTGCCAAAGCGGAAAAGGGCCAAAAGGTTTCTGTGCATTATGAGGGTTCTTTATTAAACGGACAAGTATTCGATTCTTCTTATAAGAGAAATCAGCCCATTGATTTTCAACTGGGTGTTGGGCAAGTAATACGTGGTTGGGATGAAGGAATTTCGCTTTTGGAAGTTGGGGATAAGGCCCGCTTTGTCATTCCTTCAGATTTGGCTTATGGAAGTGCTGGGGCAGGAGGGGTTATTCCTCCGGATGCCACGTTAATTTTCGATGTAGAATTGATGAACGTCGGCTAAATTTATTAGGCTATTTATACTAAACAACCGTTTTGATACATCAAAACGGTTTTTTTGTACCCCAGTTTTAAGAATCGGGCAAAACGGATCTGTGTGTTGTGAAGTAGGATATTTGTAAGAATAGTATTGGAGTAGCGGAAATACGAGCAGAATATTATCGCGAAGATTTCATACTGAATAAGAGAAGAAGGATGTTGACGATTACTAAAAATATGAGAACACCAAAAAAGGAGAGCATACCAAGAATATTATGAGGTTTCAAAGAGATGGTTATCCATCTACCTATAAAACAACAAAACTGTAAAAAACCCTACCTTTTATCGATTACACCCCGAAAATTAACGGGGATTCTTTTTAGCGGGTACACTTACAACCAATAAGACGATATTGATTACAAGTAAAACTAAAAGTACTCCAAAGAAAGTTATCATGTTTATAGTGGTTAATCAATTGGTTAACGCGGGGAAAACGTTTTTGTTTTATTTGTAGATGTGTATTTATTCAAAGGTTGCGTTGAAAGTTGAACAAAATTACAAAAAAGTATCTTATTTCCTACATTATATAAAAATAACCACAAAAAAAACCCCAACTTTGTAGTCAGGGTTTTACTATAAAAAAGTTTATGCGTACCTAGTCAATTACCTTCACATTTACGGCGTTTAATCCTTTTTTACCTTGTTGTAGTTCAAATTCTACAACGTCACCTTCACGAATTTCATCGATCAAACCAGAAATGTGTACAAAGTGATCTTCGCTTGAACCATCTTCAGTAATAAAACCATATCCTTTGGAATCATTGAAGAATTTTACTGTTCCTTTACTCATAATAGAAAATTAAATATTAAAAATTAAAGGGCAAATATAGTGTTAAATTTTTTAATTGCGTGATTTTTTGGAAGTTATATTTCTGTAAAGATGAAGTTACGTATACATATTTTAAATATTGGTCTAATCGTTTAGGTGCCAACATCATCGGTAAAATGAGATTTTTTAAGATTTAGATGCTTGTTTTTAACTTTCCGGAGTCAATAATTTTTTTACTGAATTGGTAATCTCCTTTGTATCGAGACTTATTATGGCAGACGCTAGGGTCAGTACCGAAGTTGCCCTGTCGAGTATTTTTTGAACCCCTACCAGCTTTTTATAGAGTTGTTGCGTCTCTAAAGTAATCGAGTCGATGTGTTCCAATGAAGAGGCGGCATCGTCCATTACCAAAATGGCAGATTGTGTATAGAGCTCTGTAGTATGTGCCAATGTTTTGGCATGTAACTCTTTTAGAAACTGATTGTTTTCTTTAGTAAGTCGTTCAAAATTTTCATAACGATAGTTCCCCAAAGCATTGGCCATATGTGCAAAATTATCAGCTAGGCGTTTTACTTGTTCGGCAGTCAATTTTCCCATAGCTATCACTTATTAATGTTAAAAGAGTGGGCCAGGTTTTTGAGTTGAGTGCCATGTATTGCCAATTGCCCTTTTATCTCATCTTCGGTTAGTTTGTTGATGTTGTTATAAAGGGCATTGTGCCCGTCGGCTATTGTTTTTAAAACTTCCGAATATATTGCAAGCTCTTCCTGTTTAGCGGTTAGTGCTGCAATCTGTTCATAGTAATCTTCGGTGAACTTTGTGCGTTCAAAGACCGATAGATCTGTGTTGGCTATCAAATCAAAATAGAAACTTTTGATGCTACTTTTTTGAACTTCCAATTTTCCTATTAGGTTGCCCGAGAGATTGAGGTCTAGAAAATGAAGCAGTGTTTGTAGGGGTTCGTTCGCCCGTGTTACATATTCTTTTATTTTCTTTCTGCGGTAGCCATCGGTAAACGCCCTGAGTATTATGGTAGAAATACTGGAATATGCTTTGACGTCTGCCTCTTTTAGCGACAAAGAACCAAATTCACCGGTTGCCAAGGTCTGTGTAAGTTCATCGGTATTGTAATTGGTAAGCTGATTTTTCGAGATATCGGTAAGGCCATAGAAATATCCTCGAGTGGTATGGTAAATCAATGCGGTAATGCTATCGGCCTTTTTATCGGCAGTACATAGACAGGTTTGATTATGTATTTTTAACGCTGCGATACTTTTATGTAGACATTCGTCAGTGCAGTTTTTAGCAAAACTATAGGATAAGGTGTTGAATTTTTCAATGCCTTCGATTGAAGACTCAGAGAATTCGCCTACATGTTTTAGGTTTACACAGCTTGCCAAAGTGGTGGCGATAAGAATTAAAACAAAATTATGTGATAGTGGTTTTTGCATGAAAGCACTTGTGTTGAAATTGACGACATCAATTGTTACAATTTAAAAATAATGCTACACTTTTCTTGCCAAATATTTTAAAATCTTAAGGTCGCAGAGGTCTGGGACGACAAAAAGAAAAAAGAATGCATAAAAAAACCTCCCTAAATCAAGGGAGGTTTTATAAATTATTATCTTGAACGGCTATGCGGTCGGATCTGGTGTCATTCTTAAATAAGGCTTTATTTCTTTAACACCCTTAGAAAACATCTGTTTTGCTTCATCGGTCGCTATCGCTGGGCTAACTACGACATCTTCACCATTTTTCCAGTTGGCCGGTGTTGCCACTTTATGATTAGCCGTTAACTGCAACGAGTCTATTACACGCAAAAGTTCATGAAAATTACGACCTGTCGAGGCAGGGTAGGTAATTATCAATTTAACCGTTTTATCGGGTGCAATGATAAACACAGAACGTACCGTAAGACTATCGTTCGCTTTTGGGTGAATCATATCATACAGGTCAGAAACCTTTTTGTCTTCATCAGCAATAATAGGAAAGTTTACTTTGGTCTGCTCAACTTCATTAATATCCTTTATCCATTCGTTATGTGATGCTGCACCGTCGACACTTAAAGCCAGCATTTTTACGTTTCGTTTGTCAAAATCATCCTTAAATTTTGCTGCGGTACCTAATTCGGTAGTACATACAGGGGTGAAATCGGCAGGATGTGAAAATAAAATACCCCAGCTATCACCGAGATAATCATATAAATTTATCATTCCTACGGAACTGTCAGCCGTGAAATCTGGGGCTTTGTCGCCCAATCGTATTGTTGCCATAGTTTTAATATTTAATGGATTAATTGTTATCCTACAAAATTAGTAGATTAAAGCTAAAATACTTCTTTTTTAGGTTAAAAATGTATTAAAGTTTGGTTTCTTCGCATTCGCAATTATAAATTGAATTAGTATTACAAATATGTTCGTAAAACTTCATTAATTTTAGAGAATGAGAGAAAGCACATTGGAAAAACTTCGCTATCCTATTGGTCATTTTGTAATGCCGGATACTATTTCTGACCTGGAATTGAAAGATTGGGTAGCTCAATTGGAAGCATTGCCCATAGTTTTGGAAGATTTGGTGAAAAACCTCTCCGAAGAACAGTTGAATACGCCGTATCGGCCCGATGGGTGGACGGTTCGCCAGGTAGTACACCATATTGCCGATAGCCACCATCATAGTTATATTCGTTTCAAGTGGGCACTTACTGAAGATAGGCCGGTAATTAAGGCGTATGAAGAAAAAGCATGGGCCAATTTAGAAGATGCCCTTTTTGCACCGATACAGCTGTCGATTACCCATATAAAGAGTATTCATGCTAAATTGGTGTATCTCTTAAGGAATCTGTCGGAAGAAGATTTAAAAAAAGTGTATATACACCCCGATGGAAACATGGAAGTTTCGGTTAAAGAGAATATCGGGAAATATGCTTGGCACGGCAATCACCACTGTGCACATATTGAGGGACTGATACAAAGGGAAGGGTGGATTTGATTTTAACTGCTTTTTTCTAAAAAAAAATAATACTCCCGCCATTTATAAGTCCATTTCGCACCACCCTTTAGAACGAAACTAGTTATTTCATCCATTTGATATTACAGCCAATACTGGGTTTTTGATCTTTACTTACTTCATTCCCTGTTAACAAAGCGTCCATAGCATGGCGCAGGTCGTTTCCGGTCACAGGAATACCGTTTCCGGGGCGTGAGTCATCCAATTGGCCACGGTAAACCAGTTTTAGATCTTTGTCGAACAAATAAAAATCAGGGGTGCAGGCAGCATTGTATGCTCGGGCCACTTCTTGGGTTTTGTCGTATAAATACGGGAAAGTATAATCTTCTTCTTGAGCTGTTCGGGTCATAAGGTCTGGCGCATCTTCCAGATAATTCTCAACATCGTTGCTTGAAATAGCGATGAAACCAATTCCTTTGGCCTGATAGTTCCTTCCCAATTTGGAAATTTCCGGGTTCACGTGTTTTACAAAAGGGCAGTGGTTACAGATAAACATAATCACTGTTGCCTTCTCGCCTTTTAAATCGTTAAGCGCCACTGTTTTGCTCGAAACGGTGTCTAATAGTTCAAAAGAGGGGGCTTTAGTCCCCAAGGGTAACATGTTGCTGGGCGTTCGTGCCATATTTTCGCTTTTTATGACGGTTTTAAATTACTTTGCCACTGATGATTTTGACTAACATACGAACAAAGCATCAAAATTAAAAGTAATTCAAAGATTGCTTCGAAATATATGATCAGCTTTGAATTTTCAGAACAAACGAATTAGTACCCATAAAGGGTACGAAAAATAATCGACATATTTCAAGGCCCGCGCTCTAAAAACACTTGTTTTTTTATTGCGCAATGGTTATCTTAAAGAACCCGTTTTAACTTTTCTGTCGTACTGCAATTTCCGTGTTCGAATTAGGGAAGAATGAACGTATGTATAACATTAAATTTTGAATATTATGGATAATTCATACACATCATTGGCGGAGGCAATTACCAATTTGCAACTAGAAGGTTTTACGGCAGATTTTAATCTGTGCGATGCCGGGGTTGAAAACAAGCACAAAAAGGAGGTGCATTCCGCTGACGAGCTGAATGTGGTCAAGTATTATCGTTTTGAGGGGATGAGCAACCCAGATGATAACACCGTTTTGTATGTTATAGAAACGAACTCGGGAGAAAAAGGGCTGCTTATGGATGCCTACGGTGCCTATTCGGGCAATGTGTCCAAAGAACTAATGGACAAGCTTAAAATGTCGCGATAAATGAACGCTGAGGTGTGTCAAGTTCTAAAATGGCCGACTTCTGCCTGACCAAAATCGCACTGATTTTACAATGTAACGAGTAAGTTGAAAACCCGCTATAAACTTTTAATGAGGTATGTACAATACCGATTTTCGGGCCAATTACTGATGTCTGTTTCATACTTTTCCATAAAATAATCAACCCCTATTTTCAGCGAATGTCTTATCTTGGGTGCAAAGTAATGGAGTGATATAAGGTGATTTTGATTGTAAATATCCTTTCTTAACATTCGCAAAACTTCCAATTTTATTGACTAAAACTGTTTTAGATAACGTACAAATCAACTTTGATGATGAAACGCTGTGGGTGTTGAACATGGCCTTGGCATTGGTCATGTTCGGTATAGCCTTAGAGATTTCTGTTAAGGACTTTCGACACTTGGTAAAAAAGCCAAAACCTGTTTTTACAGGAGTTTTTAGTCAATTCGTATTGTTGCCCGTGGTAACCTTTATATTGGTTTGGTCCATTGAACCCTTGCCCAGCATTGCCCTCGGAATGTTCATGGTCGCTGCTTGCCCAGGGGGTAATATTTCCAATTTTATCACCTATTTGGCAAAAGGCAATACCGCTTTGTCAGTCAGCCTTACGGCTGTGGCGACACTGTTGGCCGTTTTTATGACGCCATTGAATTTGCAGTTATGGGGTTCGATGTATGCCCCCACATCAGTGCTTTTAAAAGAGGTGGCCATAGCACCTTTTGAAATGGTGAAACTGGTGTCGTTACTATTGGGTGTGCCACTTCTTCTCGGTATGGGTTTACATCATATCAGACCGGTAGTAGCAAAGAAGGTGGCGAAAGTATTGAAAGTAGTTTCTTTACTCTTTTTTGTGATTTTGATATTTTTGGCGCTATACAACAACCGTGATATATTTATGGATTATATCTTTTACGTCTTTTGGATCGTGGTATTACATAATATCATAGCCTTTACAACAGGTTTTTCTGTAGCAAGTTTTATGGGACTATCAAAAAGGGATATACGGAGTATAACGATCGAGACGGGAATACAAAATTCAGGTTTGGGGCTCTTATTGATTTTTACTTTTTTCGACGGTCTTGGCGGAATGGCGTTACTTGCAGCATTTTGGGGCATTTGGCATTTGGTATCTGGTTTGTTGCTTGCGGGTTTTTGGGGCTATAGGCCTGTTGAAAAAGAAAGGTTGGCTTGAAAGAAATAGGATATAATTTAGTTAAGGTATGGATCAAGTGCGCGCTCTATTTGTATTTCGGTAAGATAAAAATTTCAGGTTTGGCCGATGTGCCCAAAGATAAACCGCTACTATTTCTGCCCAATCACCAAAGTGCATTGCTTGACGTACTTCTAATCGCCGTAAAATGCAATCGGAAGCCTTACTTTTTAACACGCTCCGATGTTTTTAAAAGTAATTTTCTAAAAACTGTTTTCAATTTCTTTCAAATGATTCCTGTTTACCGAATTCGTGACGGACGGGAATCGTTAAAAAACAATCAAGCTATATTTGATGACTGTGCTCGTTTGTTACAAGACAATAATGCGATTCTGATGTTCCCCGAGGCCAATCATAACCTTCAGCGACGTGTTCGCCCCCTGAGCAAAGGTTTTACCCGAATTCTTTTCAATGCGCTGGAAAAGCAGCCACAATTGGATATTCAAATGGTGCCGGTGGGATTGAATTACCGGGATGCAAAAATATTCCCTGATCGGGTAGCGGTATATTACGGGAAAGCTATTGCCGTGCAAAAATTATACGACCCCGAAGATCTTAGTGGTTCAGTGGAGCTTATTAAAACGGAAGTTTCGAACAGTCTTAAGACCTTGACAACCCATATTGACGACGATAGTAAGTATCAGGCTATTGTGGAAAGGTTGGATGCTATGGGTGTAGATTATTTGAACCCGGAAGAAGTAAATACCGTTTTAGCATCTTTTGAAAGTTCAAATTCGAAACCAATATCAAAACCAAAACCGACATCAAGCCTAAAACTTTTAAAGGTACTTTTCGTGCTATTAAATTTCCCCGTGTGGTTCTTATGGATCTTGACTTTAAAACCAAGAGTACCCGAGATGGAGTTTATGGGCACCTTTCGGTTTGCTTTTGCCTTATTGGTCTATCCCGTTTATTATCTTTTATTGTTCGGTGTTGTAACGGTTATTTGGAGCGGGGTCATCGGTTTAGTGGTAGTTGCCATACTATTTTTGTTTAATGTGGTGCATGTTCGGGTAAGTTGAATTTTACTCTTCAACTGAGATGCACGGCTAATTTTCTTAGAAATTCTTATATAGCCTTTTTATGTCTTCTATAGCTAATTCTAATGATTTTTCAGTTTCACAATGAATATCTGGAACGATTCCATCTTTGATTATATTTTTCTCTTCATCGCACATAAAAGAAGTAGAAAAAGCCAGTCGTGCTCCACTAACAAATTCGAAAACTTGAAGGTCCGTTGTTAATCCATAAGTTTTTGTTCCATAAATCAATGTATTCTTTTGAAATTTAAATGATTGTGCTGTCGATTCACCTAAACTTGCCGTTTTTTCATTCACTAATACAGCGATTGGCTTATTTGCATTACGTATGGTGTCAGTTAACTTAATAGTGTTTATTATATGATTACCATAATAATAAGTGTCACTAGTTAATTTATGATTGATGTATTCTCCTTTGTTGTTAATTGAGAATCCTATTATCGAATTAACATACAATGGTTCAAGACCTAATGCAAAGGTACCTGCCTTTCCACCAATATTATCTCTTAAATCGATAATCCATCCAGATAAATTAGGATGGTTATCAACTTTTTTAAGGGCTTCCCTGATTTTTAAAGAATATATAGTACTTAGGCTATCATTAGCGGCAAAACCTAAAATTTTTATATAACCTATATCATTTTCTAAAATTTTGTAATCAATTTTTGGTATAGATACCGTGTCTTTGAGGAAAAAATTGGTTTTGTCTGGAGGTAAGAAGAAACTATGTTTGTCGTTGATTTGATTTAAAACGTATTTAATTCCATTATAGACGTCATTATTGTTTTGGAATTTAGGGATTGAGTCTTTTATATTATTTTCAATATCTACCCAATTTAATTCATTCGTTTTGATATATTTCTCTTTAATAATGCTAAAAGACTGGTAGAATGAACGCTTAAAATTTGGCTGCTGCTGTTCTTTCTTACAACAAAAAAGTGTTGCTAATACTATGAAAAGAATGATTGCCTGTGTTTTCATTCTGTCTTTTTTGGTTCGTTAATCCAATAGATGATTTTGTAGTTTTTGAAAACAAGATATCTGAACTTTTGAGGGCGGTCAGATAAAAGCTCCTCCTTCTGTCCGATATGTAGTTGGTTTTCCGGAGTTATAGTGCGGTCGACAATTGAACCTACTAACTTTCTTGCGACCTTGACACTTTTCGATTTGAGTTTATGGTGTTCGAAAATATCATCAAGTATTTCTTTTGCGAATTCTGTCCAAAAAACGGTCAGTTCCATTTTTTGATTTCTTCTTTCAAATCCTTTGCGCTTATAATTCTATCGTTTGTCGAATCTTCTAATGATTTGTCAATATCTGAATTAAATTGCTCCATTGACATCGGTTTCAGGTTTTGTTCATAGAGTTTAGATTTCCGCTTTTTAAGTATTTTTTCAAGTGCGCTTATGATTTCCTCGTTCTGAATGCGAAGAAACTCTTGAACGAAAGTCAGTTTTCTGGTTTGTAAGTCCATTTCCAATCCGTTTTAATCAAAGTTATAAATTCTATACTGATTGTATATTTTTTGTTTATTGTTCAAGCTTGTTGTCCCCAAAAATAAACATAACACCTACATCAGCTTCCCAAAGAAAATGGCATTCATCAGCAGTTTGTTTGTTCCATACCAAAAGGCCCTAAAGTTGGTATTGTCGGTAAAAACTATGACTCTTCCTTTGCCCATACGCTGCACTTGAAAAGGAACGCTGTTCTTTAATAGGGCAAGATTCTCTTCTGAAATATAGCCACTCAACAACGGGTTGTTGGTGTATTGAATAGGGTTGTTGTAACTGTGTTTATCAGGTTCGATATAAATATTTGTATTTCTGAACAAGGGTAACCGGTCGTCTTTATACCCGTAATTAATAGGATGCGAAAGATCGATCTTGGCCTCGAAAATGGCTCCTCCCGTGTTTTGGGCACCCCTAAAATCGTTTTGTTGACCAAAGGAAATATTTTTTCCGACCAAGGTGTCTTTCTTGAATTTCA
Source organism: uncultured Kriegella sp. (assembly GCF_963975415.1). Lineage (NCBI taxonomy): Bacteria > Pseudomonadati > Bacteroidota > Flavobacteriia > Flavobacteriales > Flavobacteriaceae > Kriegella > uncultured Kriegella sp. The sequence goes on from NZ_CAXBGN010000003.1 coordinate 381,802, forward strand.
ACTTTATCAATTCGTTTTTATGGAGCCAATTGGCGGCATTTTGATAGCCGATAAGCGTGCCACCTGCCTCGACCCATTCCTTTAATTTTTTTGCTTGCTCCTTTGACAGGCTGTTGCCCATACTCGGAATGATTAAATCGGTATACTTGCTCCAATCGACGGAATTGAAGTAGGCAACATCGATTTTAGTAATCTTTATATCATACCGCGTATCGAACAAGTGCCAAATCTCACCAGCTGCGTGAGCATTGATTCCGCTACCCACTAAAATGGCAACCCTTTGCTTCGTAAGCGAACCAAAACTATTGCTGCCCAGGTCAATTCCTTTGGCAAGTCCGGTGTTTGCCGCTGTTATTTCAATTTTACTTTCTTGGGCAACCGTATTTAAAAAGGCGTGTAATTCGCTTGATGGTAGTACCTGGTTCTGAACGGGGACCATAATCGTACCATGACCGTAATTTTTTCCGTCAAGACTAAAGGGCTCTCTTGCCACTTTGGCACGTATACCCTTGTTCAAAATTTTGTTGATGGCCTTGGGGGTGTAATATTCGTTCCACTCAAAGAGGTATGCATAATTGCTCTGCGCATCGACATTCCCACTTAAAGGCATAAGGCGATTGATTTCTTTACCTGCTACCTTTAAAGAACGTGATTCGGAATAATCTAAATTAAAGGCTAGGGGAAAGGTCCAAGCAGAGATGTCATAGAACAGACTATCTTTAAAAGTGGTTCTTTTTTCGAACATGGCCTTGATCAGGCTTTGGTTCTTTTGGTTCATGGGCACCACATAGCTATACCCTTTTTTATACGATTTTCCGCCCAAGGAGATATCGTTCGAGAGTTCGTGAAACTTTACTTTGTGTCGCTGTAAAACTTCGGCCAAATGCCATGTTTTAGCGGCATCTTTATAATCACCAAAAATGAGGGCCTTGGTTCTGCTTACGGCCGACATAAGACCCACATTTTTAAAAAATTCTTGCTGGTATCTTAGAATTTTTATGCGCATATTTTTAGCGGCCTCAATGGTGGAAAGAGCGGTTGTAAACTGATTGCGAATGGTGAAGGGAAATGTCAGCAAGCCGTTTTGAGATTCTTGAATGTGGCCTCTAGAGCTAGCTTGTTCGAAAAGAATACCGATACCCCCGTTCACATCGGGAAAAGTGGAGCCCTTGCCATAAAAATAATCATCGTACTGTTCTTCGGAATAATAAAGCGAACCGATCTTGTCTAAAGCTTTGGCATGGTATGTCGCAATTTCAGTAGTCAGTTCTTGATTCAATTTTGGGGTCAGTGGGTGCACGCGGTCGGGTTCTCCCGGTTGAAAGAAAAAGGTAGATGAAGTGCCCATTTCGTGATGGTCGGTGAGAATATTCGGCATCCAATTATGATATGTTTCGATGCGCGCCCGACTTTCTGGCAATTGCACCGGAAGCCAGTCACGGTTCATATCGAACCAATAGTGGTTGGTACGCCCCCCGGGCCAAACTTCATGGTATTCCCGCTCATTATTGTCAGGGTTCAGATTGATGCTTTTGTTGGTGTTGGCCCAGTACGCAAAGCGTTGCAGCCCATCAGGATTAAAGGCAGGGTCAACCAGCAAAATGGTGTTTTCTAAAATACTTTCGATTTCAGGTCCCTGTGCTGCGGCCAGATAATAGACATAGGCCAAAGCCGCATTTGAACCACTGGGCTCGTTGCCGTGTATTGAAAAACCTTGGTACACTACAAGGGGCATGGCCTCAATATTCATAGAACTGCCTTTAATTTCGGTCAAAGCCAAATGTTCTTCACGAATTTTAGCAATGTTCTGGTGGTTTTGTGGGGTGGTAACCGTGAGTAAAAGAAGCGGTCTTCCTTCAAACGTCTGACCCCTATTTTCAATGGTTATGCGATCGCTTGCCTTGGCTACGGCATGCATGTAAAATACCAGTTTGTCGTGGGTGACATGCCATTCGCCCACTTCGTGGCCGATAACTTCTTGAGGCTTGGGAATGCTTTGGTCGTAGGTGATATTCTCAGGAAGGTAATAGCCTAAGTCTACCGACTCTTGTGCATTAATATTTTGAAAGAGCACCAAAACCAATGCCAATAGAATGTTTCTCATACCACGATGAATTTAGTCAGTTTATAAATGTAACCATTACTATATGTCGTGTCAAGACTATTCGAGCCATATAGTCGAAAGGACATACTGCGATCACATTAAACAAAAAACGGCCCTTAATTATGAGGGCCGTTGTTTTTTATAAAGAAAATTCTAAAATTAAATATCGTCAAAATTGATATCGGTAAAGCTTTCTGTAGTCTTTGCTTCACCATTTTGAACGGGCTCTTCTTTTTTGAAATCAGACTGATGCCTTTCTGATATAACTTCGGTTCCTTTTTCATCGATAATAAAATCCATCATCTCCTCAACATTCTCCTTAAAAGCGGTGAAGTCTTCCTTATAAAGGTATATTTTATGTTTTTTATAATGAAAAGATCCATCGTCATGCGTAAACTTCTTGCTCTCGGTTATGGTTAAATAATAATCATTTGCCTTTGTACTCCTGACATCGAAAAAATATGTCCTTCTTCCTGCCCTTAAAACTTTGGAGTGGATCTCTTCCTGGTCCATTAAATCTTTTTCGCTCATTTGATGTGGTGTCTATAGTTCATACTTCAATATCATATCAAAAATGTAAAAAAAAACTTGATTCAACAACAAATTTTCAGTTTTCTTTCTCAGATAGTTGGTTTAAATAAAGTGATTTATAATAACCTTCGACAGCAATTAAATCATCATGTGTTCCTTCCTGAAACAACGTTCCGTCTTCAAGCACTAGAATTCTATCTGCATTTTTTGCAGATGATACCCTGTGGCTTACTATAAGAGTGGTTCTATTTCTGGACGCTTTTTTTAGATTTGCTAGAATTTCTTCCTCAGTTTCAGTATCTACGGCTGACAAACAATCATCAAATAAATATATTTCGGGGTCTTTTAATAAGGCGCGTGCGATAGAGACACGTTGCTTCTGTCCGCCACTTAAGGTGATGCCCCGCTCGCCTAGAACGGTTTCGTATTGCTTGGCAAAGCCCATAATGTTTTCATGTACGGCTGCATTTTTCGCCACTTTGACCACATCTTCATCAGAAGCGGTATGGTTACCGAATTTTATATTATTTTTTATCGAATCCGAAAACAGAAAGGCATCTTGGGGTACCGCACCAATCGATTCGCGCAAGCTATTGAGGTTTACCTTTTTAATGGGTATGTCATCGATACGGATTTCTCCATCGGTGACGTCATACAATCGGGCTATTAAGTCTAAAATGGACGATTTTCCAGAACCTGTTTTACCAAGAATGGCCACAGTTTCTCCAGCATTGATCGTAAAGGAAATATTTTTTAAAGCGGTAATATTAGTGTCTTCATAGGTAAAAGTGACATTTTTGAATTCAATTTTGCCGGTAATCGGGGTGGCCCCAACTGCTTCATTTTTGATGGCCGGTTCAGATCTCAAAAACTCGTTAATGCGTTTTTGCGATGCTTCGGCACGTTGCACGATAGAGGTTAACCACCCTACTATGGCAACGGGCCAGGTCAACATATTGACGTAAATGATGAACTCTGCAATTACACCTACAGATTCAATTTCACCATTGATGTATTGCTTGCCGCCTACGTAGATGACAAGAATATTGCTGATTCCTATTAAAAGTACCATGAGCGGAAAGAACCAGGCATTTACTTTGGCCAGGTCCATACTTTTCTCTCTTCCTTCGACGGCCAGTACCTGTAGTTCGCCATTTATCTGTGGTTCCAGTGCGTAGGCCTTTATCACCGATACTCCAGAGAACACTTCCTGTGTAAATGTTGATAGGGTAGAAAGGTATTCTTGAACAATGGTACTGCGTTTGTGTATGATCTTACTGATATTATAGATCAAGACCGATAATATGGGCAAGGGAATCAGGGCATAGGCCGCAAGAGTGGGGGCCGTAATAAACATCAATGGAATGATGCATACAAAAAGAGTGACCGTGTTTATCCCGTACATTAGAGCGGGGCCGGCATACATGCGTACTTGTCCGACATCTTCACTGATTCGGTTCATGAGGTCGCCGGTTCTATTTTTCTTGTAAAAATTTAGACTTAACCACTGATAATGGTCGAAAACTTCATTTTTTAAATCATACTCGATATAACGCGATACGTTTATTATCGTCTGTCGCATCAAAAAAGTGAAAAACCCAGATAGAAAAGCGGCACCAATAATGATAAGGATGAACTCCATAAGCAGGTTTTCAGCAGAAGCATCCGTTATTTTCCCGTTCAAGGCCTCTTCAACTACGTTAATCGATTTTTTGACATAGGTGGGCATGACCAATTGAAAAACTCGGGCGATAATGGTGATAATGATACCGATCAATAGTTTTGACCAATATTTTTTGAAGTATTTATTAACGTGCTTAAGTTCCTTCATGTAATGGGTTGGCTAACGGAATAGGTTTTTAATCTTCAATTTGCCAAAGATAGGGGTTTGCAGCAAAAACAAATGTTATAAAATACATAAGATAAAGACGCTTTCTTATGGTAGGTATTAGAAAAAGGATTGTTATTTTTGCGGGCTGGTAGTGAAACCAAACTCAATCTAAAAAGTTCTTTCTAAATGCTCACAAGAAGGCATATTCGGGTAAAGGTGATGCAATGCATTTATGCCTTGACACAATCTAAAGACGACTCTCTTGAAAAACAGGAAAAGTTTTTAAAGGTCAGTATTGAAAACATGTATACTTTATACCTGCTGAATCTCAGTCTTTTGATCGAAGTACAGCAAATGGCCGCCAAGCAGGTGAAACTATCCTCGAAAAAGTACTTGGCCAGTGTCACGGACGCTTATCCGAACAAGGAAAAATTCGTTCAAAATAGGGTGTTGTCCCAAATGGTGGACAATACACGGTTAAAGAATGAATTTGATAGTCGAAAATTAAAAAATTGGTATCTGAACGACGAATATGTAAAACTGATTTACAAAGAAATCGTTGAAAGTGATATTTACGCCGAGTACATGGGCACTGCCCTTGGTACGTATGAACAGGATAAGCAATTTGTGTTGCAGATTTTCAAGGAGATTATCGCTCCGAACGAGAAAATCTATGAATACCTGGAGGATGACAAACTGACCTGGGTCGACGATATTCCGATCGTGAATACCTTTATTTTGAAACAGCTAAAAAAGGTAAAGGAAGATCAAAATGATGGTTTTTTCCTTCCCAGATTGTTGAAGGATGATGCAGATATGGATTTTGCCAAAAAACTCTTGACCAAAACACTGCTCAACAATGCAAAATTGGAAAAAGAAATCGAAGGGAAAACTCCGAACTGGGACAAAGATCGCATTGCGGATATCGATTCGATTCTTCTGAAAATGGCGATATGCGAGGTGCTGAATTTTCCTTCAATACCAGAAAAGGTTACAATGAATGAGTTTTTAGAAATTGCCAAAGAATATTCGACGCCCAAAAGCAGTATTTTTATAAATGGAATTCTCGATAAATTGCTGAAGGAGTATAAGGCCGACGGCAAACTAAATAAAACAGGTCGAGGGCTGTTATAAAATATTTCTTTAATTTTGCTGTTTAAATAAATTGAATAGTATTTCTCAATTAATTAATATTAAAAATCCTGAGGTATGAAAAGAATAATTTTGGCATTTGGTTTAGTAGGACTGTTTGTTACAGCTTCCTGTAAAGACAATGCATCGAGTAAAATAAAAAGCGACAATGTGGCCGTGGCCGCAGAGCGTGATGAAGCCGGAAAACAGGTTCCTGTGATGGAGTTTGAAAAAGTCGAGCATGATTTCGGTACTATCGATCAGAATACGCCACAAGAAACCATTTTTAAATTTACCAATACCGGTAATGCACCCTTGATTATTACCGATGCCAAGAGTAGCTGTGGTTGTACCGTTCCAGATCCACCAAAAGATCCGATTGCCCCTGGTGAATCAGGTGAACTTAAAGTGAAATTCAACGGGTCGGGACAAAATCAGGTGACTAAACAAATTACTGTAACCGCGAATACTGAAAAAGGTCAAGAGCTTTTGCGTATAAAAGCTTTTGTTAACCCTAAAGATGCCGCACCAAAGGGTCCCGTTGCCCAATAATTAATTAACTAAAAAGAACACATACATGGGTGACATTGGACAGTTTCTTCCGATGATTTTGATTTTTGTCGTAGCTTATTTTTTTATGATACGACCTCAAATGAAACGTCAAAAAGATGAAAAGAAGTTTGCCGCAGAATTAAAGCGTGGCGATCGTGTGATTACCAAAAGTGGTTTGCACGGTAAAGTGGTCGATCTGAACGACAAGGATTTTTCTTGTATTTTAGAGACCATGGCCGGAAAGCTGAAATTTGATCGCTCGGCCATTTCTATGGAGATGAGCAAAAAACTAAGTGCGCCCGAAAAAAAATAAGGGAACAATCGATAATTAAAAAGGCACCAACGGAAACGTTGGTGCTTTTTTTTTGACTACTAAGAAAGCACCATCATTTTTTTTGCAGATAAGGAACTTGGGCGTAATGTATTTCGTGCCTAAAAAGCGTGAAATTTTAAGGGGTTGCCCTGTTGTTCATTGTAGTTGTTTAGCTTTAAAATTGCTATATTCATGGCCGTTAAATAAGCAAATATGTATAGCAATCGACGCAACTTCATCAAAAAGAGCACCTTGGCAGTGGCCGGTACAAGTGCCTCTTTTCTTTTTCCTATGGAATTATTAGCTACTATTCGAAAAAAAGTAGGCCCTAATGACCGAATAAACGTGGGGTTGATAGGGTGCAAAGGCATGGGTTTTAGTGATTTAAAGTCAATGTTGAAGATTAGCGAGGTAAGCGTAATCGCCCTCTGTGATGTAGATAAGAGTGTTCTCGAGGCACGAACGGCCGACCTGGAAAAAGCAGGGCTTAAAAAACCGCTGTGGTATCGAGATTATAGGAAATTATTGGAGAACCCTAATATTGACGTGGTTCTTATCGGTACACCTGACCATTGGCACTGCCTTCAATTGACCGACGCTTTGATGGCGGGGAAAGACGTATACTGCGAAAAGCCGATTGCAAATTCGGTTCAAGAAGCCAACATCATGTTGAATTATGTCGGTGCCAGTGATCGAATGGTTCAAATTGGTCAATGGCAGCGAAGCCAGCCTCATTTTGTCGATGCTATCAATTTTGTGCATTCGGGTAAATTGGGTGAAATAAGGCTATCAAAGGCATGGGCCTATCAAGGTTGGATGAAACCCGTGCCAGTTGTGCCAGATAGTGCGCCACCTGAAGGTGTTGATTATAAAATGTGGCTCGGTCCTGCGCCAGAACGTCCTTTTAATCCTAATCGGTTCCATTTTAACTTTAGATGGTTTTGGGATTATGCCGGTGGACTTATGACCGACTGGGGTGTACATTTGATTGACTATGCACTTTTTGGTATGAAGGCCGGTACCCCAAAATCGGTAATGGCCCTGGGCGGAAAGTTTGCTTATAAAGACGATGCCTCGGAAACACCCGATACCCTGCAAACAGTCTACGAATATGATGGATTCTCGATACTTTGGGAGCATGCCACTGGAATAAGCAATGGTAATTACGGCCGAGATCATGGCATTTCTTTTGTTGGCAACAATGGTACGTTGGTCTTGGATCGTAATGGTTGGGAAGTTATTCCAGAAGACGATCGTATGGAACGTGTACCGTTGCAAAAGAATGAGGGTAGCGGACTAGACTTACACACCGTGAATTTTATCGAAGCAGTTAAAAGTAGGGATGCGTCAAAATTGCACGCTCCCATAAAAGTGGGATATGATGCCGCACTTGTTTGCCACATGGGCAATGTGGCCTTTAAAACGGGTAACCGTATTTATTGGGATGCCGAGGCCGGGGAATTTAAGGAAACCCCTGCCAATAAATTTTTAAAGGCAGATTATCACAACGGCTGGAAACTACCGATGGTCTAGGTTTTATAAGGCTCGGGTAATCAAGTTCTTACTTTAGGAATAACCTACGGTTTTTTAGTACCGTTAGACATGGAGATTTTTTGCGTGTTATGCGTAATGTTCGTTATCTTAAGTTTTAGCCATGTCCATTCCCCATTCTTTAATTTCCAATTTGCTTTTGCTTCCACAGGTATTTTTATACCGTTTATTTCTTCGCTTTTGGTTGCGATAACTGACCACTGTGTCGGCTCGGTATCATGTGCATCCTTGAAACGCATGGCCACGAACTTCTCGAAATTTCCTTTCTCGTCAAAGTAGAAGACTCCCGAACCCTTTGTTCCATTATACTCCATTGTTGCCCTGGCCGAAGAATCATCTACCGGCTCCCATGTGACATAACGACTTAATGCAGCAGAGGGGAACCAAACAATTTCGGCTAAATACCGTTGTAATGTCGCTTGATTTATTTTTTCACTGTTTTTGGCGTTTACAACAGGAATGAGCGAAAATAGTTTAATGGTCATTTCTCCTTTTCCGTTCTCAAATCTATCTCTGCCCACTAGTGATAGAACCTTCTTCATCGTTAGGTTTACCCTCCAATTAAAAGCTGGAGGTTCGATAGTAAAGTACTGTCTTGCTTTGGCGCTACTCCAATCTTTTTGTTCAGGTTTCATGAGCATTTGGGCATCTTGCTCCAAATACACGTGGTGTACCAGTTCTTTACCTAGAATACCGCTGTTCATGACCCACTTTTGAACTATGGTCGGCAGGTTCTTGATCATTTTTTCTGAAACGATAACTTGTTTTGAAGGTTTGGAAGAAGCAAGCATTTGGGCCGTTTCATCATTTACCTTCTTTATAAAACCGAAGGATGAATACGCAATAAGAATGAATACAGTAACTATCAAATTTATACTGGTACCAAATTTGGCGTCTTGCCAATAGGTTATAATTAGAAACTGAGAAAGTAAAACGGCCAAAAGTCCAACTATCCACCAGCTATTGTGTTGACTGAGAAATAGTGCTAGGGTTGTTGAAAATAGGATAAATGCGACTAACCAAATAATTCCAAAAGGTTTGGAAATCGGTTGTGTCATTGCATTAAATTCGGAAATGCCAAATGCTTTCAGAAATCCGAACAAATGTATAATTCCGTGTATTGTAATTAATATTGTTAGAAGTATCCGCATAGTCTTTTATGTCTATAGCCTGCATCCAAATAATATGGGATAAAAAGTTTCTCGATAGTTGCTTAAATTTACGGATTTCTTCTAATTTGAAGTCATATGGAATTTTGAAAAAAATAGGGTCGGTGACCGCCACCCTTTAAACGGGTAGCAGCAGGAAAGAACTTTTATTCGAAGCTGGGCAATCAGATTTTATGCAAAGAGATGCATTTAGTCCCTCCCTAAAAGGTACTACTTTACCCTTCTCCATATAAAATTTTAATCCGCTTAGCGGCATGGCCCAAGAAAATGAAGATTTTTTGAAATGATCGTTACAGAATGGCCCTCCTTTATACCAGAATTTAAGCTGAACGTTATCTATTTTTTGTTCCAAATTAAAACCAAAAGTATTTGGGACCCAATCCCTATCAGATTTGGTCATCTTGATGTAGTAAGTCTTGTCTTTCTCAACTATGTCATGTCTTTGGCTTTTATAACAACTCTTAAATTGCTTTCAAGGCTGTCTGGCATACCTACCTGTATATTGCTTTCGAGAATCTTAATTGTTCTTTCCGTATGGCTATAAAAAAGTTGATTGGGTTCGTTTTTTATTGATGACCATTCCTTTTGGCCACCGGTTTCACCTTTAATTTTCTCTTCCAATATACGATATATAGGGTGCCAAGAATGGTAGGTGCCAACCAAACAAATAGGGTGCTGATATGTAGCCCTGCGACCAAAAATGCCGTAAAAGAGGCAATAAGCGCACCTATCATACGACCTAGGTGATTTTTGAGCCACATATTTTTGTTTTGTGAGAAACTCATGAACATTTGGAAATCTTTTATGGTCAACAATGCACCGAATACCCCAAAGAATAAATACAGAATTGAAGTTTCATTTTTTTGAAACAATCCAATTAATCCAATAGCAAACATGCCAATTGAAGCCGTCAGCATTATACCGGAAATAGTAAGGTCTAAAATGTCCGCTTTTTCTTTTCTTTTGTTTTTGAAGGTTAGTGCTCTATTCCCGGCAAGGACCATGTATATGGTAAATATCCCGATTAGAAATAAAAATAGATTTTCATGATTGGGCATTCGAGCTATAACCAGGGAAATCAAGGAACTTGCTATCATAGCATAAGAGAATACTGTTCCCATTTTTTTGTGAGATTTACCTCCTTTTTTTACAATGGCGCTTCCTGTACCGGTTAGTAGTCCAATTCCGCCAAGAAATGCATGAATGTAAATTAAAATCGTAATTGTTTCTTCCATTTAGAATTGATTGAATGCTTCAAATTTCCCAATACCGTTTAGTTTTTTAAAATTTAAACCTCCGAAGTGTTGTTTGTGGGGGGTGAGTTGTCCTATTTTATCCTCATAGTTGGCAACTCTAATCTTTCTGATTTTTTGATGCTGTGAGTTCGCAAATTTTCACGATAACATCCACAGCTCTCTGCATACTTTCTACAGGTATGTATTCATATTTTCCATGAAAATTATGACCGCCAGCAAAAATATTAGGGCAGGGGAGTCCCATAAAACTGAGTTGCGAACCGTCGGTACCCCCGCGAATGGGTTTGATAATGGGTGTTACGCCCACAGCTTCCATAGCTTCTTTAGCAATCTCGACGATATGCATAACCGGTTCTACTTTTTCCCGCATATTGTAATATTGATCTTTTATTTCCAACTGAATACAATCACCGTATTTGCTATTAAGTTCTTTGGTAATATCGCGTAATAACTGTTTGCGCTTTTCAAAGTGGGTTTTGTCATGGTCGCGAACGATTAATTCGAATTCGGCATGTTCAATCTCCCCTTTCATATGATGTATATGAAAAAAACCTTCCCTTCCCGAGGTACGTTGTGGTATTTCGTTCGGGGGTAATAGTTCCGTAAACTCATTGACGATGGTTATGGCGTTTACCATTTTACCTTTGGCATAGCCCGGGTGTACACTTTTTCCTTTAATTACTATTTTGGCACCAGCTGCATTAAAGTTTTCATATTCGAGTTCGCCGACTTGGCTACCATCCATGGTATAGGCCCAATCAGCAGCAAACTTTGCAACATCGAACTTATGCGCCCCACGGCCGATCTCTTCATCAGGGGTGAAGCCAATTTTTATGGTACCGTGTTTTATTTCGGGGTTTTGAATCAAATGTTCCATCGCCGTAATGATTTCGGTGATGCCGGCTTTGTCATCGGCGCCCAATAACGTAGTACCATCTGTAGTAATAAGCGTTTGGCCTTTATAGAGTAGTAGATCATCAAAATAATCGGGAGATAAAACAATGTTTTGCTCTTTGTTCAATACTATGTCACCTCCATCGTAGTCGGTAACGAGCTGCGGCCTTATATTGGTGCCAGAAAAATCGGGCGAAGTATCAAAATGGGAAATAAACCCGATGGTGGGTACTTCGATAGCAATGTTGCTTGGAAGGGTCGCCATGATATAGGCGTTGGCATCTATCGAAACATCGCGCATGCCGATTTTTTTTAGCTCGTCGACAAGAAGATCGGCTAAATGCCATTGTTTCTCTGTACTAGGGGTTGTTTTTGAAGTTGGGTCGCTTTGGGTGTCTATAGAAACATAGCTAATAAAGCGATCGATAATTTTCTGCATAGATATAATTTTTTTAAAAATACAATAAAGGAAAAACACCTGTTCACTTATAAGAACAATACCTAACAATTTTTACGAGGATTCTTACAATACGGGTAAAATTGCGTAACTTTTAAACAATATTAACTCAAAAAATAACTATATGAACAAGCATTATTTTTGTATTGTCGTTTTCTTATGGGCCTTTGGTTTTGCCTATGCACAGATAACGGGGACTGTATTAGATGATGATGGAGTGCCATTACCAGGTGCATCCATAGTTAAAAAAGGAACCACAACAGGTACCACAACCGATTTTGATGGTAATTTCACTCTTGATGTGGAAATGGGAGATACCTTGGTCGTCTCCTACATTGGTTTTGAGACCAAGGAAGTGACTGTCAACAGTACCGAAATGAACATTCAGCTGACATCTGGAGTGGCACTTTCAGAGGTGATTATCGTTGGGTCAAGAAACCCAAATCGAACGGCTACGGAAAGTACTGTTCCTGTTGATGTAATCGACATTAGCGAACTGAATAATGTAGCTCCTCAAGTAAACCTCAATCAGATTCTGAATTATGTTGCCCCTTCGTTCACCTCGAATACCCAAACGATATCCGATGGTACCGATCACATTGACCCAGCTTCCTTACGGGGTTTAGGCCCAGATCAGGTTTTAGTGTTGATTAATGGCAAACGAAGACATACTTCTTCATTGATCAATGTAAATGGAACTTTTGGTAGAGGCAGCGTGGGAACAGATTTAAATGCTATTCCTGCAGCGGCTATTCAACGTATTGAAGTGCTTAGGGATGGAGCGGCCGCGCAGTATGGTTCCGATGCCATTGCGGGGGTCATTAATATAATACTGAACAAAAGTGTCAATGAATTGACGACCACGGTTACCACGGGCGCGAATTTTACAAAAAATGCCAATGACCAGACGGGCGGTATAGACGGTGCGACAACAAATATTGCTGCCAGTTATGGTGTACCTTTGGGCGATAATGGAGGATTTATTAATTTCTCAGGTGATTTTGATGTGAGGAATGAATACAGCCGAATGAAAGAATGGGAGGGCGAAATATTTAATCTTTATAATACGGTAGAAAGAGTCGCTAATGCCGACGGTTATGACATTAGTAATTTATTGGATGATGACGTTGACGATGTAATTCAGTATGCCAACCAAGCGGGAATCAATTTAAATGGGGCTTCGACAAAAGAGGAGTTGGGGGGCGTTCTTGGAGCTGATGCGACTCAAGCCGAACTTGCTGCACGTGGACAACAAAGAAGTGATTACAACATGCGTGTGGGCCAATCGGCATTGCGTGGGGGACGATTATTCGGTAACTTTTCGCTTCCTTTGGGTGATAACGAAACCGAGGTCTACGCTTTTGCGGGAATCAGTTCGCGTACCGGAAATTCGGCAGGTTTTTATAGATTGCCGAATCAGAGTAGAACCTTTACTCCGGCGTATATCAACGGATTTTTACCCGAAATTAACTCGAATATCAAAGATCAATCATTATCGATAGGTATCAAAGGGTTGATTGGAGACTGGAACGTTGACTTAAGCAACACCTATGGCAAGAATGCCTTTTTATATACCATTGGGAATACATTTAATGCCTCAATGCAAAATGCCTCCCCTACTTTTTTTGATGCCGGTGGATTTTCATTTTTACAGAATACCGCCAATCTTGATGTGACCCAATTCTTTGATGACGTGATGTCGGGATTTAACGTAGCTTTTGGTGCAGAATATAGAGTCGAAAATTACGATATTATCGCTGGAGAGGAAGCATCTTATGCCCAATATACGGCAAACGGACAGCGTATTACCTTGGCATCTCAACAGCCTTCACAAGATTTCTTTGGAAATTCCAGACCAGGAGGCTCACAGGTATTCCCAGGATTTGCTCCGGCGAATGAACTATCAAGGGGGCGCAGTAGTGTCGCTGGTTATGTAGATTTGGAAGCTGATTTTTCGGAAAAATTCCTGGCTAGTTTTGCTACTCGATTTGAAGATTATAGTGATTTTGGTTCTACTATAAACTTTAAGCTTGCAGCGCGCTATAAAGTTTCCGACAATCTAAATATTCGTGGTGCGGCCAATACTGGTTTTAGGGCCCCTTCATTGCATCAAATCAATTTTAATTCTACGTCTACCATATTTGATAATGAAGGAAATCCGCAAGAGGTAGGTACTTTTGCGAATGACAGTAGAGCAGCCAAATTGTTGGGTATTCCTCAGTTAAAGGAAGAAACCTCGAGCAGTGTTAGTTTGGGGCTTACCGCAAAAATTCCTGATGCAAATTTAACGATAACCGTGGATGGATACTACGTGGAAATTAACGATAGGGTAGTTTATACGGGGCAGTTCGAAGGACCTGGTACAGGCACGGAATTGGATAATCTGTTGAGGCAGGCCAATGCCACTGCGGCATCCTTTTTTGCTAATGCAATTAATACCGAATCTCGAGGATTGGACGTTGTAATCACCCATAAAACGGATTTAGGAAATGACTGGAGGTTGAAATCCGATTTGGCGGGGACTTTTTCCAAAACAAATCAAATTGGTGATATCAATGCTTCGCAAGTATTGCGTGATGCCGGTCTGGTCGACACCTATTTTCCAGAAGACAGCAGAGTGTATCTTGAAGAAGCGGTGCCTAGAACTAAAATAAATTTATCGAATAGCCTTACTTCCGATAAGTTTATTGTCTTTTTAAGGAATGTTTATTTTGGTGAAGTCACAGAAGCTACAACTACAGTGGCGAATCAACAAGTGTTCGGCACAAAATTAGTGACCGATCTTTCGATAGGGTACAAGGCTACAGACGCACTTACCTTTACAATTGGCGCGAACAATCTATTTGATATTTACCCTGACCGAGCCGAAGAAGCTTTTAATAATAGAAGTTCGGGCCGTTTTGATTGGTCGCGTAGGGCGCAACAATTTGGCATCGGTGGACGGTTCTTGTTCGCTAGACTCAATTTTACGCTTAAATAATACTTTTTATCATTGAATAATGACAAAGGCTGCTTTATGCGGCCTTTGTTATTATAAAGATATAAAGAAGTACGTTCAATGACACAGGGTAAACAAGAGGGGAAATAAGTAGATTTCAAAACGAACAATATAATTTTTAAAGAAAAAGTGTGTTTATATCATAGCAAAGACCGTACTTGATTTCTTAAACTAAAGTTATGTTTGTAAAAGCTGTGACGTTATTTTCTGTACTTTTTTTTAGTTCATTTCTTGGCCATGCCCAACTTCCCGATTGCACCTTGGGACTTGGCAGTAGCAACACGGAGAACATTGTCGCAATTTTTCAGCTCAATGAATCACAGACAGCGGTTTTAGAAGAACTTCAAGGCAAATTAGAGGTTACGAATAAGGTTTTGGAAGAGGAAACAAAAAAACTCTTTGCCGAACATCCACAGGGCACACAGGCGGAAATGATCGTACTGGCGCAGAAATACAAGAAATTACAGCAAAAAATGGTCGATCTTTCAAAAGAAAGTGACACAAAACTGTTGGAAATTTTTAACGAAAAGCAGTATCAACGTTATAGAAGCTTGTGTAAAGAAGCTTTTCGTGACCCCATTAAAGTAATACCTGCCGTTTATACTGATAGCATTGCTCCGGAATGAACCTTTTCTAGGTTGTTAAAAAAATCATGGTCTACCATAAGATTACCATACTTAAGTTTGTATTTTTGAAAAAATCTCACGGTAGCACATGTATAAAATTTTTGTACGCCCTTTTCTGTTCTTATTGGATGCGGAGAAGGCACACCATTTGACCTTTTCACTAGTACAGTTTCTTTCGAACCTTGGTTTTTCCGGTCTTTTTCGATCACTTTTTGTAATAGAGGACAAACGCCTTGAAAAACAGGTTTTCGGTTTGACTTTCAAGAATCCCATTGGTCTTGCTGCAGGCTTCGATAAAGATGCCAAATTGTATAATGAGTTTTCAAATTTCGGATTTGGCTTTGTTGAAATCGGCACCTTGACTCCTAAACCGCAAAAAGGAAATCCTAAAACAAGATTGTTTCGGTTAAAGGCTGATGAGGCCATTATCAATCGCATGGGGTTTAATAATTTGGGCGTATTCGATGCGGTGGAGCGGCTGAAGAAAGAACACAAAGTATTGGTTGGAGGTAATATTGGTAAGAACAAGGTTACCCCTAATAAAGAAGCGATTAAAGATTACCTGATTTGCTTTGATGCTCTTTTTAATTATGTCGATTACTTTGTGGTGAATGTTAGTTCTCCAAATACCCCGGGCCTAAGGGAGCTTCAAGATAAAGAGCCGTTAACAGCCTTGCTGATCGAGCTCAAAAAGCAAAATACAAAACAGGCCGCAAAAGAATCGGTAAAGGAAAAACCCATTCTTTTAAAAATAGCACCTGATCTCTCTGAAAACCAGTTGATGGATATTATATCTATTGTCAAAACGACCGAGATTGATGGCATCATCGCGACCAATACGACCATAGCGCGTAAAGGGCTGACATCTGGTATGGTTTTAACCGAACAAAATGGAGGTCTAAGTGGCAAGCCGTTGACTCAGCGAAGTACCGAAGTTATTCGGTTCTTGGCGGAAAAGAGCAACAAGGCATTCCCGATAATCGGGGTAGGGGGTATTCATTCCCCCAAAGATGCGCTCGAAAAATTAGAGGCCGGCGCTGACTTGATCCAACTTTATACAGGTTTTATATACGAAGGTCCAAGCCTTATCAAAAGAATCAACAAGGCTATTTTAGAGCAGCAAGAAAACTAAAGGCCATTAATTTAGAGCGACCAGTTCTACTTTGATGTCCAATAATCTACAACGGTCACATCATCTAAATGACCTGATAGCAGTGCCCCAAACGCTTTGTGATCGGGGTGTGGTAGGTATATTGCACGATCTTCCTCTGATTTAAAAGTCAGGAAAAAGCAGTGGGTCAAGCCCTTGTTTAATCCTTCCGGACTATTATTCAATCCCCATTCGTATGAAATAATTTGTGGAATTTTAGCAGGCAAAGCCGCAAAGGCATCCTCAATTTCCTTAATTTTTTCTGGGGCTGTTCCTTCTTTGAATTTAAAAAGTACGACGTGACGTAAAAGACTATCTTGAGCCATTGAATTTTCTGTTTTTAGTGTGGATAATTCATTTTCTTCTGCATTTCCGATAAATCCGAATACGGAAAACGACATCATGAATAGTAGCGCAAAACCTATATTTTTCATTTGGTTGTATTTTATTGTGTTGAAAGATATAAAAAATGATGAATACTCTCTTGGGTTTTGTAGATTTAAAGACGGAAAATAAAACCCTAGAACCAGAGCACTGGTATCATAAATTGTAGACTTTTATATTGAATTACGAAATTTTATACACCTTCGTTTTGGCTACTGCAGCTTTGGCCATTACTCCTGGACCTGATAATATTTATGTTTTAATGCAGGGTGTGGCACATGGCAAGAAGTATGGCTTAGCTACTGTTGCCGGTTTGCTTTCGGGCTGCTTGGTGCATACTAGTTTACTTGCTTTTGGTGTTTCGGCCATACTTCGCGAAAACGAACGGCTTTTTCTTGTCATAAAAATTTTGGGAGCACTCTACCTGTTCTACTTGGCCTATAAAGTACTAAACAGTGAAACGAACTCAGTATTGTCTGATGATATCGTGCCAAAAAAAGGAGTTTGGTCATTGTTCAAACAAGGTTTTGTTATGAATGTGCTGAACCCAAAAGTGGCCCTTTTCTTTTTAGCTTTTTTTCCTGGCTTTTTGTTTAGTGAAAACTTGGGTACGGCGGCACAATTTTTTGTTCTTGGGTTGCTTTTCATCGTAGTCTCTTTTTTTGTGTTCGGACTTATTACTCTTCTGGCAGGTACTATTTCAGACGTTGTAAGGAGAAATAAAGACATAGCTAGGTACTTAAAATGGTTTCAAATCTTTGTGTTTGTAGGTATTGGTGTCTTTATCTTGTTATCGAATAATTAATAGTATTTTTAAGGGGTAGTTTTAGGTCTATGTCTGAAAAAGTAAAGCTTATTGAGTGCCCCCGGGATGCCATGCAGGGTATTAAGACTTTTATTCCAACGCAGGAGAAGGTAAAGTACATTCAATCGCTGTTAGGGTGCGGGTTCGATACTATAGATTTTGGTAGTTTTGTTTCCCCTAGGGCCATTCCGCAAATGGTGGATACGGCCGAAGTTCTTTCGCGATTAGACCTGTCAAAAACGAATAGCAAGTTGTTGGCCATCGTAGCGAATGTACGTGGCGCAAAAGATGCTTGCCAACATGAGGCAATTGCATATTTAGGCTATCCATTTTCCATTTCAGAGAACTTTCAAATGCGAAATACCCATAAAACGATAGCGCAGAGTATTGAAGTCTTAAAGGAAATATTTGAGCTTGCCAATGCTAATAATAAAGAAGTGGTAACGTATATATCTATGGGCTTCGGCAATCCTTATGGCGACCCATGGAATGTTGATATTGTAGGGGAGTGGGCAGAGAAAATGGCCAAAATGGGTGCAAGAATATTGTCGTTGTCCGATACTGTGGGTACCTCCACCCCAGAGACCATTGATTACCTTTTTTCTAGTTTAATACCGCAATATCCAGAAATTGAATTTGGGGCCCACCTGCACACCACACCTTCGAAATGGCATGAAAAGGTTAATGCGGCATACAAGTCGGGTTGTCGAAGGTTTGACGGCGCGGTTCAGGGTTTTGGCGGCTGTCCCATGGCGAAGGATGAACTTACCGGGAATATGCCCACGGAAAAAATGCTTTCCTATTTTACTGCTGAAAAAGTAGATTCTGGTGTAAATTGGATGGTTTTCGAAGCTGCTTATAACAAAGCGTCGGAGCTATTTCTGAAATATGTGTAATATAGATACTTCAACCGATGGCTTTAGGTTGAAAGTGCAGTAGTAGTATTTCGCATCTTGTCTATTTAATGGCTATATTTAAAGGTATTCAATTGAAAACCAAACTATGCCACCTTCTGTTATCCATCAAGATTTCCGCTTTATTCCGAGATTTTTTTTTAAGACAATTTTCTCATTGGCCTTCTTGGTTTCCTTCCTTGTTTATTCCCAAGAGGAATATCCCCATGGTCCTGATTCTGAAAAATATGAAAGTATTCCTCAAGGAATGATTACCAAGCATACTTGGGAGAGTACTATTTATCCTAACACCATTAGGGATTATTATATTTATGTGCCTGCTCAATACAAATCTTCGGAACCTGCCGCACTTATGGTTTTTCAAGACGGACATACCTATATAAAGGAAGATGGTGACTTCAGGGCCCCTGTGGTGTTTGATAATTTGATTGCCCAGAAAAAAATGCCTGTTACCATTGGGCTTTTTATCAATCCGGGCCATGACAAAAGTTTGCCTACGCCAGAAAATCCATGGAAAGCTTCCAACAGAAGTTTAGAATACGATGATGTTTCCGATACTTATGGTCGGTTTTTGTTGGAAGAAATGATCCCGGAATTGAAAAAGGGTTATGCTATTTCTGAAGATGCCACCAAGCGGGGTATTGGCGGTATTTCGTCCGGGGGTATTTGTGCTTTTACAGCAGCGTGGTTCTTTCCGCAGCATTTCAATAAAGTGTTGAGTCATATTGGTAGTTTTACCGATATCCGAGGGGGGCATGACTATCCCTCTATAATTCGAAAGCATGATAAGAAAGATATAAAGGTATTTTTACAAGATGGTTCCCATGACCTTGATAACCAATATGGAAATTGGTGGTTGGCCAATCTTCAAATGGAATCGGCATTAAAATTCAAAGAATATGATTACAAGTTTGTTGAAGGTGCTGGCGGCCATAACGGAAATCATGGCGGGGCTATCCTTCCGCAATCTTTGAAGTGGTTATGGAATGATGTGGTTCCCGAGATAGCCGAATCGGGAGTTTATTCCTTCCCAAAAAATGATAAAAACGAGGTGATGATGGCCGGTGAAACCTTTTATTTCTCTGATATGGAATTAAAAACGGTTCATTTAACAAAAAACGCCGATCTCATAAATTTAAAGGATGTCCAAAACGAACAAATCGTTATTGTAAAGGAGGGTGAGCTTCAGGTTTCGGTAAATAGAAAGAAAAGAACCATAGGCCCGAATAGTGTAATGGTTTTATTGCCAGGTGATAATGGATCGATTTCCTGTGCATCGGAAAATGCGGCCTATTATACCATGGTTTATCGTTCGAAAAGACCGATGGACCTACGTAGAGGAAAAAAAGACGGTGGTTCTTTTATTATCGATTTTGATGAACTGAAGTTTAAAGAACATGATAAAGGTGGCATTCGAAACTATTTTCATCGTGCCACGGCTATGTGCCCGTATTATGAAATGCACGTGACCAATTTGAATCCGGGAATAAAAAGTCATGAACCCCATACGCACAAAGCTTCGGAAATTATATTGATGATAAAAGGTGATACCGAAATGGAGATAGGAAATGAGAAATATACTGCCCAAGAAGGTGATTTTTATTTTGCTTCCGGCAATATTCCCCATGCCATAAAAAATGTGGGTGACGAACAGTGCATGTATTTTGCCTTTCAATGGGAATAATATGATTATTTGTCTTCGTACTGAGCTGAATATTGGTTATGATTCATTTGCTTTTTCATGAACCTTAAATCCTTTGAAATTATTCTGGCATGCATTTTTTGAGGGAATGCGTACGTTTTGGTAGGCACGATACCCCTTGAAATGGCAATTCTTCCAAATGTTAAACCCTTAAAGTTATTTAGATTTGTTAAAAATAAATTTTGTTCCTTCTTTCCCTAGCCATATATTTGCCGCTCAATATTTAATCAGTCTAAATAAAATACAATGAAAAAAGTTTTTTCGACCTTTTCTTTGGCCTTCGCGCTTATAGCTTTCTTGTCTTGTAGCAATGATGATGATGTTTCGAAGATGGATGAAGAGGAGCAAATTGAAATTGAAAACCCCGCAACTTATGTTTTTGAGCGGGACGGTGAAAGTACGGTAGATTATAATGGTCAAACTACGCGGCTGAAAATGGGAAGCGAATTTGTTTCAGCGCTTTCCGACAATACACAAACCGCCGATGAATTGCTTGCCATGTTCGGTCATGAAGAAGGTAATGTCGATTTCTCTGATGATGACCTGAATGCATCCGACAAAAGTATACGTAGTAAAACAGCGGCTTCAGTCGATTTATTTGCTACGAATGCTTCCGATCAAGCGGCTATTCGTGCTGACTTCGATACATGGATAAACGGGCAAGTCGATGAGGTTTTTGCAAACTGGGAAGTAGTTGCAGAACCGGGTGTTGCCGGACAGGTTCCCCAAGGAGAGCGGGTACGTTATGTCAACGCCAACGGTTTAGAGTATAATCAAATGGTAAACAAGGGTTTGATTGGAGCTTTGACTTTGGATCAGATTGTGAACAATTATTTGAGCCCTGCAGTTCTTGACGAAGGTGAGAACAAGGCCAATAATGATGCGGATATTCTTGAAGATGGAAAATCGTATACAACAATGGAGCATAAATGGGACGAGGCCTATGGCTATTTGTTTGCACTGAATTCGAATCCCGAGAATCCGGTCGATGCCGAAAATGATGGTGATCGCTTTTTAGGAAGTTACATCCAACAAGTTGCTGCAGACCCTGATTTTAACGATTTGATTTCCGCTTCCTATGAAGCTTTTAAGCTGGGTAGGGCCGCAATCGTAGCAAAAAATTATGAGGTTCGTGACGAACAGGCGGCAATTATTAAAGCCAAACTTTCTTTGGTGCCATCAGTTCGGGGTGTATTTTATTTACAAGCAGGAAAAAATGCATTGGCCGAGGAGGTTCCGGACTATGGAAGTGCTTTCCACGCCATTTCAGAAGGCTTCGGCTTTATTTACAGCCTTCAGTTTTCCAATAATCCTGATACGGGTGCACCCTATATGTCAAAAGCTGAAGTAGATGCACTTTTAGAAGATTTGTTGGGTGATGGTGAAAACGGACTTTGGGATATTACCGGGGAAACCTTGGATGCAATTTCTACGACCATTGCGACTAAATTTGGGTTTACGGTAGCGGAGGCATCATCTACCGAGTAGGTAGGAAGAAAAGTGTTTATTGATAAAGGGAGGTGTAGCCAGTTTTTCTGAACACGCTCCTTTTGTCGGTTAAATTAGTAGCAGATAAAAGATTACTAAATATAAAGTCACTGTAGGCCGTATTTGCGTTAGGGGGCCTAACCTTTACAAACTAAAATTGAATTCATGAAAAAGAAAGTTCTTTTCATTGCCGTTGCAACACTTATCTTTTGGGCATGTAGCTCCGATGGCGATAATTCGGATCCGGATCCCATAGATCCGATCGAGTTTGACAGAAAAGCCATGTTGGTAAATATTACGGATAATATCATCATACCCGCTTATCAAGATTTTGATTTAAAAATAGATGCTTTTAAAGTTTCGTTCGAAGCTTTCAGTACCAATCCTACGGTAACAGCATTGAATACGGTTCGGGAGGGCTGGTTCACTGCCTATAAAACATGGCAACATGTGTCGATGTTCGAAATAGGTCCCGCTGAGACTTTAGACTTTAGACTTAATATGAATATCTACCCGGCCGATGATGAGAAAATCGAAGGTTATATATCAAGTGGTGATTATAACTTAGCTTTGGCTTCCAATCGTGATGCGAAGGGATTTCCTGCCTTAGATTATCTTTTCTATGGTTTGGCGGATACCGATGAGGCCATAATAGAAGTTTATGCCGGTGAAGATGGTTCAAAATATTTAGCATACGTTGCAGCTTTGTTGAATGATATGGAGACCATGACCGAAACGGTTTTGTCCGAATGGGAAAATGGGTATGGAGCTACTTTTGTGGCAAACGATGGGGCTTCGGCCACAGCTTCTGTAGATCGCTTTGTAAACGATTATATTTTCTATTTTGAGAAATTTTTGAGGGCTGGTAAGATGGGAATTCCGCTAGGGGTATTTTCTGGTACACCTTCGGTCGGGCATCTTGAGGCATTTTATAGCGATGGAAACTCCAAAACATTATTCTTGGAAGGCTTACTTGCTGTTCAAAACCTTTTTAATGGCCAGTATTATGGTACACAAGGCGAGGGTCCTGGTCTTGCTTCCTATTTAGATGTTCTCAATTCTGTTAAAGATGGTGAAGATCTTGCTCAGGCGATAAACGACCAGATCAACGTGGCGCGAACAGCGGTTCAGGCACTGGGCAATTTTAAAGATGAAATTGTAAATAACACGCCTCCAGAAAATATGTTGAATGCCTATGATGAGGTACAGCGCATTGTGCCTTTGCTAAAAGTAGATATGGTATCTGCTATGAATATACATATTGATTTTGTGGATGCCGATGGGGATTAATTCATGAACCCGAAAATCAGAACATATCTAAAAGCAAATGCACAAGCCGCCCCTTTGGCGGTTTTTCGCATTTTTTTTGGATTGATGATGGTGATATCCATCATTAGGTTCTGGTACAACGGATGGATCGAAAAGTTATACATCGCCCCGAAATTTTTCTTTAGCTATTACGGATTCGAATGGATACGCCCGCTGGGCAATTTTACCTACCTTCTTTTTATACTATGTGGTGTCTCGGCGTTTTTTGTGGCTTTGGGCTATAAGTATCGCATTGCCATTCTAGTTTTTTTCTTGAGCTTCACCTATATCGAGCTAATGGATAAGACGACTTATCTGAACCATTATTATTTTGTAAGTATATTAAGTTTTTTAATGCTCTTTTTGCCGGCAAATGCCTATTTTTCAGTTGACGCCCTTAAAAATAAGACCATAGCTTACGATAGAATACCTAGGTGGTGTATCGATATTCTCAAGCTCTTGTTATGTATGGTTTATTTCTATGCAGGATTGGCCAAATTGAATTCCGATTGGTTGTTTGATGCTATGCCCTTGAAAATTTGGTTGCCCTCGAAATTTGATGTTCCGTTATTGGGTGATTTTCTTCAACAAAGTTGGTCGCACTACACCTTTAGCTGGGCCGGTATGTTATACGACCTTATGATTCCGTTTTTATTGCTTTATCGTCGTACTCGGTGGTTGGCTTTCGGTTTGGTAGTGGTATTCCATTTGTTGACCCGCGTGCTGTTTCCCATTGGAATGTTTCCGTACATCATGATTGTTAGTGCCCTGATATTTTTCGATGCTGATTTGCATCATCGTATTTTAAAAGTTGTTGGAAGAATCATATCCATCGACAAAACGCGGTTCGATACGGGGAGAACATTACGGTTTTCTTCAAGATATAAAAAATGGGCGATGCCTGTGATAGGTGTATTTTTCGTAGTACAATTATTGCTTCCTTGGCGCTATTTGGTATATCCCGGGGAGCTTTTCTGGACCGAAGAGGGTTACCGTTTTTCGTGGCGTGTCATGTTAATGGAGAAGGCCGGTTATGCCCAGTTCAAGGTAGTTGATGGCAAAAGCAAAAAGTGGTTCTATGTCGATAATTCAGATTTTTTGACTCCGTTTCAAGAAAAACAGATGGCTACGCAACCCGATTTTATACTGCAATATGCCAAGTTTTTGGCCAAAAATTTCAAAAAGCAGGGTCACGGAAATTTAGAAATATATGTAGAAAGTTACGTGGCATTAAACGGAAGAAAAAGTACTTCGTTTATAAATCCTGATGTAAATTTGCTGACTTTTAAAGATTCGTTCGAATCTAAAACCTTTATACTCCCTTTTCATGATACCATCAAAGGTCTGTAGTTTCTTAATTGTTGTTGTTTTCTACGGAAGTACCCTCGTAGCCCAACATACCTTATCGGGGAGGGTTATATCTGTCGAGGATAATGGTCCGATGGCAGGGGCCGAAGTTTATGATCAAAGTACCGGAATTCATACCTTGACCGATGCCAATGGACAATTTTCATTGTCAGGTCTGAACACCGGGGAACACCATATTGCTATCTTTTCGTATGGCTACACGGTGTGGGAACGTCGTTTTGAAATGACTGCGGATAGTCAGATTGAAGTAGTCCTTGAGCCATTAGGCATCAATTTGCCCGAAGTGGTAATTACCTTACAGCGCCAAAAGGTTTTTGCATTGCGTCAGTTGAAGAAAGTAGAAGGCACGGCCATTTATGCAGGAAAAAAAACAGAAGTAGTAGCCTTGGAAGGCATAACTGCAAATTTAGCTGCAAATAATGCGCGTCAGATTTACAATCAGGTCGTTGGACTCAATATTTATGATAATGGGGATGCGGGTTTACAATTGAACATCGGTGGGAGGGGTCTTGACCCCAATCGTTCACAGAACTTTAATACCCGACAGAATGGGTATGATATCAGTGCCGATGTATTGGGTTACCCAGAGAGCTATTATACGCCTCCGCCCGAAGCCTTGTCGGAGATACAGATCGTACGCGGTGCTGCATCGTTGCAGTATGGCACCCAATTTGGCGGTTTGGTCAATTTTGTGTTCAAGAAACCGAATCCTGTTAAAAAAGTGGAGCTGGTCTCTCGGCAATCCGTAGGGTCCAATGCACTTTTTACAAGCTTCAATAGTCTTAGCGGAACCGTAGGTAGATTCAGTTACTACACCTATTATAATTATAAAAAGGGCGATGGTTTTAGGCCCAATTCCCATTTCGACTCTCACAATGCATTTGCCCATTTGGGGTGGCAATTGACCGATAAAACAAAACTGGAAGTAGAATATACATTTTTAGATTATTTGGCGCAACAGCCAGGAGGACTTACCGACGCACAGTTTTATGAGAATCCCGATTATAGTAATCGAGAGCGAAATTGGTTTGCGGTAAACTGGAATCTATACGCCCTAAAACTAAAGCATCAATTGACACCTAGTACCGATTTTAGTTTTAACTTTTTTGGGTTGGATGCTTCTAGAAAGGCATTGGGTTATCGTCAGAACAGGGTTTCGCAAAGTGACGATACCACTGCGCCTCGTGAACTTTTGATCGATGATTTTAGCAATTGGGGGGCGGAAACACGTTTACTTACCCGTTACGGACTACTAAAGAATAAATCTGTTCTATTGGTGGGTGCCAAATATTATCACGCAAAAAATCAACAACAACAGGGTCCGGGCAGTGCGGCTATGGATGCCGATTTTACACTGGCCGATGATGAGTTTCCTAACTATGATCGGCAGGCTGCATTTACCTTCCCCAATCGTAACTTGGCATTTTTCGGAGAGAATATCTTTAATATTAATTCCAGGTTTTCGATAACCCCTGGCTTTCGGCTTGAATTCCTAAAGACCGAAAGTGAAGGGACCTATAATAATGTCTTTTTAGACCTTGCCGGAAATGTGTTGTTAAACGAAACTTTGGAAGATAACCGCGAGTTCAAGAGAAATTTTATGCTTTTGGGAGTTGGTGGTAGTTACAAATTATCAAAAAATGGGGAGTTGTATGCCAATGTTTCGCAAAATTACCGTTCCGTTACATTTAATGATATTAGAGTAGTCAACCCTGTGTATCAGGTAGATCCCGATATTACTGATGAAAAAGGTTTTACAGCTGATATAGGGCTCAGGGGAAATTATAACGGTTTGTTTTCTTATGATGCCAGTGTTTTCGGACTACGATATAATAATAGGATAGGAGAGGTACTCAAAACAGAGGAACGCCCCAACGCCCAAGGCGAACTTGTCGAAACCGGAAGGGTAGTTCGGTTTCGGGGAAATATCGGGGATGCATTTATATATGGCGTCGAAGTTTTTGGCGACTGGAGCCTAAAGGAAACTTTTTTCAAAGGTTCGGATAATTATAAGTTAAATTTCTTTGTGAACGCGGCCTTTACCCAATCTGAGTATACTGCTTCGGAAGAGAATAATGTAAAGGGTAATGAAGTGGAATTTATTCCGGCAGTCAATTTAAAGACCGGAATTAATTTTGGATATAAAAATCTTTTAGGTGGATTGCAATATTCCTATCTATCAGAGCAGTTTACCGATGCCACGAACGCTCCACAAGATAAACAAGATTCACAACGCGGTATTGAGGGCGAGATTCCGGCATATGATATATTGGATTTTTCAACCTCCTATACCTTTAAAAAGTGGAAGTTAGAGGCGGGTATTAACAATGTGTTAGACAATAGTTATTTTACCCGAAGAGCGACAGGCTATCCTGGGCCAGGCATTATTCCTGCGCAGCCAAGAACTTTTTATACCACGCTTCAGTTTAAATTTTAATAATCATCCCGGCATCGGAAGATATGTCTCCCCTGGTGTCGTCATCGACTTTTTTGGTACGCTATCGGTTGACATTGAAACCTTTGCCCCCCAACTAAAATTATCCGAAATAAATCAGTACATTTGCACGCAATTAATCCTTAATTGCCATGCAAGCCCACATAAATAAAATTTTAGGAGAAGGTCTCACTTATGACGACGTACTCTTGGTTCCCGCATTTTCCGAAGTACTTCCGCGCGAGGTCAACATTCAATCAAAATTTACCCGTAACATTACGATCAATGTGCCTGTAGTTTCCGCTGCCATGGATACGGTGACCGAATCGCAAATGGCTATTGCCATGGCGCAAGAAGGTGGTATCGGTGTGTTGCACAAAAATATGAGTATTGAAAACCAGGCCATGAAAGTGCGCAAGGTGAAACGGGCCGAAAGCGGTATGATCATTGATCCGGTAACACTTCCACTAGATTCTTTGGTACGTGATGCCAAGGCTTATATGAAGGAATACAGTATTGGTGGTATACCCATTGTAGATGAAGCCGGAAAGTTATTGGGTATTGTTACCAATAGGGATTTACGCTTCGAAAAAAATAATGAACGTCCGATTTCCGAGGTGATGACCTCAAAAAAATTGGTGACTGTTAGTGAAGGAACCTCTTTGGGGCAGGCCGAAGATATTCTTCAGGAAAATAAAATAGAAAAATTACCGGTGGTCGATAAAGACTATAAACTAGTCGGACTTATTACTTTTCGAGATATTACTAAGTTAACTCAAAAGCCGATTGCAAACAAAGATCAATACGGTCGTTTACGTGTTGCGGCGGCAGTTGGGGTGACTCCCGATGCTGTGGATAGGGCCGAAGCTTTGGTTAACGCCGGCGTCGATGCAATCGTTATCGATACGGCACATGGCCATACCAAAGGGGTGGTTGCTGTTTTAAAGGATGTAAAGAAAAAATTCCCGGATTTAGAAGTCATTGTTGGTAATATTGCCACTGGCGACGCAGCGAAATACTTGGTCGAAGCCGGAGCAGATGCCGTAAAGGTCGGTATTGGACCGGGCTCTATTTGTACCACCCGTGTTGTAGCAGGAGTCGGTTTCCCGCAGTTTTCAGCGGTTTTAGAAGTTGCAGCTGCCATTAAAGGCAGCGGTGTACCTGTTATCGCAGATGGGGGCATCCGTTATACGGGTGACATCCCCAAAGCCATTGCTGCTGGGGCCGATACGGTTATGTTGGGGTCCTTGTTGGCAGGTACCAAAGAATCACCGGGAGAGACCATTATCTACGAAGGGCGAAAATTCAAATCGTATCGTGGTATGGGTTCGGTTGAAGCGATGAAAGAAGGGAGCAAGGACCGCTATTTTCAAGATGTGGAAGACGATATTAAAAAATTGGTGCCTGAAGGAATAGTGGGACGTGTGCCTTACAAAGGAGAACTCTATGAAAGTATACACCAATTCGTTGGAGGATTACGGGCCGGAATGGGCTATTGTGGCGCCAAGGATATTGATACCCTTAAGGAAAACGGACGGTTTGTAAAGATTACTGCTAGCGGTATCAACGAAAGCCACCCACATGATGTAACCATTACGAAAGAATCTCCGAATTATAGTAGGTAAGCTGTTTGACCGAAAAAAACATGAAAGGCCCTTTTTTAAGGGCTTTTTTTATACCCTAATTTGAAGCGTTTTATCAAGGGTTCACACCACAATCTTGAATACATAGCTACTTGAAACTAGCCGGGGACAATGACAATTAAATCTTTTCTAATTTTAGGGTTAGCAAATATCATAAAAAATGAGATTTAAACAGGTCTTGGCAAGTGGGATGTTTTTTATCGGCTTCTTATCCTTGGGTCAGGACACTTACTCCTACTCCAAACCCATACATCTTTCCGATGGTTGGCAGACGAATGATCTGCTGTCGGGCCAAATCGATTCGACCAAAATGTACGCGATGTTTAACCAATTAAGAGTCAAACCACATAAGGTGCATAGTGTTATATTAGTACGGAACAATGCTATCGAAATGGAAGAATATTTTGGTGGTTATGACCTGAAAAAGCAGCATGACCTTCGCTCGGCGACAAAAAGTATTATTTCAATTTTAATAGGAATTGCTTTGGACAAGGAATTCATTGAAAGTGTTGATGATCCATTTTTGAAGTATATCAAAACTTACGGTCCAAAGAAAAACAAGGATGAACGAAAACAGCACATAACGGTTAGACAGTTGCTTACAATGAGTACCGGACTTGATTGTAATGATTGGGACAAAAAGTCAGCTGGACAGGAAGACAAGGTTTATCGAAAAAAAGATTGGGTGCAGTATACCCTTGATTTACCTCAGATATATGATCCTGGCGAATCGGCAATGTATTGTTCTATGGGAACGGTCTTGGCAGCTGAGGTCGTACAACAGGCCTCGGGAATGCCCTTATACGCTTTTGCCGAGAAATATTTGTTCAATGCATTGGGAATAACTAATGTTGCTTGGCACCATACTACCGAAGGAGATATTATTCCTTCAGCAAAACGACTGTACATGACGCCGAGAGATATGGCAAAAATCGGCGAGTTGATGCTCAATAAGGGAAAATGGAAATCAGAGCAAATCGTTTCAGAAACTTGGGTAGCGCAATCAACTTCATTTCAAACCAAATTGGCCAATATCGATTACGGAATGTTATGGTGGAAAATTCCCTTTGTGGTAAATGCTAAAAAGTTTACGGCCACCGTCGCAACAGGAAATGGGGGGCAGTACATGATGATTTTTCCCGATTTCAACGCGGTCGCCATTTTTACAGGAGGCGCTTACAATTCGCAAGAAGACAAACTTCCGTTTCGTATTGTAAACGATGTGTTTTTACCTATGTTGATAAAGTTGAACGAAAATTAAGCAACTATTTACTTCCTTGTCCGCTGTAGGCTTGCCAATCTTTTTCCTTATATATATCATCACCGAAATATCTGGCAATATTTAGAAATGGCTCTGGTTTTTGATAGCCCGGCACCGGAGAAAGCATGTTCATTCCCTCATCTAAAAAAATGGTAGTTGGGTAGCTCATACGCCCTTGCATTAGCGCAGCAGCGAATTCATGGTATCCTTTTCGGCCTGATGGGATAAACTTATAGGTTTTTCCCTTGAATTCGATAGGCTCTTTCCCTTCACCATCCAGTTTTACCATATAAAAGTTCTCGGCCATGTAGGCCGCCACTTCGGCATTTTGAAAAGTGTCCTTATCCATTTTTTTACACCAGCCACACCAATCCGTATAAACATCTATGAATATTTTTTTCGGATTTGTTTCGGTAGTAGCCAATTGTGCCGCCTCGTTCCATGTGAGCCATTTTACTTCTTGGGCATGCGAAACCGCAGCCATCATTGTAAGGCAGAGGAAAAATAAAGTTCGTTTTGAAGGGATTTGAGCTATTCGTATCATCCGAGCAGGTTTTTGGTCATTAGTCTAACAACTATACCAAAACTAACGAAAATAACCAGGGTTTATTTTACCGCTTCTTTTTCCTTTCTTGTCGAAAACAAATCTTTAATGTCGACCTGGTTTTTGATGAGGTCGTCGAACGTTTCCCGCTCTCGGATCAGTATGGCTTTGCCATCATGCCACAAAACTTCTGGTGGTCGAAATCTTGAATTGTAATTGCTAGACATGGTAAAACAATAGGCACCGGCATTTTTAAAGCAGAGAATGTCTCCCTCCGAAATCTCGTTAATACGTCGATTACTGGCAAAAGTGTCGGTTTCACAGATATAACCGACTACGGAATAATAGCGTTCCCTACCTTCAGGGTTCGATATATTTACAATCTTGTGCGAGACACCGTAGAACATGGGGCGAATCAAATGGTTGAACCCAGAATCTATACTGGCGAATACGGTAGAGGTTGTCTGTTTTACAACATTTACCTTCGCGAGAAAGAATCCTGCTTCGCTTACCAAAAATTTACCGGGTTCAAAGGCCAAAGTAAGTTCTTTGCCATATTCTTTACAGAATTCATTGAATCGGTTTCCTAATTTTTTCCCGAGTTCTTCAACATTCGTTTCGATGTCACCTTCTTTGTATGGTACTTTGAAACCGCTTCCGAAGTCGATAAAGTCGAGATTTTTGAAATTTTTGGCCGTTTCAAAAAGAATTTCGGAGGCATAAAGAAACACATCGATATCTAAAATATCGCTCCCCGTGTGCATGTGTATGCCATTAATATTCATTTTAGTAAGCTCTACAATACGCAGAAGATGTGGAATCTGATGAATACTGATACCAAATTTTGAATCGATATGACCTACCGAAATATTGGAATTACCCCCCGCCATAACATGCGGATTTATTCGAATGCAAACCGGAATATCAGGATGCTTGCTTCCGAATTGCTCCAAAATGGAAAGGTTATCGATGTTGATCCGTACACCCAATGAGGCTGCCTCCTCAATTTCTTCAAGAGAAACGCCGTTGGGTGTAAAGATTATAGATTCTGGTTTGAAGCCTGCCATGAGGCCCAGTTGAACTTCCTGAATAGAAACGGTGTCAAGCCCGCTTCCCAAGCTATTCATCAATCGCAAGACTGTTATATTCGATAATGCTTTTGCGGCGTAGTTCAGTTTTAAATTCTTGACACTTTTAAAGGCATTCGTCAATCGCTTGAACTGTGCCGTTATCTTTTCTGAATCATATACATAAACGGGGTCACCGTAGGTTTTTGCAATTTTAAGCAAATCAGCATTCTTCATAGTACTTCATTATTTGATACAAATTTAAGATGTTACATTTGTATCTACAAAAAAACCAATCACAACTATATATAATACAACAAAATGTTATGTTTGTAACAAATAGTGTTGATTCTTTATTTGCTAATGCGCTTTGGCAGTCGTAATTTTATACAAAATATTAAAGCATGAAAATACCTCTCTTTCCGTTACGGTCTATCTTTTTTCCAGGTGAAACTGTGCCGTTGCATATTTTCGAGGACCGTTATAAGCAATTGATCAGCGATTGCAGGAAAGAGGCCATTACGTTTGGGATACCGGTGTATATTAACGACCGTATTGAGTTCGGGACCGAAGTGCAGCTGGTCGAAGTCGTCACGACGTATGAAGATGGTGAAATGGATGTTGTTTGTGTAGCCAGACAGGTGTTTGAAATCGTTGAGTTTGAAAGCCATTTGGGAGGAAAGCTTTATGCTGGGGGAACGGTAAATTTTTTAGATACCGTAAATGATGGTGAAGAGTCGGCTAAATTAAAGGTTTTAGAAGGTATAGAGGAACTTTATGATTTGATGGATGTTCCTTTTACCCCGGTTCCCTTAGAAAAATTCCATAGTTATGTGTTGGCCCATAAAATGGGACTTTCTTTTGACCAAGAATATGAGCTCTTGAAAATGGCTAAGGAAAGTGAGCGTCTCGAATTTTTGAGAACACATCTACAGACGACTATAACTGTTCTTAAAGAAGTAGATAGAACCAAGAAGACAATCGAATTGAACGGTCATTTTAAAAACTTCGACCCTCTCGACTTTGACGGGCTTAAATCGTAGTGCTTTGTTTAAAATATCGACCTGAATAAGCTGTATTTACGGATTAAAATATCGATGATTCATGTGAAAAATTCTATGCTTCTTTAGACAGTTGTCTGCTAAAATATGATAGCTTGTATGTTCTGTAAATTCCTTCCATTTTTTCATTAGGGTAAATCGGTTTCGTTTCCTATTTTTGCATTCGAACCCAATACCTTTAGACAATATGAATCTTCACGAGTATCAAGGAAAAGAAATTTTAGCCAGTTTTGGTGTGCGCATACAAAGAGGTATTGTAGCGCATTCTCCAAAGGAAGCGGTAGATGCCGCAAAACAATTGACCGAGGAAACCGGAACGGGTTGGCACGTAATCAAGGCCCAGGTGCATGCAGGTGGACGTGGAAAAGGTGGCGGTGTTAAGCTAGCCAAGAACCTTAAGGAGGTCGAAGAGATTTCCGGGCAGATTATCGGGATGAACTTGGTAACCCCACAGACTTCCGCCGCAGGAAAAAAAGTACATCAAGTTCTAGTAGCCGAAGATGTGTACTACCCCGGGGATAGTGAAACCAGTGAGTTCTATATGTCCGTAT
Source organism: uncultured Kriegella sp. (assembly GCF_963975415.1). NCBI lineage: Bacteria > Pseudomonadati > Bacteroidota > Flavobacteriia > Flavobacteriales > Flavobacteriaceae > Kriegella > uncultured Kriegella sp. Next base: position 414,895 of record NZ_CAXBGN010000003.1, read on the forward strand.
TATTGAACCGTGGCACAGGTCGTAATATGATTATGTATTCTACCGAAGGGGGAATGGATATTGAGGAAGTGGCAGAAAAGACCCCACATTTAATTTATACTGAAGAAATTGATCCTGCTACTGGTTTATTGCCTTTCCAAGCCCGTAAAATAGCCTTTAACCTAGGCCTTTCAGGAATGGCTTTTAAAGAAATGACCAAATTTGTCACGGCATTATATAAAGCGTATTCGGAAAGTGATTCGAGCATGTTCGAAATTAATCCGGTTTTAAAGACCTCCGATGATAAGATAATGGCTGTCGACGCCAAAGTTTCTATTGATGATAATGCGCTTTTCAGAAGAAAGCAATATGCTGAAATGCGCGACCTTAGAGAAGAGAACGCCATAGAAGTAGAGGCACGGGCAGTAGGCTTGAATTACGTCGATTTAGATGGCAACGTTGGATGCATGGTAAACGGTGCCGGACTGGCGATGGCTACAATGGATTTGATTAAGATGGCAGGTGGGGAGCCCGCCAACTTTTTGGATGTAGGTGGTACAGCAGATGCCAAAAGGGTAGAGGAGGCGTTCCGTATAATATTGAAAGATCCAGCCGTAAAAGCAATTTTAATTAATATTTTTGGGGGAATCGTTCGTTGTGATCGTGTGGCCCAAGGAGTGGTCGACGCTTATAAAAACATGGGTGATGCCATTAAAGTGCCCATCATAGTTCGTTTGCAGGGTACAAATGCAGAGCTTGCCAAAGAAATAATTGATAATTCAGGTTTGGCCGTACATTCGGCAGTACAATTTCAAGAGGCTGCCGACAAAGTGAAGGCTGTGTTGAATTAAAGCTTTTTACTATAATAAGTGATAAAAGACCGTGTGCAAGCACGGTCTTTTTTTTGCTCCAGTTTTTCCCTGCGCCAAGCCGTCGGTTAAATGATTGGGTTCTGTTTTCAAAAAATATATACGCTGCTTGTTAGGTAAAATGCTTCCACTTTTATTCCCTTGTACTATGATTCTGGTTGCTTAAAGTCATTAATAGGACTTTTTGGTGTAACATTTCGAATTTAGAGCCGTCATTTAGATAGAGTGTCATCATCAATCAATTAATAATCAAGCCTCTTCCTCCTAATTTCTTAAGGAATCAGGGTAAGGTGGGGTGAAAAACAACAAGTCATGAGAAAAATTAGTTTGATGCTAATAGCGGCTGCGCTATTGGTTACGGGGAGTATGAGGGCAAATGGCCCGGAAACTGAAAAGCCAACAAAACAATTAACGGCAAGAATTTGGAGTCTTCTGAAAAAGAACGTCTTTGATGTTGAATTAGTGGACCAGACCGCAGATGTGCGATTTATAGTAAATCGAAAACATGAAATAGTAATTTTGACGATTGATTCGGATAGTGAGGCTTTGGAATATGCAATAAAGTTAAAACTGAATTACAAGAAAGTTGATTTATCAAGTTATAAAGAGGGTGAAACATATATCATTCCGATTCGTGTAGTGGGCGGTTGAATAGCAGTTTATCGTAATTAATGAAAAAGGGTCTTGAAACTCAAGACCTTTTTTTGTTCTTGTATTTGACGGGAGTAATATCCTTATCCATACGCTTTAATTGTTGTTCCTTGAAGCCGGGTTTTTTACTGCGAATTGTACTTGTTTGAGCCTTAATTAGAACATCTCCTGGGTTTTTCGGATTATCCTTGGTGCCGCGTAAGTAGATGACCAGTCCGTTCAAAAAGTTACGCAATATTTGGTCGCCGCACTCCATATATTTAGGATGATCTTCTTTTCTAAAAAAGGCCCCGAGTTCACTTTTTGATATTTTGAAATCTACCAAGGTCAATATTTCCACGATTTCATCGTCGCGTAGCTTTAGGGCTACTCTCAATTTCTTTAAAACATCATTATTGGTCATATTCGATATCTTTTTAGGTGGTGCAAATTAACTATAGTCAATTGAATTAGTAGAAATTTGTCTCGAATATTTACGAGAAACCGTGTGAATGAGCGATATGAACGGAAATGTCAGTCACAACAGCTATCTGTTGACTGATTTTCATTCAAACCAAAGCTATAAATGCCAAATTGTCAGTGTTGTTTTATTAAAACAAGACATAAAGTCAGTTGTTTTTATTTGGTACAGAGATTGTCTTTTAGTGGGTGTAATCAAAGTTTAACTATTAAAAAAAATAATATCATGAGTATAGTAAAAAGAAATGACGCGATTTTCCCATCATTGATGAACGAAATTTTTAGACCTGATTGGTTTGGAGGAATGGAGACCGTTAACCATGTTGTTCCTGCGGTAAATATCAAGGAAAACGAAAAAGATTTTGAATTGGAATTGGCGGTGCCAGGAAGAAAAAAAGAAGATTTCGCTATTGAAGTGGATAAGGATGTTTTGACCATTTCTGCAGAAGTCAAATCTGAGGAAAACGCCACCGAAGAAAATTATACAAGAAGGGAGTTCACATACACTTCTTTTAAAAGATCTTTTTCCTTGCCTAAAACTATTGATGGCGAGAAGATAGAGGCGAATTATGAAAGTGGACTTTTGAAGTTTGTATTGCCTAAAAAGAAAGAGGCACTTCCAAAGCCAAAAAGAATGATTGAATTGTCTTAACCGACATAGAAAACTGTGAAGGTATTCGTTTAAGTAAACTTCATAATGATTGGTTTGGTTGGTTAGTTGAGAAAGCGTTTCGAGAAATCGGAACGCTTTTTTTTGGTGTTTCTCCTAGTGTTTGTTATCTTGAATTTTAAAGAAAAAAGTGTTTGATTTCTACAGGAAATTCAATTTTAGTCTTATCTAAAAATAAATATAATTATCTGTTCACCAGTTTTTTGTGATGCAAAAAGTTAATTAAAAGTTTAAATATTTAATTTATCGCTTTTTTAAGTGAAATAAGTAGAAAAACTTGAAATTATTCCTTCCCTTGTTCTTGAAGCACTTTAATTTGGTCCCTTAATTTCGCCGCCTGCATAAAGTCAAGATCCTTAGCGGCCTTCTCCATTTCCTTTCTTTTTTCCCGTATCAATTTTTGAACTTGGTCTTTGGTGAGATATTCCAAATCGGGTTCTGCTGCACGTAATTCCTCTTTCTCGAAATGATAGGTCGAAACTGAATTCTTAGCCAACACACTATCTAAACTTTTGTTCAATGCGGTTGGCGTAATATTATGTTTTGTATTGTAGTTCGTCTGTTTTTCTCGACGATAGTTTGTTTCATCAATGGTCTTTTGCATGCTGTCCGTGATTTTATCGGCATACATTAGGGCCTTGCCATTTAAATGGCGGGCCGCACGGCCAACTGTTTGGGTCAATGAACGATTACTACGTAAGAAGCCTTCTTTGTCCGCATCCAAAATGGCGACTAGGGAAACTTCCGGTAGATCTAATCCTTCTCGCAAAAGATTGACTCCGATAAGTACATCGAAAATACCTTTTCGTAAATCTTGCATAATTTCGACACGTTCCAAAGTATCTACATCACTATGAATATACCTGCAGCGTACCTGTATGCGAGTCAGGTATTTTGCCAGTTCTTCAGCCATACGCTTGGTCAAGGTGGTGACTAACGTACGTTCGTCTTTTTCGACGCGTTGCTGTATCTCCTCGACCAGATCATCAATTTGATTTAAACTGGGCCGTACTTCTATTATGGGGTCTAATAGGCCAGTGGGGCGAATTATCTGTTCGACAAAAACGCCTTGGCTTAGTTGCAATTCATAGTCCGCAGGGGTAGCACTGACGTAGATCACTTGATTTTGAAGCGCTTCGAATTCTTCGAACTTTAGCGGTCTGTTATCCATAGCGGCAGGCAAACGAAAGCCATATTCCACCAAATTCTCTTTTCGTGAGCGGTCACCACCATACATGGCATGTACCTGAGGTATCGTTACATGGCTCTCATCGACGACCATTAAATAATCATCGGGAAAATAATCCAACAGACAAAAGGGCCTTGTTCCCGGTTCACGACCATCTAAATACCTTGAGTAGTTTTCAATTCCTGAACAATAGCCCAGTTCGCGTATCATTTCAAGGTCGAAGTTTGTTCGTTCTTCCAAACGTTTAGCTTCCAGTGGTTTGCCAATTTCCCTGAAATATTCTACTTGGGCAACCATGTCTGCCTGAATTTGATGAATCGCATTTTGTAATACATCTTGAGAGGTGACAAACATATTCGCAGGGTAAATGTTTAGGTTATCATAAACCTCTAGAACGTTATTGTTAAACGGATCAAATGCTTCGATTTCTTCTATTTCATCCCCAAAAAAATGAATACGAAAAGCATGATCGGCGTAACTGGGGAATACATCAACAACATCGCCCTTTACCCTGAAATTTCCATTTCTAAAATCCGCCGTGGTTCGGGAGTAGAGACCTTGAACCAATTGGTGTAAAAATTTGGTTCGTGCGATTACCTGATCTTTTTGAATGGAAATCACATTTTTTTGGAATTCTACCGGGTTTCCAATGCCATAAAGACAAGATACCGATGCGACGACCAGAACATCACGCCTACCGGATAATAAAGAAGAGGTAGCGCTTAAGCGCAATTTTTCAATATCCTCATTAATTGAAAGATCTTTTTCGATATAAAGTCCCGATGTAGGAATATAAGCTTCCGGTTGATAGTAATCATAGTACGAAACAAAATACTCTACCGCATTTTCAGGAAAAAACTGTTTGAATTCAGAATACAATTGCGCGGCCAAGGTTTTGTTGTGCGCCAAAACGAGGGTAGGCCGTTGAACGTTTTCAATGACATTGGCAACCGTAAATGTTTTTCCTGAACCGGTTACCCCCAATAAGGTCTGGTAACGCTCGTCAGCTTCCATTCCTTCGACCAATTGCTTAATCGCTTGGGGTTGGTCTCCTGTGGGTTTGAATGCGGATACTACTTTGAATTTCATAGGCTAAAAATACAAAAGAAGTATGGTTTAGAATAGGGCTCGAAGAATAATGTGATGGTCTTATCGTTTTAACGTAAAATGACCTTTGAACTCCCGGCCATCTTGTAATTGCACACGAAACCAATAGTCGGAAGCAGGTAGTAGTCTTCCATTTTGTTTGCCATCCCAGCCCTTGGTGGTCGGACTTACGTGGCCCAACAAAGTACCGTAACGGTCATAGATGGTAATAAAAGAGTCTGCTTGCACCATGCTATCGATGCCCTTAATTTGCCAAAAGTCGTTGACCCCATCATTGTTCGGTGTAAAAAATTTATCGTGACCCACTACGGAAACCGTCGTATTGGTAATACCGCAACCATTTTTGTCACGAACGAAAACTTCGATGAAACCTGCGGGTACATTTTGAAATACATTGGTGTCTTGATACGGGCCATTTTGATCGTGCAATGCATACTCATAATCGCCTTCCCCTTCAACGAATACGGTAACTACGTTGTTCGCTGAAATATCTAAAACCTCGGGTTCTTGGGAAAAAATGGCAATGTTGGATTCAGGTATCGTAAAGCTAGCGGTGTTCGAGCAACTGTGCAGGCCATTGGTATCGGTATAGCTTCGGGTAACTTGTAAAAGATACTCGCCCCCTTGGGTCAGGTTGGCGATACGACTATCGGCAACTACTTCGTGCGTTCCGTTATCATTAATTCGAATCCATTCGTATCCTTGGAAACCTTCTTCAGCTTCTAGTACTACCGAGGAGTTGTTGATGCATAATGTTGGTATTTCACTGGGAATGTTCACTACAGGTTTGGGGTCGATGCGCAGGGTTATTAGCTCAATATCGGCACATTGGCCATCATTTTCCAATCTTACGTAAATGGTCGTACCATCATCCAATAGTTCGCTACCGGTCAAGGCATTCACTTCAAAAGTTAAATCATTTAAATCCGTATAAAATGATACGGTGAACCCTGTATAGTTCAACGCCAGGAAATCAAGGTCGAGAAAGCCGGCGAGTCTATTGTCTTCAGCATCTTCATCACATCCATAAAAACTTCCGATTTCGGAAGGAACAACGGTCACAGGGGTGGTCTGCAATGCTAATAGTGCAGTGCCGAAACAACCTGCGTTATTGATTGCCCGTACCCAAAGCTGTTGTCCGTTTCCCGAACTTTGGTAGTGTTCAGGATTTGCAATTGGCCTTTCATTGTCAAAATCTTGTTGGTTTTCATAAAAAAGAAGGGAAAAATCTGTTTCAGGCCCTGTGAGTACATCCAGTGCTTGATATAAGTTGAATATCGCGATTCCGTCATTAGGGTCGGCATCACTATCGCATTGGATCAAAACTCCGTCGGTAGGGTCAGGAATGGCTTCGACGAGAACTTCGCCCTTCCCTTGAATGGCACATCCGCCAAAACCGGCCCTGTCGATTTCTACGCGGTACATGCCACTGGCCTCGACATCGGCATTGTCGATTTCCAAAAGGTGACCACTTTCTGATAATTGTATATCGTCTTTGTACCAAGAATAGGTGCCATCCAAAAAAACAGGGGCTTCCAAAGAATAACTGTCTCCTACACATAAGGGCAAAAACCCGCTGTTGGTACCGTTTCCACTTATGATATCGATTTTATCAAAAAACGATTGTACGAATGGGGGTAGCCCTTGGGTGGCATAGTTCCCTGTTCCTAAGTCAATGGCATCATGGGTGTATGTCGTATTTTGATCATCAGGATTGTCTATGACCCCCAAGTAGTTGGTTCCCGATTGATAACTTTGGGAGAGTGCTCTATATATTTTACCATTAGGCCCTAATTGTAGGGCACCCCGAAAAATGGCCCGTTCATCCAACACCCTCCGACTACTGTTGGGGTTGGGGTTTTCTAAATCGTATTGAAGCAGCGAAGAAGAGTGTGGCCCTTCAAAATTGTCATTGCTACTGTGAACGTATAAAAAGCGATTGTTCGATGAGAATTCTACGCCGTAGGGTGCAAAATTAGTAGCATCTAGCTGAAGAGAGAGTGGGTTGGAGACCCTGCCGGTATCTGAATCGAAATCAAAAAGAAACATACCTGATTCGCCATTGGCGCAGGCTAGTTTTTCGCCATTCGGCGATAACTTTAAGTATCCCCTTTTGTCGGTAATGTTCAAGCCCATGGAGCTCCTGACTGGTGGGCCGACTCCATCTAAGCCAACCTCATAGCTGTAAAACGTATTGTACGTATCGGAATAAGAACTTGAAGGAGCCAGGGTAATTACCCAGAACGAATTTTCGTCACAGTCTTTTACCACGGCCGATATTTTTTCGGAGCATCGTTCAAGCAGGTTTTGATTTTTGAGGGTAACGGCCCCAAGGCCATTATCCAAGGCCATATCAACGTAAGAGTAATTGAATCCGTTATCGGGATCGTCTCTTTGCACATTGGTGTCTACCGTGAATATATAATAGCCTAAATTGTTTCCGGGGTCCGGTACGATGATGGCCGACTGCGAGCTTGAGGTGTCACCATACAGTCCGGTACCATTTTGCATCACCCCGTGATCTGCCCTATATACATTTATGCCATTGGTGTAGAATAGAAGATTGCCATGTGCATCGGAAATGGTCGTACAGCCTTCCACCGTATTCAATCTTCCCCCGTCGAGTGGGGTAACACTGCCATCGACATTGAACTGAATGCCGGCGCCACTGCCAAAATACCAATTGCGTGTTTCTCCCTGACCCAATACTAGGGCAGGGTAAAGCATGCCAAAAAAGAATATTGCGGTAATTTTGTTCATATAGTGTTCTAACTATCACAACAAGATACTACAAATCACGCTTTTTCAGTAGTAGGTAAGATAAATAAATGAAGATTACTGTCCAGCCTATGACGATGAGCATTTCATACCAGTGTACATGATAGTTGGCTCCCAAATCTGCTCCGAGTTGTTTTGCAGCAGATTTTATAACATTTAACCGTGTAATCGGTTCGTCGATAAGATTATACATTGACCTTAGTGGAAAGAACCCGGTCACCCAGTCGGCCATTCCATTTTTTGTTCCAAAAACTTTTTGTTCCAAAACTACGATGGCAATTATTTCGATTATTTGCCAGATAAAAAGAAAGCCAAGGGCAAAGGCAGACCTTTTTACCAGAACACCGAGAAAAAGACAAAAGGAGAAGAACGCTGTAAGCTTTAAGAAAAAGGCCAAAATAAATTCAAGATCGGAAAATATGATGGAAACTTCGTTGAAATCAGAATATAACAATCCTAAAATTAAGGAGACAACAAAAATAAATATGGTAGAAATCAATGCAAAAACCAGGACCGTCAAAAACTTGGAAAGCACGAACTCCTTTTTCGACAAGCCATCAATAAGGTTTTGTTTAATGGTCTTGTTACTATATTCATTGGCCATCATCGATACGATGACTATTGCCAAAAAGAGTTTGAACCATGCAACAAAATAGGTGTTGAAGTGCCAGATGTAGGGGAAGTTAAAGATGCCTTGATCTGCCAATTGGAAATGAATATCTCCAAAGTCAAATTTGATCATCGATACGAGAGCAATTGAAGTAATAAGTAGAAAATAAGTAAATATCAATATTCTACTTGACCTATTGTTCCAGAGTTTAATGAATTCAATTTGTAATAAACGCGCCATAGCAAGTATTAATTGGACTGGTTTTTAGTCAAAGTGAGAAACTGTTCTTCTAGACTTTCTTTTCTTTTTACCAATTGGGAAAGAATTATTCCTTTTTCAAATAACATTTTGTTGAGTGCATCGGCATCCAAAGCTTCGGTAAGGAAGGCGGTGATTAGTCCGTTTTCCTTTTTAATTTCCCCGAAACTGGTATTGTTCTCTAAAAAGGAAAGTAGTGCCGCGGTTTGGGTAGACCGTAGTTCAAAAAAGCCGTGACTGGCCAACATTCCATCAACAGAACCGGCATACAGTTTTTCGCCTTTTCTAAGAATAACGACATGGCTGCAGACTTTTTCTACTTCATCCAATAAATGTGACGCCAATAGAATAGTTGTGCCCTGGGAAGCTACAGTTTTGATGATTTCCCGTATTTGGTGAATTCCTTGTGGGTCCAACCCATTGGTGGGTTCATCAAGAATTAAAATTTCAGGATCGTTGAGCAGTGCCGAAGCAATAGCCAAACGTTGTTTCATTCCCAAAGAATAGGTTTTGAATTTACTCTTCTTACGATCTAATAAGCCTACGAGTTCTAGTTTTTTGTCAATATTTTCTTGAGACACATCCTTAATTTTGCATACCAGTTTTAGGTTCTGCTCTGCAGTCATATACGGATAAAAATTAGGACGCTCAATAATGGCCCCGACCTTTTTTAGTGCTTCATGTGTTGAGGTGTGCCCGTCGAACCAACTAAAATCACCTTGGGTTCTATTAACGACGTTGAGCACTATACCTAGCGTCGTAGACTTGCCACTGCCGTTAGGTCCTAAAATGCCGTAAACGTTTCCTTTTTCAATGGTAAAGGATAAATTTTTAACGGCCGTTAACATTCCAAATTTTTTGGTGAGGTTGTTTACGGTTAGTATGGTTTTCAAAAGCAGTATATTTTATGATAATGTGACGAACTACTTTTGTGTTTGTTACAATTAATGGGAAATAAAAGAGGAACAGGCTTGTTAAATTAATGTTTTTTGACCCTAATGGTTATTCTTCTGTTGGTAATAATTGTTCTTGGATTTTCGAGAAGGGTAATGGTCGCATCGTCTGGTTCACCATCGCCATTGTTATCGGAGTTAGTGCTATTGGTGGGGTCGTCAGAGGTATCGCTAATTTCGAAACCATTGGGCAATAAGGCATTAACGGTTGCCGAATTCGTAACTTGAAAAGCACTTATGTCGGAGGAGGAAATAGTATGTTGTAAAAGCACTGTTGTAGTACCTCCAGGAGCAAGACTGGCTATATTGGCAGGAGTTATGCTGCCCGAATCGGCAATAGGGTCGTTTACCGAGATGTTAGTAAGTGTATTCGGCCCTTCATTGGTAACAACCAATTCATAGGTCATTACTTCGCCTAAAGCATCATAGGAACCATCAGGCGAAGGGACCACTTTTTTTGTCAAAGTAACTTCGTTGTTAGTGATGTTCACTGTTTCTGAAAGATCATCCGCAGTGGTATTGCTGTCGATTTGGTTTTGGGAATTTGTTACGGAATTGGTGTACGAGCTTATCGTTGTATTATATAAAAGCTCATCGGCCTGTACCTCTAGAATAATCGAGACCAACTGTCCTTGGGTCATTGTTCCAATATCCCAAATGGGAGCGCTCCAAGCACCTACACTTGGACTGGCTGATAAAAGTGTCAGTCCAGCAGGAATATTATCCGTTATTTTGAGGTTGGTCACATCGTTTACGCCCAAACTTTCAACGGTAATCGTAAACGTTACTATGTCACCTTCTAAAATCGTATTCTTATCGGCGGTTTTTTTAACAACAATATCCGGTAAACAATAATAGGCGGCAATGGGTTGTGAATCATAGGTACATCCGCCTTTTGTAACCCGTACGAAGTAATCGCCTGCCTCATTGGGCGTGTAACTTGAAAAAATTGCACCGGGTACAATAGTACCGTTTTGATACCATTGATAGGCATCAAAGTTGGCATCTACGACCTGTATAATAGAACCGGGAAGGCAACCACCTCCGTTAACTTGCAAGTCAACTGCGGGAACGGTATCAAAGCCTGAGAAATAACCGGCAATACCGCGAGCGCCATTGAATCCTAAAAAACCGACCGCAATGGGCCCAGTTGATTGAACAGAGACGTTTCCCGTTAGACCGGCAACATAAAATGTCTTCCAATCAGGCGAACCCGTTACGGGCGTTGCCGAGGGCAAGGTTACTGAACCGTTACCATCGGTTACACTAATATTGGCATCGGGGGTGGAAGTAGAGGCAATGATGGTGACACCACCGTTCATAGTGATTCCGGCAGCATTTTGAATATCTGGAATGTTATTTAGGTTATCGGGCAAAAGACAGTTAACGGGGGCAACGAAATTGAGTCCCACGGTCACTATCGAGCTACCCCCGGCCAATAGTTGATAGGCGTAGGCATCTTTAGAGGTTGTTACAAACATGTTTCCCCCGGCCGATGAACTTGAATAATTGCTTTCAGGAATCTCAAAGTAGTCACCATTGTTTATTGTGGCAATCGGCGTGGTCGAGCCGTTTACAAAAATAGCAGTGTTGTTCTGGGTGCCTATAATAATGGGTTTTTCGGTGTCACTGACCCCGTTGCCCCGAATAAAAACATATTCTTTTCCAATTCTATTTTGGGGTACGGGCTGGTCTATGGCAGCATCTCTACTGCCATTGCCCGTTCTTACGCCAATGTTGAGTCCACCATTACTAATGACTATATTTTTAGTAGATTGTATGGTAGCCCCTAACCACCCGTCTACATTGGCAGTTGTTTGTTTGACGTACGCTTCCATTACAAAAGTTTCATTGGCATCCAAGGTTACTTGGTAGGTGTTCGCCGTAATACCTCCGGCATTGTTTTGCAGTCTAAATTCGCAATTGGGATCATACCCATATATGTCTACCACGGTATTATCTTCGGTAGCCATAATACCGACCGTATTGGTCAAACTGTTTTGGGAGGCCCTATTTGGGATACCTCCCCATTTGAATAAGGTTCCCATTGCTTGCCTGCCTTTACTGGTGAGTGATGTTGATTGTGAATTGGAGCTTCCCCGGTAATTTACATAAAACTTTTCTCCTCCTGTAGATTCAAAACGTAAGCCACTACCGGTAAGTACTATTCCAGTGTTGGCATTTGTTACCAATGTAATTTCATTATCGCCATTTGCCAAATAGTAGGTTACAGGTGTAGCATTTGATAACGACAGGGTCGCAATGGCCGCAGGGTTTGTACCTTGGTATACATTTACGTTAAATGTCCCTGTTTCAGGAGTTGACAAATAAACCGCCTGTTCTCTGATAGCTTGGTTATTGCCCCCTTGTTTAAGAGGCGGCAGATAGTGTAAATCGCTCAATTGAGCGAATACCGAGTGACTGAAAGCAAATAAAAATATGACTAAAAGGTATCTGATTTGGGGGGTTCGCAACACAATCGCTCAATTATAGATGTCAATTGGGCGCAAATGAAAAGATATATCATCAACAGCAAAAAAAAATGTTGCCAAAGCTCATTTTTCTGTGGTTTTTTTGGGAAAAATTAAGTTTAAAATCAGTCTTTTTTTAGATAGAAATGGCTATTTTGCTAGAAACTATCCCAATATGTCAGAAGAGCGATTAATGTCGAAGAAGAAGCCAACGTATCCCGTGAGCTCGAAGTTAGACGCTTACCTGGATAACTATAACCGTAAAATTGAGATCCCCATTTTTTATGAAGATTTATTACGATTTGCCGGGTCGGTCGTGGTTTATGATGCTGATGAAGAAGATACGTTATGGGTGAGGGTATATTATTCCGATTCTGAAAGGCAAGAGATAGATTTGAGCTTGAAAAAAGTATATTCCATTTTGCATTCTGATGGTAGTGATCGTATTTTTCAGTATCTGAACGTGGATGCCGTGGATTATTGCACTTTTGGAAATTCGAAACCGTTTCGCATTCGCGTACGAAATGTTCTGAACGACAACTTCACCTATTTTTATGTCAAGAAAACAGATGCCTCCCGTATTTACGGTTTAGAGCTCGAGCACATGTTGTCACCCTATAACCTTAATTTTTTGGTATGCAAAGATACCCTTATCGAAGAGCATATTGCGGGAATCCCGGGAGACGTTTTTATAAAAGACATGTTGCCGAATTGTACCGAGTCTGAAAAGTCGCAATTGGCCAAAGAATTCGTAAAATTCAATGAACGGTGTATGATTCGTTTGTTGGGAGATATGAGGTCTTACAATTATGTTATTGTGCCAGTTCACGATTTTGACCATGTCGTGTACCGCATACGGGCCATAGACTTTGATCAGCAATGTTTTGAAGGGAAATTAAAGGTGTATCGTCCTCAGTTTTTTAAAGAAAATTTCATTATGGTCGAATTGGTACGGAATAAATTGCAGAATGATTCGGTAGACCAATATAAAATCGAAGAGCGGTCGATAGTGGCAAAACGCATTATTAGTTCGGGAAATCGGATCAAACGCCTGCTCAATTCTGCCAAGGTCGATGATATTTCACTACCCGAAAATATTAAACGATTAAAGGCCGAGATTTATGAGCTTACCTTGGATATGGATTTTAAAAAATGTAAAACCATGGGGCAAGTGCTTAATTTGGCCCTCGATTTTGTGAAAAGGAATTACCAAGATGTAAGTATGAAACAGATTTTAGAGAAAAAAATTAGAATCTAAAAAGCAATTTGTGATGTGCCCAAGAAGCAAAAAGGGTTAGAAGTATATAGCTTCTAACCCATTTATTACTGTCCATTTGTTGGTCAACTTTTCTCTTCCTTATTGAAATAGACGAGATAATAGTACATCTGTCGTTCTTCGTCCCATCCTTTTTCAACAAATTTTTGGGCAGATTCAGGATTGATAAAATCCATTTTAATTTGAATATGGGTGTCTAAATTGATTACGTTTTTCATTTTTTTCCGAGCGTCGGAAACCGCTTTATTGGCGATATCAAAATTGGAAACGTCTTCAATACTATATTTGGGCCCTTTGTCTACTTTGTAATTTTTGAATTCAGGTATAAGTTCTGGGTTTTCCATCACCTCGTTCAAAAAGCTGCTTTCTTCGAAAGCGTCGTTTTTTGCAAAATGATTTACGGCCCGGTTCATAAACAGCACTTCTTGCTGCTTGTCTTCAGCAGGTAAAACCACGTCTTTTGCAAAGTTCTGGCAGAATTTTAGGTAGCTTTTGGTATAAAAATTTTCATCGGTAAGGGCATCGGCCCCCAAGAAATTTTCAATCCAATATTTCGCATCGTAGCGGTTGCTGTCAACTGAGAGCACCTTATAACCCTCTTCTTTGTTTATATTGAATATAAGACAACCCTTGTCTAATTTGTTGATATTGATGCCTTGTTGAATTACGATGTCAAGATTGCTTCCTTTCTCCTCAAATTGAAAGAAATCATGTTTTAGCTCGCTTTTAAAAACCCCTATGGCATCAACTTTTTCATTGTCTAAAAGCGCCCCGCTCAAATAGGCAACATATACTTCACCACTTTTGATGTGTGGGTGGTTCGACTGCTCGAACAAGTGTGTGGCAATCTTCTGCGAATTGGCGTGAATACTAGAAGGGTCGGCAAATGCTTCGGAGACAATTTTATGAATCTCGTTGAATTCGACGTCGACTTCATTTGCCAAACGGAAATAGTTTTCTTCTTTCTCCCGAAACGGCTTAAAAAAATACTCTTTAAGTAATCCTGAGGTTTCATCGTTTAAACGAAAGGGTTCGGCCGATAAAAATATACCTTCACCTTTATTTTTGTTGCCTACGCGATGCAGTGAAAGGCTTTCGATTTGGGTAGCATAAAGATTGATCATAGTGTATGTTCCGTTTTAATTACCAAGGATGGGGAAATCTTCTTTCTTTGGATGTAATGTTTTTTTTGAAATGGAGTTGTGGAAGGTCAGTTCCAATTCTCGTCGAAATCAAAATCATCGTAATTTTCAAAGCTGTTATCCAAATCAACTGTTTTTTCGGCCTCGAAATTCTTTTCTGGCGGAAATTCTGGCAATTCGCCAAAACTAAATAGTACATTTGGGTATGACCTTCCGTCCTCTTTTTCTACGATATCGGCCAATTCGACAAAAAACGTCCACATACTCAAAAAGTCATAGACATATATGAGTTTGGGAGTATGCCGCGTCAGAACATCCTCCAAGAAACTTTCATTCATCAAACGCACATCCGAACCGCCTTCGTTCATATCAAAAAGAGCGATTTCTTCATCTTGGTTCCAATCTGCGTCACAGGTGTAAAAAGATGCCATTTCATTACCATCAAATCCGAAGGACTGGGTAATTGCATTGTGAAATTCTTCCAAAGAATATGCAGCATCAATCTCGATATCTCTAAAGATATCTTCTTCAGCATCTAAAATAACCCTGATTTTATAGATCATTCCCCTTCCATTTTTAGCGAATGCAAAGTTACAAAGTTTTATGACTTGTTTTAGCATAAACCACTTCTAAAACTAAATAATACTGAACGCCAAAAAGTAAGGACGCCATTACCAAGTGTAGTGATTGACTTGAAAAAGGAAAGTCTGCGTAAAACATGACCATGCCGGTAATTATTTCTGCCACAATCAGTAACAATACCCAATTGATTTTTGTGAAACCAAGTTTAAGTGAATAGATCCGATAACCCAGAAATAAATTGAGCCCTACAACAACTATCGAGACTGAACGATGTAAGTAGAACATCAAATCGGGGTTGTGAAGCCATAAATCATTTGTACCAGGGCCCAAAAGATCTATTTGCTCATCGATGAACTGGCGCACTTGGGTACCCAATATTATTTGAACCAAGGTCAAACACAATGCAAAAATCACCCATTTACCAAGAGTGGGGTCATATATAAAAGGCGACTTTGTACCCTTTGAAATAAAAATTAGGTGCAACACCATGGCAACAATAATCAAGGCCATTACCATGTGTATGGTTATTTTGACAGGTTCTAAAACTGAATAGACTACGGTTGCGCCCAGCCAACCTTGAAACCCCATCGCAAAAACCACCAACCAGGAAAGTACGGTTATTTTTTTATGGGTTTTCCAAAATTTTGAGGAGTAAAGGGCCAAAACAAAAGTGGCTAGCCCTGCCAAGGCGCCAAAAAGACGATTGATGTATTCGATCCAAGTATGGGTCGGGTTAAAAATGGCATAATCATGTTTGGTATATTGTTCCCAATTTGTTGGGTTATACGTAGTCGACGTTTTAAAACTGGCCCGGGCAACCTGAAGCGTCTCATCGACGATGATGACTTGTCCTTTTTTTATTGAAATATTAGGATGCCACTCTAATTCGGAAATGTCGGTTGGGGGAATATAATGGCCGAAACACTTTGGCCAATCGGGGCATCCCATGCCGCTGCCGGTCATGCGTACTACCGCACCGGCTACAATGACCAAATACACGAGTATCAGTGAAACTTTTGCTATTTTTCTAAACGTGAACATAGGGCGGTATATCTGCAATACAAAAGTAACCCTACTTGAGGAATATTAAAAAGAAAGGGATGGTTATACTTCGCTTCTTCTGAATAAAAGTTCGTTTTTCTTGAATGACGCTAAACTTCGATCTTTAGTGGAAGATGTGCAATGCAATGCAGCTCTGGCAATGTACTGGTTTAAGCGAAAATTCATGTTGGCAAATGATATAAAAGTGGGTGGTTTTTTTATTGGAAATCAGTGAGGTAAGAATTTTTAGGTAGGTGTCAGCCCCATTCCCTTTCCAAGTTTGAGCATATAGACCCTCGCAGCATCGGGTTCATTAGGAATTTCGCCATTAAGAATCGCTTCTTTAATAGCATCTTTGATGATGCCAATTTCTTTAGAAGGGGATAAATTGAAAGTAGCCATAATTTCTTCTCCACTTACCGGAGGCTGAAAGTTGCGTACATGGTCACGTGCTTCGACCTCTTCAATTTTCTTTCTTACCAATTTAAAATTGTTGGTATACTTTTTTTGTTTTCTTGGATTTTTTGTGGTGATGTCAGCTTCGCAAAGTGTCATAAGATCATCTACATTATCGCCTGCATCAAAAACCAAACGGCGAACAGCCGAATCGGTCACAAAGTCTTCTGAAAGCACAATGGGCCGAGAACTCAATAATACCATTTTTTGAACGAACTTCATTTTGTCGTTTAGAGGTAGGCGCAACCGTTTGAACAATTTATAGACCATTTTAGAACCTACGAATTCATGCCCATGAAACGTCCAACCGTTTTTTTTATGGAACTTTTTTGTCGGTGCCTTACCAATATCATGTAGCAAAGCTGCCCAACGCAACCAAAGGTTATCGGTTGTTTTTGAAATATTATCTACAACTTCTAGTGTATGCCAAAAATTATCTTTGTGTCGTTGGCCTTCAATCTCTTCTATGCCTTCAAGTGCCGTGAGTTCAGGTAAGATAATGGGAAGCAGTTCTGTTTTGTGAAGCAGGGCAAATCCCTTGGATGGCTTTTTGCTTGCAATAATTTTATGCAATTCCTCGACAATACGTTCCTTGCTAACAATTTTGATACGTTCTTTATTCTCCGTTATCGCCTGAAGCGATTCTAATTGTATCGTAAAATTCAATTGGGAAGCAAAACGTATGGCCCGCATCATTCGTAACGGGTCATCGGAATAGGTGACACCCGGCGCCAAAGGGGTTCGTATCATTTTTTGTTCTAAATCGCCAATGCCATCAAAAGGGTCGAGCAAATCTCCTAAATTTGAAGAATTGAGGGAAAGGGCTAAAGCGTTTATGGTGAAATCCCTTCGGTTTTGGTCATCTTCTAAAGTACCGTCTTCCACAACCGGCTTTCTGCTATCGCGGTGATAACTTTCTTTACGGGCACCTACAAATTCAATTTCAAGATCCCCATGCTTTATCATGGCCGTACCAAAATTTTTAAATATAGAAACCTTAGGCTTTCCGGGTAATTTTGATGCCACTTTTCGCGCTAGTTCAATACCACTTCCGATGGCCACTATGTCAATGTCTTTTGGATTTCCCCTTTCCAGCAGGAAATCACGAACGAAACCACCGATGACATAACACTGTACTTGAAGATTTTCGGAAGCTTCTGTAATTATTGAGAAAACAGGGTCTTCAATTGCTTGTTTGTAATTTTTTTGTGGCATTATTCAGATTATGTGGCGAGAGCTGTGCCCTTGGCTACCTTTAAGCCCAGATTATAGGGGTATAAGTGCCTGTTTCAATTAATTTATTCGCGGATTACTTTGACTGTGCCGTCATTTCCTAATTTGATGATCGACGAAGGTTTTCCGTTTTGGTCATTTTGGTGCAAACTTACTACATAGTCTACTCCTTTTAAAATATCAGCGCCTATTTCGCCGAAGGTCATAGGCGTTGGTAAGCCCGATTTATTGGCAGATGTCGATACGAGAGGCTTTTTAAATTTATTGATGAGGTAGCGGCAGAATTTATCGGAGGCTACACGAATGGCAAGGCTATTATCTGAAGCGATCAAATTTTTGGCGACACCTTTGGGCTTGTCATAAATAATGGTTGTTGGTTTTGTGGCAAGGTCCATGATATCGTAAGCCAAATCTGGAACGTGATCCACGTGTTTTTCTAGCATAAAATCGTTGGCAACCAAACAGATGAGCGCTTTACTGTCTTTTCTTTGTTTTAGGTCATATACTTTTTGTACTGCTTGACTATTGGTGGCATCACAGCCAATGCCCCAAACCGTGTCGGTAGGGTAGAGAATAAGGCCACCTTTTTCGAGTATTTCAATACATTTTTGAATTTCTTTAGTCAATTTTAAGAGTATTTAATTGTTAAAAAAAGTTGTTGGGTATTGTCTGACGGATGGATACTATATTATCAAAAAAGTTCGAGAGAACAAATCTTAAATATCGGTAATATACTTTTGCCCGTCCGGCACCTTGGGTAGGGTCATGTAATTACCTATTGTGGTATTGTAACTATCGGGAATGAAATCCATACGCCCATCGGTGGGGTAGAACGTCATTTCGCCAAATAAAATAGCACCATCGATATTGTATAGATCTACGCGTACAAAAGGAAATTTTCCTGCCAGTTTGGTGGCGACCTCTAACATTTCATCGTAGTTTTTTGGTTTCTCGAGTTCTCCGGAAAATGGTTTGATACCTATGGTTGCAAAGTCTAATTTCTGCCAATCACTACTATAGTAACTACGTACATGTCCCGTAGTTCTATCTAAATCTACTTGAACAAACGTAGGACTCCCCGAAAAGCAGAAAAATTTATAGTCATTTATGGCGGCCTTCCCCATTTCCGACAAGTATTTTTCAGCGATCAATCGGGGTTTGACATTTTTATAAGCCCATTCTTGACCTCCTCGGGAATATTGGTTTTTAGACATCCATTTTTTAAATAGGAATCTGGCCTTTGTTCTATTCAGTTTAGATTTATCTTCGACAATGAGGTTAAAATGGTAACCATGAACGGCTTTGATTACAAATTGTTCGGGCAGTTCATCAAAATTAACCGCACTACTACGGTCATAAACCTTGATAAGTTCATTGAGATATTTTGCCCCGACAACTTCTTCAACATATTTGCGAACTTCGTATTTATCTACCAACTGTGTAAGAATGGGGGGTCTGTAGTAGGCCTTCAACCACTGAATTTTTTGATTGAATTCGATGGGATTTTCCAAATCCAACTTTTTTCCGACATAATATTCGTAATATATTTTCAAATAAAAATCGGCAGGAAGGAACTTCATTTTTTTAAGAAGCCCATAAATTATTTTTTTCAGCATAGTTGCCCATAAAAATTGAGAGGAAAGCAAAGATATACAATAAGACTTTTATATTTTTGTCCGACTATGGAGATTCCTAAAATATCTGTTATTGTAAGTACCTATAATTCTGAAGAGTGGTTAAAGAAGGTGCTTTGGGGGTTTAATTGTCAAACTTTCAAAAATTTTGAAGTTGTCATTGCCGATGATGGATCTGGGCCCAAAACCAAGGAGGTAATCGAAAAATATAGCAAAGAGGTTTCTTATCCGATTGTACATGTTTGGCAAGAAGACGAGGGGTTTCAAAAATCACGTATTCTTAACAAAGCTGTAGTTGCCTGCAATGCTTCCTATATTATTATGACCGATGGTGATTGTATTCCGCGGGAAGATTTTGTAGAAGTACATTATATAAACAAGGAAATCGGCTATTTTATATCGGGAGGATATTATATGCTGCCTATGAATATCTCGAAAGCTATTAATTTGTCAGATATTGATCAACAAAATTGTTTTAATATCCAATGGTTGAGGAGTATGGGCATTCCTAAGACATTTAAAAATAACAAGCTGACCGCCAGAGGCTTCATATCAAAATTTTTTAACACGTTTACCCCGACCAATGCAAGTTGGAACGGACATAATTCCTCAGGATGGAAAAAAGATATATTGAACGTAAACGGTTTTGATGAAAGAATGCAATACGGGGGGCAGGATCGTGAATTGGGCGAACGCTTGTTCAACTTTGGTATTAAGTCAAAACAATTGCGGTATAGTGCAGTTTGTGTTCACTTAGATCATAAAAGGGGATATAAAACACCGGAATCTATTGAGAAAAATATGGCTATTCGAAAAGAAACGAAAAAAAGTCGGTCGGTCTGGACCTACTATGGCATCAGTAAATAGTAAGCCAATTCGTTCTTTTTTTCCAATTTTTTAAGTTCACGATAGCGTTCTAAGTCACTCAGGGCGTTTAAATGACAAATGATCATTCCTTTTTTCCCATCCAGGATTCCCAACCTTAGAAAATAATGATTAAAGAATTTCCATGTGGGCTTTATTAGCATGAAAAGGTAATTGAATTTTCGCTCCTTATAAAAATCTTCTTTTGCTTTTAGTCTTCCGTATTTGAGCATTTTTGCTCTATAATCGGTGTAATCTTTATAGCAATAATGAATGAGTTTTTCTTGCATGATACCTGACTCACCATTAACATCTAAAGTTTCATGAACTATTTTTTTATCTGAGAATTTAGCTTTGCTCTTTCTGAAAAGCCTATAGTTTTTGTCTGTTTGCCAGCCGCTGAAGCGTAACAAATCATTTTTGAACATAAATTTTCTATAAAACCAATAGGCAGCGATGTCTGTGCCGTTGTCAAGTGTTGCCTTTATTTCTTCACGAAGGCCATCGGGTACTACTTCATCGGCATCTAAGAACAATACCCAATCATTGGTGGCCTGCTTTAATGCGAATGACTTCTGTGAAGTGAAGTTTTCGAAAGGGTTTTGAATGACTTTTACCTTAGGATGGGTTTGTAAAAATTCAAAAGTACCGTCAGTGCTGTACGAATCTACAACGATAATTTCATCAGCAAATTCAACCGATTCAATACAGTTTTGTATGTAACCCATTTCGTTGAACGTAATGATGACTGCGGATATTTTTTCTGACGAAGTATGCATGGGCTAACAAAGCAATTTTTAATTAATACAAAAGTATAACAAAAAAATGTAGAAAAAATTGTTTATAACAAGTGAAATCCTACAAATTTTTTAAGAATTAAAATTTGTGCATTATAACGATGACGGCAATTATACACTGTCTTTACCTGAGATGCAAAAACTTAAAAATGGTTGGGTGTTTTTTTATTAAATTTTAAAATTGCTTTTTTATTCGCATAAGGCATTTAAGTAAAAACTTAAGCTTTGTCCGCTTTTTGACCAAGTGTCCATTGTTTTTTCCCTGTAATAAGCTGTATGCAATGGCGAGGCAGCCGTTGAGATAGCGAAATATTTACTTCTATTATTCTCTTTGACACTTTCAAGCCATTGTATGGATACTGCAATCGCTTCGGTCTTGTCCTCTAAATAGATTTCATGAGGTTCTAAATTTACTTTGAACCATCCTATGAAATTATTCTTTACTTCAAAAACAACATTTTTGTTTATGAGCAGATTAGAAGGAAGTCCGTCAATGATTTTATAGAAATTTAATCTGAACTTTAAGGAAGTAAAATCGTTTGATGTTATTTTAAAGTTCAGGTCTTTAATATGACAACTGCTTTTTATTTTGAATTTCATACCTACCTCTTTACTCAATCTATCGTCAACATCTTTTTCGTTGTAGCTATAAAAGTTCATATGGGTTAGGCCAAGACCTTTAGAAGAGCGCCCTATTTTTTTTGGTTTCCGTTTAATTTTTGTGGAACTAACAACAACCTCGTTCAATTCAACGCTTTCTGGATGAAGTAAGATGATATTGTGTTTATTGTTTAATTCCGATGTTGCATACTTTTTTGTTCGGAAGCCTACGTAAGAGAAGGTAACTGAATCTTTTTGGGTTGCATTATCGTTTAAAGAAAGACTGAAAAAACCATTTTTATCGGAAACGGTTCCAATTGCCTTGTGCGCAATTCCGATATTAACATAGGGTAGCGGTGCATCATTTTCATAACTTTTTACTACTCCTTCTATATTTTTATGCTGAGGATAACATAGAGAATTTGCCAAGAAAACACAGAAGAATACAAATTTCATCTAATTGCGATTGTTTGATCTACGTTTTTATGAAAATGGGCTGTACCCGAAGCATGTTGTTCTTCTGGTCAGCCCAATGCTCTTTTTGTTTACTCTGCGTAAATCAATAGTTATACGGCTACGTCATACTCACGAAGCGCATCGTTCAATGATGTTTTTTTGTTGGTACTTTCCTTTCGTGTTCCTATAATCAAAGCACAAGGAACTTGAAACTCCCCGGCAGGGAATTTTTTAGTATAACTCCCGGGAATCACTACCGAGCGGGCGGGAACCAATCCCTTGCGTTCAACAGGTTCGTCTCCGGTGACATCTATAATTTTAGTCGAGGCCGTTAGTACGACATTGGCTCCAAGCACAGCTTCCTTTTCTACGCGAACACCCTCGACCACAATACATCGCGAACCGATAAAAGCATTATCTTCTATAATTACCGGGGCAGCCTGCAAGGGTTCCAATACGCCTCCAATACCTACACCGCCACTCAAATGTACATTTTTGCCAATCTGGGCACAGCTGCCTACCGTGGCCCAAGTATCAACCATAGTGCCTTCATCGACGTATGCACCGATATTGACATAACTAGGCATTAAAATCGTGCCGGCGGAAATATAAGCGCCATGTCGTGCTACGGCATGGGGCACTACCCGTATGCCTTTCTCTTTATATCCTTTTTTTAATGGAATTTTATCATGGTATTCAAAAATTCCCGCCTCCAGGGTTTCCATTTTCTGGATAGGAAAGTAGAGCACCACACCCTTTTTTACCCATTCATTGATCTGCCAACCATCGGCGGTAGGTTCTGCACAACGAAGTTTACCGGCATCCAATAAATCAACAACTTGACGAATGGCATCTTGAGTAGCCGTTTCTTTTAACAATTCCCTGTTCTCCCAGGCCTTTTCTATGGTGTTCTTTAATTCATTCATTTTTTGTACTATTAATTTTGACAAATATACACGGGTAGGGTCGGAATTCATATTTCTTTTTACACGTATAACATTTTATGGTTATTTTTGCCAAAAATTTAGGATTGGGTAGAATACTGGCTTTAGACTATGGAAAAAAAAGAACGGGGGTTGCAGTTACCGATGAGTTGCAATTAATTGCTTCCGGACTTACCACTGTCACCACACATGAACTGCTGCCTTTTTTACAAAATTATATTAAAACAGAAACAGTAGAACGCATTATTATCGGTGAGCCCAAACAAATGGACAGTACTCCCTCAGAATCTGAGGCGCTGATCCAGCCCTTTTTAAAACGGCTGGTCAAAGCATTTCCTGATATTCCCATAGATCGGCAAGATGAGCGTTTTACCTCTAAAATGGCATTTCAAAGTATGCTCGACGGTGGACTGAAAAAAAAACAGCGGAGAGACAAAGCTTTGGTCGATGAAATTAGCGCGACTTTGATTTTGCAAGCGTACTTAACTAGAATGAGTTAACATGATATTACCAATTGTTGCATACGGTGACCCCGTTTTACGAAAAATGGCCAAGGCTATTGAAAAGAGTCATCCAAATTTAGAAGAATTAATAAACAATATGTGGGAGACCATGTATAATGCCCATGGGGTCGGTATTGCTGCTCCTCAGATAGGGCAGCCCATACGGTTGTTTGTTGTCGATACGACACCCTTTGCCGATGATGATGAGCTCTCCGCTGAAGAGCAAAAAGCATTAAAAGGTTTTAGAAAGGTTTTTATTAATGCCCAAATAGAGGAAGAAACAGGGGCCGAATGGGCTTTTAACGAAGGTTGCCTGAGTATACCCGATGTAAGGGAAGACGTGAATAGAAAAGACACGATCAACATTACCTATGTCGATGAAAAATTTGAAAGACATACTGAAACCTACGATGGACTTTTGGCCCGTGTAATTCAACATGAGTACGATCATATCGAAGGAGTCTTGTTTACCGATAAGTTGTCATCGTTAAAAAGGCGGTTATTAAAAAATCGTCTTGCCAATATTTCTAAGGGTAATGTCAAAGTAGAGTATCGAATGCGTTTTCCAAACCTTAAAAAAGGACGTTAAAATTTAATTTAATTACAGGAAAAATTTAATATTTGCGCCCTGAAATAAAGATTTTAAATGAGTTTAGACAAAATTTTATCTATTGCCGGTAAACCTGGCCTTTACAAATTAGTAACCCAAACACGAACTGGATTTGTTGCAGAATCGTTGCTCGATGGTAAACGAATTACGGTTGGTTTGCGAAGTAATGTTAGCGTGCTTTCTGAGATTGCCATCTATACACTAGAGCAAGAATTGCCATTACGAGAAGTGTTCTTGAGAATACAAGTAAAGGAAAAGGGAGCCAAAACTGCCGTGGGACATAAGGAGGAGAAACTAAAATTGGAAGAATATTTCTTCGAGGTGCTCCCTGATTACGATGAAGATCGTGTTTATGCCAGTGACATAAAAAAGGTTATACAATGGTATAACTTACTTCATGACAACGGCATTACTGATTTTTCTGAGAAGGAAGATTCTTCCGAGGAAGAATAAAATTGCCCTGTTCTCATTTTTTTTTTTTTTTTGCTTTCACTGGGCTGGGCACTATTGATTTACTTTCTATTTTAGTAGCTATTCGCGTGCTTATAACTTGTTCAATTTTTTTGACCTAGTGGATATTGTATTCAACTATTTTAAAGAGTATAAGTATGAAAATGGATATTAAAAGGAAAGCCCGTACCCTAATCGCCACGATAGTTTTTCTTGGGTCGATGGTTTTAAGTGCGCAACAGCGAACAGGTAACATTGTCGAATATTTCGGAAAGGAAAAAGTAGAAGAAATCAACGAAGGAGTGGTTTTGCACCTTTTTCAAAAAGGATGGGCACTTCAAATTCAAGATTTCGGTATCGATTCATCGACATTTCCTAAAGACCCTGTTTTTCAACAGGCCCTTGCCGACCCGGAATATGATATTACATCGAATAAAATATTCGGCATTGATGCACTTGGCAATGAACAGCGGTGGGTGCCGATTGAAGCGGATAGCACCAATAGTTTTTCAGGTCGTGGGCTTAGGTCGGCTTATGTATATCTGACCTACCGTTCGAACACTGAAAAAATTGCACTTTTCGAAGGGTCGGGACATTCACTTGTAACTATAAACGGATTGCCTCATGAGGGTGATCATTATGATTTTGGTTGGAGCTTGATTCCTATAAAGTTAAAAAAGGGAATCAATGTCTTTGTTTTAAAAGTCGGTCGATTTTCAAGGGTACGTGCGCGTTTGTTAGATGCACATGCCCCTGTTCAATTTACCAAAAGAGATCTTACAATGCCCGATTTATTATGGGAAGAAAACAAATCGTACAATGGTGCCGTAAGAATTATAAATGCTTCGAACGACTGGCTTGAAAACCACACTGTCAATGTTCGTTTAGGCTCGGGGGAAGCAAGTACCGAGATCGAGGCAATACCTCCGTTAAGTGTTCAGAAAATTCCTTTTGCGATTCCAAGTGTCGCTTTGGATAGTGCCTCAAAAAGCATGGATTTGGAGGTGAATCTGATTGGCAAGAACGGAAATTCGGTTGATGCGACGACAATTCCAGTAAATTTAAAATCAAAATATAAGCATCACAAAAAGACATTCGTGAGTGCCGTTGATGGAAGTATACAATATTATAGCGTAGCACCGGCTACGAATAGAACCAAAGATTCCCTAGCACTCTTTCTGTCGGTGCACGGTGCTTCGGTAGAGGCTGTGAATCAAGCAAATGCCTATAAACAAAAGGAATGGGGGAATTTGGTAGCCCCGACCAATAGACGACCATACGGTTACGCTTGGGAAGATTTGGGACGGTTAGATGCTTTGGAAGTTCTAGAAGACGCCAAGAAAATTTTCCTTCCAAACCCGAGAAAAATATATTTGACCGGTCATTCTATGGGCGGGCATGGAACATGGTATTTGGGGGCAACATACCCTGACCAGTTTGCTGCGATAGCACCATGTGCCGGTTATCCTGATTTATTGAAATATCGTGACGGTTTCCGAAATAGATTATTGGAAATGTCGGAGGAACGGCGCAAGCGTTTTGGCATAACGGAAAAACAGCTAGAACTAATGACCTTTGAACCTACTGCTACACCTCTTGAGAAAATTGTAGAGCGGGCGGGGTCGCCAAGTAGAACACTTGACCTCATTCGTAATTATTTGCATCATGGGGTATATGTACTGCACGGAGAAAAGGATAACGTGGTGCCGACCGCATTGGCACGCGATATGCGGGAGCGTTTGGGTAAATTCCATTCCGATTTCACCTATTACGAATATCCTGGTGGCACGCATTGGTATGGTAACCATAGTGTCGATTGGTCTCCGATTTTTGATTTTTTTCAACGGCATACCATTCCTGAGGCACATACTATCGATAAATTGGAATTTAGTACTGGGTCTCCCGGGGTATCGGCGAAATCCCATTTTATCACTATTCACCAGCAACAAAAGCCTTTTGTGAAAAGCACTTTCGATTTTTCTAAAGACGATACCAAGGCATTCGTACAAACGTCGAATATCGAGTTGCTAGAGGTTGATGTTACACCCTTTTCGCAGGCTGTAGATAGTATTTATATTGATGAACAACCTTTCGCAGTTCTAAACCAAAAAAACTTGTTTTTTAGTAAGATATCCGGAAATTGGAAAACAGTTTCAGCTCCATCTTTAAAGGAAAAAGGCCCGCACAGAAATGGTGGCTTCAAAGATGCTTTTAGGAACAATGTCGTTTTCGTATATGCGACCAAGGGTAGTACTGAAGAAAATGAATGGTATTTCAACAAGGCTCGGTTCGACGCAGAAACTTTTTGGTATAGGGCTAATGGTAGTGTTGAATTAGTTAAGGATGTCGATTTCAAACCCGGAAATTATCCTAATAGAAATGTAGTCTTGTATGGTAATAAGAGCAACAACTCGGCTTGGGGCAAATTATTGAAAAACTGCCCGGTGCAAGTAGTTAATGGTGCAATCGATTTTGGGAAGACAAAGGTTAAGGGCGACCAATGGGGACTTTACTTTGTTTTTCCACGTGAAGACAGCACAAAAGCCAGTATTGGGGTGGTTACGGCCAGTGGCGTTAAAGGAATGAAAGCGGCCTATGCCAATCACTATTTGGTAAATGGCACTACGTTTCCCGATTTTATGCTTTTTGATCAAAGTGTATTGCCCAATGGAATTGGTGGAGTGAAAAGTGCTGGTTTCTTTGGGAACGATTGGTCCATCGAGAATGGTGATTTTGAATGGAAGCAATAGGTCGCTGCAAATACTAGAAATGAATTCAAAACCCCTTATGAATTGACTTCGTCAAGTTAAATAAGTCATCTACGGTTTTTGAGTATAGTTTATTTTGCCTTTTGATAAGCCTCATTGATCCAAGAGACTAATTCTTTGTCAACTTCTTCAACTGATGTAAGTTGTACACGATGTGTACACATGGTACCAAAAGGGCCTGAGGGCCCAAGTCGATCTGTATTTGGCTTCTCCGGTAGTTTTAGACCCAGATCGATACGGGTTTTGGTGGCCGGCTTGATCAGAGCAAATTGTCTCTTTCTTATAACACTTACACTTCCCTTTTTTGGGGTTATAATGACATCGTTCCCAAAATTTTTAGCTACTGAAATAAGTTTATCGTAAATGGGTTTTAGGTTTTCTTTTCCCTTATACTGACTGGTCACCAAATCTGCTGGTGTTTGTGTTTTTTCTTTGGATAGGGTGACAATAGTATTTGCAAAACCATGAGTTACACCATGTGCTTCTTTTAAATATTTTACGGCCACGCCATGTTTTTCGAAATTTTTGGTTTTCAAAACCTGCTTCCATTCTTCGAGTGACTTCCCTGTTTTTTCGGGCATATTATCAATCATCGTCTGAAGTGCTTTTTCCATAACGTTTGTGTTTTAAGATGATGTAACCTAAATTTAGGAAGGATAATTCATATTATAAAATATAATTTACCGAAGGCAACAATATTGAAAATACGTTTATCAAAATTCATATTATTTCATGGTAGCCAGACCTTTATTTTGTAATATAGATAATACCCCTTTGATTTGATGGTGTTTTAGTTTTTGCTGAATGAAGTTTCGATATTCGATAGTGACCAAATTCGCCCTATTTTTTACTGGGCTTCTTATTTTTTCCGTTCTTTTAACCGGGTACCTTGTATTTCAGAAGGCATCGGGAGTCATTGTCAAATATTCCCAAGACCGCTTGGTCCACACTTCCGAAATGGCAGAGCAGTCATTTTATGCCCTCTTGAATGAAGTTTCCAATGATATCGCTGTTATTGCCGAAAGTCCGACACTAAGAAATTACATCAATACTCCTTCGGAAAAGACGGCAAGGGATGTTGATCGATTATTTCGTGCGACACTTGAAAATAAGACGTCCTATTTTCAAATTAGGTTGATTGGTGTTCAGGATAATGGGAGGGAAGTCATACGTTTTGATAAAAGTGACACACAGGTCTTTAAATCGGATATATTGCAACAAAAAGGCGACCTTGATTACTTTAAACAAACCGTGCAAATTGGCAAAGGAGAGTTTTACTTTTCTAAGATAAATCTGAACGAAGAATATGGCGTCATTAGTAATCCGCCTACTCCAACGGTACGGGCGGCAAGCCCGATTTTTAATTCTGCCGGTCAGGCTGTGGGTGTATTGGTAATTAATGTAGACTTGAGTAAACTTTATGAGGCATTCAAGCAAATTTCACGAGGGGAACACCAGCTCTATTTAATCGATGATAATGGTCAATATTTGTATGGTCCCGAGCCTGATAAATGGTTTGGTGTACAGACCCAAAAAGAGTATGCTTTCTATTCTGATTTTGATATTGGACGAGATACACACATTTCAAAGGAAAAAATGTTGGGACAATTAAATGGGCTGAGCGACCATAAGTATCTTAGTTATATAAGAAAATTGACCTATTTTCAAGGAAAACGCGATGTATATCTAGTTGCTTTGATCGAGCAAAATTTGTTGCTTCAAAGCGCAAAGGGTGTGCGTTCTGAAAGCCTGAGAATATTGCTCTGGGTCTGTTTGTGCTCCATTTTGATGTCATGGTTTTTCACCAATTTTTTTTCAAGGAAAATAAATCGAATTACTAAGGCCATAGCAAATTATGACAAGGGGGTTACAGATCGTATGGAACTTCCATTAAATAGAAAAGACGAAATTGGGGTTTTGGCCAACACTTTTGTTCAAATGAAAACCAAAATCGATAGTAATGTAAAAGATTTAAACGTTGCACTTGAAAAAGAGCAACTAGCCAAAAAACAACGCGACGAATTCTTACAGAATATGAGCCATGAAATGCGAACTCCACTGAATACAATTCTAGGGCTTACACAAATTTTATACAGACAATCACCAACAGATGTACAACTTCCCATCATTAATTCATTGGAACGGAGTGCAAACAATTTGGCTGGTCTTATATATGACGTCTTAGATCATCAAAAATTACTTGAGAGAAAGGTGCAAATTGTAAGTAGGCCTACGAACATCGCAGCGTTATTGAAGGATATTCATTCTAGTTATGAATTTGAAGCATTGCAGAAAGGACTGGTTTTTCAGTTAGATGTTGACAAAGAACTTGAAGTGCGGTTGTTCGAAACGGATCCCTTACGATTGTCCCAAATCATAACCAACCTCGTTGTAAATGCTGTAAAATACACTGAAAAAGGACTAATAAATTTGACTGCCACGATATCTTCCAAAAAGGGTCGTCTCTTGCAGATAAAACTGAAAGATACGGGGGTCGGAATATTACCCGAGAACATCACAAAAATAAACGAACGTTTCTTTCGGGAAGAAGATGAACTTTCGGGCAGATATGGTGGCTATGGACTCGGTTTGTCGATAGTTAAACAATTGGTAGAATTATTCGGGGGTTCTATAAAAGCAAAATCTGATAAAGGGGTTGGTTCAGAATTTTGTGTGACGATTCCACTTAGGGAGGCAGAAGTATCACAATCACGGTATGGTACAACGGCCAAGGAATTCTTGTTGCCACGTTTGCTCAATCGGTACAACGTGCTATTTATAGAAGATGACCTTTCCACGGTCGATTTGATAAAACATATTTTAGCCGATGAAAAAATTGAGTTGAACCATTTTGATAAATGGAATGATATAAGTGAAAGCATAGAAGGAAACCTTCCCGACTTGATTATAAGCGATTTGATGTTAGGTGAAGAAAATCTGGTGATGATTCTTAAGGAATGGATTACAACAAAAAAAATCAACTGTCCTTTAATTATTGTTTCCGCTCTGGAACCTAAAATTATGGCAGATCTTAGCACGTTCAATTTTCAAAAACCATATGATATAGCCATCCTAAAAGACTGTGTATATTGCATTTTGGGATCTAAAGAGATTAATGCGCCCAATTTTTCTAATTTATATAACAATTATGATGCTGATGCCTCAAAAATGATTGAGGTGCTCAAACTTCTTCAAAGTGAATTTAAAACCTATCTTGATAGAATAGAAGCTGTAGCAGACTCCAAAGACCAAAAAGAATGGAAAGCCATTCAGCATAAACTTATCGCCCATATAAATAGTTTGGGGTTGACCGATCTTAAAGGAGCGATGCCCGATCGTATTGAAGTCTTAAAACAAGATGATTTACCCAAGATTTATAATTTATTTGCCTACTACCTGTGCTGTTTTAGATTTGAGGAATATCTTAATTCAAAAGATCTATCATCTTAAGTAGTTGCTTCTCATAGCTCTGGCTTACCGGAATGTGGTCGTTTCCTATGACAATTGCATTGCCGTCTATAGCATCAATTCTATTGAGGTTGACAATGTACGAGCGATGTACTTTTTGAAAAAAATCGGGAAGTTTGGGTTCAAGATCTTTTAAAGTCATCAATGTCAATAATTTTCGGTCTTTCAATACTACACCAATGTAATTTGATTCAGATTTAAAATACTTAACATCCTCCAATTTTATTTTTACCAATTTATTCCCCTCTTTGATAAATAATCGCGATTCTTTTTTACGGTTTTCGGAAACAAAATTCAGGGCTTTTTGAAAACCTTTGAAAAATCGTGCGAAGTCGATTGGTTTTACCAAATAATCGACAATATGGTCGTAGTCGTACGATTCAGAAGCAAAATTCCTGTCTGATGTTACCATGATGACGGCACTCTGTGGGTTGATATTTTTTAAAATGTCTTTACCCGTAATATCCGGTAAATCAAAGTCGAGCAGAATAAGGTCGAAATAAGAACCGTTGAGCAAGCTAAGGGCCTCAAAACCCGATGTGGCGATTGTGGTGTCTGAAATATCTTGAATTTTACTACAAAAATGATCTAGAAGATTACAGATTAAAGGGTCGTCGTCGACAATAAGACATTTCATAGCTCGTCCCAAATATTATAGGTTTCATCAACCAATATACATGATCCATACAATAATTATGTTTTGCATTGCTCAATTATTTAGTATTGACCTTAGAAAAGCTGAATTGTATGAAGTCGAAAATACTACTATTATCTGTATGCACCCTGTTATCCTATGTTGTTACTACAGGCAATGCAATAGGAACGGACCCCGAAATAGTCACGGAAAAAGAGGGTAAGGAAGAACCCAGGGGAAAAGACAATGTGGCCTTTCAATGGGGTTTTATGGCTTTAGAGGGTACGGCGAACGATACGGATAGGTTCAAGCCTAGACCGACAATAACCTCTAGATATCTCGGATTGATTTTTACTTCCATGTTCGATGCTTGGACACGATTCGATAAAAAAGCAAGTCCTGTTTATTTGAATAATGTAGAACGTCGTCCTGCAGCTGAAAGAACATTGAAAAACAAGGAGATAGCTGTTAGTTATGCGGCTTACGGCGCTCTTTGCGAGTATTACTATTCCGATAGTACACTGTTTCGAAGCAAAATGGTCGAATTGGGTTTTGACCCTGACAATAAATCGTTAGATCCGAATACTCCTGAAGGAATAGGTAACCTGGCCGCTAAAATGGTCATTGAGATGCGTAAAAATGATGGCGCCAATCAATATGGTGAAGTTGCTGGGTCTAATGGTGTGCCCTATTTTGACTATTCGGGGTATACGCCAGTAAATGATATTAATAATAACATTGATATCAACCGATGGCAGCCCAAGTACTTTATTGATGAAGGTGGTAAGAAATATGATCCGGGCTGTTTGACGCCCTATTGGCAAGAAGTCACACCTCTTTTGATTGAAAAGGCTGATCAGTTTCGTCCAGGCCCTCCACCGATGATGGGATCTGCGCAATTGCAAAAGGAAGTAAAAGAGGTTATTGACCTTCAGGCTGAACTTACCCCTGAAAATAAAGCTTTGGTAGAGTTTATGAGAGACGGACCGAAATCGGTGCAACAGGCAGGGCATTGGCTAAAGTTTGCACAAGATGTATCGGTACGGGATAAACACACCCTCGATCAGGATGTAAAAATGTATTTCTTGGTAGAATCTGTGGCCATGGATGGGTTTATAGCCTGTTGGGACTCAAAAATGCACTATGATTTTGCGCGACCCTATGCCTTGGTGCATAAATACTATCAAGATGAAATTATTAAAGCATGGGGAGGTCCTGATAAAGGGATGATGCAAATGAAAGGCCAAGAATGGCGCCCTTATTCCCCTGATTCGTTCTTGTGTCCGCCTTTTCCCAGTTATGTGTCCGGTCACAGTACGATAAGTGGTGGATGTGCAGAGGCGCTGCGATTGTTTAAAGGAGAAGACAGGTTTGGTGCAGAAGTTAAACTTGTTCCGGGTGCCTTGACAGAGCCAAATAATCTAGGTGATCCAGTGGTGCTTAAATTTCCTACATTCACTGAAGCAGCTGAAATGGCAGGTATATCTAGGGTCATGGGAGGGTATCATATTCAAGCGGAGAATATTGAAGGTTTGGAACTTGGCCGAAAGATTGCACGTTACAATTATAAAAAATATTTGGAGCTGTTGGGAGATAAATAGTGGAAGGAAAACCTGATAAATAACGATGTTATTATTTTAGAAGGAGGTATTTGAACTATTTCTGGCATGTGTAGTTACCAGATCAATTAATTCACTGGCGCGATTGGTAGAACCTTGTGCCCCTCTTTCTTGAGCCATAATTTTATGTTCCATGAGACTTGAACTGGCATAAATAATAAAGGGGGTTTCCTTATCAAATTGCCTGATTTTTTTTAACAGTTTATAACCTTCCTGTGGGCCTTCATTCCTTCCCATATCAGATAATACAGCGGCATAGGTATTGAATTTTAGGAGTTCTAAGGCCTCTTTGGTAGAAAGAGCTAAAGTAAACTGAAACCCAAGTGCCTCAAAAGCTTCTCGTTCATATTTAGTGTTGTCAGGGTTGTCGTCGACCCATAGAATAATATTCGATTTTTTATTTGTGGTATTCAAATAATGCCTGGCATTTATCATCTGATTGGTAGCTTGTGCTACGTCATTGGCATTTGTGGTTCTGCTGTCTTGTTTTGCATTCACATTTGCCAAGGCCTTGATGCCGTCGAATATAGCCTCCAATGAAAGCTCTTCAGTGTTCGATGCAGTGTTTGATTTTTGAAGTTGGAGTTCCTTGATACGATCGATAAGTGGGGGCCACGGTCTCTTTCGATCTTGGAAGTCTAGATATTGCAGTACTTTGATTCTGGGATGTACCTCACAAGGTTCCATCAGAATAGGAATAATGTTTTTTCCATTGCCCATTGCCCAAGCCCATTCATAAGTGACATATGATGATTTTGAGGAGGTTTTCGTGAGTAGAACAAGTACTGTGTCGGAACGTAAAAGACCAAAATCAATTTCATTGCGCCATTCTTCGCCTGCGGCAATTTCGTGAACATCCCGCCAAACGATTATACCCGCATCCTCCAGCTTCATCTTCATCAGTTCTGCAAAATCACTATCGGAAGAAGAATAGCTTATGAATACTTTTGGCTTATCGTTATTCATTGATTGATAGTGTCAAGTTGATGGTTACTAAAATTACATCCATTATTTAATCCATCCACTTCAATTAGACAACCCCTTTTGAATGGGTTTTATTGATTTTAATCTTTTTTAATCTCGGTATACGAATACTTACTCTTTTTCCAATCAATCAGTTTTGATGGGTAGTATTTAACATCCATACGGTCAAGGTAAGGGGCCTGGTTCGCCAAACGCACTTTATAATTTCCCCAATCACGGTTTTCTTGAGTA
This sequence comes from uncultured Kriegella sp., assembly GCF_963975415.1. Taxonomy (NCBI): domain Bacteria; kingdom Pseudomonadati; phylum Bacteroidota; class Flavobacteriia; order Flavobacteriales; family Flavobacteriaceae; genus Kriegella; species uncultured Kriegella sp. The sequence continues at coordinate 449,181 of NZ_CAXBGN010000003.1, forward strand.
CTCCAAGAGAGTTCGGCATGGCCAATGGCTCTTGGAAAGGCCAGATATTCCAGTTCGTCAATAGTGCTGATAGTTTCAGACCATAAAGGAGCCTCGATACCCAGAATATTTTCTGTGGGAATGCCTTCATAATTTTCGGGTGTCCAGATATAGGCGCTATCTACGGGAACAAAAGCGGCCCAATGAAGCCCGTGTTTCGATAGGGAGTCATACTGCATATCGAGGTAAGCCTTTTTCGCGGGAGATAAAATAACCTTCATTCCTTTCTTTACGGCCATATCGGCATTTTCCTTACTGGACCAAAATTGGGCAATAGCCTGGTTGTCGATATCGGCCGTCACAATTTCATCCCACCCGATCATCCGTTTGCCATACTTTTTTACGATTTTTTCGACTTTGTTGACAAAATGGATATAGTCGTTTTTTTTGGTCACATGACTTTCGTCTCCGCCCATATGAAAATAGGGACCAGGGGTAATGGCAGAAATTTCTCGAACAACGTCATCAATAAAGGCATAAACAGTGTCCTTTCTCGTGTCGAAAGTGCTAAAGCCTACATGGGTGCCTTCATATAATTTTACTTTTTTTCCATTCCCGTTTAGAAAGGGATAAGAGACCGAGGCCGCATTGGTGTGCCCCGGCATATCGATTTCGGGAACTACGGTTATGTAATTGGCGGCAGCGTAGTCTACAATTTCTTTGTATTCTTCTTGGGTATAAAATCCGCCACTTTCACCACCTACCTCAGTGCTTCCGCCAACTTCGGTAAGTTTTGGCCATGACTTGATTTCAATGCGCCAACCTTGATCATCGGATAGGTGCAAATGCAAAATACTATACTTGTAATATGCTAAGATGTCAATATACTTTTTCACGTCTTCGACGCTAAAAAAATGCCGGGCAACATCAAGCATACTACCGCGATATTCGAAATTTGGGGCGTCTATGATTTTTCCAGTGGGAATCGGCCATATTGGTTGCTCGGCCAGTGTATCGTTACTGCTTTCCGGAATGATTTGCCGAAAAGTCTGAACGGCCCTAAACGCTCCCTCGGCAGTTTTAGAATTAATAATCGCCGAATCTTTGGTAATGTATAATTGGTATGACTCGTTGGTGGCAAGATCTGTACTATCAGATTGATTGATGTAAATTATGCGATCTACCGTATTTTCCGATTTTTCATTGACGAGCAAGTTCAATTTGGTGACTTCGCTGATCTTGTCAGAAAGATAATGGCCCACTTCTACAAAACCATTGTCGGTCTGTGAAGTATAGATTGTTGTAAATTGATCGAGACCGAAAGCATTATTGGTCGCAATGGTTTTTAAAGGTTTAGGAATCATATTCGCCACTGATAAATCTGTAGGCGGAAAGTTGATTTCAGGTTTTTTGTTTTCCGCGCAGGCGACCAATGCCCCCATTATGATAACCGCAAGTATTGTTTTTATAAGGATCGATTTCATATTTTTTATTTCGTTTTTTCTTTGTTGATCATTCCGTCAGATGCAATCAAAACTTATATTATAGTTTTTCCACATAAGGTTTAACTACGTCGTACCAAAGTCCGTAACCTTTGGCGTTCATATGTAATCCGTCTTCAATAAAAATATCTTGCTTTACCATTTTACCATCCAACATCGGGTGCCAAACATCAACATATTCCAAGCTGTTGTCTTTTTTGCTCAATCTTTTAAATTTACGATTGAGCTGTTTGTATTTGCGCTTAAGTTCCCATCGGGCTAAGCTGGGTTTGGCGGCAAGAAGAATGATTTGAATATTTTCATTCTTTTTCCTGATTTGAGCTATAAGTTGCTTAAAAGTGGTTATGATATCTTTCGGTTTTTTCTTAGCGGAAATATCATTGTCACCCTCGTAAATAAAAACTTTTTTTGGTCGAAAGTTCGAAATGAGCTCATCGGAATACGCCAATAAATCGGAAGCCTGGGAGCCACCGAATCCTGAATTTACTATCTGATGATCAGGAAATAGCGTTTGAAGATTTTTCCACATGCGAATGGTGGAGCTTCCTGTAAATACAATGGTTTCCTTTGATTCGTCCAATGTCGATGCATACTTCTTTTGTATGCTTGCAACTTGATCGGCAAACCGCGCAGGGTCTTGGGCGTTCGCAAGAAATCCGATAAAAAATAATGTAAGTAAACAAAACCTCATAGATTCTCAAATTTAAGAGGATTAAGGTACTCCTAATTTGGGAATCGGTCAAATTATTTTACCCGTACAGTCTGCGTCTTGACTATAGAATAGTTGCCTTAAACCTATTTAAAAAAGCACAATAACCCTTCAAATTTGGAGAACTTTGGCGATAGTAAATTGTTATTGGTAAAAGTGTAGTTTGTGTCATTATAATTTATCTTTTTGTTAAAAATAGCGTTCTGTTTTTATATATTTGGTAGTATATCTTCTGTTTTAATGAATAAATAAAAACTGGTCTCCAATGAAGAAAATGGTAGCACTACTGTTGTTCGGGTCGCTCTTTATGGCCTATTCGCAACAAATTTCGAAAGAGGAACTTGTTTTTTTGACTCCGGAATGGAAAGGTGAACGCTTAGAAGATGGCCGGCCGTATGTTTCAGACCAACTATTGGACCGAATGAAATTAGTAACCTTGGAAGAGGCTTGGGCAGTTTTAAAAGGTGAAAATTATAAATACCAATACGCCGAAAACTGGCAAGTTATCAATCCTGATAGCGTATTGGTCGGTAGGGCAGTGACAGCGACTTTTATGCCGGGGAGACCTGATATTCATCGGGTTATTGATGAAAAAGGACATCAAAATGATGGTCGAATCAAGTCACAGAATTCTTGGGTTATAGATATGCTCATTCAAGGAGATGTGTACGTTGTCGACCAATTCGGGGCGCATGTAGATGGACCCACAATTGGCGATAACCTGGCCAATTCCATTTTTGCGAAATCGGGAAAGGGAATTGTATATAACGGCGCTATCCGCGATATCAATGGACTAAAGGAACTTGGTTCGTTTACCTCTTTTTTTAAAACCTATCATCCTTCGCACCATTTGAATAATCCTGATGGGGATTTAAACACAACTTTAATCGGTATCAATACGCCTACCCGTATTGGTATGGCTACGGTGATGCCGGGCGATGTGGTGTTAGGCCGAGACGGTGGAGTTATTTTTATTCCGCCGCATTTAGTCGAAAAAGTGGTCAAAACATCTGAGGTGGTTCGACTTAGGGATATGTTCGGACATCAAAGATTGCGAGAACAAAAATATACGGCCGGACAAATCGATTCACGATGGTCAGATGCTATAGAAAAGGATTTTTCCCAATGGTTGAACGACCATATAGATGCATTGCCCGTACCAAAAGCACAAATACAGCAATTGTTGAAAACGAGAACTTGGTAAAAAATATATTATGAAAAATGATAGGCGCTCTTTTATTTCGAAAAGTTTATTGGCCGGTACAGGTTTCGGTTTTATTTCGAGTTATGGCCAAGGTTATGAATCGGCAATTGATAAAGCGCCTAAGCGTTCAGCACCATCTACCCTGAAAATCACCGATGTTAAATGTGCTTATATTCGAAACGGCAGTGCGCTATTTGTGAAGGTGTATACCGATCAGGGTATCTATGGATGTGGGGAAGGAGCCGATGCGGTGCCTGGTACTTATCATTTGGTAAAAAAGTTTGGTGCCCGTATAAAAGGGAAAAACCCTTTGAATATCCATCGTCTTTTTGAAGATATTCGCAAATCCGGGTTTTTTCAAGGAGCGCAGTCGGGCATGTATGTTGCTGTGCTGACCGCTATAGAAACAGCTTTGTGGGATTTGGCGGGAAAAGCACTTGATGTTCCGGTCTATCAACTTTTGGGGGGTAAGTTTAGGGATAAGATCAGAGTTTATATGGATACCGCTTTGTACCAAAACAAGTTGCCTCAGCCCAAAGATTTTGCAGTTGCGGCCAGGGAAGCTGTTGACATGGGCTTTACTGCCGTCAAATTCGACTTGGATCAGGCCAATGACCCTAATAAATATGATCACTACAATTGGACGGCAAGTCCTGCGGAATTGCAACGTATGTACGACCAAATGGCAGCTACCCGCCAAGAAGTAGGCCCGAATATCGATATCTGTGCCGATATGCACGGGCGATATGACGCGGTAACGGGAATGAAGGTTGCCAAACTTTTAGAACCTTTGAACATGATGTGGCTGGAAGAACCCATTGCTGCGGAAAATATCGATGCATATAAGCAAATCACCGATTCTACCTCTACCCCCATTTGCGCTGGGGAGAACCATTATCTGGCATATGGTTTTCGAAGAATGCTTGAAATCGGTGCGGTAAATATTATCATGCCAGATTTGCAAAAGGCCGGTGGGCTAGGGGAGGCGCAACGCATTGCAAATTTGGCCAGCTTATATTATGTGCCTTTTGCGCCACATATGGTGGCATCGTATCTCGGTGCCATGGCTTCGTGTCATGTTTGTGCCTCGGTGCCCAATTTTATGATTCTGGAATGGCAGATCTATTTCCATAAAAATCGGATGTTCAAGGAAATCGTGACTTTCGATGGTCCTATGGTCGAAAACGGCTTTATTACACTTTCCGAAAAACCAGGTATCGGTGTCGATATCAATGAGGAAGGCATGCGAAAATATGCGGAAAAAGGAGTGCCCTTTTTTGAATAGTATGCTGTTTTTAGGTTACTGGATTTTAATCGATCAGCTTCAAACGGTCGAATTCTGCAATCAAAAAAGCAGCATAGTTTAAAAAGCCCAAATCGGTAAAATGTACACCGTCTACAGTACCTTCATGGTCTTGGCCAAAGGCATTTTCCGTAGCGATATAAAAGATGCTTCCAGTATTTTGAGCAACAAGTTTATCAAATTCAGCCTTTAATGCCACGTTTTTTTCTATGGTTTTGAGCCTTTTGGTATGGTCTAAAAATGCCCCTTCATAGAAAAAGTTTTCTACGAGTAAAATTGGCGTGTCCGGTTTTTTCGACCTCAGATAATTGACCAATGGAACGGTGCGTTCAGTGACCTCTTCGGGCGTCATGTTCGGGAGACATTCGATTATAAAAATCTTAGCGTCGATTTCTGAAATGACTTCGGTTATGGGCGGCTCCATTTTGCCATTACCACTGAACCCGAAATTGATGCAATCGCGTTTTAATTTTCTAGCTATGATATTGGTGTGGGCCATTCCTGTGCGTGATGCACAACCACCTTGCGTAATACTGGTACCGTAAAAGACTAAGGGTTTTTTACTATTTTGTTCTGCTTTACGTATAGTACTGTTTTCGTCAATACCTACTTCCAATTGGGTTACGCCATCGTAAAGCGGTAAATATATTTTATACTCCCGCTCTTTACCATTCATGTTTTTTACAAGTACACTTTCATTGGCTTTATCGGTAGGTCGGCCTGTATTGACGTACTGCCAATGTCCATTGTCGTTCTTCGCATATAAATCAACACCTTTAATACCACTATCGGCCATGTGGTTCATACTATTGTCGTTCAAAAGTGTCCACCGGGCCGCTATTCGGGTTGAATTGGTGTGAAAACGGATGGAAATACCGGCAGAATTTTTTGAAAGATTCCAGACGGCCTCCCTAACTTTTTCTTTATGTGAGGCGGGCAATCTGTCATACGGACTTTCTTTGCGTGATGCATCGACCTGAGTACCTTCTATTAAAAAGTGCTCCGTTCCATAAAAAGATAAAGTGAGGTCATCCTCTTGAGCAAAACTCCAGTTGAACACTAAAAGAATTAATAATATGCGTAGAAAAGCCATTGCTATAATTTTAAGGAAGAAATTTAGGAATTATGCGCCCAACAAAAGAAATACCCCGGCAGCAAGGGCACCGCCTGTTAACGGACCAATGATAGGAACCCAAGCATAGCCCCAGTCACTACTGCCTTTTCCTTTTAACGGAAGCAATGCATGTAAGAGCCGTGGACCGAAATCTCGTGCAGGATTAATGGCGTAGCCTGTAGGGCCACCAAGTGCAAAACCTATTCCCATGACTAACAAGGCAACCGGAAGGGCATCCAAAGACCCTAAGGATACAGGTTCTTCAGAAAACGTGCCGCCGGCGATGTAAAATACTCCAAAAACCAATGCAAATGTACCGATGACTTCCGTTACAAAATTCCAAAAAGGGCTGCGAATGGCAGGAGCAGTACAAAAAGTAGCTAAAAGTGCATCTTGGTTTTCGGTAGCATCGTATTGCTTTTTATAGGTCAGCCATACAAGCAGGTTGCCCATCATGGCCCCGAGAATTTGGGCAACTGCATAGCCCGGTACCAAGGCCCAGTCAAATTTTCCGGCGACAGCCAAACCTAATGAAACTGCAGGATTCAAGTGAGCACCACTAACATTCCCGCTGATAAATACACCTACAAAAACGGCAATGCCCCACGCCAGGGAAATTCCCGTCCAACCAGCATCGGATCCCTTGGTTCCTTTTAAGACCACATTGGCTACAATACCGTTGCCCAAAAGAATTAGCATACCGGTTCCGATAAATTCAAAAATATAAGCAGTCATGGTTGAGGTTGTTTAATTAGGAATGTGTAAGATAGAAAAAATGTTGAATATTTTAGGCCGCCTATTATTTCCAATGCTGCATTTGAAGGGTGTGTTTCGAATGAAATAGAATCAAAACTTTTTAAACCCCAAACTGCTGCAGGTGATGGTCTAAGTGTTTGGAAAATAAAATATTCCATTCTTTTTCCGTTAAGGGGCCGAAGGCATGTGATTCTTTGTTGTTAAAATGGGCACCTCCCAATTGTTGCGTTTTTTCAATATGATCGATCAACCGTTTCTTTTCTTTTTCAAAATCCCGAGGGTCGCTAATTACAAAAATTGGAGATGTGGGACTATTTTTCTTATAAGGTTTTGGTCCGACTACAATATTTTTGGCAAAGAGTTTGATCAAAAACTTTTTGAATCCTTTTGGCTTTGCATGCTTGTCTTCATAAACGAGTTCATAGGCCACATTACAGTGGGCCAACATCTGCGCTACGCTCATTTTTCCCCATAAAGGTTGCGTTTCCGAGCTTAAATTATTTAGTCGTTCAATGGTTTCTTGGGACTCCTTAGGGTCAAAAAGATTACGAATGGTCATGGTTGTTGATTTTTATAATTTAAGATATTTTTTTTTGGTTTGACGGGTATGCATATTTGCTCTTCGGAATTGGGGTCTTGATTTTTGTATTTTTCTCCTAAGATTTCAAAATGTGGCCTGTGGTCCAATTCATAATCGGATACGGGTAACCAAGTTGCGAAAATGTATTGGAAAATACTAGTGTCCGTACTTGAGCCTTTATGTTGGAAAATAGCATAAAGACCTTCATCCAATTCCAAGGTTTCCAGATTTTCTGGTAAACTATCATTTTCTGTGGTTTCTATGCCCGCCCATTTGGTGAATTCTATTTTGGGGTCAAAATTTTCAAAGTAAGAAACATTGTCATATACCTGTATTGAATAGAAATCAGTGCCTACTTTATTTTTAACGGTATTTCGTAATGGCATAAAACTTTGCCATAATTCGTGGGTTTTATTTTGCACCAATGACATTCGCAGCGATTTGCCAACGACCCGTTTTTTGGGGAAGAATTCAATTTTTGGCTTTAGCATTGTTTTTTCTAGGCAAGACATTAATCACGCATTTAAAATTTTCGTTCTCTTCACTGCTTAAATAGCACAGCTTTACCAGTTTCGGCACTTTCTTTGGCCATTTCTAAAATTTCTACGACTACTACATTATTTTCCAAGGACGACAATGCATAAGATGGCAGCGTTATCTTTTTGTTTATTACCGCGGCCAAAAAGGAAAACGGATCGTTATATGGAGCCTCTCTTTTTTCTAATTTTTCACTTTTCACTGCTTTCTTTGAATCAAGACGGTAACGGATATCGGTAGCGTTGTCGCTGAAAATAAATCCTGTTTTTCCATATATCTCCATATCTTTTCGTGAGAAAGGCCAGTTCCATGAGGCTTGAATGATAGCTTGACTTTTTGGGAATTTCAACAAAATAGTAGCTTCATCATCAACTTTTGGATACTTTTCAGGCTTAATGGTTTGGGTCATGGCCATTACCGAAATGGGGCGTTCCCCCTTCATCAACCATGTGACTAAGTTGGCACCATAGCAGCCAAAGTCTATCACGGCTCCGCCACCATTTTTTATGGGGTCGGTCAGCCATTCTAAAAATTCAGGATTCACACCTATTTCCTCCGGACCTTCATGTCCGTCGTGCACTACTATTTTACGTAGTTCGCCAATGGCATTATCTTCGACCATTTCATACGCCTTATGATTCGATGAATACCAAGTTGTTTCGTAATTGGTCAATAAATGAATATTATGTTTTTTGGCCAACGCCTCCATTTTTTTAACATGGGCAATACTTACAGCCAAAGGTTTTTCGACCATAACATGTATCCCTTTAGGAGCACAAGCTTCAACAACGCCCAAATGGTCATAGATACTTCCAAAAGCGGTAACTGCTTCTGGTTGCGTAGCAGCTATCATTTCTTCTACCGTATTAAAAACAATATCCATCGAATATCCGTAACGATTGGCATATCGCTTTGCTAAATCTCTATTGGCTTCGGCTATTCCGACAATTTTAATATCTCCTTGCTCAGGCCTTCTTAAAAGTTGATGCACGTGGGAATGGGTGATGCCGGCAATACCGACTTTTAATGGCTGGTCGGTTTGACTCGTTGCTAATTGCGGAACGGTTGCGAGTAAGATTATAAAAATGATAACCGCAAGTCTATTGAAATGATGATATCGTGACATTGTGAATCTCAATTTTGGTGGGTAACCCCATGAACATTCATTTGCAAGGTATAGAGTGAATTCATAGCGGTTATAAAAAGTGTTTTTTGATCTTTGCCGCCAAAGGTGACATTTGCTGTCCAATTTTGGTCTATGGGGATGTGTTGAATCTGTTCTCCCGCGGAATTGAATACCGTTACCCCTTTCCCCGTTAAATACACGTTGCCTTTATTGTCTAATGTCATGCCATCGGAACCCATATCGACAAACAGTTGTTTGTTGGTAAGATAACCATCTTCGCTGATATTATAGGAATAGGTTTTTTTGGCGCCAATATCGGAAACATAGAGGGTTTTACCATCAGGAGAACCCACAATACCATTCGGCCGAACAAAGTCGTTGGCGACAATTTTAATTTTTTCCATTGAAGGCGTAAGGTAATAGACCCGTTCGTTTTTAATTTCTTTTTCGGTACGCTCCCAATAATCGCGTTTGTAAAAAGGATCTGTAAAATAAATGCCTCCTTTTAAATCAACCCATAAATCATTAGGGCCATTGAGGTTTTTACCTTCAAATCCATCAACAAGAACCGTAACATTTTTCTTAGGGTCAATACGCCAGAGTTGAAACTTCTCGTCGGCACAGGCCAATAAATTGCCTTGACGATCAAAGTATAATCCGTTCGCTCTTCCCGAGGGTTCCATATAAACTGATACTGAACCGTCTGATACCGCCCACTTGATAATACGATCGTTGGGTTGGTCGGTGAAAAACACATTACCTTCTTGGTCTACTGCCGGCCCTTCCGTAAACGTATAATCGGAAGCTACCAAAGTAATTTTAGCACCATCGGCGATAAGTGGTGTTTTTTGCGCGGAGAGCGATAACATCATCGAGAATAGTAGGAGTACGCTAAAGAAAAGCCTTTTGCCATTTTTCATACGGTGCAATTTTGGGTATTAATGTACGAAGAGAAATTTAAAAAACTTCTGTTTTTTACGGGACTCATGGGTAAAAGTGGCTTTTCTCATTCCATATGAAATTTCGAATGCACCTACACATCGACAGCAATTGAATGGACATGATAGATTTATGTATGATCCGATAGGGCCAAGGCGCTCGAATACCCTTAAAATCGAGAATATTCGACCAGTTTGAAAACCTTATGAACGAAGCCACACTTCTTTGCTTACGAGCTAAGATTACAGGTGGTGCATGTAGTTCATGTTGTGTTTCATACTTTCCATAGGGGTACTGGCATATTCCTCCTGTTCTATAAAAATATGTTTTACACCGGAAGCTTTTCTATTGGCTATCATAGCTGTGATATCAAGTGCACCTTTTCCGAATTCGGTACTGTGACCTTCTTTTAGGTTCATATCCTTCAAATGCCACAAAGGGAAACGTTTCGGGTACTTTTTAAAATAGTCGAGCGGGTCTTTGCCGCCCATAACTACCCATCCGAGGTCCAATTCCATATGTACTAAGTCGGGTTGGGTGTTATCCATTAAAATGTCATAGAGTACTTTACCTTGATCTGATTCAAACTCATAACCGTGGTTGTGGTATCCGAATTTAAGTCCCATTTTTTTGCAATCTTCACCGGCCTTATTAAAGGCATCGGCAACTTTTTTATAGTTGTCGACGGTTTGGCCATTGGAGGGCATTGAAGAACAAATAAGATATTCTTGACCCGATGCTGCGGCTTCTTCCATGGTTTTTTGAAAATTCTTATCAAGTGCGACATGACCACTTTTAAGGTTCATGCCCAAATCGGCGCAAGTTCTTTTCATTTCCTTAGGGGAAAGTCCGTAGTAATGGCCTTTAGAACTTCGAGCCGTTTCAATTTCTTTGATACCTATTGCGGCAATTTGTTTTAAGGTGCCTTTGGGGTCGGCAGCCATTTCTTTTCTAAAAGTGTACAGTTGAACCCCTAATTTTAAATTCTTTGGGGGTGATAGGGCGTAGGATGGAGCTACCATCGTTCCCAAGGCCAGTAAGGCCGATTGGGTGAAAAAATCTCTTCGTGTTGCCATTGCTTTTTAGTTATGGTGATGTTCTTCGTAATGTTCTTTCAATGCGCTCTTGGCAAAATCGTTTTCCAAATCACGAATCGCAGTGTGTACATGATTGGCATTGTTCTGGGTGTTGGCGTATTCAATCAAAAGAATCGGCCCATGAATACGATAGTAGTTGGGTATGCCGGCTTTTAAGCTTCCTGCCCATGCAAATCGGAGGTTTTCCATCCCTGCTTTTTTTATTCTCTTTTTGAAATGAGCGGCAAAGTCGGCTTCATAGGTACCTAAATATACATTTAAAAGTTCCATGAATATTTCTTTCTGGTTTTTAGTAAGCGCCGAATATGTAATGCCTTTAGTTTCTATGACCCCGACTTCTACTTTGTTGGTGGTGATAATTTCGTAGGGGGCTTCATCTGAGAACTTCGCCGTTTTTAACTGATTTGGTTCAAGAGAATTTACAAGTTTAAAACCAAGGTCTGTTTCTTTTTTCAATACTTCCTTGCCTTTTGCCGCCGTACTTTGAACAATACCCGGGTTTGAGCCAAAGAAACTCGGGGTCGAAGAAATGATTTTTCCTTGGGTCGACGTGAAGTTTACCGATACGTGGTGCCCTTCAAAACGCCAGCCCCAAAAGTCGGTAGGTGAGGGAGTGCCAAAAATGCAAAAGTGATAGTTTAGCGGATCCCGATACGGCCTTCCGTCTGACATTGTTTTGCTAGGGTCGTTAAGCAGTTCGTGAAGAACCTTTTCGAGAGACATGATATCTGTTGTTTTGCGGTAGCCATCTTCGCTGAGCGAGGCCCTCAGTAAATCTAACGCGGCCTGTTTCTGTGTTTCATTGAAATCGTGAAAGGTGGGACCTTTGCGATCCATTGGTACAAAGTTGAAATTTGTTCGCTCCGCATCGTCCAATGGGAAAAAGGCTTTTGCTTTTAGTTCTTGTGTTAGGGTGCTTAAAAAGTTATTGGCTTTTTCTGAAAGGTCTTGGGCAGTAGCAGTATTCAAAAAAAATGAAAAAATTATAAGAAGAACTGCTTTTTTAAATGTTCTCATGCTAGGTGGTAATTTGTTTTAAGATTATTTCCAGTGTATGTGGCTTAGTACAATGAAGAACCTACAATATATCGCATTGGTTGGCGAATCGAATTGAAAAATGTCCTTTTTTGAGTCTTCTAAAATACTAAATAATACAACACGGTCTAACATCTTAGATTCGTACTTTTGCCAAAATTTCAGTTTATGAATTCTAGGGAATCCCAACTTAAGGCTTTTGATCGATTATTGACAATTATGGACGAGCTTCGTGAGCAATGTCCGTGGGACAAGAAGCAGACCATGGAGACCTTGCGACATTTGACAATCGAGGAAACCTATGAACTGGGTGATGCTATATTGGAAAACAATTTGGAGGAAGTAAAAAAAGAATTGGGCGACTTGCTGTTGCATATTGTTTTTTACGCGAAAATTGGCTCTGAGACCGAAGATTTTGATATGGCGGATGTCTCGAATGAGATTTGTGAAAAATTGATAAATAGACACCCGCATATCTATGGTAATGTTAAAGTGGCCGATGAAGAGGAAGTAAAGCGTAATTGGGAAAACCTAAAATTGAAAGAGGGTAAGAAAAGCGTATTGGAAGGAGTGCCAGCTGGGTTGCCGGCCTTGGTTAAGGCAAATCGTATTCAAGATAAGGTTGCAGGGGTAGGCTTTGATTGGGAAAAGCCCGAACAAGTTTTTAAAAAGTTACAGGAAGAGCTTGCCGAACTTCAGACCGAAATCGATAAAAACGAACACGATGCTATGGAAGCGGAGTTTGGCGACGTACTGTTTTCAATGGTAAACTATGCCCGATTTCTGAATATCAACCCCGAAAATGCGCTAGAGCGCACCAATAAAAAATTTGTAAAGCGTTTTCAATACCTCGAAGAACGGGCAAAAGGAATAGGGAAGTCTCTAAAAGAGATGACGTTGCAAGAAATGGACGTTTTTTGGGAAGAAGCGAAACATAGTGGGCACCGATAAATCTCCAATTAAAGGGAACAATAAGTGCCGATCAAACAAATCCAAAAAAAGACTTTGTTACAACAATACACAAAAGAATTCCGCTACAATTTAAAATTGGCGACTCCTGTAATCCTTGGCATGTTGGGCCATAGTTTTGTGGCCTTTGCCGACAATGTTATGGTCGGGCAATTGGGTACCGCCGAACTAGCCGCCGTATCTTTGGGCAATAGTTTTGTATTTATTGCCATGTCGTTGGGCATTGGATTTTCAACGGCAATAACTCCTTTGGTGGCCGAGGCGGATGGCGCTGGGAAAAAGGCAGATGGAAAAAGCGCGTTAAAACATGGGTTGGTACTCTGTACCCTGCTAGGATTATCCCTTTTTGTTCTAATTCTGTTGTCAGAACCCTTGATATATTTAATGAAACAGCCGCCTGAAGTGGTTGAACTGGCGTTGCCCTATTTAGATTTAGTGGCTTTTTCACTAGTGCCCTTAATTATGTTTCAAGCTTTCAAGCAATTTTCTGAGGGCCTTTCCCAAACCAAATACCCAATGTACGCCACTATTATCGCCAATGTGGTCAACATCGTCTTGAACTACCTATTGATATTCGGTTCTTTGGGCTTTCCCAAGTTAGGCATTGTGGGAGCGGCGATCGGCACGTTGGTATCAAGAATAGTAATGCTAATATTTATTTGGATCTTGCTGAACAGTAAGAAAAAGTTTCATGATTATGTTACGGGCTTCAATTTTAGGAAAATTGAAAAAAAGGTGATGAACAAAATCATAAGTTTGGGATTTCCCTCGGCACTTCAAATGTTTTTTGAGGTGGCTATTTTTACCGCTGCCATTTGGTTGAGTGGCGTATTGGGCAAGAATCCGCAAGCTGCAAATCAAATTGCCCTGAACTTGAGTAGTATGACCTTTATGGTAGGCATGGGCTTGGGGGTTGCGGCGATGATTAGGGTCGGAAATCAAAAAGGGTTGCAAAGCTTTAAAGAACTCAGGCGCATTGCAATCTCTATTTTTTTTCTCACATTTCTTTTAGAAATTGTCTTTGCCATTTTGTTTTTGGTGGGCAGGCATTGGTTCCCGACCCTATATTTAGATGAGAAAGATTTGATCAATATTGTCGATAATACCGAGGTCATCGAATTAACCGCCAAGCTACTGCTTGTAGCTGCCTTCTTTCAGATATCAGACGGTATTCAAGTAGTTGTTTTGGGTGCTTTAAGAGGCTTGCAAGATGTGAAGATACCTACTTGGATTACTTTTGTGGCCTATTGGCTTATCGGTTTTCCTATTTCTTTCTATTTAGGGCTGTATACCGAGCTGGAAAGTACAGGTATATGGATTGGTCTGCTTACCGGGCTTACGGCATCGGCCATATTATTGTATATTCGGTTTAACTATTTGACAAGAAAACTGATTGTGTCCAAAACAATTGTTACTCCATTAAAAACAGAATAGGCAGATCTCTCAAAAAAATGAAGGAAATACCATTAACCCTATAAATCTATTTAAAATGCAATTGCCAAAATTTTTATTAGGTGACAATACCGATTATCCCACCGCTGTATTTGTGGTGCACACCGAATATCCTCGATTTATCATAAACTTAGAAAATGATGAGGTAGAATGGTTTGAGGAGTTTTCCAAAGAGGACGAGAAGGAATTGGAAACAGAAACTGAGAACCTTGTTGCCCAAGCTACCGAGTTCTATGATAGGGAAGTCGAACGCTACGAGGAATAGATAGGCCTATGCTTGAAGATTTGATACATCATGATGAAGCCTTTTTTTTATGGCTCAATAATATGGGGAGTTCTCATTGGGACGGTTTTTGGCTCTTTATTACCTACAAGTGGAATTTTGTAAGCTTAGCGCTTTATGCAACTCTTATCGGTTTGTCGTATAAGTTTTATGGGTTTAAAAAAACAATACTTGTTTTGGTCACGATGGCCATCTTAATTCTTACAACGGACCAACTGGCCAATTTTTTTAAATACGGAGTACAACGTTTAAGACCCTGTCATGACCCAGAGTTAAATTCGCTTATGCGTTTGGTCAAAGAGTCATGTGGGGGTAAATTTGGTTATTTTTCGGCCCATGCGGCAAATTCTTTTGCTGTGGCATTTTTCTTTACTTTTCTGCTGAAGTCAAAACTACGTTACATAGGAATTTTCTTGATGTTATGGGCTTTTATTGTTGCCTATAGTCGTATCTATATTGGTGTTCATTTTCCCTTGGATGTGCTCACTGGAATAGGAATAGGTTTGATTTTGAGCTGGTTGTTTTCAAAGTTATTTATATTTGCAATTCACAGATTCCGCCTATGATCTCTAACCTGAGGTATTGGTTTTTTATGTTTTTGATTGTTTTGGTTTATATAGCCGGAATGTTTGCCACGCTTTTTGAAAACGATTCTGCCCAATTTGCGGTCATGGCCATGCGAATGGTTCAAGAAAATGATTTTCTAAGCTTGTTCAAGGGCACTGAGGAGTATCTTGATAAACCTCATATGCATTATTGGCTGGCCGCACTCTCTTTTAAGGTTTTTGGCATTCATGACTGGGCCTATCGTATTCCGGCCCTTTTGGCCACTTTGCTTGGTGCCTATAGTTGTTTTGGGCTTGGAAAACTACTCTACAATCGTGAGACGGGTAAGTTGGCCGCCCTAATCTTTATGACCGCACAGACCATTGTGCTTTCTGTAATAGATGTGCGTACCGATGCCGTACTTACGGGTTCGACTATTTTTGCCATTTGGCAGCTTACTGCTTATATAGAACGAAGAACTTTAAGTAGTATAGTTTTAGGGGCATTTGGAGCGGGAATAGCTTTTTCTACTAAAGGTCAAATTGCACTTTTGGTGATTGGCTTACCCTTATTGTGCCACTTGGGTTATACCAAAAAATGGAAGGCTTTTTTAAATTGGCGCGTAGTCATCGGTTTGCTCGTTTTTGGACTGGCCATTGCTCCCATGCTGTATGCCTATTATCATCAGTTCGATTTGCATCCTGAGAAGATTATAAGGGGAAAGGGTAATCGAAGCGGTATCTTTTTTATTTTTTGGGAACAAAGTTTTGAACGGTTGAGCGGAGAAGGAGTTGGAAAAAATAGTAGTGATTATTTCTTCTTTTTCCATACTTTTTTATGGGTGTTTCTACCATGGACGGTTTTAGGGCTCTTGGCGTACTGGAATCGGGCAAAGGCACTCGTAAAGTCAAGGTTTGTTTTTAATTCTAACAGTGAAATGCTCACCATAGGGGGAATTACACTTATATTTATAATCATCAGTTTTGCACAGTTCAAACTACCTCACTACTTAAATATAGTAATTCCACTTTTTTCAGTTCTAGCGGCCTCATATATACATGGCTTATATAAAAATCCTGAAAGAAAGTTTATCAAGGTCTTATTGGGGGTACAGTATTTTATTTTGGGTCTGATCTTTATTGCCGCTACCTTCATATGTTATCTTGTTTTTAAGTCTAACGACCCATACCACTACATTTGGAAAGTTTCTTTGGCGCTGGCAATTGTGTATTATATACTCAAACAAGAAGATTATTACTTTAAGATTATTACGATTTCAGTATTGAGTTCCGTGTTTTTAAACGCTATTTTGAATATGCATTTTTATCCTTCGCTTTTGAAATACCAAGGGGGTTCTTCCATGGCGGCAAAAATAAAAGAGCATGAGGTTCCCGTGGATGGTATTTGTAAACTTTCACCGGCCCATACCTGGGGTCTGGACTTCTACAATAAGAAGCCCGTTGAAATTTCCTCCATTAAAGATATCGAAGGCAAAAAAAATGTTTGGGTCTATGTAAGCGATGAAGAACTAGGGGAGTTGCATAGGAAGGGTTTCGATTGGGACCGCCAATATTCGGTAAATCAATTCCGGATCACGAGGTTGCAAGCCAAATTTCTAAACCCGAATACACGTAAAAAAATACTTCGAAAAATGCATCTCATTCATATTTATTAATGGCGATAAATTTTGAAATACCGGGGTTTACGCTGTTTGAACCACATTCAGTGCAATCTTTCTGAAATGAAAATAAACACCAAATAAGGATACTAAAGCCGTTATCAAAAAGAAAACCATACTTATGGTTACTGAAGTGTTTTCATCGAGCATGAGTAAAGAAGCCCCATAGAAAAAAGTCACTTCTCTACTTCCGATTCCCCCAATGGTCATTGGCAATACAGCCACAATCGATGATATTAGAAAAATAAAGAGATAGGCCCAAGTAGTAGCCACGATACCCAGTGCTTTGAGAATCATCATGACACTGATCAACTGGGCCAGTTGTACCAAAGCAGAAAGCGCAAACGATTTCCAGAATATTGGGAGCAGATAGGGGAATAATTTTTTGTTCAAGAACCAAAAAACAGTAATACTTAATACTATGGCCGTTATAAATGCCCAATTAAATGGGGTTAAGGCGTCATTGTTTAGAAGCAACGCAAGGATACAGGCGTAGATGAATAGGAGTAAGAGCCCACTGAGCCGATCTAATACCAAGACAGACACCACGCGCTTCGTCTTGATGTCGAAGTTTTTTTTGAGCAAATAACCTTTGTAGGCGTCCCCACCGATACCTCCTGGGAAAAAAAGGTTATAGAACATACCTAAAAAGGCCAGCTTTAAGTTGGCGATTTGAGTGAGTGGTATACCAATACGGTGAAAATAAAGGTTTACCCTCACTGCGGAAATAATTTTTGAAGCCGTAAACAACAATACCGCCAATATAAGATATGTCGGATCGGCGCCTTTGAGTACCGCTCCTATTTCCCGAAGATTGATTTTGGTGAAAATAAAATAGACAAGGGCAATACTTACGACCACTTTAAGGGCCGTCATGAGCTTTTTACGATTCACCACCTATGGAAATTTTTTTTATTCTATATGGCCGCTTTTTCTGTGATTCATAGTAGGTTCGAATCAGTAGTTCCATTACGATTCCTATGGTAAACAATTGTATGCCTCCCAAGATAAACATCATACCGAAAATGAGCAAAGGGCGTGTTCCGATATCCTCGCCCATGCCGAACTTTACGATGAGCAAATAAACATTGATCAGAAAGCCGAGCATGATGAGTAATACACCAAAAATACCGAAAAGGTGTATCGGTCGCTGAAAATACTTTCTAATGAACAAAAGCAGCATCATATCGGCAACTACCTTAAAAACACGTTCCAAACCATATTTTGATACACCTGCATGGCGCGCGTGGTGTTTTACGGGAACCTGTTTTATTTGTGCACCTTCCAAATGGGCCAATAAGGTTATAAAGCGATGCATCTCACCATAGAGGTTGAGGTCTTTGGCGATATCACGGGTAAAGACTTTTAGGGCACAACCGTTATCTTTTATGTCTAATTTGGTAATGCGACGCACCAAAAAGTTGGCGATTTTAGAGGGGATTTTCTTAACGAGCGAATCTTTTCTTTTTTGACGTATTCCAGTAATTACATCGTACTCTCCACTCAATGCTTGTTCCAACATTTGGGGAATGTCACTGGGGTCATTTTGAAGATCTCCATCCATTGTGATAATGAACTCTCCTTCGGCATAGTCTAACCCCGCAGCCAATGCCAAACTTTGCCCATAGTTTTTTTTAAGTTCGATTAAATGAACCTTATCGTCTTTCATGTTCTTTACCACCTTGCGCGTCGCATCTTTCGAGAAATCATCAACATAAATAATCTGATAATTATAACCCTTTAGGCTCTCGTGAATTTTTTGAGTCAAGAGTGACACGTTTTCTTCTTCGTTATATAAGGGGACGACTACGGAAAGTGTTAAAGTAGTTACAGGATTCATTTGATGGGATTCTAGGAGTGTCGTTTTGGTTCTATGATTGAATGTCGATACCCAAGATTATTTGGGTTCGGCAAAGTTATGTTTTTATTCATAATACTTGGTTATTGTCAGTAATCTCTCTATTTGTCTACTTTAAAGCGGCTTGGAATCATTTTTTCTGGTTTTTGTAAGCCTTAAAAAGCTTCTCTGCTGCAGTAAAAGGCGATGTAGTACCCCTAATGACATCATCTATTACAGAAGGTAATGTATTGACGATGTCGGGGTGTCTATAAAAATCGGTGGTAATTCGATTATCGATATATTGTAACAACCAATTTTTGTTTTGCTTTTTACGATTTTCCTTGAAATAACCATTTGAAGAAGTCAAGGCTATAAACTTTTCAATCAACTCCCAAACTTCAATTATTCCCTTATTTTCTAATGTTGAACAGGTAAGTACTTCCGGTTTCCAGCCACTCTCTTTTAATGGGAACAAGTGCAATGCTTTGATAAAATCTTGCTGTGCTAAGTTGGCCACTGTAGTATTTTCTCCATCTGCCTTATTGATTACCAAGGCATCTGCCATTTCGATAATCCCTCGTTTGATTCCTTGAAGGTCATCACCCGCGCCGGCTAATTTGAGTAGTAAGAAAAAATCGACCATACTATGAACCATGGTCTCACTTTGCCCAACACCTACCGTTTCTATTAGAACGATATCATAGCCCGCAGCTTCACACAATATAATGGTCTCTCGGGTTTTTCGAGCCACACCTCCTAGCGATTCACTTGAGGGCGAAGGGCGTATAAATGCATTTGGATCTTTTACCAATTCATGCATTCTTGTTTTATCGCCTAGAATACTTCCTTTGCTTTCCGAACTGGTAGGATCTACGGTAAGTATGGCGACTTTTTTACCCAAAGCGGTCAATTTTTTACCTAAAACCTCAATAAAGGTGCTTTTGCCTACCCCGGGAACGCCTGTTATGCCGACTCTCAGGGTTTTTGTGTTTTGACCGAGGCACTTTTCGATAATTAGATTTGCCTTTTCGAGGTGATCGGCATTGCTACTTTCTACTAAGGTTATTGCTCTGGCCAAAGCATTTTTGTCACCCCTTTTAATACCATTGAGAAGTTCTTCGACCGATGGTATTTGCTTCCTTTTATGCCTCGATTTGGAAAGGTTATTGGTATAGGTATTTTTTTTTAAGGCCAATCTTTATGGGTTAATGGGGACTTTTACCTTTGTTCGATCCCAGCTAAGTGTTAAATATAGCGCTGCCGAATCTTCAAACGAAATGGTGAAATTTTCTTGAATATTGGGTAGGGTTTCGGTCGGCACTTCTACCCGAACCACGTCTGCTTCCGGGTCTCGCGTAGTATCTTTACCTCCACTAAGTAAAGTGACTCCCCAATCGGGAACGTCCTTATTGAAAATAACACTCCAGCTATCGGGGTTAGGTTCTGTCCATATCGAATAGGTTCCCGCAGTTAAATTTTTATCCATTATTTTAATATCGGAGGCTGTAGTAAAGGTAGTTGGTTCATTGGCCCCTGTTCGCCATATTATACCATAGGGCACCAAAGTCCCGAAAATTTCACGGTCTTTTTTAGCGGGACTCGAATAGTTTACCGAAAGATCGGCTCCATTTTTTGAATAGGTGGCTGTTTTTTCCGGACTGTGTTTTTTTGTCTGCCCCTTTAAATAAGGTTGACCGATGGTAAAGAAGAGAGCGGCCAATACAATCAACACAATCAAAAGCCATTTTAAGATTTTCATTTTCTTAGGTTTAAGTGATGAAAAGTCAGCGGTTTTCTAGTCATCGTGGTGTTCAACTACTAAGTTACAAAACCAGATGATACCTTTTCTTTTTATGAACGCATAAAGTTTTCACATAAATTTAATAGTTGGGTTGCGTATATGATAATCATCTTTACTATCTTAAAATAGAATTTTAAATGTTGATTATGAAAACGATATTCAAAACGAAAGCAACGAACGAAGGTGGAAGATCCGGTCATGTTACCAGTGAAGACGGTACGCTTGATTTTGCCATAAAAATGCCTGATAAAGATGGGCAAACTGATGGAACGTCTACCAATCCGGAGCAATTGTTCGCCGCTACCTATTCGACATGTTTTGCCGGAGCTTTACAAGTGGTTGCCAAAGACCAAAAAGTTGATGATCTTGGTGATTTTAGCGTTACCGCGACGGTTGCATTTAATAAAGATGATGATGGTTTTTTTATAGAGGTGACACTTGACTGTTATTTACCTACAGTGAATACAGAAACAGGAGAAGAATTGGTAAATGCCGCACATGAAATTTGCCCTTACAGCAAAGCCACTCGCGATAATATCACTGTGCATTTGAATTTATTGGTCGACGTCTAGAAGCAGGCACTCCGAATTCTTAAAGTGCGTTTTCATGCCGGGTTTTAAAATTTTGGTCTGGGGGAAGTACCTCCGATTGAAATTTAGAACAAGGGCAACTGGGCTTCGTGTGTCGTAAATTTAAATTCAGACTCATTTTTGTACAACTCGCCGGGTCTCAATACACTTTTGGGGAAATTCTTGTGATTAGGAGCATCGGGAAAATTTTGCGTCTCAAAGCAAATACCGGTAAAATGTGGTGGTGTATAGACTACAACAGCTGGTTGATTTGTCTTTACGTCCATAGAGATGCCAGATTTTTGAGAGTGTATGTGTGCTGCAATTTTAGTGTTCGGGTTGATTACATAAGGGGTGTCCAAGCTTGTAGTACCAATGGGTCGCTTGTTCATAAAATCATATTTTGATCCTTTCACAGATACCACTTTGCCTGTGGGCAAAAGGTTTTCATGTGTTTCGACACGTGCCGGGCAGTTCAATTGAAGGTCATAATGCTCTAAGCTATCGCTCTCATCAAGTTTAAAATAAGAGTGATTGGTCAGGTTTACCACGGTTGTGCGGTCCGTTTTGGCCTGATGTAAAATTCGTAGGCTGTTGTTGATCAATTGGTAGGTAACCATAACTTTTAAGTTACCAGGATAGCCCTCTTCTAAATGTTTGCTGAAATACGAAAGTCTTACATAGGGGCGATTACCGTGGTTCACCTCTTCGATGGTCCAGTATTTTTTCCCAAATCCTTCTTTTCCTCCATGCAAATGCACCCCATGTTCTCCGTATAATGGGTAGGTTTCCCTGTCAAGTTCAAAACGGGCCTTGGAAATGCGTCCCGCAAAACGACCTACGCACGCTCCAAGATGAGCGGTATCGGTCAAATAGTCATTGGGAAAATTGGAACCAACTACCATGTTGGTATAATTTCCTCGGTTATTCTTTACCAAAACCTTTTGAATGATAGCACCATAATCCAATACGATGAACGTAATATATGGGGTAGTAAGCGTAACTTGTTTCAAGCGGAAATATTTAATTTTTTATAAAAGTAATCGTTTTTTGCAACATCGGAATATTTTCCCCGTCCTTAGTATAACAACAAGCTTAAACCAACAACGAAACGAATCCAATGTTTCCAATTGATGTCGTAAATCAGTGCAAAGCTAATAATAGAAAAGCGCAATTGCAGCTATATGAGCAATATTGTAATGGTATGTTTCATGTTGCCTTGCGTTTTGTCGGAAATACCGACGATGCCGAAGATGTCATGCAGGAATCATTTATAAAAGCTTTCGAGAAAATACATCAATTTAAGGGCGAAGTTACATTTGGAGCTTGGTTGAAGCGTATCGTTATCAATAAAAGTATTGATTTTATAAAATCGAGAAAGGAAGTGTTGGTAGCCTTGAACGAGAACCATATTTATATGGTTGAAGATGAAGATTGGTCGGTAGAAAATGAGGTTACCGTTGAGGAGGTTAAATCTGCTATAACCATGCTTCCCGAGAAATATAAATTTGTAGTGATGATGTATTTACTTGAAGGGTATGATCACGGCGAAATAGCCCAAGTGCTCGATTTGACGGAAAATACTTGTCGAACGAGGTTACTACGGGGCAAAGGGTATTTACGGGAATTATTAAAAAACAAAGTATATGGCACAAGATCTTAGGGAAATGTTCGAAAAGAAGTCTACTCCCGAAGCTGAACAGCTGAGAGGCGGGCATAAAGAACGCTTTTTAGAGCGTTTGAATGCAGCAATTCCAGAAGAAAAGAGCAAACCTTCTTTCTTCGCCTTTAAAATAGCGGCATCACTATTATTATTGGTTAGTGTTGGCGGTTATCTGTACAATACATCGACACAAGTTCGGTCGGTGGGGCAAAAGAGTAATGTAGTAGTCGAAAAAATATCACTGGGCGACTTATCACCTGATTTGAAGAAAGTAGAGAATTATTACATATCAAGTATAAATATGGAACTGTCGAAATTGAATCTAACTGATGAGAACAAAACGTTGATCGATAGTTTTATGGAACACATGGAGGAACTAGATCATGAATATGACATTTTGAGCAAAGAATTGAATGATATAGGCCCCAATGACCAGACGATAACAGCGCTAATAAAAAATCTACAACTGCGATTACAGCTGTTGCAAAAATTAAAAGTGAGGTTGAACGATTTAAAAGCATCAAAAAATGAAACAAGTACGATTATCTAGAAGTATTACGCTCTTATTTTTAATTGTAAATATAGTGGCATACGGACAAAATGAGTCAAAAACATATGCAGAAACGTTTGCAGTTGATAGTGACGCCATCATTGAAATTAATACCAGTTATGCCGATATTCAGTTTGAAACATGGGACAGAAGTGAGGTCTTTATAGAAGCTACGGTTACCTTGGAAGATGCCACGCCCGAAGAAGCGGAAAAATATTTTGAGGATGATATCGTCGAGATTTTAGGGAATAGTTCTAAAATTAAAATATCAACGAAAGAAAACAGTCCATTTTCAGTGCATAACATTACGGGAGGTTTTAAACATGATTTTCATTTTGAAATTCCTGAAATTGAACCAATAATCGTTGAAATTCCCGAGGTGGCCGAATTGCACGAATTGGTTGAAATGGCCGATATACCACCACTTCCCAACGTGAATACCATGAAATTCGATTACGAAGCTTATAAAAAGGATGGTGAGAAATACATGAAAAAATGGCAAAAAGATTTCGAAAAAGGTTTTGACAAGAAACATCAAAAGAGAATGGAAGAATGGGCTAAGCGTATGGAGGAGCGGGGTGAACATTACAAGGAGTTGGCGCAAAAACGTGCAGAAAAAATGAAGAAACTTCACGAAGAAAGAGCTAGGGTTCATGAGCAAAGGGCAGAAATTCATGCTAAAAGGGCGGAAGCCCATGCTCAAAACCTGTCTGCCCGAGTGGCCTCTAGAAAATTAATGGTTGAAGGTGACCGCTCGGGTAATAATGGCCCCGATATTTTTTACATCAATTCAGATGGTAAGCCCAAAAATGTAAAGGTCAAAAAAGTAATTAAAGTAAAAATGCCGAAATCGGTAAAATTAAGAATGAATGTGCGTCACGGAGAAGTCAGGTTAGCCGAAAACACAAAGAATATCAATGCGACACTTTCACATGCAAGCCTTTTTGCGGCTACAATAGACGGTGATCAAACTACGGTAAGTGCTTCTTATTCCCCGGTATTGGTAGAAAGGTGGAATTATGGTCGGTTAAAAATTGAGTATTCCGATGATGTTGAACTCAACGAAGTGTCTAACCTTTCCTTAAGCTCGAATTCTTCCGAGGTCTCCATCGAGCGTTTGGCGAACCGTGCTTCGATAAATAATAAAATGGGCGTTGTTAGAATTTACTCGATCGCTCCCGATTTCTCTGATTTAGAAGTTGTTTCCAGCTACGGCGAGATATTCTGTAAATTACCGAGCTCGCCTATGAATATCAGTGTGAATGCCACAGCCTCTGAGGTAAGGTATCCGGCAAAACTAGTGCTTAATACTTCTGGGAATTCCAAAAATATCCTATATGAGGGCCATCATATTGATACCACTGGCGGTCGTTCGATTAGTATCGCTTCTAACTTTGGTGAGGTCACTTTAGAATAGTATATGTTGAGCAACTATCTGTTGCTTGATAAAACAGTCATAAAAAAAGCGACCTCAGATTTTCTGAGGTCGCTTTTTTCATAGTATGTCTCATGAACAATATTAGTCCATAGTTTTTATTTTAACATTCTTAAAGCTGACCAGATCACCATGGTCTTGTAAAAGAATATGACCTTTATCCGCTTCACCAAAATTAGGCCATTTGGTGTATTTACTTTCCGACACGAGCTTTCTATAGTTGTCACTTTTTCGCTCGTATTCCAATACTTTGGATCCATTAAGCCAGTGTTCGATATGATTGTCTTTGGCTACGATACGGGCTGTGTTCCATTCACCGATCGGGTTAATAGGTTTATTTGTGTCTGCTTGTATCAAATCATATAGCGAGGCTACGGTGCGGCTACCATCATGGTTGCCCAATTTTGCATCTGGGTGTTTTGCATCGTCTAAAATTTGGTATTCCAATCCGATAGAAGAACCGGGCCCTTTATTGACATCGGTGTCTACATAATATTTAATACCACTGTTTCCACCTTCGGTAAGCTTGAAATCGACTTTTAGTTCAAAATTGCCATAAAGGTCTTTGGTCACGATATCACCACCGGCGGCCGATTCTCCGCCTCCTGAAGACAATACGCTTAAAACCCCGTCTTCTATTTTCCAGCCACTTTCTGGAAACTCGTCTAAACGAGCTCCGCGCCATCCTTCTGTGGTTTTTCCGTCCCATAACATCTTAAACCCATCTTTTTTCTCTGACACCGTCAAGTTGTTTTTGGTAACGATTGGTGCAATGGGTGATTTTCTAGAATACTTTGAAAGGTTGTCGGTCAAGATGTTAATATTTCTCCAGATAATTTCGGTCCCCGGAGTTTTGTCTTTGCCGATACCGTGTACCTGAAGCCCTATAAAACCACTTGCGGTCTTGTCATCGATAAGATGCGCTGCGGGCACTCCGTTGATCCATGTTTTCAAGGTGTCGCCAATGGCTTCTATACGATAGTGATTCCAGTCGTTTTGTTTAAAGGCTTTCTGAGCTTCCGGATTGTTATCAAGCGGATTCAGCCAACCACGACGGCCTTCGTCATAAATGCCCGCGCTCCAAGCGCGATCTGATGGGTCAATTTCTATCTGATAGCCATGTACTCTTCCATCTCGGTAATGAGGAAAGCTATTGCTGCGGATTTGAATACCCGAGTTCATCGAAGGATCTACTTTGTATTCAAGTTCTAAAATGAAATCTCCGTACATTTTGTCAGAGGTCATAAATGAGTTGGGGGTATTGTTTACGGTAGTACCAACGATTGTTTCGTCACGTACCATGTATTCGGCAACCCCTCCTTTTTGGGTCCAACCGTTTAAAGTTTGGCCATCAAAAAGTGATATCCAAGGGGTATCGTCTTTTTTTTCTTCGTTGCAGCCAACAAATAAGAATATGGCCACCAAGGCCATAGAAATTGAATAATAGGTCGATTTTAATCTCATGTTGTTTTTTATTTGAGCCATTAAAGATAAACGTAATTCTCAACAAACAAAAAAAGCGACCAATTTTGGTCGCTCAATTTTTTCATCTGTTCTAGCTACATTTTGGCTAATGCGCCCCCTTTTTTAAGTATTCAGGAAAATTTTGCTTGAATCGGTTCAACCTGGGGACCGAAACGTTGCGAATGTATGAATTGTTAGGGTTTCGTTTTTCGTAATCTTGGTGATAGTCTTCGGCATCATAGAACTTACGTAGCTTGGTGACTTCAGTGACTATTGGAGCATCATAGACCTGTTGTTCTTTAAGGGCAGCGATATAGGTATCTATTATTTTCTTTTCTTCTTCATTTTTATAAAAGGCTATTGAGCGATATTGAGGTCCCCTGTCGGGTCCTTGACGGTTTAAAGAGGTGGGGTCATGCGAACCAAAAAAGACTTGTACCAATTCGATGAAGGTAATCTCTTTTGGATCATAATACACTTCGACGGCTTCGGCATGTGAAGTTAGCCCACGGCCAACTCGTTCATACGTAGGATTTTTTTCTTTACCACCGGCATAACCAGAAACAACTTCCTTTACGCCTTTTACACTTTCGAAAATAGCTTCTACACACCAAAAACAACCGCTGGCAAAGTATGCAGTTTCATATTTGTCCAATTCTTGGGAAGTCAGTTTAAAAGTTTCTTCATTACTTTCATAAGCAGCACCCTCAACGAAGGTGTGCTCAGTTTTTTTGTTATTCGATTGGCAGCTTGTCGCAAAAAAAAGTGTCAGTATTAAAATAGGTATCTGTAATTTCATCATTGTGCTTATTTATTACACTTAGTGGGCGTAATATATAAATACTTACGAAAAATAAGATCAAAAAGTTTGGTCCATCCCTAAAAAGAAACTCTTTTATTTCTTTTATTGTTCAATATATTTGATTCATGACACTCTTACGTAAAAGGTTTCAAAGTAATTTTCAAGAGCCTATTTCTATTTTAGATAAGGGAATACCCCTGAAAATGTATACGGGTTTAAACCTATCTATCGAAAATAGTAATTTAGATGGGTTGAACCTCACCGAACCCGAGATTTGTCAAAACTATATTACGTCGGTGTTACAGACCAATAATGCTGAAGTGGCCTATGGCGGGTACTTGGAAAACCGTAGCCTTTATTCTGACAAAGTAGGATTTATGGGAATAGGTGAGACGCAAAGAACAATTCATTTGGGCATCGATTTTTGGACAAAGGCAGGAACAACTGTTTTGGTACCGTTCACTGGAATCGTTCATAGTTTTAAGAACAATAATATTCGTGGCGATTATGGGCCCACGATTATTCTTGAGCATGAAATAGCCGGTTTACGGTTTCATACGTTGTACGGTCATCTGTCGATAAAGTCTTTGCAAAATCTCAAAACAGGGCAATCATTCGAGACAGAGGCTGTTTTGGGTACTATAGGAAGCCAAGAGGTCAACGGAAACTACGCCCCCCATCTTCATTTTCAAATAATAATCGATATGAATGATTGGTCGGGCGATTATCCTGGTGTTTGTGCCAAATCGGATATATCCCATTATTCCGATAATTGCCCTGACCCCAATCTTTTGCTTAATCTTTAGGGTCGGGAGAATTTTTTTTAAAGAAGTTCCTCGCAATAAAATCCTTGGGTTTTCAATGTAGTGGAAACCCTATCTGGTCTGATTTGTTGGGTTTCGACCCGGAGGATGTTATCACAATCCTCCAGATCAAAATTCCAATAATCGTTGGGGTCTATCATTTTATTCAAAAAGGGTCGAAGCCTTCGAACTTGCTTCTTTTTGGTAACCGATGTCTTAAATACTAAAACTGTTTTCATTTGACAGACTTTATACGATTGATTACCGCTCCCAGAATGCTGGTGGTTCAATGCCCAATGATCTTAAATAGACATAGCCTTGGCCGCGGTGATGTATTTCGTTGTCAATAAAATAGAAGATCGAAGACAATACAGTTCCTTCATATTGGCCAAAGAGTTTAATGGTTTCCTGAAATTTTTCTACAGGTATTTGCGACCAATGGGCATTGATTTCTTCAGTGGCATTGTCCCATAGCTCCAAAATTTTGGCTTTACTATTGCCGTGGTCAAAATGCTCTTTTAAATCTGAAGTTTTGCCCGTTGCAATTTCCCGGGTTCCTGGTCCGGCGATACCAAGAAGTTCCATTGTAAGCTCGGCAAAAGTGCGCATTCCCCCAATGGAATGGTTGAAAAAAGCTTCTTCGGGAAATGCCTCGATGGTACGACGGGTTAGACTTCTATGCCCTTGCCAATGCTTTAGCAATTCTGAAGGTGTGATGACCTGGGCGGTTTTTTCTTGTTGTACTACTGTTGTGTTCATAGGATCTATTTTTAAGTGATTACTTATACCGTAAACAAATGTAAAACCACTAGGTGACAGCCCTTTGTCAGTAGATGAAAATAGAAACAAAATATTTTTTAAAATATTGAAAATCAGTTTTTTAGTGTTAAATATCTTCTTCTTTTATAATTTTCGAATTGCTGTTGACAAAGGGTTGTCATCGACCATCCCTTTCTTTATACGAATCAAATCCGACGTTTATGATACCTCCAAAAATAATTCTGATGGCCGATTTTAAAATGGTAGGCCTACTCGCT
The DNA here is from genome assembly GCF_963975415.1 of uncultured Kriegella sp. Taxonomy (NCBI): domain Bacteria; kingdom Pseudomonadati; phylum Bacteroidota; class Flavobacteriia; order Flavobacteriales; family Flavobacteriaceae; genus Kriegella; species uncultured Kriegella sp. The sequence continues at coordinate 477,954 of NZ_CAXBGN010000003.1, forward strand.
GTAATGAAAGTGCAAAATGAAACCCGTGTTCAAGCCAAGCTTTGATCTGAAGTCCTATCTTTGGAGTATATGTCATTCAATTATGGGTATTGATACTGTAAAACGTTTTGATCGCATTGTGGCTATATTGATTCAGTTACAATCGAAACGTATTGTTAGGGCACAAGAACTTGCCGATCGGTTTGAGGTAAGTCTTCGTACCATTTATCGCGACATTAGAACTTTAGAGGCTTCTGGCGTACCGATAGTGAGTGAGGCTGGGGTAGGCTATTCTATTATGGACGGGTATCGACTTCCGCCGGTGATGTTCACCAGAGAAGAAGCCGGTAGTTTTGTTGCCGCAGAAAAGTTGATGCAAAAGTTTACCGATGCATCGCTCGGAGCATATCATAAATCGGCCATGTATAAAATTAAGTCTGTGCTTCGTGGAAAAGAAAAGGATTGGATTGCTGCTTTGGAATCTCAAGTATTTATCGACCCCGCCCAAGTGCTGTTTAATGAGAAGGTACCCAATGCCCTTGAGGTGCTTTTCGAAAGTATAGCTGAAAAAAAACAAGTGTTTTTGAGGTATCAATCTTTACAGGCCGATTGCCCCTCTGAAAGATATATCGAACCTGTAGGGTTGTTTCACGAAAACAACTTTTGGTATGTTTTGGGCTTTTGTCATCTACGAAAAGATTACAGGCAATTTCGTACCGATCGTATGCTGGCGATTCAATGTTCTGGTAAACCTTTTGAATTGATTCATGGTACAATCGATGAACACCGGAATAAAAAGACGGATCGGCAAAAGACAAAAATCAGGATTCTTGTTGATCGAACCGTTGCTCGCTATATTAAAAGTGGAAGCAAGTCATATGGTTTCGTTTCCGAAAAAGTGAAGAATGACCAGATAGAAATGACTTTTATGTCTTCCGACGTGGTGCATGGCTTTCCTAGATGGTATATGATGTTTGGTGATCATGCCAAAATTCTGGAGCCCGAAAGCCTTAAGGTACGCGTAAAGGAACTGTTGAAGCGAACGGAGGACGGGTTGTAGGTTTTTTAAATAACAAACTTGGTTTGAGCGATCTAATCTTATTCTTTCTTCTGATAGTCCTATCTTCTAGTACAACATTCTTTAAAAGTTTATCATCTCCTTATAATACTGTTTAACATAATTTACCAAAGGTGGGTACATGGGCATAACCCTATTCCCATCCATATCGATAAAAAGCACCTTCTCCCGATAAGGTGTTTTCGGGCCCGGTTACGCTCATCGGTGATATTTTACCTTTAATCCGAAGTTGGGCCGCTCAACGATTTTAAAGGGTTCTTGAACGAACGGAAACCCCGTATAATGGGGCCTACGGCGTTTTATTTATATAAAACGCAAGTCATGAAAACTATCTTAACTATTACTTTTGTTCTTTTTATCTCAATGGCCGCCCAGGCCCAAGATGCTAAAATCGAGGCCAACGAAGTTAAGGTTGAAATGACCGATACCAAGGAAATCAAATTGGAGAACAATACCGAAGTTGCCCGTTTGTACAAGTTCAAGAATTCAAGGGTAAAAAAGGCTTTGGCCTTCACCACTAAAAGAAACAAGGCTAAAATGGCTTAATATTTTTTCCGCTTCCCGATTATTTTATCCATCCAAAACGACATTCCTGAAAAGTATCCCCTGCATTCTGGATTAAAATCCGATATTCCGCAAAGTGGCGATATGGAAAATCTGTTCCCATCCATATCGATAAAAAGCACCTTCTCCCGATAAGGTGTTTTGGGGCCCGGTTACGCTCATCGGTGATATTTTACCTTTAATCCGAAGTTGGGCCGCTCAACGATTTTAAAGGGTTCTTGAACGAACGGAAACCCCGTATAATGGGGCCTACGGCGTTTTATTTATATAAAACGCAAGTCATGAAAACTATCTTAACTATTACTTTTGTTCTTTTTATCTCAATGGCCGCCCAGGCCCAAGATGCTAAAATCGAGGCCAACGAAGTTAAGGTTGAAATGGCCGATACGAAAGAAATCAAATTGGATAACAATACCGAAGTTGCCCGTTTGTACAAGTTCAAGAATTCAAGGGTAAAAAAAGCTTTGGCCTTCACCACTAAAAGAAACAAGGCTAAAATGGCTTAATCCTATTCTTCTTTTCCGCATTGTATTATTCCTCTCGAACGACATCCTTTAAGACCTCCCAAACGTTTTGCGCCAGAATCTTATGTCCTTTACCAGTGGGATGTATACCATCGGATTGATTCAGTTCGGGTACTCCCGCCACATCTTCTAGTAAAAAAGGAATCAATGCCGTGTTGTTCTTTTGAGCTAGCTCAGGGAAAATGGTTCTAAATTCAGAGGTGTAGTCATCGCCCATGTTAGGGGGAATCTGCATACCGGCAAGAATTATTCGTGTTTTTGGGTTTTTCTTTCGTACCATATCGATAATGGTTTGAAGATTGCTTCTGGTCTCTTGCAGCGGTATCCCTCGCAGACCGTCGTTGGCCCCTAACTCCAAGACAAAGACATCTGTTGGTTGGTTCAGTACCCAGTCTAACCTATTTTTTCCCCCTGAGGTAGTTTCACCACTCAGACCGGCATTTACCACAGTATAGTCGAGATTCAGAGAATCCAATTTTTCCTGTATCAGCGCGGGAAAGGCGTTCTCAGGACTCAGTCCCATTCCCGCCGTAAGGCTATTTCCAAAAAATAAAATCACTTTACTTTTTGAAACGGGCACAGCCTCGACTTGTTTGCCAGATTCTTTTGCATCATGACTTTCCGATTTTTTGGAAGCTGTATCCCCACAGCTTACCATAACCGTAAACATTAAAAAATAACAAAACTTTAATAGGTTGCTCATGATACTATGGTCTTAAAATCAAAATCATTTCCTTATTTTTCCCTGTGTTCAAGAAATAGGATTAATTTTTTTTTATGACAAAGATATTAAACGTTCGCAATCTTGGTAAGAGTTACACGAGCGGATCAAAGAAACTAACCGTGCTGGATGATATTTCCTTTGACATCACTGCAGGTGATACATTTGCAATTGTAGGGCCTTCAGGTAGCGGAAAAACTACCTTGCTTGGTCTTTGCGCCGGACTTGACCGACCTGATACAGGTTCCGTTGAGTTGTGTGGTGTCTCGATGACCAGTTTGAGCGAAGATGAAAGGGCCGTATTGCGAAATCAGAAAGTCGGATTTATTTTTCAAGATTTTCAATTGTTACCTACACTAACAGCTTTAGAGAACGTAAGCGTACCCATGGAATTACAGGGGTCAAAGGACGCAGGGAGAATTGCACTCGAACTCTTGGATAAAGTGGGATTGGCAGATCGCCGTCATCATTACCCGTCTCAACTTTCAGGTGGGGAGCAACAGCGCGTGGCCTTGGCAAGGGCTTTTTCGAATACGCCGGCCATATTATTCGCAGATGAGCCTACAGGAAACTTAGATGAAGAAACAGGGGAGAAGGTTGTACAGTTGTTGTTTGATTTAAACAAAGATGCTGGAACTACTTTGGTTATTGTTACACACGATCTTGACCTTGCCAAGCGAAATCAGCACATCTTAAGACTCAAAGGCGGCAAAATTTTGGTCGATGAAAACCCGATAGTATTGTGAGCGATAGTTTAGGAATATTGTCAAAAGCGGGTATACGTTGGTTGTTAAAGATGGCTTGGAGAGATGGCAAGGCTAGTGGTCGTAGACTCTTCCTCTTTATGTCGTCTATTGTTTTGGGTATTGCCGCAGTAGTTTCTATACAGTCGTTTAGCGATAACCTCAAACACAATATAGCATTACAATCAAAGGCGTTGATGGGTGCCGATTTTATTATAGATAGTAGGCAACCGGCAAACGAAAGGGTACAAGAAATAATTGATTCGTTGGGTGGGGCCGATGGTATGGAGGTCAATTTTGCTTCAATGGTCGCTTTTCCTAAGAGTGGTGCTACTAAGTTGGTACGGGTTCGCGGTATCGAAGGAGGCTTCCCTTTTTATGGGGAATTGGAAACGGAACCTTTATCCGCCGCAAAAGAGTATCAAGATAAAGCGGGTGCTCTGGTTGATGCCACCGTGATGTTGCAGTTCGATCTTCAGATCGGTGATTCAATAAAAGTAGGTACTATAACATTGCCGATTTTGGGTGCTTTAGAATCGGCACCGGGTGATAATGTCATTTCAAGTTCTGTAGCTCCTTCTGTTTTGATACCTTATCGACTGATTGAAGAAACAGGTCTTTTGCAAAAAGGAAGTCGCCTTGAGTACAACTATTATTTTGTGGCCGATGCCACAACAGACCTGAATCTATTGGATAGAACAATAGATCCCATTCTTGATGCGGAAAATGCCGATTTGGACACCCATACTTCGACTAGCCGACGTTTGGGGCGTAGGTACGAGAACGTAGGAAAATTTTTGAATTTAGTGGCATTTATTGCTTTGTTGCTGGGATGCGTCGGTATTGCTAGTTCGGTTCATATTTATATCAAAGAGAAATTAAGATCAGTAGCCGTACTCAAATGTCTCGGTGCTACCAGAAAGCAGACGTTCTTGGTTTATTTATTGCAGATTGCAGGAATGGGACTTATCGGTGGCGTTATAGGAACGGTTACCGGTTTATTGCTACAACAGGTCTTCCCATTATTTCTACAGTCGTTTTTACCGTTTGAAGTACAATTGTCATTTACAGTTCAACCCATAATCATGGGACTCTTATTAGGAGTCTGTATGTCGGTGTTGTTCGCTTTACTACCGCTTTTGGGTACCTGGTACGTTTCCCCTCTTCAAGTATTGCGTATTCAGGAAGGTGTTTCCCTGCGATCGCGTAAGGCAACGGTTTTGGTACTTTCGGCCATAATGCTTTTCATTTTTTCATTTTCATTTTGGTTATTGGACAATCTACGGTTTGCGCTTTCATTTGTAGCCGGTATTTTGGTCACTTTTTCTATTTTGGGGGGCATAGCGGTACTTTTTATGAAAGGGATTAAAAAGTATTTTCCGTCGTCTTGGGGCTTTTTGGCCCGTCAGAGTTTGTTGAATCTTTTTCGTCCCAATAATCAGACAATGGTATTGATATTGGCTATTGGTATGGGCGCTTTTCTAATTAGCACCTTATATTTTACCAAAGATATATTGTTGGCCAAAGCAACTTTGGAAAAACAAGGTCAAAGTCCGAACCTCATATTGCTCGATGTGCAGACCGCTCAAAAAGAACCTGTTGCCGAAAGTATTTCTCTCAAAGGCCTGTCAATATTAGATAATATACCCATTATTGCTATGCGAATGCAAAGCATCAACGGTCGGTCTGTGGACGATATCAGGTCAGATTCGACTTCGACGATTAACCAATGGATATTGAACCACGAGTTTCGAGTAACTTATAGAGACTCTTTGGTGTCCTCTGAAAGTTTAGTTGCAGGGGAATGGGTCGGTACGGCACCTGCTAATGCGCTAATACCTATCTCGGTAGCCGAGAATGTTGCAGGTGATTCGCAGGTTGTAATTGGTGATTCGCTTACCTTTAATGTTCAAGGTGTATTAATGAATACTAGGGTTGCAAGTATTCGAGCGGTGGATTGGAGTCGTATGCAACCTAATTTCTCTATTGTTTTTCCCTCTGGGATATTAGAAAATGCACCACAATTTCATGTGCTTTCCACCAATGTGCCGAATAAAACAACTTCGGCGGAACTACAGCGCGAGCTCGTAGGTAAATTTCCTAATGTGACGATAATAGATCTGCGCCAAGTGCTAGTTATTATTGAAGGTATTCTCGATAAGATTTCTTGGGTCATTAATTTTATGGCCTTCTTCAGTATTCTAACTGGTATTATTGTCTTGGTCGGTTCGGTGCGAACCAGCAAATATCAACGTATTAAAGAAAGCGTTTTATTACGAACCATCGGAGCAAAAAGTACACAAATTCTCAAAATTACCGCTTTGGAATACCTTTATTTAGGAATATTGGGGAGCGGAATGGGGGTGCTATTGTCTTTGATAGGTAGTCTGTTATTGGCTAAATTGGTTTTTGAAACTACTTTTATACCTTCTTGGATTCCCTTTGGATTGTTATTGCCCGGTATTACACTATTGGTTTTACTTATTGGTTTAGGTAATAGCCGTAGTGTTTTGAAAAGTCCTCCATTAGAAGTGCTGCGAAAAGAAGGGGACTAGGTGCTACCAACATATATCTAATTGACAACTGCCAATTTCCATTTATCAATTTGGGCAGCACATTTTTTTGGTCAAGACAGAATACCTACAAAGGAACCCCACCCATATCTTTTTCAAAATTACCGCTTTGAAAGGAAGGGTGTAGGGGCCTTTTTGGAATTCTTACCTATTGGAAATACTTGTAAAACATCGACCAAGAACAAATTTTTTCGATAGCATGAATTTGATGCTTTAAACGGTTGTCGAATCTTTTTAACACTTCATGGAAATTTTTGCAAGTCGCCTAATATAAGGGGTTTTCAGCGACATGTAGTTGATCGAGGCCTGCTTTTGAGGTTACCTTTATATAACCAGATCATAAGTAAAAACCTACATATGAAAGCAATTTCGACCCTAATAATAGTACTTCTTTTTGGAGTGATGGCTCTGGCCCAAAACACAGAAAATAATGTTGACGTGGAAACTTTTAAAATGGATTTTATTCTGGATAGTGGCATTTCTGCTATTGAGCCTAGTGTCGAAATTACGAAATCAGAACAGCATCAAGTGGCGCGCATTTACAAGTTTAAAAAATCGAGAGTAAAGAAAGCGTTGGCCTTTACAACCAAAAGAAACAGTGCCCAAATGGCCTAATTCAAATAAATATGATATCAATACTTTTAGTACCAGCAGTTTTGTTTTTAGGTTATTTCGTCGTTTCATTTTCCAAGTCGAAAAAGCAATTACGCTTTATTCCGGTACGGGCAAACAGACGTTAAAAATACTATTTGGCTATCTATATTTTAAGCTAGAAGAAGATGCTGTCAAGCTACCGAGTGAATGTCTTCACTCACTTCTTTAAAGGTTATAATATAATGTGTCCCTTTTTTTGTGTAATCTCGGTCGACCGATCCTTTCAATTGTCGGGCAAGATTGTATATCAATTTTAAACCAAGTGATTTTGTTGTAGTGGGCTCGGCAGTTTCTGGGAAACCAATTCCATCATCCCCAATTTTTAATTTGTAATTATTGCCATCGTCCAGCTCCATTTCGACATGTATAATACCTTCATTATCATCTTTTATTCCGTATTTTAAAGAATTTGTAATGACTTCATTGATTAGTAGCCCTAACGGAATGGCGGTGTCGATGTCTAATTTAATTTCTGGAATTTCTAACCTGATTTTTACATTACTATGTATGCCCTTAATCGAGCGAATTAGGTATTCTGTCAATTCTTTTACATACGATCGGTATTCAATCTTTGAAAGATCATCGCGCATATAGAGCATCTCGTGAACCATAGCCATTGAAGTTACTCTATTTTGACTACTTTTTATGAGGTTTTTGATATGATTGTCTTTGATACTCCTTGATTGTAGGTTTAGCAAACTTGAAACGGTTTGTAGATTGTTCTTCACCCGATGATGTATCTCTTTCAACAATGTTTCTTTTTCTTTAATCCGTAATTCTATTTCATTTCTGGATTTATAGAGATTGTGGTGTGCTTTAAGTAGGTTTTTTCCTAAAACATCTCCCATAAGGTACACTGAAAAAAACACGCTAAGGAAACTGAATAAATTTCTCGAAGATGCGGGAACAACGTTTTCGGTAAACGATAAATCTGTGCTAGATTCTATATAGAGTACAAAAATGATGAACATGTTGAGGTATAGGTACACTTTACCGTATAACCGCGTGGTTGCATATCCTGTCAAGATAATAAGGGCCAGCACAAATATAAAAGGACTATTTATGCCGCCGCTATAGAGTGTAATAACCGTGGCACAGGTTAGGCCTACGATAGAAGTTATGTTATAGGTGGTAATAAGGTTCTTATGTTTTGAATATAAAAGGGTATTTATGAAATTGATTATGCCATATGCAAAAAAAGCATAGGGAAGAACGCGGTCGATCCGTAAAACGTATAGGCACATAAAGCCTAGAATCATTGAAAATAAAGCAGAAAAGTAGCTGATACGTAATGTAAGTTGAACTTTGTCCTTTAATCGATAGGTGTCTTTGACAAATAAGCTCATGATTTCAGCATTTTGGTTGGTACAGCTTCAATAGTTCGTTAACCTTACTATTAGGAAAGGTAAATAAAATATTTTTCTTACAAAAAAGCCACTTACATGGCCTTGGTTAGGTTCGGAATTGGGCAGAAACGAAATAGGGTAATTAAATTCTAAGTTAATACAGACCTCTTTAACATTTTTAGATGTATTGAACGCAAAAGATTTGCTGCTTTTATTTACAATGTTTTTTGAGGTTTGGATTTATTCTTTTCAAAATGATTACATATTCTCTCTTCCGAAGATATTGCTTTCACAACATAAGAACTGTTCGAGTCATATTTGAATAACTACACATCAAGTATTATTAATATTATAAGGCAATAGTTATGTAAAGCTCCCTTGGATTAAATGAGAATTTTATGTCGCAGGTTTAAAGTGCTTGTCTTTGTCTTGAAATGAGATGCTATAGTTGGTGCCCTTTCTTGAGAAATCACGTTTTATTGAACTTTTCAATTGTCTAGCAAGGTTATGAATTAGCTTTAGCCCTAAAGAATTAGCCTTTTTGAAATCTAAAGTATCAGAAAAACCTATGCCATTGTCACTAATTTCTAGGGTGTACATACCACTATCTTCGTGTTTATCAAGAATAATATCTATTTGTCCTGTATTGTTTTTTACAAACCCATATTTAAGTGAATTAGTGACTGCTTCATTGATCAATAGGCCCAGGGGAATGGCCGTATCTATTCCCAACATGATATCTGGTATGTTTATATTTACCGAAATAGCCCCATTTTTTTTATTAGCCGATTTTATTAGATATTTTACCAATTCTTGCACATAAGGCTTAAAGTCGATTTTTGAAAGGTTATCTTTCATATAGAGCATTTCATGAATCATTGCCATTGAGAGTACACGGGTTTGGCAACTTCCCAACAGCTCTTTGACTTCTTCGTTTTTTGAATATTTAGATTGTAGGTTGAGTAGACTTGAAATGGTCTGCAAATTGTTTTTGACTCTATGGTGTACTTCTCGCAAAAGCATTTCTTTTTCAACTATTCGATTTTCAAGTTCTGATTTTGATTTGTACAATTTATGGTGGGCTTTTAACAAATCTCTGCCAAATATGTTGCCGAGTAAATACACCCCGAAAAGTACGCTTGCCAAGCTGAAAGTACTCTGGGACTTTGGTGGGATTCCATTTGAAATGAAATCTGACCCGAAGAATCCCATGCCATAAATTAAAATAATAATCAATAAAACAATATACAGATACACCCTGCCAAAGAACCGGGTAGAGACATAACCGGCTAAAACTATTATAGCGAGTATGAAAATAAAAGGGCTATTTATTCCACCCGTGTAAATTGTTATTATAAAAGTGCTTGATAGTGATAACACAGTGGTGATAAGCGCCATTATGGTTAAATTACCATGCCTTTTAAAGACTAATGAATTAAATAAATTAAAAAAGGAATAAAAGAAAAATACGTACGGAATAGGCCCGGGGATATCTAAAAAGTAAATACAGAAAAAACCGAATAAAATACTCAGAATTGATGAAACATAATTGAATTTTAAAAGTAAGCGTGTTTTATCCTCGGTCCTACTTTTATGAATATTTGTATCTCCCACCGTTCTTCTATTTGAAAATGTATGTTAAAATTTACCTGATTTTTTGCATAAAGCCTTGTTTTTTCGGTGGGGGAATCAATTTAGTCGCTGAAAAGAGGTCTTTTGCAGGTAATTAATACATATAAAAGATATGTATTATACGAACGATTTATTTAAAATCATGATATTTTTTAAGACTTTTTCTTACAATTACGTAAAAAAAATCGTTAAAACAATATTGTATTTTCTTTTAATGTGTATTGTGTACTAATATTCTTTAAAGAATATATGGGCATATGGAGGGAAATGGTCATAAAAAAAACGGCAATCGTACGATTACCGTTTCTCAACTAAGGTTCAATGTTTCTTTAAATTAATCTTCTGTCAAAACCCAGTCTCCTTTCTGTATGAGTGGTTCTGCTTGTTTATATTTTACAGTTTTGTTTTCACCTGAAATAACATTTTTAATCGTTACACGGTCATTGCGGCCTATTTTCGGTCTTTCGCGAACAATGGTTTCGGTAATTTGTGGACGTCGCCCCTGTGTTTGTCCTACAGCACGGTTTTGCGCTGCCAGCTCATCACTGTTCGGAATTTCGTCTTTTTGTGTTTGCAGGTTTTCTTTTGGCCGACGAACATTCTTTTCTTCTTGTATTTCGTTGGGGTTTCCGTTTGGCAATTCACCCTTGAATAAAAAGGATACGACTTCTTTGTTCACCTTCTCGATCATTTCCTTAAATAGCTCAAAAGCCTCGAATTTATAAATCAATAAAGGGTCTTTTTGTTCGTGTACGGCTAATTGTACAGACTGTTTTAATTCGTCCATTTTGCGTAAATGCGTTTTCCAAGCATCATCGATAATGGCCAGGGTAATGTTCTTTTCGAAATCTGTTACCAATTGTTTTCCGTCACTTTCGTAAGCATCCTTTAAATTGGTTACAACATTCAAACTTTTTATTCCATCGGTAAAAGGTACTACGATACGCTCAAATTTATTGGCGCTATCTTCGTATACCTTCTTTATAACCGGAAACGCCGTTTCAGCGTTTCGTTCCATTTTATTTTGATAATGTTCGTATGTTGCCGCATATATTTTGGTAGCAATTTCTTGCACTCCCATTTTTGAAAACTCCTCTTCGGATATAGGCGAAGTAATTGAAAAATACTTGATCAACTCGAACTCGAAGTTTTTATAGTCACTAGCACCTTTGTTTGTCTCTACGATGACCTCACAGGTGTCATATATCATATTTGCGATATCTACCTTTAGACGTTCGCCTTGTAGGGCATGGCGCCTTCTTTTATAGACCACTTCACGTTGGGCGTTCATGACATCATCATACTCCAACAACCGTTTACGTACGCCAAAGTTGTTTTCCTCTACTTTTTTCTGGGCACGTTCTATCGATTTGGTCATCATGGAATGTTGAATGACCTCGCCATCTTCCAATCCCATTTTGTCCATCATTTTTGCTACCCTTTCCGATCCGAACAACCGCATCAAATTATCTTCCAGGGAAACATAGAATTGGGAGCTTCCCGGGTCTCCCTGACGGCCTGAACGACCTCTCAGCTGTCTGTCAACCCTTCGTGAATCATGACGTTCGGTACCTACAATGGCAAGACCACCTGCTTTTTTAACTGCGTCGGTCAACTTGATATCGGTACCCCGACCTGCCATGTTCGTTGCAATTGTAACTACCCCTGGATTTCCTGCTTCGGCAACAACATCAGCTTCTTTTTTGTGCAACTTGGCATTCAATACGTTATGGGGAACCTTACGAATGGTCAACATTCGCGAAAGTAGCTCAGAAATTTCTACTGAAGTAGTACCGATCAGCACTGGTCTACCTGCTTTCGATAAATTGGTGACTTCATCAATAATGGCGTTGTATTTTTCACGTTTGGTCTTGTAGATCAAATCGTTTCTATCGTCACGTGCAATAGGCCTGTTGGTAGGAATTTCCATCACGTCCAATTTGTAAATTTCCCAGAATTCACCTGCCTCGGTAATGGCAGTACCTGTCATACCCGATAACTTTTGGTACATTCTAAAATAATTCTGAAGTGTAACAGTGGCGAAGGTCTGGGTCAAAGCCTCAATCTTTACATTTTCTTTGGCCTCAATTGCCTGATGCAATCCATCAGAGTATCTTCTACCATCCATGATACGACCAGTTTGTTCATCTACGATCATTACCTTGTTGTCCATTACTACATATTCCACATCTTTTTCAAAGAGTGTATATGCTTTCAACAATTGACTCATGGTATGAATACGCTCACTTTTTATTGAAAAATCTTTAAAAAGTTCTTCTTTAAGTTCGGCTTCTTGTTCTATTTCAAGATTTTGATTTTCAATTTTGGCAATTTCCCCTCCAATATCGGGCATGACAAAAAAGTCTTTGTCCTGTTCTCCTGATATATATTCTACACCCTTATCGGTAAGTTCAATCTGATTGTTTTTCTCATCAATAACGAACAAAAGCTCTTCATCCACCTTGGGCATTTCGCGATTGTTGTCTTGCATATAGAAGTTCTCGGTTTTTTGAAGTAATTGTTTTATACCCTCTTCACTCAAGAACTTAATAAGCGCCTTATTTTTTGGTAGGCCTCGATACACGCGTAACAATAAAAAGCCACCTTCTTTAGCGTCTCCTTCGGTAATCAACTTTTTGGCTTCAGCTAATACTCCTGTTAAATATTGCCGTTGTTTCTGAACAATATCACCTACTTTCGGCTTAAGCTCGTTAAACTCATGGCGATCTCCTTCAGGTACCGGTCCAGATATAATCAAGGGTGTTCTGGCGTCATCTACCAATACCGAATCTACCTCATCGACAATTGCGTAATGATGGGGGCGTTGAACTAGGTCTTTTGGCGTATGCGCCATATTGTCGCGTAAATAATCAAAACCGAACTCATTATTAGTACCATAGGTGATATCTGCGTTATAAGCAGCTCTTCTGCCTTCAGAATTGGGTCTGTGTTTGTCAATACAATCGACCGAAAGACCATGGAATTCAAAAATAGGGGCCATCCATGCGCTATCCCTTTTTGCCAAATAATCGTTTACGGTTACCAAATGTGCGCCATGACCAGAAATGGCATTAAGGTAAAGTGGCAAGGTAGCGACCAGAGTTTTACCTTCTCCAGTGTGCATTTCTGCGATTTTTCCTTGATGTAGGGCAATACCGCCGATCAACTGAACATCGTAGTGTACCATATCCCAAGTAACTTGTTTGCCGGCAGCATCCCAAGAGTTTTTCCAAATGGCGTTGTCACCATCCAAGGTCACATAATCTTTATTTCCGGAAAGCTGTCTGTCATACTCCGAAGCACTAACCGTAATGGTCTTATTGTTTACAAAACGCTTAGCAGTTTCTTTGACTACCGCAAAAGCTTCGGGCAGTATATCATTGAGTGTATTTTCGGTAACTGTATAAACCTCTTCTTTTAGTTTGTCAATTTCCCCATATATGTCTTCGTTCTTATCGATATCTTTCGAAGCGTTCACTTCTGCCGTAAGTTCTTCAATTTGATCGTTCAGTGATTTGCAGGCTTCCGTGATTTTTGCCCTGAATTCTGTGGTCTTGCTCCGTAGTTCGTCATGGCTTAATTTTTCCAAGCCTGCTTCGAAAGATTTTATCTGAGTTACCAATGGCTGTAATTCTTTTACATCCTTTTTCGATTTATCTCCTACGAATGCCTTTAAGACGGAATTTAAAAAACTCATACTATTCTCTTTATATTGAAAACTGGCCAATCAGTTTATCGGCCGTTTGTTCTGTTATCGGAATCAGTTTATAATCAATTTCTGATGCCATTGGTAAAGCAAAAGGCATTCCAGTTCATGATTTTAGGCCAAAAGACTCAGGGCCTCTGCCAAAATTACATAAAAAAAAAGCCTCGGAAGAGACTTTTTTGTTGCAAATTCGTTAATATTATTAATATTCATCCTCGTTCCAGAGGTAGTCTTCTTCTGTTGGATAGTCTGGCCATATCTCTTCGATGGACTCATATATTTCACCACCTTCCTCTTCCATTGATTGAAGATTTTCAACGACTTCCAAAGGCGCTCCGGTGCGGATTGAATAGTCTATCAATTCATCTTTTGTGGCAGGCCAGGGTGCATCGCTCAAATAAGATGCTAGTTCTAATGTCCAGTACATGGTAATAGTTTGATTTTAAATTTTTGCAAAAATAATTTTTAAACTTAAATAGCCAAGCTATTTTCAAAGTATTTCAACTTTTTTATGTTATTATTTTTGTTTTAATAATTTTCATAACGAAGAAATAACGAATTTATTAGAGAATACCAAATTAAACCGCTGTAAATTCGATTTTTAGTGTTCGTTACGGTTTTTATTGCTCTTTGGTGGGTATCCATTTTATTTCTTCGGCCTTTAAATCTATTGACAACTTACGTGCCAACACGAATAAATAGTCGGATAATCTATTGATAAATAACAATACATTTTCTTCGAAAGGATTTTGTTCGTAGAGATGGGTAGTCATACGTTCTGCCCTACGACATACAGTTCGGGAAATATGACAGTATGACACGATTTGATGTCCACCAGGAAGTATAAAGTGTGTCATGGGGGCAAGGGAAGCTTCCATAGTGTCTATTTCTTGTTCCAATAGCCTGATGTCATCTATCTTGATTTTAACAATATTGAGACGCTCTTTTCCGTTCTTTAATTGTGCTTTTTTGGGGTCGGTCGCCAAAATAGCCCCAACCGTAAACAGTCTGTTTTGAATGAGTTGTAGGGTCTCTTTCGTGTGTAAATCGATTTTTTGGTCGCGAATCAGACCTATCCAAGAATTTAACTCATCGATGGCGCCATAGCTTTCAATACGGATGTCGTGTTTTTTTACGCGCGTACCCCCAAATAGGGCAGTTGTGCCATCATCACCTGTCTTGGTATAAATTTTCATGAGTTCTTTGTGTTTTAAGGACTTTGGTAAGGAATTTAGACTTTGGGACTACTCAAGCCATTCATTATCGGCCATTGGTTTTTTCATCGCTATCATTTCTTCTTTGTGTATTGCGATAACCCTCCATGAATTTTCTTGATTTTCGATCTTTTGATTTTCTTCTGTTGTTCATGGATATGAAAAGATAGACCAATAAAACTCCACCTAAAACATAAAAAATTGTATAATCCATAATTATATAAATGCTGTAATTTAAAGTTACGGGTTTATATCCTAATCTTAAAATGTTCCTCCACCTGTTCGCTCCTCGGAAAAATTACCCCGCAGTAAAACATATCTAAAGTAACCTTACTAATTTCAAGTTTTTTGTAATCTTCCCAAAAAAGAATATTCTCTTTATTTTTATGTATGGCATCGACAAGAATCATAGAATTGTTGTGCGCCATGTTCGCCATAATATCGGTGTATTCCTTCAAATTGATGGCTTCTATATAGATAAGGTCATAAGTAGACCCGTTGAATTCAACTAATGGAAATAATTTTTTGACTTTTTCCTTTAAGTTTTTGTTGTTCGGTGCGATCCATATTTTTTTGCATTTGAAATAGGAAATGCTCTTGAACAATACTTTTTCGGTTTTCCTGGTCCTATACTTAGATTTTTTGTACAGGCATTTTGTAAGATAGTCATATACAAAAGGAGAGTGTACCCCATATTGATTGGTAGAGGCCCCGATAAACTTAAAATATTCGATTAATTGGTACATCGCAATGATACTAAACTAGTTGCATTGGTATTTCTGAATTTCCCCTTAAGTTCTTAGTTACTCCATGAGTGCCGAAAGTTCAAACCAACGTTCGGTTTTGGTGTCAATGGCGTCGGTGATTTCCTTTAGTCGAATAGACAGGGCATCGATATCTTCCCCTGATAATGAACTGTCGGCAAATTTGTGTTGTACTTCTCCTTTTTTGATTTCTAATTTTTTGATATCCCTTTCTAGGGTTTTGTATTCTTTTTGCTCTAAATAGGAAAGTTTAGGGGTCTTTTCTTCATTTTTCCAATCGTTTTTGACACTTTTCTGTTCGTTGGCATTTTCTTTAGCGTTTCTTTTGTCATCAAGGGCGCTGTCTTCATAAACTCGAAAATCGGAATAGTTTCCTGGAAAATCCTGTATTTCTCCCTCACCGCGGAAAACAAAGAGGTGATCGACAATCTTATCCATAAAATAACGATCGTGAGAAACCACGATAAGACATCCAGGAAAATCCAACAAGAAGTTCTCCAAGACATTTAGCGTTACAATATCAAGATCGTTGGTGGGTTCATCTAAAATTAAAAAGTTAGGATTTTGAATGAGTACCGTACATAGGTAAAGTCTTTTGCGCTCCCCTCCACTTAGTTTGTCTACAAAATCATATTGTTTTTTACGGTCGAATAAAAATCGTTCGAGGAGCTGTTGGGCCGAAATTTGTTTTCCCTTTTTCAAGGGTATATAATCACCGAACTCACGAATTACGTCTATGACCTTCTGTCCTTCTTTTATAACGATTCCTTTTTGCGTATAATAGCCAAACTTTAGGGTCTCGCCCACCACAACTTTACCTGAGTCGGGTTTGTCGGTTCCTGTCAAGATATTTAAAAAAGTAGATTTTCCTGTGCCATTTTTACCAATAATACCTATGCGTTCGCCTTTTATGAAAGTGTATTCGAATTTGTCGAGTATGGGTTTGCCAGGATAAGATTTTGATATCTTGTGCAGTTCCAGAATTTTACTGCCGAGGCGTTCCATGTTAATTTCTAGTTGTATCTCATGGTCTTTTCGGCGTTGATTGGCTTTTTCTTTGATGGCACTGAAGTCATCGATTCGCGACTTTGATTTTGTGGTCCGTGCTTTTGGTTGGCGTCGCATCCATTCCAATTCTTTTTTAAAAAGACGTTCCGATTTATGCTGTTCGACACTTTCCAATTCGATACGTGCTTCTTTCTTTTCTAGATAGTATGAATAGTTTCCTTTGTACGAATACAATGTACCATTGTCGAGTTCCAAGATTTCGTTGCAAACACGTTCTAAAAAGAAACGGTCGTGGGTAACCATAAATAACGTAAACTTCTCTTTGGCAAAATACTGCTCTAGCCATTCGATCATTTCAAGATCCAAATGGTTGGTAGGTTCATCTAAAACCAACAACTCGGGGCGATTGATCAGGGCATTGGCCAAAGCCAACCGTTTTTTTTGTCCGCCGGACAGTTTACCGACTTTAACATTGAGGTCTTCGAGTTTTAATTTGAACAGAATCTGTTTGTACTGGGTTTCAAAATCCCAAGCATCAAAACGCTCCATGGCCTCGAAGGCTTTTTGATATGCTTCAGCATCATCGGAGTTTGTCAAGGCTTTTTCGTAGCTACGTATGACCCTTAGAACTTCATTGTCAGATGCAAAAATGGTTTCTTCTATGGTCAGTTCAGGGTTCAGATCAGGTTCTTGTTCTAAAAATGAAACTCGAATACCTTTTCGAAAATTTACTTGTCCGGAATCGGCTGCATCCTTAGCCGACAGAATATTTAAAATGGATGTTTTTCCGGTCCCATTTTTAGCGATAAGAGCGATCTTTTGGTCTTTGTTGATACCAAAGGATATGTCTTGAAAAAGGACGCGTTCGCCATATGATTTGGCTATATTTTCAACAGTTACTAAATTCATTTATATGGGAATATTATTGGATGTTTTTATGCGGTTCGACAGCTGAAATAAAAATAGATATCGAACGGCAAGAAGTATAAGCAACGGAATAATCATTGGGGAAAACACCTGTATGTTTAGAAGCCAGACCAAAATGGTTGCTCCCAGAAGCACTAATAGCAACAGCAAGTATTTTGAAATCCAAACAGGTAAAGGTTTCTTGGAAATCATAAAAAAGGCAACTGCCAAATTCAATGGGAATACCCAAAAAAGGTTGAAATTGCCAACGGTTGTTGTGTGCTCGGTCAGAAACCAAAGGTGAAATAATAACAGGCCGGCCAACCCAGTGATAAAGAACAGTAAGAAATCAAACCATTTGGTTCGTCTCTTTTTTCTAAAGTCGTTATATGTTAGCGCAATGCCAAGAATTAGTATGAGGTTTAACCAAAATAGGGGCGAAGTAAAAAAGATCGAATTTTTGTTTCCCCTGACAGGTTCGAACACAACCTTTGTTTTCTCCGACAACGGTTTTCCGTTCAATGTGGCATGCGTTAGCTGCTTCATAATATAAGCTGGTAAGTACATGTGCTCTTGAGGGGTCGCTTTCTTGTCGATAACCGACCCTAGGGCCAAATCAATGCCAAAGGCTGCCCACGAATTAAATTCCAGGTTTTGATGGATCAATTCACGAAAGGTATATTGTTCTTCTATATAATTGGGGCTGAACGTTAACTTGTTGTTGAAATTTTCTTTAAGAACGTCCCATATTTTAGTAGCACAGTTGTCATAAAAGAAATCATAGCGATAGTCCCTGTTTTCGGGTAAATAATTATGCTCTAAAAACTGGAACAACTTATTTCGTTCTTCTAAAGAAAGGTTTAGCTTGTTTTCTTTCACCCATCTATCGTAATATTTGTATTCGGCTAGAAAACGTTCCATGCGTTGCCTACCCAAAGAATAGATGAGCTTACCTTGGGTGAATTCGAGATAAAACCAAGGCGGGTTAAAATCGAAAGTACCATAATTATAGACTGCATCTATACCCAGCGTTCTATCTTGTACACGAAAAGCACTGTGGCCAAAGGAGGTGTAGAGGTCATCACCAGGACCACAGGTTAAAACACTAATTTCCGATAAAGGGGAAAGTTCGATTTTCTGCGAAAAACCAAAGGTCACCAAGGTCAGAAAAAAAAGTAAAATGATGTTCTTTGATTGCATTGTAATAATGGTCAATATAATTGAGGGCAAATATCCGAATAAATAATGGACTAAATGGGTACTGAAAAATTGTCTTATTTTTACGCAAGTGATTTTTATGGACCATGACGGTCGAACACCTAACTTTTTCTAAGATGAAACAGCATATTCCCAATTTAATTACTCTGCTCAACGTTTTCTGTGGTTGTGTAGCCTCGGTTTTTGCCGTAATGAACCAACTTGAGCTGGCGGCACTTTTTGTTTTCTTGGGAATATTTTTCGATTTCTTTGATGGATTGGCAGCACGCGTTTTAAACGTACAAAGTGAATTGGGGTTGCAACTTGATTCTTTGGCCGATGTCATTACAAGCGGATTGGTGCCGGGTATTGTAATGTTTCAGTTGTTGGATATGTCGCAAAGTGGCGGTTGGAATGCCTTTGATAACGCCACCTTTGCCGAAGGGTCACAAATATCAATGCTTCCTTTTTTTGGATTTCTGATTACCATGGCCTCGGCCTATCGTCTGGCCAAATTTAATTTAGATGAAAATCAGGTATCCTCTTTTATAGGGCTTCCGACTCCCGCAAATGCGTTATTGATTTTGTCCCTTCCCTTGATTTTGTTATATCATAACAATGATGCGCTAAACTCGATTATTCTAAACCAATGGTTTTTGATCGGTATGACGTTGCTGAGTGCCTACCTGTTAAATTCGAAAATTGCACTTTTTGCCCTAAAATTTAAAAACTGGAGCTTTAAGGATAACGCCCTGCGCTATATTTTCCTTATCGTGAGCTTAGTACTTTTGGTGACCATGCAGTTTTTAGCGGTTCCGATGATTATCGGGTTTTATATTTTGGGTTCGGTGGCAGACAATTCAGCAGGCACGAAGAAGCGGGAATAAATACACGGAATAGAAAAAGTTTGAACAAAGTTTTGAACTTTAGGTATTCGTTTGGTCAAATTGACTAAAAATCCAATTTCTTTTTACGGAGTTCGAAGTTCTGCCCCAAATATACTTTTCGAACCATTTCATCGGCAGCCAAGTCTTCGGGAATACCCGATTTAAGAATTCCACCTTCGAACATCAAGTACGATCGTTCGGTTATCGCCAAGGTTTCCTGTACATTGTGATCGGTAATAAGTATACCAATATTCTTGTTCTTTAATTGGGCAACGATACGCTGAATGTCTTCGACAGCTACGGGGTCTACTCCCGCAAAAGGCTCATCCAACAAAATAAAACTAGGGTCAGTAGCCAGTGCACGGGCAATTTCAGTACGCCTGCGTTCGCCACCGGAAAGTAAATCTCCCCGGCTTTTTCGAATATGGCCCAATCCGAACTCTTCGATAAGCGACTCCATTTTCATATGCTGCTCTTTCTTACTCAATTTTGTAAGCTGCAGTACACTTAAAATATTCTTTTCAATGCTTAATTTTCGAAATACCGATGCTTCTTGCGCCAAGTACCCAATGCCATTTTGAGCTCTTTTGTACATGGGAAAATTGGTAATCTCCATATCATCTAAAAAGATTTTACCGCCATTGGGCTTGATAAGCCCAACAATCATATAAAAAGAAGTGGTTTTACCTGCCCCATTAGGGCCTAATAGACCGACAATTTCACCTTGGTTGACTTCTAGCGAAATACCCTTGACCACTTGCCTACCTCGGTAGGACTTCATAATATTTGTAGCGCTTAACTTCATTTTTTAGGCTTCTGGTTTCGGGTTTCTTCGCTTATGGGTTTGTCTTAGCTCGAACAGGTAAAGACAAAAGAAACAAGAAACTTTTAAAATCTGATGCTATTTACCTTTTATTTAACCCTTTTTGTTTCCTTTCTTTTTTGGCTTCTTTTCGGAGCGCTACGGCTGAAATATAGATGCTCACCTGATATAGTACGATTACGGGCACAGCAACTATGATTTGACTTGTTACATCTGGAGGCGTAATTACCGCAGAAAGAATAAGAACGACCACCAAGGCGATTTTTCGATATTTTTTAAGGATTTCAGGGGTGACTATGCCGACTTTGGTTAAAAAGAAAATAATAATCGGCAGTTCGAAAAGTACGCCACATGCTAAAACAGACGTCTTTATATTGCCCACAAAAGACTCGATATCAATATCATTTTTTACTAGTTCACTGACTTGGTAGGTACCCAAAAAGTTGATTGAAAGTGGTGCCACGACGTAGTAACCGAAAAGTACGCCCATAAAAAATAATAGCGAGGCTATTAAAATGAATCCCCTGGAATTCTGACGCTCCTTTTCATACAACCCTGGACTAATAAATTTCCATAGTTCGTATAGGATGTATGGGAAGCCTAAGATAACACCGGCCCAAACAGATGTCCAAATGTGCATTGAAAACTGTCCCGACATCTGTCGGCTCTGTATAACAAAAGGAAGTTTGTCGGCGCAAAAAGCGGAATCAAAGCCCAAATAGGTAGCGATATTACAAAATATACGGTAGGTGGGGAAGTCCATACTATAAGGCCCGAAAATGACCGTGTCAAAAATAAATCCCCGCATTAAAAAGGCTGCGCAGCCGATGATTACTACTGCAAAAACGGATCGGATCAGATGCCATCGAAGTTCTTCTAAATGGTCTAAAAACGACATTTCGTTATGAGGCTTGGTGTTTTTTTTCTTCGCCATTATAATATGCCTTCATTTATTAAATTATGTAGATGTACTACTCCCTTGTATGTTGTGCCATCAACGGCCAATAATTGTGAAATACCGCTATCTTGCATGAGTTCCAAAGCGCTTACGGCGAGTTCTTCGATAGCTACGGTTTTCGGATTGGATGTCATAATATCGCGTGCCGTCAATGTGCGAATGTCATCATATTTATTTAACATTCTGCGAATATCGCCATCGGTAATGACCCCCACAATTTTATTGTTATCTAAAACTGCCGCGACCCCTAACATTTTTTCAGAAATCTCAACGATGACCTGCTTTACGTCGGTTTTTAACCCGACGCTCGGTTTTTGATTGTTTTCGGCAATATCTGCAACCCGTAGGTAGAGGCGTTTGCCCAATGCACCTCCCGGATGGTATTTTGCAAAATCCTGACTTGTGAATCCTCTTAATTTTAATAAGCTGATGGCCAGGGCGTCGCCCATGACCAATTGTGCCGTAGTACTGGTAGTCGGAGCCAGATTGTTCGGGCAAGCTTCTTTTTCAACAAAGGTGTTCAGTATAAAATCGGCTTGATGCGCCAAAAACGAATCGGTATTTCCGGTCATTGCTATTAACTTGTTGGTTCCCCTTTTTATCAAGGGAACCAACATCTTTATTTCTGGGGTGCTTCCGCTTTTTGAAATACAGATGACCACATCATTTTCTTGAATGGTACCGAGGTCGCCATGAATGGCATCTCCGGCATGCATAAAAATGGCAGGGGTGCCGGTCGAATTCAAGGTGGCCACAATTTTAGTGGCTACGATTGCACTTTTGCCAATACCTGAAATAATAACCCTACCTTTAGACTTCAGAATGCAATCGACAGCATTGGCAAAATCGTTGGTCAATAGCGATGCTAAATTACCGATAGCTTTGCTTTCCATGTCAAAGGTTTGCTGCGCTAGGGCAAGAATGGTTTTACTATTGTTCAAGGTAATTGTTGAGTTAAGAATTGCAATACTAAAAGAATGTCTTATATTTAAGTTTACAAAACTACGTAAACTTAATTTTAAATAATATTTTAAGTTTTAGGAATTTATTATGGTACAATTTGTGTTTTGAAGTCTAAGATTCATTATCTTAATTGTACAATTAATTAGTATGGCTCCATGCCATGACTGAGCATATAATTTTAAATGATATTAAACGGAATGGAGTTGGAAGAGATTGATCTGCATGCCTCGTTAAAAAAATATTTTGGGTTTTCTCAATTCAAAGGTCTTCAAGAAGATGTAATAAAAAACACATTAGAAGGTAATAATACATTTGTTATCATGCCTACGGGCGGTGGTAAATCGCTTTGCTATCAGCTTCCTGCGTTAATGCAGCCTGGTACGGCTATAATAGTTTCCCCGCTAATTGCACTTATGAAAAACCAGGTCGATGCCATTCGCGGTGTTTCTTCTGAAAATGGTGTGGCCCACGTGTTGAATTCATCCCTGACAAAGACTGAAATAAAACAGGTTAAGGAAGATATACTTAATGGTATAACGAAACTTTTGTACGTAGCCCCCGAATCTTTGACCAAAGATGAATATGTTGAATTTTTGCAGTCGCAAAAAATATCTTTTGTGGCGGTTGATGAGGCCCATTGTATTTCAGAATGGGGGCATGATTTTAGACCTGAATATAGAAACTTGAAGAATATTGTGAACCGATTGGGCGACAATATTCCGATTATTGGGCTGACTGCTACGGCAACTCCTAAAGTGCAGGAAGATATCATCAAGAATTTGGGTATTACCGATGCCAAGGTCTTTAAAGCATCGTTCAATAGACCGAACTTGTATTATGAGATTCGACCAAAAACCGCTACTGTTGATAGTGACATCATTCGATTTGTAAAGCAAAATTCGGGTAAGTCTGGTATTGTTTATTGTTTGAGTAGAAAGAGGGTCGAAGAGTTGGCGCAGGTGTTGCAGGTGAATGGAGTGAGTGCCGTACCCTATCATGCAGGTTTTGATGCGAAGACAAGATCGAAATATCAAGATATGTTTTTGATGGAAGATGTTGATGTGGTTGTGGCAACAATTGCATTCGGAATGGGTATTGATAAGCCCGATGTGCGTTTCGTTATTCATCATGACATACCTAAGAGTATTGAAAGTTACTATCAGGAAACAGGAAGGGCCGGCAGAGACGGAGGTGAGGGTCATTGTCTTGCTTTTTATGCCTATAAGGATATTGAGAAGTTGGAAAAATTTATGTCGGGAAAGCCAGTTGCCGAACAAGAGATTGGCAATGCGCTGCTTCAAGAAGTAGTGGCCTATGCCGAAACTTCAATGTCCCGCAGAAAGTTTATGTTGCATTATTTTGGGGAGGAATTTGACGAGATTAATGGAGAAGGGGCAAAAATGGATGACAACACCAGAAACCCCAAAGCCAAAGAAGAAGCCCAAGACAATGTCGCTAAGCTTATTAAGGTAGTAAAGGATACCAGCGAAAAATTTAAATCGAAAGAGATTGTAAAAACACTTACTGGAAAAGTAAATGCCCTTATTTCGTCGCACAAAACGGATACAAAAGAAGTTTTTGGTTCGGGTGCCGACCATGACAAGTACTATTGGATGGCATTGATTCGTCAAGTATTGGTGGCTGGGCTTTTAAAAAAGGAAATAGAACAGTACGGTATTTTACATGTAACCCAGAAGGGGCACGATTTCTTGAAGAAACCGCGTTCTTTTATGATGACTAAAGACCATTCATATTCGGGCGATAAGAATACAGCGGTCACAGCGGCTTCAAGTGGGGTTTCCGACGAAAAACTACTCAAGCAATTGAAGGATCTTCGCAAAGCCCAAGCTAAGAAATTAGGGGTTCCGCCTTTTGTGGTTTTTCAAGACCCGTCATTAGAGGATATGGCGTTGAAATACCCCATTTCAATGGATGAGCTTATTAATATTCATGGGGTAGGCGAAGGCAAAGCTAAAAAGTACGGTAAGCCTTTTGTAGCATTAATTTCTTCTTATGTTGAAGAGAACGAGATTATTCGTCCCGACGATTTGGTGGTAAAAAGTACCGGAGCCAATTCAGGTTTAAAATTATACATCATACAAAATGTGGACAGAAAATTACCATTGGATGATATTGCATCTGCCAAGGGCTTGAATATTTCTGAGCTGATAAAGGAGATGGAGCAAATCGTGTTCAGTGGCACTAAATTGAATTTAGGCTATTGGGTCGATGAAGTGCTTGATGAAGACCAGCAAGAAGAAATACATGAATATTTTCTGGAAGCGGAAACTGATAACATTGAAGACGCTCTTCAAGAATTTGATGGAGACTATGAGGATGAAGAACTGAGATTGTACCGCTTAAAATTCATTAGCGAGGTCGCGAATTAATACGCGCCCACCACGGCGATTGTATCGTATTGGGCGGCTTGGCCTTGCTTAGGTGCTGGTGCCAATGATAGCTTCTAGCGTACAGGCTTTTGCAACAATTGTAGTGTCATTTGATCGGCATCGAGTTTGGCGGTAATACCAATGGGGAATGTAAAACTACTTTTGATATGCCCAAAGCTCATTCCGTATATTGCTGGAATATTCAGGGGTTTTATTCGGTCTAGTAATACTTCCTTTAAATTAAAAGAAAGTGGGTTTGTAGAAGTGTTACAGCCCGCGCAGACTCCAAAGATAATTCCTTTTGCTTTTGAAAATGTTGGGCCCGCAATCAATTGGGTCAACATACGGTCGATACGATAGGGTGCCTCTTCAACATCTTCTATGCATACAAGGGCGTCGGTAAAGTCTATCTCGTGAGGTGTGCCAATTAATGCATTGATCAGTGTAAGGCTGCCCCCGACTAATTTTCCGGTGGCTTTTCCTTTGGTAATCGTATAACGGTCGTACTCTGGGTTTCCTTTTATATCGTCGTCTGTAAGAATTGAATTGGTAATAATTTGTTGGTTTTGTGGGTGTATAACTACCCGTTGTAACTGCCCGATACTGTATGGATCGTTTAAGGTACTCCCGACAGGGCCGTGAAAAGTAACTAGGCCTGTTTCTTGATGTATGCCATTTAAGAGCGCTGTCACATCGCTAAATCCGATTAAAGCTTTGGGGTTTTTTTGAATGCTATCATAATCGATCATATGCATAATTCGGGTACAACCATAGCCACCGCGAGCGCACAGAATACCGTCGACATCATCGTTGCTGAACATCTCGTTAAGATCTTGGGCCCTTTCAGTGTCGGTATTACTGAAATACCCATAATTTGATAAAATTCGGTTCGTATGAAAGGGGATAAACCCCATGGCCTTAAGGGTTTCTTTCGCCGCTTCTAAAATAGTACCTTCAATGGCATAACCTGGGGCAATCAAACCTATAGTGTCGCCCTTTTTCAGCCTTTTCGGAAGTAACGTTTCACGAATTGGTTTTCTAGGGACATGGGCATATGTATTTCCGACAATTAGTGTCGCTACTGAGAACCCTAATGTGGATGCAATAAATCGTCTTCTTTCAAGGGGCATATCTGATATTTATGGCATTTAATTTACTTATTAATTAATTGATTAGCGGGGTGATATGAAAAATGGTAATTTTAGTCTTTGAAATGTGAGAATAAATTGACGTAAATTTGCGTTATATCTTTAATATGAGCTAAAGGGGTGAAATTTGATCAAGTCTTATGAAATAGATTTTTCATCTATTGAGTCCCTACTATGTAAAATATTTTTTCAATACTTTTTTAATTTCCGAATCGTTATGGTCATAAAATAAGGTCATTTTTAACAAGAAATATAGTTTGCATAGTCATTTACTTATAGTTGTGAATTCCCAAAATATATAGCATTATGAATCCCCCACGAGACCATGAAAGAGAATTAGAAAGGCTTAGGCTTTTAGAATCTTATTCCATTCTTGACACCCTGCCCGAAATTGAATACGATAACTTGACGACCCTTGCGGCCGAAATATGCAACATGCCTATTTCATTGGTTAGTCTCCTTGATGATAAGCGACAATGGTTTAAATCTCATTTGGGGATTGATGCCACAGAAACCCCAAAAGAGTATGCTTTTTGCGGTCATGCCATAAATGCAACTGATAAAGTTTTCATGATTGAAGATGCTAGGGAAGATGAGCGGTTTCATGACAACCCTTTGGTTACGAATGAACCCCATGTAATTTTTTATGCCGGTGTACCTCTCAAAAATTCAGAGGGATTGCCGCTTGGAACGCTTTGTGTTATAGACAATAAACCAAACCGGCTGAGCAAGGGCCAAATCAATGCCTTGAGTATTCTGTCGGATCAGGTAATGAATCTTTTAGAGTCAAGAAAGTACAAGATGGAATTGGAAAGGGCAAACAAAGAGCTCAAGGCCAACAATGGTGAATTGGAAAGATTTGCCTACGTGGCGGCCCATGATCTTAAATCGCCCCTAAATAATATCTCCGCTTTGGCAGGATATTTGGAAAAGGATTATGGGGCAACGATGGATGCTAATGGCCGTACACTCATAAAACTGATTAAAAATTCGTCGGATACCCTCAAAAATTTAATTACGGGCTTGCTCGATTACAGTAAATCAGGTGAGTTGAGTAAAGATGATTATTCGCAAATCAATTTAAAGGTTTTAAGGGAAGACATCGCCGGACTCTTCTCGGCACAATTTGATTGTGCTATTCATCTCAAATCTGATCTGGAATATATCGTCGCGAACAAAACCGCTATCGAACAGATTTTGATAAATCTTTTGGCAAATGCTCTTAAGTATAGTGATAAAGAACATACGGAAATTGAATTGGAAATCAAAAAGGTGAAAATCGGATATCAAATATCGGTAAAGGACAATGGACCTGGAATCTTAAAGAAAAACCAAGTGAAAATTTTCCAAATATTCGAAACACTTTCCAATAAAGATAGATTAGGGCGTCCTGGGAACGGTATAGGTCTCGCAACCGTAAAAAAAGTCGTTGGAAATTTAGGGGGTGAAATTTTTGTTGAGTCTGAAATCGGTGAAGGCTCAAAATTTGTCTTTACCATCGCAGATTGAATGGTTTGATCGAGGCTAGTAGATTTTTTCCGATAGAATAGATTCAACATTGATTTTAGAAAGAGGTCTTTCAAAAAGACCCGATACCAACTCATGTGAGCGTGCCTTCTCACGGGCCATTGCACTGGTGAAAGTTGATAACACATAGATTGCAACCTTATTTCTCGGGTACTTTATCTTTTTAAGTCTTGATAGAAACTCCCAACCGTCCATACCGGGCATATTTAGGTCTAATAGTATAATATCTGGGATATTTTGTTTTTTTTGAAGTGAATCTATAAAATTTGCCAAACCCATTTCAGCACTATCAAATGAAAAAAGCTCACATGTAATTGTAGATTGTTGAAGCACCATTTTTGTGGCGAATTCCGATACCATATTATCATCAATAATGTATACAACAGTTTTCATGTGCTAAAGATAATTTTTTGAGCGGATGTTAAAGGTTCAATTGTTAAAAAATAATTTGACCGACTTTTTGCAAAAGATATTTAGTCTTTTAGAGTTTCCGGAAAGTAATAGGAATGTGAAGAAGATTCAATGGTTTTTTAAATCGTATAATAGTGGCACGTTGAATAAAGTATGAGTTACGGGAAATCAAGACCTAATAGATTCTTTATTTAAGAAATCGTATAAAACAAAAAGAACCAATTCTTTCCAATCGGTTCTTTTAAATAATTTTCGGTTAAAAGGTGTCAACGCCCTGCCGCGCCGCCGGTAGATTTCGTACGCCTTAATTGGCGTTGTATTTTCTTAATCGCCGATTCTATAGATTTCTCAGGTTCAATAATATTGTATTCACCCCAAAAGTCGGGATCTGTAAAACCAATGGCGGCATCTGCCAATATGATAGATGATTTGATACGCTGCTTTGATTTCGGAAATCCGTCAGCATTATTTTTTTCCCAATCCGTAACCGCCATTTCGCAAGTCATGCTATATACTGAATTAAACAGTCGTCTGTCCCAATTTATTTTGAACTCAAGCAGAACATTGCTATAACCATAATACCATCGACCATTTTTCTCTCGATAATCGACCCTGTAGGCTACATCAGTTGGCCAGACATTGGCATTTCTAGGCTTTTTACGAACAAATAACCTTGCGGCCATGTCACGATCTGTAATGTTGAGGGAGTAAATAGCGCTGGTCAGAATTTTCTTGTTGGCATCTATGTATAGTTTTCCCTGGTACAAAGGATCGATAATATTTTCTCGCTGCTTGAAATTAATAACATAAATAAGTTTGTCGTTTACTTGTGTCGAACGATCGAATTCGAAAACGTAATTATTTAATGATTCTTCCGCAAAAATATATTCCGGATACTTCATAATATCGACAAAAAGTGCATTGAACGGGCCACCTTGTAGTTTTAAGGCGATAGTGTCAAGTTTGTCGTAATCGGTACTTTTTCTAGCCTTGTATAATTGTACGGCATCTTTGCGCAGTGAAGTGTAGGGGGCTTTGTAAATGTTTACAACAGCCTCTGAAAGGGATACATTTTTTCTTCTCTTTTTGATTGTTTCCCGATAAAAGGCAGTCATTAAAGTAGGGTCTTCAAAATAGTTCTCGCCTTTCTTTTTCAAAGTTTCCCTGACCAGTGCACCGGCATCTTTAGGGATGGCAATGTTGACCTCTGAAAGTTCGGTTATGGAAATTTCCATTGCTATCCGGTTCTTTCCATCCTTAAAATCGGATAGGGGCAGGGATACATCCTTATATCCCAAAAAGGAGACCAAAACATTCGCTTCTTTCATCGTAGGAGGGACTTTTAGTAGAAATGTTCCTTCAGTATTCGATATCGTACTAATGTTGGTACCTTCTACGGTCAACGTAGCAAAGACCAAAGGTTTTTTTGTATTCGCATCGATGACTTCGCCCTTATATTCTGTAAACGCTATGTCATCTTCCTGTAAATCGTCTTGAAAGAAAGCAGAGGCCTGAGGAATTCCCCCTACTCCTAAGAGCATTAGAAACAAGAATAGCGTGCCCAGATATTTTTTTTGTACCTTAAACCTAGTATGTGCCATGGTCCGAGTGTTTATTTGAGTTGTTTCATCCTAAGTTAATGATTTTTAATCATATATAGTGTTAAAGTAACGATAATAAAACGAACTCTCAGCCTAGAATTTTAGCCCTCATTTAATATTGGCTTTAGGCGTCATCGTGTGTTTTTGAAGAGGTTGAGACCAGACGATGAATTTCCTTTAGTTCAGCTTCGGTGAGATTTCTCCATTTACCGACAGGGATATCCAATTTGATGTTCATGATACGTATACGCCTTAGTTTCTTTACGCGATAGCCCAAATACTCACACATACGTCGAATTTGTCTGTTCAGACCCTGCGTGAGAACAATTTTGAATTGGTAGGGATTGATTTCCTCCACTTTGCATTTTCGGGTAACGGTATCTAAAATAGGAACTCCGCTACGCATTTTTTCTAAAAAAACAGGAGTAATCGGTTTGTCTATGGTTACCAAATATTCTTTTTCGTGATGGTTTCTTGCCCTTAATATCTTATTGACAATATCACCATCGTTGGTCATAAAAATAAGTCCTTCACTAGGCTTGTCCAACCGACCAATAGGGAAAATACGTTTTGGGTAGTTGATAAAATCGACAATATTATCTTTCTCGACACCGGTATCGGTAGTGCAAACAATTCCCACGGGTTTGTTAAAGGCAAGGTATACCGGTTTTTCATTGGCTTTTGAAACGACTTCCCCATCGACGCATACTTTGTCTCCCGCCACTATTTTAGTGCCCATTTCCGGCACTTTTCCGTTGATGGTCACTCTGCCTTGATCGATAAGTTTGTCAGCTGCCCTACGTGAGCAGTAGCCTACTTCACTAAGGTATTTGTTGATACGGGTCGTTTGAGAATCTTGCACGTTCTTTATTTGGATGATGCAAATTTAGGAGATTCTATTTACTTGGCGCAACAATCTACTTTTTCAGCATCATTTTTAGGGTGAACCAGCCCAATACTATAATGATAACTCCCATAGTCATCCACAGCCACAGAGTGTCTTCAAAAATAGGGTTGATCTTTTTTGAGTCTTTTTTGGAAATATTTTCAGGCTGTCCTAAACGCAAGGTGGTTAGGTTTTCAGGTTTTTTGAAATTGACCTCTGAAACATCGTAGCGGGGCGGTTGTGCCAAAGGTTTGCCATAGGTCAAATAATAGACTGCAGGCTGTGAGAAACGAGCTAAAAGTTGATGTTTGTAGCCTTTGGTTTCGATTTTGCTTAAATGTAAGGGTTGGTTGTCGTGGTTGTCAATAACCAATCTTAACTTTTGAGTAATGGTACTTTTAAATTTAAATTCATTCGGAGCTATAGAAGTCAATGTCCCAGAGGTTAACTGGTTATATTGATATTTCCAGCCTTTTTCAGTTTCGACACTATCGATTAAATATTGTATTGAAATCGGCCTATAGTAATCAATCTTATCGGCCACATCAATTTTAAGGTAACTTAGAGGTGCCTTGTGGGCTAAGGTTATTTCAGTTTGTGTTTGTTTGGTACTTGTAAGTGGTTTAACTTTCATTTTGACCACTTCAACGTTAGTGTAATCGGCACTTTCAGAATGGGTTAGGCTAATTTTGGCCGATTCAAGGCTTGGTTTCTTGTCGCTTTTCAAACCCAAACGATAATAAGGGTATTGGGTTTTAGGAAAATCCAACCTTGAAAAGGTATAAGCTGTTTGTCCATTTTTTATGGCCAATATGCGATAATCTTCTAAGATGGTGTACCAATCTTTTTGATTTTGACTGCCTTGCAATACAACGTGCCAATCAAAGTTCGAATTGCCAAAATTCAATTTTATTCGGTTGATAGGTTTGGGCGTTGGAACAGCAAAGGTGAAATAATAGTAGTTTTCTTTTCTTGTGGTGTTTTGTAAAACAAAATCGACGTCTTCGATATTTGTTTTTTCATTACTTCGCTGTAAAAGGTAGGGAGCCTCAATGGTGTCATGTTCACGTGTTATTCCGTAAATACGAATGTCTGAAAGATTTTGGTTGACCTTTTCGAAAACAATGGATGGGATTTCAATGCTATGCCAATCTTCGGTAATTTCTTGCAACTCGATTTTTTGGTCATAGGTTGACATTTGTCCGAGTGAAATCCCGACAAATAAGAAAGAGGATAACAATGAAATTTTAGTTTTCATCTTCATGGATGGCAGGTTTGTATTTGTTGTACAGAAAAGAAATAACAAGCAACAGAACGCCCAGGGCAACAAAAACGATCGTTTTTGAAATGGTGTTTAATGAGGCGATATCGTAAAGGAAAAGTTTGAGCAAGGTGATGGCAAAAAGTACAATTCCTGAAATTCTCAGATATTTCCTTCGTTTCCAAATACCAAGACCAATGACGAACAGGGCGTAGGCGCCCCATAAAATGCTTAAGCCTAGTTTGTAAGATTGATCGGATCCGGAAAGGTCCATCCAATTGAGCAGTTCGCTACTAGCGATCCAAAGAGTCGCTGCATGCAGTAAAATTTCAAAAGGTTTTCCAAAGTTGATTTTCATAAATGGCGCTAGCACCAAACGATGTGTAGTAACTAATAAAAATGTAAAAAATGCAAGACTCAAATAACGTACGCCAATATGCCAAAAGGTAATTTCAAAATAGTCAGAGGAGCCTTTATTTAGATAACTTTCTCGCAATTCACTAAGCGTATACAGCGCAACCGTTAAAAAAACAATGACGGCGCCCAATTGTAACGTCATAGTAATAATACCCAAAATGCGTTCCCTTATTTTATATCTATTTACTAGAGCCAGAAGGCTTAAGAATAAAAGGGTGTAATTGATAAGAAAAATATTTTTGAAATCAATAAGGCTATAGTTGAATTCGAAATAGGTGTTTGACCCTTCATATAGGGAGATTTTCGAATCTTGATACAATTTTTCAAGGTAATAATCAATTTCAGTATAGAAACTGCCATATAGGGCAAGTAAAAAAAATAGTGGTAGAGCGAAAGACATTGTTTTATGAAAAAAACCACGCTTTAAATCTTTGGTCAATGTGTTTGTGGTGCGATCGATCCATATCATAAAGGCAAGGGTGGCAACAAACAACATTGATGATAAAAATTGGATGTTCATCAAAGAAGCTGCATGCAATTCTGAGTCATAGATGCCGTAATAAAAACTCCAATCATCGAGCAAACTTATAAAGCCCAATATCATGAGAGGGTAGGAAAGGAATCGGTAAAACAGAGTATTTTTCGATGTTCCGATCCAAAAAAGCAATGCTGCCCCAAAAGCCCATAATAGGGTTACCCAATTGCCGTTCAATTGAATTGGTACGGCAATGGTTAAAAAGACTAGTACCAAACCCGCTACCAGGCGAAATAGGTTGCGGTCCGCTAATTTTTTGCGAAAAATAAATGCGCAAATCCCGAAATGAATCACGGCGTTGCCCAATGTGAAAATGCCTAAAAGTTCTTTTCCTATTTCTTGATTGGCCAATAAATGATAGCCGAGGCCATAGAATAAAAATGAATTTAGAAGCAATAAAAAAATATCTGATTTTAAGAATGTTTCCGATTTCAAGAATTTGTATGCCAAAAATTGGGCATAAAAGATGGCAAAGAAGATAAAGAGAAAGATACAGGCTATCTTAAGATGCTCGTCGGGTTCATACGATATGACGCGCCATGAGCAATAAATTAGCCAGGTAAAACCAAAAGCGGAGAAGTAGAGTGATTTCCAATATTTTTTCAATGAAATGACTAAAATTCCGACATTGATTACTGCCATGTACCCAAATAATGATTCCGGGTTCCCAGAATCATAACTAAGCAAAAATGGCACTGCATAAGCACCTACCAGACCAATATGGGCGATGACTGGTTTGTTATAGTTCAATGCCGCTACAACCCCAAATATTGTAAAAAATAACATCATTAGAAAGGCCATGGTTTGTGGAAAAAGCTGATAAAAGCTAAAAGCCGCGAACGTTATAAAATATAAAATGGCCAAAGCGCCACTGACCAAGACAGCACTATAATTAGAATATTTGTTTTTTAATTTGATACCGAAACCCAATAAGCCAAGACCTGTCAAATATCCCATGACGATACGTGATAGCGGGCTAATCAAATCGTTGTCGATCGAGTACTTGGCGCCAATAGCTACACCTATAACGGTAATGGCAATACCTATTTTGTTTATGAGGTTCTCACCTATGAATTTTTCTAGGTTTGATTTGCCCGTCATCCGTTTTTTTCCAAGGGAGGCATCGTGGTGTCTTACAATCGTTGTTTCTTTAATGTCACCCTCTGAAAATGATGTATTTTTTACAGCTGGTTCAGGGTCATTTCTTTTTGTTTCTTTTGTGGCTTGCGATTTAGTTTCGACCCGTTTTGTCGCTATGTCGCTAGGGCTGTCTGAATTTTTCAAGTGCTCAATCTCTTTGTAGAGCGCCATAAGTTCTTTGGCAAACCCTTCTTGTTTGGTCAATAAAACCTCAAGTTTTTGATTAAGTTGCTCAATTCGGTTTTGGTGTTCGGTCATTTAAACTGGGTTTAATTCGAGGTCAAATTTGACAAAAGGAAAATTTTCGGAAGATATTCTTTACAACGGAATAGCCTTCGATTTATTGATTGACCAGTTGTAAATTTCAGCCCTATAGCTATAGCCATGGTTAAAAATACACAAATCCCTTCGGTTCTGTTTCACAACACTTTTTCAGGTATTTGATATTAATAGACCGGTGATGAATTTCGAGACATGCTTGCACAATATTGTTTTTGTCATTGAAGTCGGTCGATTTTGGTTAACCTATTTCTTGCCTTTTTGTTTTTTTCTTTTCAGCTCATAATCGTACAGGCCGCGGCCCAAGGCAGAAAGAAACGGGATTCCTATTTCTTCAAATTCATAAATGTCATCATTGAAAATGCCATTTCGGTTGACTAAAATGGTAGCCGTTAGTAGAAAATCAACATTGTTTTTTGAGTCTGTAATATATGCACAATCGGTAAGAGTGCCATAAGCAAAGCCTATCTTGTTGTATATTTTTATGTGTTCAGGAATTCGACTTTTGGTATCGCCGTATATGAAGAATTTGCCATAACCGTCGTAATAAATATCCTCGTTGTAACCGGCATTTCTAGGTAGGGTGCTCATTGCGGTCATTAAGAATTTACGCTGTACTTCGGTTATGTTGAACTGCTGATCCTTTGAAAACTGTTCGGGGAAAAGTAGTCGCTCTAAAACTCCGTGTTGGGCATCAATGGAGTAATAATTTTTAAGCCCAAAATCAAATGGCTTTTTAATAAGGGAATCATCTTCATAAAAGCCTATGCCTTTTTTTGTTCCCTGGATTTTCAAGGAATCGGCCGGAGTGTTTATAGTACCTTCGAAAACGGTGACGGTAGTGTCATTAAGATAAATGACCAGCGGTTTTGTTGTTATTTCATCGGCATCGTGCACACCGAGACGATGTGACAGACGAGCATGATTGATTCCTTTTTTTGTTAACCGATCATTAATGTCGTCCTGTCCTAAAAATTCCATCAATCTATTATTGGCTGCATTGTCACTAACAGCAAAAACTTTGGAAATTTCGGTTGCAAAGGTGGTCTCGAGCGAATCTCCTTCAATATAAAAACGAGTGTCTTTGGTTAGGGAGCCAATTTCATTTATTTTTTCCAAAGCTAGGGCTGCAATAGGTAGTTTGACCGTGCTGGCAGGATAGAAGTAGTTTTTATCATCGACTTGAAAGTCGTAGTCGGTAAAAATAGCTTTCCCATTAATACGGTCAATTTGGGTGTACCGAATTTGAATTTCATGTTGGCCGGCACTATCCATTACGCTTTTTATTCTGGGGTCTGGTGAACTCAGAACATGTTCTAACGGATTAATGATAGGCTTTACTGTTGCACAAGAACCTAGGCAATAGCAAAAACAAAAAAATAAAAGTCCCCTGATTATCATATGATTTGTTGTCGTTGGTCAACTTTGATAAACTTCCGCACGATGTGGTTTCAGGGTATCCCGAATTATGGTCATTTGGTTTTCATTAACGACCATAAAAGCTAAACTGTGCATGTCGCTCATGTGTTGGCAACCGGTAATATTTAGTTCCATTTGTTCGATGGTAATAAATTCTTTGAGATGCTTCTCATGGTGTTCCGCTGTATTTTTTGCTGCTGCACCCCTAAAGTCCCAAATTAATTTGATCTTTCTGTGATTGCTCATAAGCTCTTATTTCTGATGTTTTTGATACTTTTTCCAATACACAAGAGTATCGATTAAAAGTTATTATGTGTCATAAAAGTTTTTAATAGCCCCTTTTAAGCGTTGTAAAGTGATGATTTATAAGTTTTAGAAAAATAATGATGGCAAGTAGCCGTTTATGTCTCGTTTATTTGCAAGGTATTTTTTGCCTTGATGAAAAAAAGAAATTAAACTTGTTCAGTATTGAATTTTTCCAGTTTGTCATACTAATGTAGTAAATTAACCCCATGACCGTCAAAAATGTGTTAATGAAAGTTTATATTCCTTGTACACCATATTCTAATTAGTATTTTTGCCCGATGTTTTTTTTATTACAGAATAGAGAATTTCTTAGGTTGCGTAACATAGCTGTTGCAGTAATGGCTATGGGTGTGATTGTTTCGTGCAGTTCTTTATGGAAGGAAAGGGTAGATGATCAGCCCTTGGCCCGGGTTGGGGATGTGTATTTGTATAAAAAGGATATTTCACCCTTATTGGGTAAGGGCATATCGAAGGAGGACAGTACCTCGTTGGTGGTCAACTATATTAATAATTGGGCCTCAAAGCAGCTATTGCTTGCTAAGGCTAAAATCAATCTTCCCGAAGAGAAACTGGCCGAATTCAATGCTTTGGTATCGGATTACCGTACTGATCTTTACACTAGGGCGTATGCAGAGGCTTTGGTAGGGCAAGGAAGTGATTCTGTAGTAACCGAAGCACAGCTGCAAAGTTTCTATGAACAAGAGAAGGAAAATTTTAAGCTCAAAGAAAAATTGGTGAAGTTGCGCTTTATCGAATTGCCGGTTCAATTTATGGACAAGGGTACGGTAATCGAAAAAATGAAACGATTTGATGATGAAGACGTTTCATATTTAGACTCTATAGGCGTTCAATTTAAAAAGTTAAATTTCAACGATTCGATTTGGATAGGAATGTCAAGAGTACTCGAAGAAATACCGCCCCTGACTTTGGAAAACGAAGATCGATACTTAAAAAAATCACAATTTTTTGAATTGGAGGATTCATTAGGGGTATATTTGGGAAAGATTATCGATGTTCGTGAGGTCAATGATATTGCCCCCTTGTCGTTTATAGAGCCAACGATTCAACAGGTTTTGTTGAGCCGAAGGAAATTGAACTATATGCGAAGATTGGAAACAGAAATCATTGATGAAGCCACAAGGGAAAATGAATTTGAAGTATATACATATGATGAGGAGAACTAGTTTTTTAATGTGTTGTTTGGTCGTTTCAGCATTTGCCATGGGTCAGGAGTCGGGTCAGATTCCGGACACTCAAGTGGAGCCTGAGGAGCCCGTACTTCAAGCGGATATGGGGGTGGTAAAAGATACTTCTAAAACCTATAAGAAAATAAAACTTGATGGTATTGCGGCAGTGGTCGGTGATTATGTAATTCTTGATTCAGACATAGAAAAGACCCTTATCGACTTAAAAAGCCAGGGAGCTTCGACCGAAGACGTAACCAAGTGCTCGTTGTTAGGTAAATTGATGGAAGATCGTTTGTATGCCCATCAAGCGGTTCAAGACAGTCTTTTGGTATCCGACGATGAGGTAAGTGCTACAACAGATAGACAAATTCAAGGGTTTGTCGGTCAGATCGGTTCTATGGAGAAATTGTTGAAGTTTTACAAAAAGGAAGATGAGGTAAGCCTTCGTGAAGATATCAATAAAATCAATAAACTGCGCATGCTTTCTGAAAAAATGCAGCAGAGTATTATTTCCGAAATTGAGATTACTCCTGAAGAGGTAAGACAGTTTTACAACAAAATTCCAGAGGACGAACGTCCCGTATTTGGAGCCGAGATGGAAATTGCACAAATCGTAAAGCAGCCAAAGGCTACTGAGGAAGAAAAGCAAAAGGTTATCGATAAATTGAATGCTATCAAGGCTGACATTGAAGATAATGATGCAAGTTTTAGTGTAAAAGCGATTTTGTATTCAAAAGATCCCGGTTCGAAGCCTAATGGTGGTTTTATTGGTAGTGTGACCAAGCAATCGGGCTATGTGAAAGAATTTAAGGATACCGCTTTTAGTTTGAGGGAGGGTGAGATATCAGAACCTTTCGAGACGATGTTCGGGTATCATATCATCTATGTTGAAAAAATAAGAGGTCAAGAAATTGATTTACGCCATATTTTGATGCAACCGGAGATTTCTCAAGATAAATTGGACGAAGCAAAGAAAGAACTTGATAGTATCAGAAAGAATATTATTGATGGTAAGTTTACTTTTGCGGCGGCCGCGCTTAATTTCTCCGATGAAAAAGAAACCAAGTTCGATGGTGGCTTATTGCGAAATCCTATCGATTATGGATCTAGATTTGAGCTTACCAATATGGATCCTACTTTGTACAATCAAGTTCGAAATTTAAAAGATAATGATGTCTCCTATCCTATTTTAGAACAAGACCCTAGAGGGGGAGGTCCGAAATACAAAATTTTAAAGGTGACCAATAGGTACGATGAGCATGTTGCCGATTTTGCAAAAGATTACCTTAAAATTCAGAAACTGGCATTAACTGAAAAACAATTTAAAGCTATAAAAAAGTGGATGGACGAACACATTGACGATACATACATTAGCGTCAGCGATAGTAATCAAGCGTGTGATTTCGCCAATAATTGGGTCAAAGAATAAGTATGTCAGATGTAGCTGCAATTAAAAACCTTGTACAAAAACATGCCGACCTCAAGAAAGAAATCGCCAAGATAATTATTGGACAAGATGAGGTCGTAAACCGTATTTTACTTTCAATATATGTCGGTGGGCATTCTTTGCTTATCGGCGTTCCTGGTCTCGCTAAAACTTTGATGGTTAATACGATAGCCCAAACATTAGGCCTCGATTTCAAACGTATTCAGTTCACCCCGGACCTTATGCCCAGTGATATTTTGGGGAGTGAGGTATTGGACCAAAATAGAAACTTTAAGTTTATTCAAGGCCCTATTTTTTCCAATATTATTTTGGCAGATGAGATTAATCGTACGCCCCCGAAAACTCAAGCTGCCCTTCTAGAGGCAATGCAAGAGCGGGCGGTAACTATTGCCGGAAAGCGTCATGAACTAAAATTACCCTATTTCGTTTTAGCTACGCAAAACCCTATCGAACAAGAAGGCACATACCCCTTGCCCGAAGCACAGCTTGATCGATTTATGTTCGCAATTGAACTCAAATACCCATCAGTTGCTGAAGAAATGCAAGTTGTAAAAAGCACTACCAATGACGAAAAGCCAAAAGTCAATGTACTTTTCAACGCATCGGAAATTCTAGAGGTACAGCATTTGATACGAAGAATTCCCGTACCTGACAATGTTGTAGCGTACGCGGTGAAACTGGTAAACAGTACGAGGCCCAATCAACCTGGCGCTTCTGATTTTGTAAAACAGTTCATCGACTGGGGGGCGGGGCCTCGGGCTTCACAAAATTTGGTTTTGGGAGCAAAGGCAAATGCAGCCATAAATGGTAAATTCTCCCCAGATATCGAAGATGTTCAGGCCGTGGCCATGGAGATTTTAAGGCATCGAATCATTAAAAATTACAAGGCAGAGGCAGAGGGTATTTCCGAAGAAGATATTATCAATAAATTATTATAGCGATAAGGGTTTCGGATGGTCTGTTTTTCCTTGATGTTTCTTGACCTTAATTCTGATTTTTTAACAATAGAACACCACTCAATTCAATAATTCCTCAAAATAGCGGTAATAGTTTGCAAAAATTTTATTTGCCCCTTGGATTTTATTATTTTTATAGAATTTTAGTAACCAAAAACTTATAAGATAATGGCATTTGATATTGACATGATTAGGAAGGTTTACGCAAATATGGCCACGCGAGTAGATATGGCTCGCGATATCGTTGGTAAGCCGCTAACACTTTCCGAAAAAATTCTATATTCCCACTTGTGGGAAGGAAACCCCTCCAAGAAATTCGAACGGGGTAAGGACTATGTGGATTTCGCTCCTGATCGTATCGCGTGTCAAGATGCTACAGCGCAGATGGCTTTATTGCAGTTTATGCAAGCTGGTAAGAAGACTGTTGCCGTTCCGACTACGGTGCACTGTGATCACCTGATTCAGGCGAAGAGTGGTGCAGCTGCCGATTTGGTCTCGGCCAACAGCACGAGTGCCGAGGTCTTTGATTTCTTGGAATCGGTATCCAATAAATACGGAATTGGCTTTTGGAAGCCGGGAGCGGGTATCATCCATCAAGTAGTATTGGAAAATTATGCATTTCCTGGAGGTATGATGATCGGTACCGATTCGCATACGGTCAATGCCGGTGGATTGGGTATGGTAGCGATCGGGGTCGGTGGTGCCGATGCCGTAGATGTTATGGCGGGAATGGCCTGGGAATTGAAATTCCCTAAATTGATCGGGGTAAAATTGACTGGTAATATCTCAGGATGGACCTCTGCAAAAGATGTTATTTTAAAAGTTGCCGGGATACTTACTGTAAAGGGGGGCACTGGAGCCATTGTTGAATATTTTGGTGAGGGAGCAAAGAATTTATCCTGTACCGGTAAAGGAACCATTTGTAATATGGGAGCGGAAGTGGGTGCTACTACCTCTACTTTTGGCTATGACGATTCGATGGAGCGCTACTTAAGGGCTACTGATCGAAGTGATATCGCAGATGCCGCAAATGAAGTGAGAGAGTATTTAACTGCCGATCCAGAGGTGTATGCGAACCCAGAGGCCTATTTTGACGAAATAATTGAAATCAACCTCGATGAACTAAGACCGCATCTTAATGGTCCTTTTACTCCAGATTTGGCTACTCCGGTTGGCCAATTGGGGGCCAAGGCCAAAGAAAATGGTTGGCCTATTCAGGTCGATTGGGGACTAATCGGTTCGTGTACCAACTCTTCTTATGAAGATTTGACCCGGGCAGCTTCAATTGCTCAACAAGCGGTCGATAAGAAGATTAAACCAAAATCAGATTTCGGGATCAATCCTGGTTCCGAACAAATACGCTTTACGGCGGAAAGGGATGGTCTGCTCCAAATTTTTGAAAACCTTGGAGCAACGGTCTTTACCAATGCTTGTGGTCCTTGTATTGGGCAATGGGATAGAAGTGATTTAAAAGGGGATGAAAAGAATACCATTGTGCATTCTTTTAACCGTAATTTCTCGAAAAGGGCAGATGGTAACCCAAATACCCATGCTTTTGTAGGTTCACCGGAAATGGTGGCGGCTATCGCTATATCTGGAAGGTTGGATTTTGACCCAATGAACGACACGCTTCTTAATGAAGAGGGGCAAGAGGTGAAGTTAGACGAGCCAAAGGGTATTGAACTGCCTCCTCAAGGCTTTGATGTAGAAGATGCCGGGTATTTAGCCCCTACCGAAGATGGTTCTGGTGTAGAGGTAAAGGTTAGTAAAACTTCTGAACGATTGCAATTGTTGAGTCCTTTTGTACCAATCAAACCTGAAGAGTTGCAAGGTGTGAAGTTATTGATAAAGGCCTTTGGTAAGTGTACTACCGACCACATTTCAATGGCGGGTCCGTGGTTGCGTTTTAGAGGGCATCTAGACAACATTGCCAATAACACTTTAATCGGTGCGGTAAACGCTTTCAATAAGAAGACCAACTTTGTAAAGAATCAGCTTACCGGTGAATATGGTGGAGTTCCTGATACGCAAAGGGCATACAAGGCAGAGGGAATAAGATCTATTGTAGTAGGAGATCATAACTATGGCGAAGGTTCTTCAAGAGAGCATGCAGCCATGCAACCTAGACATTTGGGAGTGGCCGTGGTGTTGGTTAAATCTTTTGCCCGTATTCATGAAACAAACCTCAAAAAACAGGGAATGCTAGGGCTTACCTTTGAAACTGAGAGCGATTATGACTTGATTCAAGAAGACGATACATTTAACTTTGTTGACATTGCAGATTTTGCACCGAACAAGCCATTGACCATAGAGTTGGTTCATGCTGACGGTAGTAAAGATACCATTGTAACGTTGCACACCTATAACGATGCACAGATCGGCTGGTTTAAAGAAGGGTCTGCCTTGAATGTTATTCAAAGAGAGAATGCCTAAAAAGGTGCCTTGAAGTAATTATAAAGCTCCCAATGGTCATCATTGGGAGTTTTTTTATTTTTTAGGGAAATGTTTTTGATAAAATGATGTATCCCGATCAATCGTGAATAATAATCCGTTTTAGTTTTGATTAAAATCGATTCATGTTGACCCAATAAGTAAAATCCGATCTTGTGAAAATAACAAAAAAGAAAGTACTGAATATATTGCCTATTTTGGTCGTACTCGCATTTTTTGTTACCCCATTGGGCTACTACGGGAAGGTGCTACTCAATAGGATATTTGCCTCAGAACCGACGATAATCCAGTCAACCAGTAGAAATCGTATTTCCGGTTATGATTGGAAGTTAAGGGATGAGAGCTCGGATTACTTAAATTTTAAAAAATCTCAAGGCAAGGTCGTCTTTATAAATTTTTGGGCAACTTGGCAGTTGCCTTCCGTGGCACAATTATATGACATTCAAGAGTTATATGA
This sequence comes from uncultured Kriegella sp., assembly GCF_963975415.1. Classification (NCBI taxonomy): domain Bacteria; kingdom Pseudomonadati; phylum Bacteroidota; class Flavobacteriia; order Flavobacteriales; family Flavobacteriaceae; genus Kriegella; species uncultured Kriegella sp. The sequence continues at coordinate 520,012 of NZ_CAXBGN010000003.1, forward strand.
TCAATATCATGATAAAGTAGATTTCTACCTTATTACTGATGAAGAAAGAACTCCTGTAGTTGAATTCATGGAAAAAAATGATTACACCTTTCCGGTTACCTACCAAATTATTGGAGAAAAGAGTCCCATTGCACTGCTTAAGCCTTCTGGGTCCTATATCTTAGACAAGAAAGGCTTTATTGTTGTTCACCAAACAGCCATATCGGATTGGGATAATACCAAAGTAACCACATTGTTAGATTCGCTGCTTTTGGAATAGCCGCTCTTTATAAAATTCGACAAGAAATATGTTGGTCACTAATAGGGCAAAGGCGTAGATAGTATCTTCAACAGGAATCGTAAATAGTCGAAACCCTATGTTCTCATCGTTGTTGTACCATACCACTTCATCTGCAATAAAACTTCCTGTAAGGGTACCATTGATGAGAAAGAAAGGCAAAAGAATCACTAAGAAAACTGGATAAAATCGGGCAAGCAATCGCGGATTCCACTTAAGAACTGCCAGGGTGCAAAAAAGTGCATAAAGAGAAACGGTAAAAGTGTACCATCGGTCGTGATAGGCAATACCGAGTACAACGAATAAGAAAGCAAGAAGAAGGGTTATAATTTTAGTGGTATGCTCCGAAAACCCCATATTGGGGAAATAATACAAGAGGGCATAATAGGTAAAAATACAGGCGTACGGAATGCAGATAAAAAATAGCCATTCTTCAATAGGGAGGCCCAGAATACGATAATTTAAATAATAGGCCTCGTTGAATCCCCAAAAACCATTGGCCGTAAATATGGTATCCCAAGGAATAAAAATCAGCATGGTGCTAAGCAGTGCCAAACCTATAGGTTTCCAACTACTGTATAATTTTAATTTAGGATGAAAACTGTACAAAAAAGGAATCGACAACGACCCGATATCCAGCAGAAGATAGAGATACTTCATTAGCCTTTCTTAAAATATTTGAAAGGTACCAGCAACATTCCGAAACATTCTCCGTCTTTTTTGCCTGCATGTTTATGATGCATTTTATGTGCCCTACGAACACCCTTGGCATAACGATTGGGGGCATCTCTAAATATTTTGAAGCGTTGGTGTATAAATATATCGTGAACCAAAAAATAGATGGCCCCGTACGCCATAATACCAAAGCCAATAGGCCAGCCGAACCAAAATCCATTGTAAGCGGCGGCACTAAAAAAAGACATACTTACTATAGCATAGAAGATAAAGAAGGTGTCATTTCTTTCGAACCAAGAATTGTGATCTTTTTTGTGGTGGTCCTTGTGAAGGCTCCATAAAAAACCATGCATCACGTATTTATGGGTAAACCACGCCATAAACTCCATTGTGCAGAAAGTTAAGAAAAAGATTAATATCCAATACCCTAATGCCATATTAGACCAAATTTAGTTTATAATTAAGATATGATTGGGCCAACAGTCCGATTTTATGGTGATTAGAAACCCTGATTCGGGTATTCATAATTTCCAAGGGTGGTGTCTTCTGTAATTTTCGCAATAAAGAATAATAATAGCGATAGGCCGTGTAAACCCCGAATTTCGCTTCGGTAGGCAATTGTAAGATTCCGGAATACCCTAGTTTGAAATCACTTTTTATTTCTTCAATTATTTTATTTTTAGAGACTTCGTCGAGTTTTGCTAAATCGGTAGATGGAAAATAGGAGCGGTTGAGACTCTCGAAATCAGCTTTTAAATCTCTTAAGAAATTAACTTTTTGAAAGGCTGAACCAAGAGCCATGGCTGAATCTTTTAATTTTTCATAGGTTTCATGATTTCCTTTTACAAATACCTGAAGGCACATCAACCCTACGACATCGGCTGACCCATAAATATATTCACGATACTCCTCATCTGTGAAATAAACGTTTTTGGTAAGGTCCATGCGCATACTTTTCATGAATGCATCAATAAGATGATATGGAATACCATAGGTGTGATAGGTGTGTTGAAAAGAGTTTAAAATCGGATTTAAACTTATTCTTTCCTCCAAGGCTTCTTTCAGATCCTCTTCGAATTTATCAAGTAGTTTCGCTTTGTCATAATTATGAAAAGAGTCGACTATTTCATCGGCAAATCGAACAAAACCATAAATATTATAGATATCTGATCGAATTGAACTGCCCAACATTTTTGTGGCCAAGGCAAACGAAGTACTGTAGGTTTTTGTAACCAGCTTGCTGCAATCGTAGGATACCATATCAAAAATCGATTTCATTCTGCTATAAATTATTTTTAGTGATCAATTCAGAAACCAATTTTCCTGATATCAAAGCGGGTGGAACACCAGGCCCGGGTACTGTAAGTTGTCCTGTGAAGTAAAGATTCTTTACTTTTTTGCTTTGCAATTTGGGCCTTAAAAAGGCTGTTTGGTCAAGTGTGTTGGCCAAACCGTAGGCATTTCCTTTATAGGCATTGTATTCTTCGATAAATTCATTTACACAGAAAGATCGTTTGAAAAGAATATGATGTGCTACTTCTTGATTCGTTTTTTCTTCAAATCTTTTCATTACAATGTTAAAATACTGTTCCCTTAACTCGGGAGTGTCGTCTAGGCCAGGTGCTATGGGTACCAGAAAAAAAGCTGTTTCACAGTTTTCGGGAGCCATACTTTTGTCGGTTACCGAAGGAAAATTTGCATAAAACAAGGGGTCTGAGGGCCATTGCGGATCATCATAAATTTCCTTGGCATGAGTGTCAAAATCTGAATCGAAAAAAAGGTTATGGTGGTTAACGTTTTTTAACTTTTTGTCGAAAGCAACGTAAAAAAGCAAAGAAGAAGGGGCAAAGGTCTTTTTTTGCCAATAACTTTCTGAATATTGCCGAAACTCTTCATTCAGTAGCGTTTCGGTATGATGATAATCAGCGCCGCTCAATATCACATCGGCATCGATCGATTTCCCATTGACTACTATGCCCTTCGATATTCCGTTTGTCACATTAATTTTTTCAGCCGAATGATTCGTGTGAATGGCAACGCCCAGTTCCTCCGCAAGACTTTGAAGCGCCTTGACTACCTCATACATCCCACCCTGGGGGTGCCATGTTCCCAATCCGAAATCTGCATAGTTCATAAAACTATAGAACGACGGGGTATTGCTGGGTTTTGCTCCAAGAAAAAGTACCGGGAATTCCAAAGCGGATATTAACATCGGATTCTTAAACTTTCTTCGTACTTCGGTACTTATCGTCTTAAAGAATTGGTCAACATTCAAAATGGTTTCTTTAGTTACCAACTCTAATGGTGAAATACCTGGTTTTAGTACTACTTTGTTAATGGCTATAGCGTAATTTTTTTGTGCCTTGGCAATAAATTTCATGAGGTGCTCGGCGCTTCCCCTTTCAATACGCTCAAATTCCTGACTAATCTTTTTCAATGTGTCTCCAATGGTAATCGAATTATCAGTAAAAAAAATCTTATACGCCGGATCTAATTTTTTTAATTCGTAATAATCGGAAGTTTTTTTGTTGAAGTCATTGAAAAAGGTTTCGAAAATGTCGGGCATCCAATACCAGCTTGGGCCCATATCAAATGTAAAGCCATCTGTTACCAATTGTCTTGCCCTGCCGCCTACCGTTCCGTTTTTTTCATATACGGAGACATTAAAACCCTGTTTGGCAAGGTAGCATGCCGCCGAAAGTGATGAAAACCCAGAACCGATGATGGCAACTTTTAAATTCATTTTTTTTGCTCGTCTATATTTCTGCTACTATTTGTTCGATTGATGTGAAAACCGATATCGTTTTCGGCAATCTTTCTTTATGTAAAAATTGTACTTGCCTTCCTAGAATCCACAAATTCGGATTGTTATAGTTATTTCCTATTCGTACAAAATCGTGAACATATTTTTCAATTTTATCCATTGAAGGTTGTAATGTGAAGTAAGAAATAAAGTAAACATTCTTAAAATGTTCCATTAAACCTGCAAGATTTTCGAGGGGAACCGCAGGTCCTAGAAATATTGTTTGGTAGCCTCTTCGAATAATTTCATGATTTATAAAAAGTAACCCGATATCATGAATTTCATTTTCAGGTAAGAACAGCACAAATACCTTATCTGTCTTAAAAGGCTCCAATTGTTGGAACTTTTCGGTATTGGTAATAATTTTTTGTTTAATTAATGCGGTAATAAAGTGTTCTTGGGCAGGCGTTATAGTGTCCGTTTGCCACAACAACCCCATTTCGTTCAGTAAAGGAATGAAAATATCATAGAAAATAGTATGAAAATCTTTGTTCGATAAGAGTGTATTATAAGTGTTCATAAACAAAGCCTGATCATAATTCATCATGGCCAACTTGAACTCATTTATAATGTGACCATCACTATTTTTACTTAGCTGTATTTCATTTACCAGAGCAGGAATTTCAGCTTCGTCAATTTTTGCAATTTTTGATATTTTGTATCCGTCATTGTATAGATAAACGATATTCAGTAATTTTTGAAGGCTCGCCAAGCCATAGGTACGAATGTTAGTGTCTGTTCTTTCTGGTTGTAATAGACCATATCTTTTTTCCCATATACGTATGGTGTGGGCCTTTATTCCAGATAGGTGCTCCAAGTCGCGAATGCTAAAACTAGTCTTAATATTGTTCATCTATTTTAGTAAAACATTAAACAAAAATACAATAAATAGGGCTTGGTCATGATATGGAAACGTTAATTTTTACAGTTGGTTTCTAAATCATTTCGTTTGAGGGAATCTATTTGAAGGCCTGAAGATGAAAAATCTTCCAGTCATTAGCCCACCAACCCTAGCATATAAAAATAGGAATAGTTACAATAGCATGCATCGAAACATGAAAATTATCATAGAACAGTGCGAAGTACTGTGTAGATTAAAATAATGTCAATCAGATTGTTATTGTACCGGAAGTAAAAACCGATGTATTTTGGTAACCTGAAGAGTAAAAATAAAAAGTGATTGATTAGACTTTGCAATGATCGGATTATAAAGCATAAAAAAGCCTCCTATTTTTTAGGAGGCTAAGTGCCCACGACTAGATTCGAACTAGCACGTCCTTGCGAACACTACCCCCTCAAGGTAGCGTGTCTACCAATTTCACCACGTGGGCTGACATAAAAAGTGTGGCAAATATAATAAAGTATTTTCACTGAGAGTCGGTTTGATTAAAGATATCACCATAAAAATTAAAAGCCCTTCAGTGGGTGATATCTTCCGTACAATAACCATACACTAGGTGCTTCTTGAAGTTTGTTTAGATTTGAAAATCTGTTTGTTAGCCTTTATATGTTGTTACTATCCTATTGTTTCGTGTTGAATTGCCGTTGAAAGGGCGTCGTATTATTTCGACCGTTATTTTATAGGTTATTGGCTCTTGCGCTTTTTTTGGGTTAAATTTATGACCATGAAAAGAAGAGATTCCCTCAAAAAAATGGCATTAGGTGCTATCGTGCCCTGTGTTTCGCCCTCCATTTTGACCAACAGTAAATTTCAAGTATGGCCATTTTCCAAGGGGCTCAGTTTTAAGAGCGATTGGCAAAACTGGCCAGATATGAAATGGGTAGGTCCTGAATATTGGGGAAATAGATTACAAGATTGGCTGCTTAAAGAAGGGAAGGTTACTTGTGATATATCTGCGGCCAATAGAAACCTACATTTGTTAACCGTACAAAAGCCGGAACAGAACATTGCATTTACCACTTCTGTAGCCATTGAAATTTTAAATAAAAAATTTGCGAACCTCGATGAAGGTTGTCTCGGTATTCGTTTTGGAGCAAAAGGCCCTTTTGAGGATTATCGATCGGCGGCGGTCTTTGGTAAAGGGTTTGATATCGGCTTGAAACCGAATGGCACTCTTCAAGTGGGGGAGACCATTTTAGAAACGGGATTGAACTCGCCCCCTGAAAAGTTCGGATTATTGGTAGAGGCAAATCCCGATGGAGATATCTATTCCCTCAAGATATGGATTACGGCTGCCGGAACGGACCAGGTTTACTTCGAAAGTGAAGCAATCAGTACGCCTTCCATCGACCTGGCGGGTAATTTTGCTTTGGTAGCCCATTGTCCGCAAAAGAAAAAGAATGCTGAAGATTTGTCCCCATCGGCAACCTTTGGCGATTGGACCATTACTTCCGAAGAACTTCGATTGAACAAAGCCCAATCTTTTGGACCTATTTGCTTTGCACAATATACGGTGAACAACCGAAAATTGAAATTGACTGCCCAAATGGCTCCCATAGAGGCTATCATGGGTCATGCCGTAGCTTTGCAAATTATGGAAGGGAGCACATGGAAAACGTTGGCTACTGCCCAAGTCGAACATTGTGGTAGGGCTGTAAATTTCTCGGTCGACAATTTTACGAAAGACGATGAAGTACCATATCGAATTCAAATAAAAATTCCATTAAGGAATAGAATAGAATCATATGATTACCATGGAACTATAGCCAAAGAACCCATGGCCAGTGATCAGGTGAAAACAGCTGTATTCAGTTGTAACTTTCACTTTGGTTTTCCCGACAACGATATTCTATTGAATACCAGGAAGCTCGACCCTGATATTGTACTCTTTTTAGGCGATCAGTTCTATGAAGGTACAGGCGGTTTTGGTGCGATGTACAGCGGTGATTTTGATAAAACCTGCCTTGATTATTTGCGGAAGTGGTTTATGTTCGGATGGTCGTATCGCGATATTTTTAGACACCGCCCCTGTGCAATAATCCCTGATGACCATGACGTATATCACGGCAACGTCTGGGGGGAACAGGGCAAAAAAGCCGATACAAGTAAAGGATATGGTGCTCCAGCACAAGACTCCGGTGGATACAAAATGGCGGCCGATTGGGTCAATATGGTACAGTTCACGCAAACCAGTCATTTACCGGATCCCTTCGATGCTACTCCTGTAAAACAAGGTATAGGGGTATACTATACCCAATGGAACTATGGGGGGGTCAGTTTTGCTATTTTAGAGGATAGAAAGTTTAAATCGGCACCAAAACATGTACTCCCCGAGGAAGCCGATGTATGGAACGGTTTTATAAAAAATCCTGATTTTGACATAAAAAAACACAAAAATTTAAAGGCCGAGCTCCTCGGTGAGCGACAACAGAAATTTTTGGAACATTGGGTGGAAGATTGGAACCATGGTGCACAAATGAAGGTAGTGCTCTCACAAACCAATTTTGCGACGGTAGCGACACTTCCCAAGGAGGCTCAAACAGATGAAGTGGTCCCTTCATTATATATTCCACAAAAAGGTGAATATGTATCTGGAGATAAGCCAACGGCAGATATGGATTCAAATGGATGGCCTGCGAATAAGCGTGATGAGGCGGTAGCAACGATACGGAAATGTTTTGCCTTTCATATTGCGGGCGACCAACATCTGGGAAGTTTTATTCAATATGGCGTTGAGGAACATGGTGATAGCGGTTATGCCTTTGCTGGTCCTGCACTTAATAATATTTGGCCTAGAAGGTTTTGGCCCTCGGTAAATAGCGCCGGGCATACTTATCAAAATCCTGCTTATACAGGAGACCACGTTGATGGATTCGGTAATAAAATGACCGTTAAAGCTGTTGCCAATCCTTATAAGACCGGATTTGAGCCCGAAATAATACACAATAGGGCAACGGGCTATGGTATGGTAACTTTCAACAAAATCGACAGAACAATTAAAACCGATTGTTGGTCACGATTTGTCGATCCCTCACAAGGGGAATCCGTTCAAAATGCCGGTTGGCCGATTACCATAAGGCAAGAAGATAATTATGCCCGAAAGGCTGTTGCCCAATTGCCCGAATTACAAATAATTGACGGGTCGTCACCTGTGGTGTCGATTTACGATGCTACTACTACTTTGGTTTATTGTCTTCGGTTATCAAGCCGTAGTTTTAAACCAAAGGTATTTGCGCTGGGTAAGTATACCATTGTGGTTGAGGAAACCGATAGGGAAGTAAAGCGAACCTATAAAAATGTTAAGGCGAAAGAACAGAATAAAAAGATTATCAAAGTCGATTTTTCGGTATGATAAAACAACCGTAAAAAACGATACTGAATCTCAAAGAATACTAAACTACCATCAAATTAGATTATAATGCAAAAACTACAACGTTCCTTTATCGTACTCATCCTAGGTCTATTTTTGTTTGCCTGCAAAGAGAGCAATCAAAAAATGGAGGTTGTTTCGGCAAAACCGAATGTTCTCATCATCAATATCGATGATATGGGTTGGAAGGATGTCTCCTTTGCCGAAGCTCCCTTTTATGAAACGCCTAATATCGATGCCCTTTCAAAAAAGGGAATGTGGTTTGTAAATGGGTACGCCTCGGCGGCAAACTGCGCCCCAAGTAGGGCCAGTTTAATGACCGGAAAGTGGACACAGCGGCATGGTATTTTTACGGTCGGAAACTCCGACCGCGGGAAATCTAAGGATAGAAAACTTATTCCGATTGCGAATACCACAATTCTACCCGATAATTTTTCAATACTGCCGCAACTATTTAAGTCGAACGGCTATGCCACCTGTCACGCCGGAAAATGGCATATTACAGATAACCCGTTAGAAAAGGGCTTTGACGTCAATATTGGTGGCAGCCATGCCGGGCATCCATCCAGTTATTACCCTCCATATAAAAATGTAGCTTTAAAAGCGGCCAAGGGCGAGCGGCTTACCGATGTGGTCATGAACGGTGCGATTGATTTTATTAGCAATACAGAAGCTCCATTTTTTATCAACTATTCTCCATATGCCGTACATACCCCGATTCAACCGGTACCGTCGTTAATCGAAAAATATAAGGAAAAAAAGGTTTCTTCTGGCCAAAGCAATGTAAACTATGCAACGATGATAGAGAATCTTGATGATAATATCGGGAGGTTGATCAAGGCCTTGGAAGAAACCGATAAGTTAAAAAACACCTTTATCGTCTTTACTTCAGACAATGGAGGGCTTTTTGCTGTCAGCAACCAGCACCCTCTTCGAGCAGGTAAAGGGAGCTATTACGAAGGCGGTATTCGGGTTCCTTTCTTTTTTGTTTGGGATGGAAAAATAGTAGGAAGCCAAAAAAATGAAACCCCAATATCCAATTTAGATATTTTTCCGACCCTTTTGGAAGTGGCAGGAATCGAAATGCCGGAAGAAGAAAGTGATGGGCAAAGTCTATTACCAATATTAGTGAAAGATAAAGAATGGGACGATCGACCTTTGTTTTGGCACTTTCCGATTTATTTGCAGGCAATTACCGATAAAAATGAGAATCGTGATTCAAAATTTAGAACACGGCCCGGTTCCGTGATGCGCTATGGTAAATGGAAACTGCACCATTATTTTGAAGATGATGCTTTGGAACTTTACAATCTGGAAGACGATTTGGGCGAGCAGCACAATCTTGTGGATACTGAACCGGAGAAGGCCAAAGAATTATTCGATATGTTGCAAGAATGGCGTGTACGTACCGATGCCCCGATACCTACTGAAGAAAACCCAGAATTTATAGCTTTGTAATAATGAGCGGTGCAGTCGGTATTGTTTTTGGGATTATGACACTGCATTACAAGGATCGGACTTAAATTTATAATTACACTAGATGAAAACAAAAGCGATTTGCTTCCCATTATGTTTTATAACCCTGTTAATCATGCCCATGCTGGGTGCTGCCCAGGAAAAACCTAATGTGCTACTTTTTTTGGTCGATGATATGGGGTTGATGGATACTTCTGTGCCTTTTTTGACCGACACAGCGGGAAATCCGAAAAGGTATCCCCTTAACGATTGGTACCGCACACCGAATATGGAGCGCTTAGCGAAGCTGGGTACACGGTTTTCTACATTTTATGCGCAGAGCGTATGTTCACCTTCGCGTGCCAGTCTTTTGACCGGTCAGAATGCGGCACGGCATAGAACGACCCAATGGATTAGGCCCAGTGAAAATAATAGGGGGGAGTTTGGTCCGATGGATTGGAATTGGAAAGGATTAAAAGCTTCGGATAATGCCACATTGCCCAAAGTTTTAAAGGCCGATGGTTATCGAACTATCTTTTTGGGTAAAGCCCATTTTGGTCCTTTGGGTTCCGAAGGGGAGAACCCGTTAAACCTTGGTTTCGATGTGAATATTGGAGGCGGATCTTGGGGGCAGCCAGGAAGCTATTTGGGGATGGATGATTACAAAAGAACAGTTACGAAACCCGGGGTTCTAGATTTTCAGGTTCCGAATTTAGAGAAATACCATAACACCGAAACATTTCTTACCGAAGCTTTAACCCTTGAGGCAAAAGAGGAAATTAAGAAAGCCGCCGCGAGTAAGGAACCATTTTTTCTCGAAATGTCGCACTATGCGTTACATGCTCCATTCATGACCGACCCTCGGTTCATTGAAAATTACACTTCAGGGGAATATGGTGATAAGGCGCAGCGATTTGCGGCACTTGTTGAAGGTATGGATAAATCTTTGGGAGACCTTTTAGATGTTTTAGATGAATTGGGAATTGCCGAGAATACGTTGGTGTTCTTTGTTGGAGATAACGGTTCAGACGCCCCAATAGGTGATATGTATCAAGTAGGGAGCTCGGCCCCCTTGCGCGGCAAGAAAGGTACCCATTATGAGGGCGGCATGCGCGTACCCTTTATTGCGGCATGGGCCAAACCCGAAGCGAACAATATTTGGCAGAAAAAACTGCCGATTGCACAGAATTTCGTGCAACATCAAATGGGAACCATTATGGATATTTATCCTACTATTTTAGATATGCTAAGTATTGAAACTCCTAAAAGACATATCGTAGATGGTGTTTCTTTAGGAGAGAATTTAAAAGGGAACAGCAACCAAAAGAATCCTGAAATGTTCTTGATGCATTTTCCACATTCACACAGAAGCAGTTATTTTACGAGTTACCGCAATGGCGATTGGAAATTGGTGTACCACTATTACCCTGACATGAATGTAGAAAAGGTAAAGTATGAACTATTCAATCTTTCCAAAGATCCTTATGAACAGAGTAATTTGGCAAGTGATGATCCTGTCAAATTAAAACAAATGGTTAAGTTGATGAAGGCGCAATTAAAAAAGGAAGATGCGTTGTACCCTATAGACAGTTCGGGTGAACCCATGATGCCCCATTTCTAAACTGGTTTTTTCGTTTTCATGCGAAACTATTTCAGTTGATGGTACGCTCCACTGCCATATTTATAGTATTTTGACCACCTCTTTTAGAACAACAATATGAAGATTATTATTGCGAGATACTTTTTGCTGACATTGGCAATGTTGGCGGCACCACTGGTCCAAGTTTATGCACAACAACCCAATATCGTTATTATTTATGCAGATGATATGGGGTACGGCGACCTGCAATGTCAGAACGATGCTTCCAAAATACCGACGCCAAATCTCAATCGATTGGCTTCTGAAGGCATGCGCTTTACCGATGCACATAGCTCTTCGGGTATTTGTTCACCCAGTAGATATGCATTGCTTACAGGTACTTATCACTGGCGCAGACAGCACGGCATAGTAACTTCTTTTGGCGAACCTTTTTTCGATGAATCGGATGTTACCCTTCCAGAAGTGTTAAGAAATAATGGATACAAAACCGCAAGTATCGGAAAATGGCATTTGGGTTGGAACTGGAATTTCAAAAACGAACCTACAGGCGAAGTATTCCAATGGAATAGAATGCGCAAATTTTATAAACCAGAAGATGTCGATTGGAGCCAACCTATTACTGGTGGACCGTTGGACAGGGGCTTCGATTATTATTTCGGGGATGGTACCATAAATTTCCCTCCGTATGCATGGATGGAAAACGACGGATTTGTCGAGTTGCCGAATGCGGTGATGGATGTCCACAATGTAGGTTTTGACATCAATGAAGGGGAATGGGAATTTCGGCCAGGACCCAAGGTCGAAGGTTGGAACCCCTATAAGGTACTTCCGACCCTAACCGAAAAAACGGTGGAATATATCAAGCAACAAGAAACGGACAAACCTTTCTTTCTCTATTTTGCCTTGCCCTCTCCACATGCCCCGATTATTCCGAATGAAGAATTCATTGGCAAGTCTGAAGCAGGTCCGTACGGCGATTTTGTATACCAGACCGATTGGGTAGCCGGTCAGGTAATGAAAGCCTTAAAAGAAAAGGGACTGGAAGAAAATACCATTGTTATTTTTACAGCGGATAATGGTCCTGAAAAATATGCTTTCGAACGGGCAGAAAAATACGGTCATTTTAGTATGGGCGATTTCAGGGGTTTGAAACGTGATGTTTGGGAAGGCGGCCATCATGTACCTTTTATCATCAAATGGCCAAGCAAGATTAAGGCGGGAACCGTTTCTGAAGAAGTTATTTCCCAAGTAGATATTATGGCAACTGTTGCGGCCATTACGAATACCGAATTGCCTAACAATGCGGCGCCCGACAGCTATAACCTTTTGCCGCTTTTGAAGGGCAAAAAATATAACTCGCCTCTTCGCGAAGCAACAGTACACAATACCTTTGACAATGTATGGGGACTCCGAAAAGGACAGTGGCTGTACTTGAACAAACCTTCAGGTGAACATACCAAAATGCCCGACTCCTTCAAAAAAATGCGAGGATTTGAAGATTTTGAAACGCCTGCGCTATTGTTCAATATGCGAAAGGATGCAGCGCAAAAGAACAATGTTTATGGGAAGCATCCCGATGTTATAAAAGAAATGGAAACAACGTTAGAAAAATATCGGCAGCAGGGATATTCGGTAAAACCTTGATAGATGGGTATTCCCGATAGTCCGAATCGTGCCAATTTCTTTATTGTTTCCCCGAGGAAGATATAACGGTTTTCAGTTTTTTATCCTATTCTCAAAAAGAAAAACCCCATTTTTATTCGCGATTACAATATCAGGTTTATCGTCTCTGTTCATATCATGCACGGCAATATTGAGTCCCGCACCAGAATCAGAATCGATTAAGTGTTCTTTAAAATATGGAGCGTTTTCTGGTGTAAATGCTATCCAGAATAAGTACGGGGTTTCGGCATCACCGGCATCATTGCCGTTATGGGCAAGAAATCGCTTTCCGGTTATATAATCCTTGCGTCCGTCATTATTTAAATCGGCCATTATCGAAGCATGGGTCTGCGCTGTTGTGGTACTGATTAGATGGGTACTGAAATTGTTGTTTTCGTCTTGTTCGTGCCACCATACACCTAGTTTGTGGGCAGAAGCGCTTACAACATCTTTGATACCGTCACCATTCACATCAAGTACTTGCATATGCGAACAGGGTTCTCCTAGATTGGCAGAATTAAATTTCCAATCTCCTGATTTTTTATCTTTTTTACCTTCAAACCATCCTTCGGTAACGACTACATCTTCAATACCATCGTTATTTACATCGCCATACCCGATACCATGGGAATACTGCTCTGTTCCAGGTACATTTTCGGTACTGAGTGCAAAACGCTTCCATTCGGTTTCTCCAGCGCGCAAAGGTGCCTGTAACCAGACGATTTGTTTTTTGGCTACATCACCGCAGAGAATATCGAGTCTGCCGTCCCCATCAATGTCGATAAAACCTGGTGATTCGTTCGAGATTCCCATGGAATCTGCAATAATATGTTTTTGCCATACACCTTCCTTATTTTTAGGGTTTTCAAACCAAAATCCTGGTTTGCCCGGATAGTCGATAATGACAACATCGTCCCATCCATCTAAATTTACATCCATGCCTAAATTCAGGAAAGATTCGCTGTATTCCTTATAGGGATCGAATGTGCGTGACGGAGCCATTTCATGCCGTTTCCAAGAGGGGGCCTCGAACCAATAATAGCCAGCGACAATGTCCAATTTCCCATCCTTGTTTAAATCGGCCACGGCCACACCCTCAGAAATGAAATCACGGGTCAGTATGGTTTTTTTAAAATCAGCTGTAGTTTTTGATTGTGCGCAAACCATTTGTAGCCCTATAAAAAGTAGTCCAATAATATTCAGTATGCCAAAACCCGTTTTCATCGTATTTGTTTTTTAGGAATTGCTATTTTTTTAAAATGGAATCTATCATCTTCTGATATATCAATCCTTCGGAGCCCTTTTTACCGTAACGTTCGCGCCGATCTTGCAATACTTTCTTGGAAGCAGGGGTATCAATTGCCCCAATTCTTCTGATGGAATAGTTAAGGAACTTGGGCATTTGGGTATTCTCGGCCATTTGTAAAAGGCGTTGTGCATCAACGGCCGCCAATGGTTCCGCCGCATACCAGAGCATCAAAGGCAGGTTATGGTCACCACTATCTTCCGGCCTTTGAAGCAACCCTTCTAGAACATCCCATCGGTGTTCTGGAGCCAAACGCAACAACCCGGAAGTCAAATAGAGCCGGACCAAAGCCGAATCGTCATTTTCTGCCATTGTGATAAAAACATCGTGTGTTTCGGGAGCAACCTTTTTGTTTTCCGTAAGCAATTGAATGGCCCAGCTTCGTATGTATTCGTCGGAATGATTGAGCAGGTCGCGTAATTCGACTTCTGAAAGTCCGTCGGTAACATGAAGCGTCCATAGCGCCCTTAGTTTTCGTGTTATATCAGGATGGTCGGCCAGCATTTTTTTCAGGGCTCGGTGTGTTTCAGGGTTTCCGCCACGCTCTTGAAGAATAGTACGGGCCTGTCGTACGTACCACTCGTTTTCATGCAATTGATAGTTGACCAGTTCACTGTCGGAGGCTTTGTTCAGGTCAACTTGTACCCATTTGTCGTTTTCATGTGAAATTTTAAAAATACGGCCCAATGTTTTATCGTGTACATCGGGGTTCGGACTGTGGCATTGGTTTTGGTCGTACCAGTCTATGGCAAAAACCGAACCGCTGGCGTCATATTTAAAATTCAGCCATTGTGACCATGAGTCGTTCATTTTTAAAAAATCCTTTTTGTGGGAAGCTACATATCCTGAACCCGATCGTGTCAATAAATCATTGTTCAATATCGATCCGTTGATATTGTTCATAAAGACGGTATTGTGATATTCTTCGGGCCAGGAATTTCCGCCTAAATAGATCATCGCTCCGGCATGGGCATGGCCTCCACCAGCAGCCGCTGATCTAAAATTGCCGGCATGCGGCCCGCGGTCGCCCAAATAATGTACGTGGTCGCCAATGGTTTTAATATCGTCGTAGGTATATGGATTGAAATGTTGCCCGGCTTGACGTTGGTATCTGGCGCCTTGAATTACATGGTACATATGCGGAATAACACAGACCGTAATAAAGGGGTGGCCATGGTCGTTGAAATCAATCCCCCATGGATTGCTCGTTCCTTCTGAGAATACTTCGAATTCATGTCGTGTTGGATGGTAGCGCCATACCGCGCCATTCAACTTTGTCCGTTGGTCGTCCGTGGCTCCGGGTTTACCTACATTGGAATGAGTAAATATGCCGTGTACGCCATAAAACCATCCATCGGGCCCCCAGCGTAGGTTATTGAGTACTTCATGAGTGTCGTCGAGTCCCCAACCATCGAGCAATATTTTTGGAGGCCCCGCAGGTTTGTCATTGGTCTTGTCGATAGGGATGAACAAAAGATAGGGAGCGGCACCTATCCACACACCTCCCATACCCACTTCAATGCCGCTGGCCATGTTCAGACCTTCCATAAACACTTTTCTTTTGTCCAAAGTGCCATCACCATTGGTGTCTTCAAATATTAAGATCCGATCTTTGCCTTTTCCTTCTGCTGCTGGAACGGGATAGGTATGACCTTCAACGACCCATAATCTGCCACGGGCATCGAGGGTAAAACTGATTGGACGAACCACATCGGGTTCGGATGCCGCCAAGGTAACTTTGAATCCGTCTGGAAGTGTCATGGCTTTTGCAGCTTCTTTACCCGATAGTCCCGAGTTTACTATGGGGTCCAAGGGAGGCATTACGATGATATCTTTTTGAAAGAGTTCATTGGGGAAACTGGGACGGGTCGGGTAAAACAGAAAATCGTCAAAACTGATATGTGCCCAAATATCGTCACGGATATACGGGATAGGGGAAGTGCCGCTCTCATTGTCGATAATGCGGATAAAGATATTTTTTTTCAGATAATCATTCAAATCGACCACTACAGGTTGCATCGTCGCGCGACCTTGACCTGATGATTTAAAAATGACTTCGTTTGTTTCGGCTTCAACGATCTCTACCCGAGTATCGGCCAAAGCGCCACCAGAAACCCTAAAAGACGCAAAAGGGTAGGTAACCTCAAAAGGCACCGAAGTAAGTGTTCCTTTCAGTTTATAATTTTTTGTTCCCCCACTGCTCAGAAAGAAATCGCCATCAAATGCTACTGGGGTGTTTTCCTCATGAACGGGAGAGGGCCTATTAAAGAGCGGATTTTTAAAGGCCTCGCCTTCCGCCTTCCAATCGCTGAGGTTTCCTCTTTCAAACCCTACATTTAAAGGTTTTCCATTTTTCATAGGTACGATTCCTGCAATTACGGGAGGGGAGAGGTCACCCTCAACAATTTGAAACTTTCCGACCATTCCTGCGGCACGGTGTCCGGGAACAGTACAATAATATGTGTCATCGCTCTCCGCCCAAAAGGTGATATTCGTAGTGGAACCCTTCTCAAGCAGAGTGCCACTTTTAATACCGGTCTTTTCCATGGCAATATCGTGGGTCATGGTTTCACCATTGATAATCGTGATACGAATACGATCACCCTTATTTGCACGTAATGTGGGGTTTCTTGTACCATCTTTTGCAAAGTATCCTAGCATACTTGCCTCAAGGGTATATTCGCGATCGATTATTGTAGAATCACGCACTTGATTTTCGACGGTATCTCCTTTTTTATCCTGTCGACAGCCTATTGACAACAAGAATAATAGTAGTGGGATAACAGCAATACGCAAACGGCCTTTTAACATGGGTGTTGTTTTGAAGTTTTTCGGTTTGTTACCTAAGAGACCTTATATTTTTATTTTAGTTCTTCGATGGTTATGTCTTTAAAGGCCACTTCTGCCTTACCTCCGCCGTGAATCTGAAGCCCTATAAGACCCGTTTGGGGTATGTTTAAATCTTCTTCGGTATAGTCTACAGTTTCATGTCCATTGATGTATAATCTGATTCTACGATTTTCTGCATGTATTTCGTAATCGTTCCAATCGCCTTTTTTTATCCATTGAAGAACCTGCAAGGAGTCGGGTGCTGCCATAGTTTTCTTTCTACGCGACTCATCATATAGACTCGCCCAATAGTCTTCACCCCAATCCGCTTGATAGCCGATCATTTCATAATCAGGGTCCGCCATACGCACACTTCGAAATTGAACTCCTGAATTGATAAACCCTTCGTCCCCTGTTAATTTAATTTTCAGTTTCAAGATAAAATTGGAGAATTTACGATCAGTACACAAAAAATCGTTGTGGGGTACAGTTTGCTCAAGCGACCCCCCGATGAGCAGTCCATCTTCTATTCGCCATGTATTTAGGGTATCGCCCTCCCAGCCCGTAAAAGTTTTACCATCAAAAAGCACTTGTGTTTTGTTAGCGGGAGATTTGCAAGCCATGGAAGTCACGAGGAGTACGAAGGGCATAGCACGAAATAATTGGAATATAATTTTGCTACTATTCGCTTTATGGGACCGCTCTTTTAATTCCTTCAGAAAATTAATTTTCATTTCATCAATGGATTTTGGAATTATTTTGTTGACACTGCATAGTGTTCTAAAATTAGAAATTTAATTTTGATGTGCTACATCTTTCCCAACTTTATGAGGTACTGTGGGTAACAAGAGTATGATTTATAGGAAACTTTCCTCGCGCTGTATTCCATTGCAATCACTTAATATACTGAAGTGTTAATTTAAAAATCAAAATGGCTTCAATTTAAAGGGGTGAATGATACTGCAGGTATATTGACACGAAATGGATATGATGTTACAGATATTATCCTTTTCTTAGATGCTTGACCAAAAACTTATTAAGTTTAGTCCACATGAATACAAAACCCACTTTTCATATTGCTGCGCTACTAGCTATTGCCATAGGAATCTTTTCTATAGGTTGCAAATCGAAAACAAATAAGCCCGATGCTTCGATAGACAATTCCTTTTCAGATAAACCCAACATCATACTAATCATGGCAGATGATTTGGGTTTTTCCGATTTAGGCTGCTATGGTGGGGAAATAGACACCCCTAACTTGGACCGATTGGCGGCAAATGGTGTTCGGTCAAACGCATTTTATAATACCTCACGTTGTTGTCCGACCAGGGCTTCATTGCTAACAGGACTCTATCCGCATCAGGCAGGACTCGGCCGAATGACCATGGATGCCGGACTTCCGGGATATCGTGGTAGTCTACAACCCAATACGGTTACAATTGCGGAAGTACTGAAAGATGCCGGCTACCAAACGGGAATGGTAGGCAAGTGGCATGTTTCTGAAACCGTTGATCTGGGTGGTGAAAAACAACTGAAATGGCTGGCCCATCAAAAAAGCAATGGTCCCTTTTCAGATATAGCTTCATATCCCACTTCTCGAGGCTTTGATAAATATTATGGGAATATTTGGGGTGTGGTCGATTATTTTGACCCTTTTAGCTTGGTAAATGGTACCGAAGAAGTAAAAGAAGTGCCCAAAGACTATTACCATACCAACGCCATAGGAGATTCTGCGGTGGCTTATGTTGAGCAGTTTTCAGGGAATAAGAATCCTTTTTTTCTGTATGTGGCGCATTGCGCTCCGCATTGGCCACTTCAAGCCCCTGAAGAGACTATTAAGAAGTACATAAAAGTATATGAGAATGGGTGGGAGGCTATACGAAAGAAAAGGTATGAAAAATTGATTGCCCAAGGTATCATTACGAAAGAAAGCAGGTTGCCGGCTTTTATGTTTCCAGAGGAGAACTGGGAAGGGAATATGGATAAAGCTTGGGATGTGCGGGCAATGGCGGTGCATGCCGCCATGGTCGATTTATTGGATCAATCGGTAGGGAAACTTTTAGATAAGTTGGAAGCTACGGGAGAGTTGAACAATACGATGATTCTGTTTCTTTCCGATAATGGTGCAAGTTCAGAAAGACCTTCGAAATACGGACCTGGATTTGACAGGGCAGGAAGCACTCGAGATGGCAGAACCGTTAATTTTCCGGTCAATAAAGATAGTTTGCCGGGTCCGCAGAACGTTCTTTCAGGCATCGGCCCAAAATGGGCGCATACCGTTAATACCCCCTTTCGGTATTGGAAAGCTCGAGTTTACGAAGGGGGAATAAATACACCGTTTATTGCCTTTTGGCCTGAGGGGTTAAAAGCTAAAGGGGCTGTTCGGGAGCTTCCCGCACATGTTACCGATATTATGGCAACTTGTGTCGCTATTTCAGGGGCGGAATACCCGAAGCGATATAAGGGCAATGAAATTACACCTACCGTAGGAAGAAGTTTTTTACCCATTTTAAAAGGAACTGCCAATTCTGGAACCCAAGAAACCTTCTTTTGGGAACATTTTGGATCCAATGCATTAAGAAAGGGCGATTGGAAACTCGTTAAACTCGATAGTAAAAGTCCGTGGGAACTTTATAATATTTCAAGCGATAGAACTGAAATACATGATGTGGCCAAGGATCATCAAGAAGTTGTCGCCGAGATGTCTAAAGAATGGGAGAAATTGGCACGGGATTATAAGGCCTATCCAACACCAAACTAAACTAAATTATTGACTGTTCTTTATTACAATTAACAAGTCTGAAACTCTCCTAAAACCTGTTTTTTTGAATGTAGTTCCGTTCGGTTAAATATCGCGTTGAGCCATATATTCCGAAGGAGTCATCTCAAATTGCTTTTGAAAATTTCTACCAAAACTGGTGGGTGAATTATATCCCACGATTTCTGCAACTTCAAAAATTCTATGCTTACCACTTCGTAACAATTCTGCCGCCTTTTTAAGTCGGGCGACATTAATCAGTTCGTTCGGACTCAGGTTTGACATCTCCTTAATCTTTCTATATAGGGTAGAACGGCTCATATGCATTATTTCTGCCAAGGTTTCGACATTGAGATCAGCGTCAGATATGTGTGCAATAATAACTTCATCTAGCTTTTTTATGAAGGTCTCATCGATTTCGGTATGGGCGATACTTCTAATATGGGCTAGGGGTGAACTAGTATAATAGTGCATTATATGTTTCCTGTTCTCGATGAGGTTAGCGATCTGTACTTTCAAATGTTCCATAGAAAAGGGCTTCTCGATATAGGCATCGGCCCCTGACTCGAGTCCTTCTATTTTGGCGTTAAGAGCGCTTTTTGAAGTCAACAGTACTACTGGTATATGGCTTGATTCGATATTGGTCTTTATTTTTTCGCACAACATAAAGCCATCCATTCCTGGCATCATTACATCACTGACTATTAATTGAATATTCTCTTGTTGAACCATTTCAAGCGCTTTTTCAGCGTTGGTCGCTTTTATGACCAAATAGTTGTCAATGAGGTCTTTGGCGACAAAATCAAGTAAGTCGATATTGTCTTCGACCAGTAGTACGGTAGGTTTGTAACTCTCAATTTCAGAAATTTTTGAAACCCCGTCAATTTTTGAAGTTTCATCAACTTTAGAATTGTATAATTTAAACTCTTTTTCTTGATGAATGGGGAGGTGTAATACAAAACAATTCAATGTGCTGTCACTAGTATCAAGCTTTAAGCTGCCTTTATGAAGCTCTGTAAGCGAGTGGGCCAGGGAAAGACCGATTCCCGTACCTGATTGATTTTGATTTTCATTTCCCGGCACTCTATAAAAAGGCTCGAATATTTTATCCTTTAGATGAGACGGAATAAGTTTTCCATCATTTTTAACCGTCAATTCTAAATTTTCATCGCTACAATTCAATGAAACAATAACTTGACTTTTGGCGTATTTTATGGCATTGTTAAAAAGATTGCTCAGTATTTTCTTCGTGGCTTCGGTATCTACATAGGCATAGATGTCATCGGGCTCCAAATTCATCACGAAATCTATATTTCTTTCCTTGATTGCCGGACTAAAGCGTGTTTGCGTCTTGCGAAGTAGTTCTGAAATATTCACTTCGACAAAAGTGAGGTTGACAGTCTCTAATTCTGTTTTTCTGAAATCAAGCAGTTGATTGACCAAATCTAAAAGCCGAGAGGTGTTTTTTTCCATAATCGAAAGATTTTCTTTCAATTTGGGGTCATGGTCTACAGTTTTAAGTATTTTTTCCAAAGGGCTTTTTATCAAAGTCAATGGCGTTCGAATTTCATGTGAAACATTGGTGAAGAACTCAATCTTGGCCTGATAGATTTCTTTCTCTTTTCTATTCTTAAGTTGTTTTATTTTTTGGTTGCTCTTCGACTTTGTCCAGCGGTGATAATACCTAAAGCCGAAGAAAATAGATAAAACGGCAAAACAAACATAAAGAGCAAAGGCAATGTTGCTTTTCCAGAAGACCGGAAGCACCTCGATTTTTAGTCCAGAAGTTTCTTTGCCCCATACACCGCTGCTGTTTAAAGATTTGACCGTGAGGTTGTAGTGGCCTGCAGCCAGTTCGGTAAAGTAGACTTTATGATTTTTATTTAGGTAAATCCAGTCATTGTTAATACCCTCCATTTTATACCAGTATTCGGTGTTTTCAGGAGCTGTATAGCTGAGAGCGGCAAAATCGAGACTAAAAGAAGTTTGTGAAGGCTTTAAAACAAGATGGTCGGAAAGTGTTATGGATTCTTCAATTGGAGAATTGGTCTGGCCAACGACAACCTCTTCATTGTCGATTTGCAGTCCTGTAATATAAATGGGAGGGGCATAGGTGTTCTTGATAAAATCCTTAGGGTTGAAACTGACCATTCCGCTAACACTACCAAAGTACATTCTGCCGCTAGGGTCTTTGTAAGCGGCCGTATAGTTGAACTGATCGCTCAATAGGCCATTTGCCTTTGTGTATATTTTTTTCTCCCCGGTAGCTAAATTAAATTCTACCAGACCATTGGAAGTCGATATCCAAAGATTACCCTTGTCATCTTCAAGTAAAGCATAGAAAACGTTGGTCGGAAAGCCATCCTTCGTGGTATACTTTTTAAATCGCCTTTCTTCTTTATTAAACGAATTTAAACCGTTTTCAGTAGTTATCCATATAGTGTTATTGGAGTCTTGAAAAATGCCATTGATATGGTTGTTCGATATACCCGTTTTCTTTGTGTGATCCCAAGTATAGGAGCCTTTCTCTTTTGTTTTTGGGTCATAAAAATAAAGACCTTGCGAGTATGACCCAGCCCATAGCACCCCTTCATTGTCTTCAAAAAAACAACTATACCCCAAATTGTTGGGAAAACCTTCAAAATTATCGAACTGATTACTTTTCGAGTTATAGGTTTGTATTCCGGCAGTGGTAACCGCAAAGACTTCATTAGCTTTAGTTTCGTATATAGCGAATACGAAATTGCTACGTAGGGCCCCTTCTTCACCAATATTGTAATGCTCTGTAATCTTATTGGTTTTTATGTCAAGAATATCGAGACCATTTTCAAACATTCCGACCCAAATTTTATCACCTCTGGGCAGCAAACCATGAATGTTATAATGGGTCAAGATTCCGTTTTTGTCTTTGTCTTTTGAAGTATAATTTTTAAAAAGACCTGTATCAGGATTATATTGGTTTAAACCACCATCTTCTGTACCGACCCAGATGTTACCGTAGTCATCGGCGTGAATTTCCCTGACCGCGTTTCCATTAATTGAATTTTGTGAAGACATGGGAAAGAACTTTGTAAATGGGGAATATTGTTTGGGGTGGTAATTTAACCCTCCAAAATAGGTGCCGGCCCAAATTCCGCCCT
The DNA here is from genome assembly GCF_963975415.1 of uncultured Kriegella sp. Taxonomy (NCBI): domain Bacteria; kingdom Pseudomonadati; phylum Bacteroidota; class Flavobacteriia; order Flavobacteriales; family Flavobacteriaceae; genus Kriegella; species uncultured Kriegella sp. The sequence continues at coordinate 542,788 of NZ_CAXBGN010000003.1, forward strand.
CCTTATCTACAGTTAGTGAGTATACGGCATTGTCGGATAGGGCATAGGGGTCGTCATAGTTTTTTCTAAGATTGGTGTATTTCTTGGTCGCTAAATTATAAACATGAAGACCAGATTCGGTGGCAACCCAAAGCTCATCTTTTTCTCGTACGACAAAATTTCTTACATAAAAGTTTTCCTTGGTGAGTGGGTCAATCGTCTTTATTTGTTTAGTAAGAATATCAAATGCAACGACACCGTGGTTTCGGGTGCCCAATAGAAGGGTTCGTTTATCTAAATTGAATAATCTGTTTATTATAAATGGGCGCTTGAAATCGGCCGAGACATCTAAGGCGAATTTTTCAAAGGAATTTGTCGCTATGGTATAATGATAAAGGGAATTGGTCGAAGCTACCCATATCTCGCCCTTGTCGGTCTTTACAATATCAGTGGGATAGAAGAAGTTTTCACGGGGGAAACTTTGAACCGCTTCGTTGGAGGTATTATAATTATACAAGGTGCCGTCGGCGATATACCATAACTTTCCATGGGTATCGTTCTCGATATCAGTGATATTCTTATTGATTGTGTTTTTTACAATATCAAAATTTTCGAACCTATCGTTGTAGTGGTACAATCCGTTATCGGTGCCGACCCAGACCTTATTTTTGTATTCATGAAGGCATTCAATATAATTGCTTTGGAGGCTGGTCGAATTGTCAGGGTCATTTTGAAAAAGCCTAAAGTTGTATCCGTCAAAACGGTTTAGGCCGTTTTTAGTACCAAACCACAAAAATCCCTTTTGATCCTGAAGCGAGCTTAAAATTGTATTATGAGACAACCCATCTTCAACCTTGTAGTGTTCGAAATAAAATTCCTGTCCGCATAACAAATTCATGCAGAAAAGTGCCATTAACAAAGTAATATCGGTTGTTTTCAAAGGGGTCAAATATCGTTAAAAGTTAATGATAAATTCACAACAATTCGTGTCATAGATAATACGATTCGGTGCAAAGGCGCTATAAACTCCTGATAATTTTGAAATTGACCGATTTGTACGAGAAAATGAAACAAAGTGGTGTCGATAATCAAACCAATATTTATTCATTTGAAATTTGGTTTAATTATAAGTTTTTAAAATTAGTGGAAGGCATAGCTCAATATGACAAATACCAGCACAATTTTTCATGTGGTATCTCGCTTTTTGGAATAAACTCCCGCGCTTGTGTTATGGGAGTTCTTCTCACAAACAATTCTAAGGAGGCTTGACAATTCTCTATTTATGTCGATACCACATGCAGACAACCCTGCAGAGTCAAAAAGATATTTTCTTTATGCGGAGCGCAATTCCTAAAAATATAACTGAACTTTAGTATGACCCAATACACTTTTAGAACACACCTTCTAGCATTGGCCATAGCCATTTTAACGATGTCGGGTTGTAAGGAAGAAAAAGCCCAAAAGCCAGATTCTGTATATACAGAGAATACGGTAGACGATACTTTTAACAATCCATTGTTGCCGAGTGGCGCCGACCCTTGGACAATCTATCATGAAGGCAGTTACTATTACATAAAGTCAGATGCAGGGGCTATTTCGTTGATGCGAACCCCGGATATTACCGACTTAAGGAATGCGGAAAGGAAAGTGGTGTGGACAGCCCCTGCAACAGGCGATCATTCCAAGGAGGTTTGGGCACCTGAAATTCATAACATCAACGGTCACTGGTATATATATGTTGCGGCCGATGATGGCGATAATCGAAACCATCGGATGTTCGTTTTGGAAAATACATCGGCTGATCCCTTTGAAGGAGAATTTATTATAAAATCTAAGATTAAAACTGATCCGGAAGACAATTGGGCTATTGATGGTAGTATTTTTTCATATAATGACACGTTTTATTTTATATGGTCTGGATGGGAGCATCCCAAGGAGAACGGAGGAATAGAAACCCAGAACATCTATATTGCTGAAATGTCAAATCCGTGGACCATTGCTTCCGATCGGGTTCTTTTAAGTACCCCTGAACACGATTGGGAAAGAAATTGGGAGTATCCTGACGTATGGAACCCAGATGCCCCGGTATATGTCAATGAGGGACCGCAAATGTTGGCACATGGTAATAAAGTTCATATTATCTATTCCGCTAGCGGCTGTTGGACACCCTTTTATGCGCTGGGCATACTTACCATGCACAAAGACGGTGATATTATGGATCCCGCATCTTGGAACAAGGGTAAAGATCCGATTTTTCAACAATCGGAAGAAAATGAGGTCTATGGTACGGGGCATAACTCTTTTTTTAAAAGTCCCGATGGAACAGAAGATTGGATTTTGTATCATGCCAATGACACCCCGACTGATGGCTGTAGCGATAAACGTTCGCCTAGGGCCCAAAAAATTAGCTGGTCAAGCGATGATATGCCCGTTTTAGGAATTCCTATTGCCACTTCGCAAACATTGCAAAAACCGTCGGGTACGCCGATAAAATAGAAATATTAGGTTTGAGTAGCGTAACATTAAAATGAGAATATTTAATAATAGGTAAACTATATTTCACACAAATAAATCGGAAGATGAAAATTCAGCGTCATACCATGCGAATAGGTCAGGTTACATTGTTACTGTGTTGCTTTTTAATGGCTTCTGCACAAAAAGATGCTACACTGTTCAAGCGATTGCCAGCGGCTTATACCGGTATTGGTTTTAATAATCAACTTTTTGAAAGTGACACGCTTAACATTTTAAACCAAGCGAATATTTATAATGGTGGTGGGGTAGGTGTTGGTGATTTTAATAAAGACGGTTTGTTAGATGTCTATTTTGCGGGCAATATGGTATCCAATAAATTGTATCTCAATAGGGGAGGTTTACAATTTAACGATATTACCGATACCGCCGGGGTCAGTGGTGAAAAGCATTGGGCGACTGGGGTGTCCGTGGTCGATATCAATGCTGACGGTTGGCCCGATATTCACGTGTCTGCATCTTTTAGAAATGATTCCCAACGACGTACAAATTTGTTATATATCAATCAGGGGCCCAATAAAAAAGGTATCCCCATATTTAAGGAATCGGCAAAAGCTTATGGTCTAGCAGATGACGGGTTTAGCACTCAGGCTTATTTTTTTGACTACGATCTTGACGGTGATCTTGATCTTTATCAGGTCACTAACGAAATTTATGATCCCAGAACCCCTATTCATTATAGAGCAAAACTTTCTGACGGTAGTGCAAAGAACACCGATCGCCTCTACCGTAACAACGGCAATGGTACTTTTACAAATGTTTCCAAAGAAGCAGGCATAACCATAGAGGGATGGGGCCATGCTGCTGCTATTTCCGATATTAATCAAGATGGATGGCCTGATATTTATGTATCCAATGACTTTATCTCCAATGACCTCTGTTATATCAACAATAAAAACGGAACATTTACAAATCGTTTGGACGAATATTTCAAGCACACGGCTTGGAATGCTATGGGCACCGATGTGGTAGATGTCAATAATGATGGCTATGCAGATATGATATCGCTTGAAATGCTTCCGGAAAATAATCTGCGAAAAAAAAGGATGCTCAGTGGTAATGAATATTACAATTATATAAATAACAGACAATTTAACTATAACCATCAATATGTGCGAAATGTGCTTCAAATGAACAGTGGGCCTACTCCCAAAGGGCACCCCGTGTTTGATGACTTGGCATTTGCTGCGGGAATATACCAGACCGACTGGAGTTGGTGCCCTTTAGTCGCAGATTTTGATAATGACGGCTATAGGGATCTGATAATCACCAATGGGCTGCCCCGCGATGTGACCGACCTTGATTACATTGCTTATGGTAATGGTCAAAGTGGGCGGGCTCAAAGTTATACATTGGCCATGACCGATTCGCTTCCGGTAGTTAAATTGGCAAACTATGCCTTTAAGAATACAAATGGCGCTGAATTTGAAAATACTACGGAAACATGGGGCTTTGGTGATTTGTCATTCTCCAATGGTGGCGCTTATGCTGATTTAGACAATGATGGTGATCTTGACGTGTTGATCAACAACATCAATGATGTAGCTTTTGTATATGAAAACACATTAAATAAAAAGGCAAATTATCTGACGGTCAATTTTAAAGGCACCAAGGGTAATACCGAAGGTCTCGGTACAACTGTGAGATTATATTCGAAAAACGGAGCGCAACAGTTCTATGAACACTACCCCATACGGGGTTATTTGTCTACCCATGATCATCGGTTGCATATTGGTTTGGGAGAAACGACAAAGATTGATTCTTTATTGGTTACATGGCCCGATGGAAAACAAGAGAAATTGGTAAAGCTAGATGCACAAGGTGGTACATTGACACTATCACATTCCAATGCAGTCGATGAAAACGTAGCGCCAAAAAATAGATATGCGAAGGCTTTGTTGAAGCATGCGGCAAATGATTACGGAATTCAGTTCAAGCCTATGGAAACCGATTTTGTAGACTATACCATACAGCGTACATTACCCCATAAGTTGAGTCAATATGGGCCGGGTATAGCTGTAGGAGATATAGACGGAAACGGTTTTGAAGATTTTTATATTGGTGGCTCATCGGATAATCCGGGGGTGTTTTTTATGCAAGATGCCCATGCAAATTTTACTGTCGATTCTTCAAGGTTTCTTCAAGAGGAAGATGTTTTGTATGAAGATATGGGCATATTGCTGTTTGATGCCGATAATGACCATGACCTAGATTTATTCATGGTCAGCGGAAGCTATGAAATTCCGGCGAACCATAAAATAAGTAACAATCGATTCTTTTTGAACAATGGAAAAGGAAAGTTCGCTCGTGCGCCTTTACCTGAAGATTTAACGAACGGTTCATGTGTCAAGGCTGCAGATTTCGATGGTGACGGCGACCTTGACCTGTTTGTGGGAGGAAGGGTGGTTTCGGCTGCATATCCAATGGCACCAAAGAGTTTTCTGTTAAAAAACGAAGGTGGTAAATTCATCGATGTGACCGACACCTATTCTAAAAATCTTAGAAATATAGGTATGGTCACTGATGCATTATGGACAGATTTTAATGCCGACGGAAAGCCAGATTTGGTGCTCACGGGCGAATGGATGCCAATTATTTTCTTGGAAAATACAGGAACAGCATTTAAGAGGGTCGACTCGGGCATTGAAGACCGAAAAGGATGGTGGAACAGTTTGGTTTCAGGTGATTTTGACAATGATGGCGATATCGACTTTATGGCGGGTAACCTTGGGCTCAATACGAACTATACTGCTACCCCCATCGAGCCCATGACAATTGTGGCCAAAGATATCGATAACAACGGTTCGATAGATCCCATGGTATTTTGCTATATGAAAGGGGATGATGGCATACGTAAATCGTTTCCCATTGCTTCAAGAGATGATATGGTAAGTCAAATTATTGAAATGCGGAAAAAATTTCCCACCTATAAATCTTACGGTTTGGCGAATATAGATGATGTTTGGGGAGAAGATGATAAAAATGGTGCCCTAATTTTACAGGCAACCGAAATGCGAACTTCTTATATCGAGAATAAAGGCAAAGGTAAATTTGAAATGACACCATTACCGTTAGCTGCTCAAGAAGCTCCCATCTATGGTATGAAAACAAGCGATATTGATGGCGACGGTAACCTTGATGTGTTGCTTGTTGGTAACGATTACGGAATGGATCCCTATAGCGGTAGGCATGATGCTTTTTCGGGTTTAGGTTTAAAAGGAGACGGCAAGGGTCATTTCTCGGCAATGGCCTTGTCTAAAACCGGTTTTTTTGTGCATGGGGATGCGAAGGCATTGGCTACATTACATACTGCCAAAAAGGAAGATATTTTGATTGCTACCCAAAACCAAGACGACGTATTGGTCTTTGGTAAAAATGATATTCGTGCATCAAATGTGACAAAATGGATCGATCTTGAAAGCGACGATTTTAGTGCTGAGGTTTTGTACAAGAACGGAAGCAAAAAGCACTTGGAGTTTTATTACGGGTCTACCTATTTATCACAATCATCCCGAAAGTTGCCCATAGAAATAGGTATGCTTCAAATAACCATTACGAAGTACAACGGAAATAAAAGAGAGGTTTTATGAAGCGTTTATTAGTTATCGGAATACTTTTTTTTGCTGCATGTACTGCCAACAAAAAGGCATCAAAAAACTCGAAAACCCATACCGAAAGTGCAGACTATGTGCACAGGGCGATAAAACAGGTAACTGATGTTATGGTTTATGATATCTATTCGCCGCCAGTTACAAGCCGTACGTATGCATATATATCGGTGGCTGCTTATGAAACCTTGATACAGGAAAATGACCGATATATCAGCTTGTCAGGCCAGTTACATGGGTTAAATCCAGTTCCGAAACCGGATAAGAACAAAGAATATAGTCTTACTTTGGCTGCCGTACATGCTATTCTGACTACAGCAAAATCTTTTGTTATTTCTGAAGATAGAATTAACGTTTTTAAAGATAAAATTGAACAAGAATTTAAAGATCAAGGCATGCCCCAAAGTGTTTTTGATAATTCTATAACCTATGGCCAACAAGTTGCCGAGCATATTTTGTTATGGGCTATGGAAGATAAGTACAAAGAAACCAGGTCACTGCCTGAGTATAGTGTCGGTTTTGACAAGGGTTCTTGGAAACCAACTCCGCCTGCTTATATTAAGGCGATAGAACCTCACTGGAACAAGTTGCGAACCTTTATGATTGATTCTGCAGAACAGTTCAAACCTTTGATGCCCCCACCCTTTGCCACAGATTCAACCAGTGTGTTTTATAAGGATGTTATGGCGGTTTACAATCAGGTCAACCTCAAAGATGGCGAGCAGATTGAAATAGCGAAATTCTGGGATTGTAACCCATTTGAGATGAACATACGTGGACATGTAATGTATGCAACGAAAAAGATATCGCCGAACGGACATTGGATGAATATCACGGCACTTGCGTGCAAGGAAAACAATGCCTCAGCAGTACAGTCGGCCGAAGCCTACGCCTGTCTTGCCGTAACCTTGGCCGATTGTTTTATAAGTTGTTGGGACGAAAAATACCGTAGTTCCGTAATACGGCCAGAAACATATATCAATCAATATATTGATCCGACTTGGATGCCTGTTTTACAAACACCGCCCTTCCCTGAGTATACGAGTGGGCATAGTGTGGTTTCGTCGGGTGCCGCAATTGTACTTTCAAAACTATTTGGAGATGATTTTGCCTTTGCTGATGATACCGAGGTAGAGTTCGGTCTGCCTATACGAAATTTCAGTTCGTTTTTAAACGCTGCCGAAGAAGCTGCTATCAGTCGTTTCTACGGAGGCATTCATTATATGCCGGCCATAGTTAACGGCCAAGAGCAAGGTTATGCCATAGGTGAGTTTTTTACACGAAAATTAAAAACAAGAAAAGAATAGATTACCATAACCGTACATGATGTCATTCTTCCAGATAGACGGTCTGTGTGAAGGCTCCGTTGGCCGCAATATCCCAAACTTCAAGTCGCATCCATTTTCTGTTTGGCAATGTGACTTTAAACTGAAAGACCTCTGAGCCAAATGCCTCGGTATGGTTCAAATCGAATTTTTCCCGAAAAACTTTTTCGCCATCCCCCGAAACTATTTCAACAAAATTTAAGGGGAATGTCCAGTCGATTTTAATCTGAACATGGGCACTATCAGTTTCGTTCAAAACAATGGTTTCCCCAGAGTGTTTACCGTTTACGTTAAAGGAAGGAATTAAAACTTCACCCGTTGTTGAAAAAAAACGTCCCTTTGACATCGCGTTCAAGACAGGTTGCCACCCTTTTTCGAAACTCGGTAATGTGTCCAACTGCAAATAGTTGACATTCATATGGGCGTACATTTCATTTTCTTGGGTTATGGTAAATAGGTCTGCCTCGGCGATTATTTTCTTTTTAGCCCCCCAGTTATTCATGTCGTCCATAAGGTCAAGTACGCGCAGTCCCAGTTTAGGGGTCGAGAGATCTGCCGGCATTGGTTTCCAAGCACCACCTAGAAAACGGTCAGATTTGAAAAAATCTTCATTTTTATAGCTGTCGGGATATCCGGTAGAACCTTTGATGCGTGGATGGGCTGTCCAGGCCAAACCATTTTCAATTTCCAATAAATCCAACATTTCGCTCGCATTACCAATTCGGTAGACTTTTCCAAAGACCGCATCTTCAGTGACGAAGGGTTTGTCTGGTTCTCTCGACATGATCCAATTTACAGGTTTCGGAAAAAATGCCATCCAATGACCTCCCAAGAATTCATTGGGTTCTTCGCCAGGCAATAATAAAAAATGGTCATCCGATAATCTCTCACATTGCTTGAACAGGGCGTCGAGTTCCTGTAGGCGTTGATTATCAGGTCCTTTAGGATGAGCGGTATAATGAAATTCTCCCAAATGCACGATGTCTACCCCCATATGTTTAAAAACGTCAACGAACTCGGGTTTTTCGGGTATTGGCTTATCGTTCAATACCACGTTCATGATAAATTCGTTATGGAAATGGCTTGCCATGGTCTTAAATCCTTTTAAGGGAACATAGGTGTCATCATGTGTAAATGATTTGACTTTCTCCAACAGGTTTTCCGGTGTTTCCGCTCCTAAGAAACAAAAGAAATTCAATCGTTGTAAAGTGCCGGGTGGTGCGTTGAACCAAGGTACATAACGTTCATCGCCTTTTGGGTCATGTCGAATTCCTATTCCGTAGTTTTTGACCATATTCCTATAATTGCGACCATGCCATACCGACTTTAAATTAAAAGCTTCGTCTAAAGGATAGAAGTATTGATGAGGTGGGGGAAACACTGCAAGTGCCCCCTTTCCGTTTTTTCCAATGATTGTTCTAAAATTTACGGCCTCGTTGTTGCTCGCTGCCTTTTCCGAAGTATTGGTTTTTTGTAAAATATTTGTTGTATCGACAAAAGATATGCCTTGCCATGGCTTATTGGATGCCAAGCCGGCATCATAAAGAATTGCTGCAGCATCTTTTTGGGTCTGAACTACGGCCGCAATATTAAAAAGAGGAACGCCATTATAAATCGTTATTTCTAAAGAACCCTTGAAATCCGGGGCTTTAATACTGTCTATTGAAATCAATGTTCTCTTCCCGTGTTTGCTGATTTTTATCTCCTGTTTTTCAAACGTTAGTAGGTGTGAACCATAGGGTCTGGTCGGTACTTTGTCAAAAAAAATGGTCCATCCATTTTCTTTCTTAAGGGTTCTCTTGCCAACGTTTAATATAAAAACTGGGTCGACATTGGTTGCCACGGTATGAAGTTCATTGTTCTGTTCAATGCCCATCATTTTAAACAAAGGTTGACCTTTCACGAGGTTAAGCGTAAGTTGGGCATGCCCATTACCATTGAGCGGCCAAGAGAGTTCCAAATCGTTCTCGTAAAGCGCTATGCCCGTATCGTTTTCTTCTAGGTTCTCGGGTAATGATACCGGAATCTGGGCTTGGGCGAAAAAGGTTAGAACCAGGGCAAATAGGCAGTGTGTACTTTTCATTCTATGATTTCGATTGATTTGTGTTTGTGTATTCCGATGGCGGTTGGCCGAATCATTTTTATATAAAATCGGTTTGCTTTAAATAGATTGTCAGGCTTATCTCGATAAAAATATAAAATAGGCAAAAGTGACAGTCGTTTTTACGAAAGTTCTCATTTACCTATAAAAAATTCCTTTTTCAAATTTCGTGTTTCAAAATTGAAGACACACAACATTCCGTCTCATTTGGATACAAATCGTGTCAAAGTATCCCCATTCTTAACGAAATCATAAAGTTTGAACGATTTGTATGACAGAATGAAACAAAACAAAAGTTCGGGCCATTGGGAAATCTATTTATTTGGCATTGATAATTTGACATTTATTGGTGGTTAATGTTGTAATACTCTTAATAGAATAAGGATTAATATCAGATTTTGATAGTTTATTCGCCGCTTGCCTCAATGTTTCACTACCAGTATTTGAGATTTTTAAACAAACTAACACCACAACTTAATGACCACAAAAATGAAAAAACAATGAAAAAACGACTAACTAAATTTATTGAACGGCTTGTTATACCCGTAGTATTTTTTGTATTTGCACAGCTGGGGTATGGTCAAGATGCATCGACCATTACCGGAAACGTTACTGCTGCTTCCGACGGAGGTGCCTTGCCAGGTGTATCGATTATCGTAAAAAATACAACGAAAGGTATTACCACTGATTTTGATGGCAATTATTCTATTGAGGCTCCCGACGATGCGGTATTGGTTTTTAGCTATATCGGCTTTAGACGACTGGAAGTTCCGTTGAACGGGCAGACTACTATTGATGTTCAAATGGAAGACGATGTCGCCGCGCTCGATGAAGTAGTGGTCACGGGATATTCCTCCCAAGAGAAAAAATCGATTACCGCTGCCATCTCCACGGTGACCAGTGAGGATCTCGAAAATGTGCATGCGGGTTCTTCCGTAAGTTCGGGGTTAGCGGGCAAAATTTCGGGAGTTTCCTTTAAAATGGCCGATGGTCGTCCCGGGGCAACCGCAGCCATACAGATTCGTAATATGGGTAATCCTTTATTTATAATTGATGGAATTCAACAGAGTGAACGGCAATTCAACAATATTGCCGCTGGTGATATCGAGAGTATTTCTGTTTTGAAGGATGCTTCTGCCGCTATTTATGGAGTACGTGCCGCGAACGGTGTCGTAGTTGTGACGACCAAGCGTGGAAAAAAGAACACCAAAAATGTGGTTAATGTAAATGCTTATTATGGCGGACAGAATTGGTCAAGGTTTCCTGAAACGGTAAACGATTCATACCTCTACATGAGTAAAAAGGCCGAGGCCGATTTGAACGAGTTTGGTGAGACCCAGATTACCCCCGAAGAATTGGAAAAATATAGGTTGGGAACCGAAGCAGGGTATCAGTCTTTTAATTGGAAAGACTTCATCATCAAAAAAAATGCTCCCCTATATAATATTAACCTGAGTACTTCGGGCGGTTCTGAAAAGATCAACTATTACATTTCAGGAACCCATTTAAAACAGGAAGCTGTTCTAGGGCCTGAGTTTAATTTTGAAAAGACCAACATTCAAAGTAATCTTGATGCCAATATCACAGATCGGCTAAAAGTCGGTGTACAGATAACGGGTAGACGAGAAATTACCGATAATCCGGGTATTCCTGGTGCCGATGATTATTGGTTGCCACGTTTTGCTATTTTAAGAAATCGACCGTTTGAGCGCCCCTACGCCAACGACAATCCTGAATATTTGAACGACATTGGTCATAATGAGACCAATTGGGCCCTACATAACAAAGAAACAGGAGGCTACTCTACTGATGTCAGACGTTTTGTACAGGCAAATTTTAACGGAGAATATCAATTCGGAGGTTTTGCAGAAGGACTATCGATAAAAGGCACGTATTCGTATTCGCTGGAAGACCAAGTGTTGAACGGTCATGAATATACCTATGATGCGTATACTTATGATGCTGACACCGATAATTACAATCCTACAGGTGGAAGTTCCAACCCATGGCGGGAACGCAGAAACCGTAAGGTCATAAAAAATGTGTATCAAGGTCAAGCTCAATATAAAAAAGCCTTTGGGGAAGACCATAATGTAGAAGGACTCTTTCTGGTAGAACGGCAAGAAGAACGAGATCAGAACCAATGGATGCGGTCAGTACCTGAGACTAATATTCTTCCTTTGATTTATTTTGCGAATATCGTTGATTTTAATGATTACGACGCGGAACTGGCCAGAATTGGGTATATCGGAAAGTTCAACTATAACTATAAGCAGAAATATTTCTTGGAACTATCAGGAAGACAAGATAAGTCTTGGAAATTTGCGCCGAGTAAAAGGAAGGGTTTCTTCCCTTCCGGTTCTATAGGTTGGCGATTAAGCGAAGAAGATTGGTATGAAAAGATTGCTGGTGACGACCCTTGGCTTTCCGAGTTTAAACTGAGGGCTTCCTATGGTGTTCTGGGTGATGATGATATTCCCATCGGACCGTATGACTATTTGCCCGGGTATAATTATAATGTGGGCACATTTATTAATAATGGAGAACCCATCGTTACTGCCAGGGACAAAGGTCAAATCGTTGACAACTTAACATGGTTCAAAAGTAAGATTACCGATATCGGGTTCGATTTTACGTTGTTCGATGGTAAAGTCACCGGGTCGTACGATTGGTTCTACAGATTGCGTACTGGGCTGCCTCAATTGAAATATGATATTCTGATTCCTAGTGAATTGGGCTATGCCCTGCCTCCTGAAAACTTGGCGAGCGATTCGCAACAAGGTTTTGAAGGGGTGTTGACCTATAATGATAATTTCGGTGATTTTGAATTGACCCTTGCTGCCAATGGTTCCTTTTCCAGAGGTAAGTTTATTGAGTCGTATAAACCGAGGTTCGAGAATTCCTATCAAGAATATAGGGCTTCCAATGAAGGACGGTACAATGATATTCGATGGGGCTTTAATACCATAGGCCAGTTTACTTCCCAAGAGCAGATCAACAATTATCCTGTAGATATTGACGGACAGGGCAACCGTACCTTGTTACCGGGGGATTTGATCTATGAAGATTTGAACGGTGATGGAAGAATCAATGGTTTAGATGATAAGGTCATTGGTTACAGTTTTGGAAAACAGCCCAATGTCAACTTTGGTTTAAATATCAGAATGGAATATAAGGGAGTCGATTTCACGGCAGATTTTTCCGGAGGTTCAGGTTACTCTTGGGCACAAGAATGGGAAACCCGATGGGCTTTTCAAAACCAGGGGGCTCTGAATACTATATTCTTAGACAGCTGGCATCGCCAAGACCCTAGAGACCCGAACAGTACCTGGGTTCCTGGTAAGTATCCCGCCTTGCGTTACAACACATCATACCATAGTAATTATCGGTCGGGACAAGCAAGTTCATATTGGATGCACAACGTAACCTATTTACGGGCACGGACCATTGAACTAGGCTATTCGTTACCACAGCCATGGATGGAAAAAGTAGGCCTGCAAAAAGCCCGGTTTTATATCAATGCGTATAACTTGTTCTCTTTCGATAACCTGTCCAAGTTTGGAATAGACCCAGAAGTTAACGATACCAATGGATTACAGTATCCACAAAATAAATTTGTTAACGTTGGATTCAACCTATCCATATAAAATGAATTGTAAAATGAAAAAGCATATATATTTAGTAGTAATTATTGTCGCAGTGGCTTGGAGTTGTTCCAAGAATGACGAGGAATTTTTAGATCGACCTTCGACTTCGATTTTAACCCAAGAACAGGTGTTTTCCGATGAAGGTGCAGTGCTATCGGTATTAGGAGACTTGTACAACCGATATGAAGATTTTGGGAGACTTACCGATTGGTCGACCTTGGCACAATTCAATATTGCCTTTTGGTCAGAGGCCGGGCGCTACCCCGAGTTTCAGAATGGCGGTTGGGGCTATGGTGCCTGGAGTACTTGGAACTATGCCTACATCAGGGATATCAATCTTTTTCTGGAGCGTTGTGCAGCGGCTACCGAATTAGGAGAATCAACCAAAAATGGTTTTTTGGCAGAAGCACGATTCTTAAGGGCTTCCTATTATTTTGAAATGGTAAAGCGTATGGGCGGTGTTCCTTTGATTTTAGAGACCGAGACCTATGATTTCAGTGGTGATGCTTCCTATCTGCAACATCCACGGGAGACCGAAGCGGCTATCTATGATTTTGTTATAAGTGAAGCGGAGGCCATTAAAGATATTTTACCAATGGATGCGAACATTAAGTCAAGGGCAACCAAAGGTGCCGCTTTAGCCATGGAAGCAAGGGCGGCCTTATATGCCGGGTCGATTGCCAAGTACGGACCTACCACCCCACAGGTTACCCTCCCCGGTGGTGAGGTCGGCATTCCAACTTCAATGGCCGAAAGTTACTATACCAAAGCCCTGACAGCTGCCGAAGCCATTATCGATGGTGATGCCGGTGCTTATGCATTATATACCAAAAAACCGAACCTCTCAGAAAATTTCTCAAGTATCTTTTATGATAAGGCAAATAACCCCGAGGCCATTTTTGTAGATGATTACAAAGTTGGCGGTGGAAAAACCCATTATTTTACCGGTGCCAATCAACCCCGTTTTGGTGCGGAAGAGGAAGAAGGAGGGCGAATCAATCCCAGTTTACAGTTTGTACAATCATTTGAACTTTTAGACGGTACATACGCCCCCTTGCCCAATGAGGCTGGCGGGGAACCTATTTACTACGATAACATCGATGATATTTTTCAGGGTCGCGATGCGCGTTTGGCTGGAACTGTTATTTTGCCAGGATCTAAATTTAAGGCAACGGATGTTGATATTTGGGCAGGTATCGTATTGGCTGATGGGTCTATAGTGAGCGGTGATTCAAGGGGGCAGGAAAAGACGCTTCCCGGTGGTACCGACCAAGTACAGGTAGTTGGGTTTGATGGTCCGATAGACGGACTTGAATTTACGGCGCAATCAGGTTTTTATATTCGCAAATACCAAGATCCCGCAACAGGGTCGGGCCGTAGGGGAACACAAAGTGATGTGTGGTTTATGCGGTATCGATTTTCCGAGGTATTATTGAATGCCGCCGAAGCCGCTTTTGAATTGGGGCAGCCTGAAGTTGCTGCTGGCTATTTGAACCGGGTTAGGGAAAGAGCGGGCATAACCGTTCCTTTAACCGGGGGAGATGTAGACTTTGATAAAATTGCACATGAACGCTATGTTGAATTGGCGTTCGAAGGCCTACGTTTCTTCGACCTTAAGAGATGGAGGTTGGCGCATGTTGTGTTAGATGGTAACCCTGTAAGTGATTCAGAGGTTACCCAGAACATTGGAGTCGCCACTAAAAGGGAAACACAACCGTACAGCATCTGGCCTTATAAATATCACAACCCCGGTGATCCCAACGACGGTAAATGGCTGTATCAGGTTTTGAGGTTATCGAGAATTACAGGTGCCGACCGTTTTCAGATGGGTAATTATTATTCTGAAATTGGGCAAGGTTTAATTAATAATAATCCCAAGTTGGTTCGAAACCCAAATCATTAATTGACTTTAAACAGAAAGAAATTATGAAAGCTAAATTTTATATACTGTTGTTCAGTGTGTTACTTCTGGTAACGGCTTGTGAACTAGATAATTTTAACGAACCTGATGCAATTTTGTCCGGTAATATTGAGTACAATGGAGAGGCCATTCCCGTGGCTCGTAATCAGGTCAGGTTTGAACTTTGGCAATCAGGTTATGAGACCCCGGCCCCAATCGATGTTGCCGTTGCCCAAGATGGTAGTTTTAGTAGCCGATTGTTTTCAGGAGATTACAAACTGGTCTTTTTGCCCAATGAGGGTCCTTTTAAAGCCCCGACCGATACGATTTATTTCGGTTTATCGGATGATCACAATATGAATCTACAGGTCACCCCCTATCATCTGATCAGTAATGCTTCATTTTCCCATTCCGCAGGAACCATAAATGCAACCTGTGCAGTCGATCAGATTATTACTGGAGCAGATGCAAAAGATGTTGAGCGGGTTACATTAATTATCAATAGAACTTTGTTTGTTGATGCCAATAGCGGTGGTGAAGGTAGCATTGCACAAGTTGATGCGGCAGACATCTCCGATTTGAATAACATCGCTATGGCAGTGGAGATTCCCGATGACCCTAAGAAACCGGATCAAGACTACATATTTGCACGAATTGGGGTTAAGGTGGCCGGTGTCGAGGATATGATCTATACCCAGGTAGAAAAAATTACTTTTTGATTGTATATGTATTTCATATACAATGTTCAATGGTAAAAGGCATAGTTATTTTTGAGTTAGTTTAGTTAGAATTTTACCGGGTATTCGAAAGAAAACCCGGTAATTTTTTTCGGACTTTAAAAATTAGTCCGGAATATAGGATTTAAAAAAACCATGCGAATAAAAACAAAATATCTAAGAAAAATGAAAAAGAGTATAACGATATGTTTATTGTTTAGCCTTGTTTTTGCAACTGCACAAGAAGCGCTTCTACAAGCAAATAAATGGTCCGTGGAAAAAGCTGAAAAGTGGTATGGGAAACATAAGTGGATGACTGGTGCCAATTTCAATCCGAGTACAGCAATCAATCAATTGGAAATGTGGCAAGAAGCCACTTTTGATCCAGAAACCATAGACCGCGAACTTGGTTACGCCGAAGGAATAGGCTTTAATACGATGCGGGTATATCTACACAGCCTGGCATATAAGGCGGATCCAAAAGGATTTAAACAACGGATGGATACATATTTAGGCATTGCCGATAAACATGGGATTAAAACGATGTTCGTAATTTTTGACGATGTTTGGGGGAAGACTCCGAAAATAGGAAAACAACCTGAACCCGTAACCGGAACGCATAATTCTGGGTGGGTACAAGATCCGGGCGACCCTGCTTCCAGAAACAAAGAAAATTTTCCGGCCTTGAAAATCTATGTCAAAGACATTCTAAAAACTTTCGCCAATGATGAAAGGGTGCTCATGTGGGATTTGTATAACGAACCCGGTAATACAGGCAAGCTGATAAGTTCAATGCCATTACTCAAAAATGTTTTTATTTGGGCTAGGGAGGTCAACCCGAGTCAGCCGATAACCGCGGGTATTTGGGCATGGGATTTTCAAGAACTAAATGCCTTTCAGGCCTTGAATTCTGACATTATAACCTACCATGATTATGAAGATGAAAAACATCACCAGCACATTATCAATTTATTGAGGGCGCACGGGAGACCCATGATTTGCACTGAATATATGGCCCGTACGAACAACAGTCGATTTTCGAATATTCTGCCCTTGTTGAAGAAAGAGAATATCGGTGCCATCAACTGGGGGCTGGTAGCAGGGAAGTCGAATACCAAATATGCTTGGAATACACCTATTGAAGATGGGGGTGAACCTATTGAATGGTTTCATGAGGTTTTTAGAAAAGACGGTACGCCTTATCGTCAAGATGAGGCCGACCTAATAAAAAAGCTGAATTCGGCCCCCAATCATTAACAGCGCATGTTGAGACGAATATTTCAAATAAAAGAAAAAGTTTTTTTTTGTGTAGGCATGGTATTGCTACTGTCTTCCTGTGGCGAAGTCCCTAAAAAAAAGATGGT
This sequence comes from uncultured Kriegella sp., assembly GCF_963975415.1. Taxonomy (NCBI): domain Bacteria; kingdom Pseudomonadati; phylum Bacteroidota; class Flavobacteriia; order Flavobacteriales; family Flavobacteriaceae; genus Kriegella; species uncultured Kriegella sp. Next base: position 559,960 of record NZ_CAXBGN010000003.1, read on the forward strand.
AAAGGAAAATGACAAAACCATTACACATGATTCCCCGACCGATATATTGGATGATGAGGCTTTTGATGCTATAATCGAGGGTAAACAGGTTAAATTGTATTGGTTAAAAAAAAGGAACATACAATTGGCCGTTACCAATTACGGAGGACGTTTTGTGGGGTTATGGCTCCCCGATAATGAAGGAAGAATGACCGATGTTGTGGTAGGTATGGGCAGCGTTAATGGGTTTATTGAAGCTAGTGAACCGTATTTTGGTGCAACGATTGGTCGTGTAGGTAATCGCATAGCTAAAGGTAAATTCAATTTGGAAGGAAATGAATATATAATCCCTATTAACAATGGTGAAAATTCGTTGCACGGGGGTAAAAAAGGGTTCCAATATGTCGTTTGGAATGCAGAACAGCCCAATGGGCATACGCTGGTATTAAAATATACTTCCCCAGATATGGAAGAAGGTTTCCCAGGTAATTTAAAGGTGAAGGTTACCTATTCCCTTACCGACGATGCAACGGTAACGATGGCCTATGAGGCAACGACTGATAAGACAACGGTCGTTAATTTGACAAATCATGCTTTTTTTAATCTAAACGGCGAGGGTAGTGGTACTATCTTGAATCATTCTTTACAATTATTTGCCGAAAAATTTACACCAGTAGATAAGGGCTTAATCCCGACAGGGGAATTAAAGAGTGTTAAAGGAACTCCTTTCGACTTTATTGAGCAACACAATATTGGGGAACGCATTGCGGCTGACGATCAGCAATTGGAAAATGGTGCAGGGTATGACCATAATTTTGTGCTCAATGGTGCCAAGTCAAACGGTATGAGTCATGCGGCAAAAGTGATAGGTGATAAGTCGGGTATTGTAATGGATGTCTATACCGAAGAACCTGGAATTCAGTTTTATAGCGGAAATTTTATGGCGTCTGAGAATGTTTTTAAGTCAGGGGCCAAAGATGATTACAGAACGGCTTTTGCCCTTGAAACACAGCACTTTCCCGATGCGCCAAATCAACCTGTTTTTCCATCGATTGTTTTAAAGCCAGAAGAGACGTATCACACCGTTTCGAAGTATAAATTTTCAATAATGACTAAATGAAGAAACCGTATTTTGGTGTCGGTCGGTCGACCTGGGTAAATTTTAAAGTGAAAGTTTTTCAGTTTATCGTAAATTCAAAACCATTTTGAAAACAAACAAATTAATGAATATTGTTATAGCACCTGATTCTTTTAAGGAATGCCTTTCGGCAAAAGAAGTGGCAACTGCGATTGCTAAGGGAGTATTCCAAGTGATTCCTGAGGCAGAAGTCTTTGAGGTTCCGATATCGGATGGGGGCGAAGGACTTTTAGATACGTTAATGCAAGGTTCTGGGGGTAGGCTTGTTCAAGTAACTGTAAAAGATCCCTTGATGCGAAGCATACAGGCCAATTATGGAATCTTGGAAGACAAAAAAACAGCGGTAATCGAAATGGCTTTGGCATCTGGTCTGGAACTGCTCCAAGAAGACGAAAAAAATCCCCTGGTAACCTCGACCTACGGTACGGGCCAATTGATAAAGGATGCATTGGATAGGGGGTGTACGAAACTAATAATTGGAATAGGAGGTAGTGCAACGAATGATGGGGGAGCGGGAATGGCACGGGCACTAGGTGCCAAATTTTTAGATAGTAGGGGCAAGGAATTAAAGGAAGGAGGAGGAGGTTTGAACGACTTGGATAGTATCGATTTGACCGACTTTGATAAAAGATTGTCAGTCTGTGAAGTGGTCGTGGCTTGCGATGTCTCCAATCCTTTAACAGGCCCGAATGGGGCTTCCTTTGTCTATGGACCGCAAAAAGGTGGAAGCGAAAAAGACGTGATGCAATTGGATAAAAACTTAGCCAATTTTGCTGAAAAAATTAAAGAAGAACTCCATATAGATATTGCAGAAACACCGGGAGCAGGTGCTGCAGGAGGCATTGGAGCTGCACTTATGGCATTTATGCAGGGGAAGCTGGTCAACGGTATTGAATTGGTTTTAGAGACTTTAGGATTAGAGGAGTATATCAAAAAGTCCAATTTGGTGATTACGGGTGAAGGAAAAATAGATAGCCAGACCCTACATGGGAAAACAATTGCCGGAGTGACGAAAATGGCTAAAAAATATAAGGTGCCGGTAGTTGTTGTCACAGGTAAAATAGGGGAAGATATAGAGCCTATTTATGATATGGGAGTTTGTGGGGTGTTTGCTATTGTGAACCAGCCCATGAATTTAGAGCAAGCTATAAATGAGGCCCCTCAACTCATTCAAAACAGTGTAAAAAATATTATAGGAACCTTAAATTGCTTTCGATAAATGAAGGTGTCAAATAAAAAACGATAACTTAGATGGATGTCGAACCTATAACCCACAATTCAAAAAATCGTCAAATAGTGATGATTGGTTGCTTCGATACAAAGGGTGAGGATTTCAGTTACCTCTATACCTCTTTGGGTCAAAAAGGGGCTGAAATAGTTTCCATAAATACCGGGGTATTTGGAAGTACCGAACTTTTTCCTATCACTTATGAAGCTGATGTGGTAGCTGAGGCCGCCGGAACCGAAATCTCTATTTTACGAGAACAGAAAGATCGCGGTGTCGCAATTGAAAAAATGGGGGAGGGCGCCGCTATGATTATTGCTGAACTCCTTTCCGAAAACCGTATCGACGGAATAATCGGAATGGGCGGTGGCGGGGGCACTTTTATAGCACTAAAAGCCATGAAAGCACTGCCCTTTGGTATTCCCAAATTATGTCTGAGTACTTTGGCTACGAAAGACCTCTCGACACATATTGGAAGTAAAGACATCACTTTAATGCCGTCGGTTGTAGACGTGGCAGGCTTAAACAGCATTAGCCGGGTGTTGATAAGCCAAGCGGCTGGGGCCATTTGTGCCATGGCCGATACTGATATAACAGAAGTGAAGCATAGCGCGGGCAGCATCGCCGTAAGTGTTTTTGGTAATACGACTCTTTGTGTCGATAAATGTTCTGAACTCTTGAAGTCGCAAGGGTATGAGGTGATGGCCTTTCATTCTGTGGGTGTTGGTGGAATGACGATGGAAGCTTTGGCTCGTGATAACTGCTTTGATGCTATTCTTGACATAACTACGACCGAATTGGCCGATGAACTTTGTGGTGGCATTTGCAGTGCAGGGCCAGAGCGCTTAACGGCGGGTTCTCAAAAAGGACTTCCACAGGTTGTTGTACCTGGTTGTCTCGATATGGTAAATTTTGGTGCGCTCGATACCGTACCGAAAAAATATAAGAATCGACAACTCTACAGTTGGGCACCCGATGTAACTCTTATGCGGACAAATAAAGAAGAGAATAAAATATTGGGCGAGTTAATTGCTGAAAAGCTAAATATGTCTAGCGCACCGGTCGCCATATTATTGCCCTTGGGCGGACTTTCAAAGATCGGGGGCATAGATGAGGTCTTCTACAATCCAGAAATAGATAGGGTTTTGTTCGATGCCATTAAAAATAACGTGAACCCTTCGATAAGCGTAATCGAAGTTCCCGAAAATATCAACACCATTGCTTTTGCGAATAAGGCTACCGGAGTATTACTGGATATTATTAAGAAATAGAAAATAAAAATTAAGTAAACATCAAATTAAAGAGAATACTATGCCAAATCCATGGACAGGGAAAGGAAACCCTTACACAAAACAAGAAGTTCGAGATCGATTGCAAAAAGTTGTCGATCAAAAGAAAGCGATAATAGCTGCGGGAGCAGGTACGGGAATAAGCGCTAAATTTATCGAGAAAGGCGGGGCCGATCTTCTTATTATTTACAATTCAGGACGATTCAGAATGTCGGGCCATGGGTCTACGGCCGGAATGATGGCTTATGGCGATGCCAACGCTGTAGCTATGGAAATAGGGGAATTCGAAGTGCTGCCCGTAGTAGAGGAAATCCCCGTAATCTGCGGTGTGCACGGTAGTGATCCGCGTAGAAGAATGTGGCATTTTTTGGGAAAGGTCAAAGATATGGGCTTTTCCGGAGTAAACAACTTTCCCACACATTCAATTATTGACGGTCATTTTAGGAATGTCTTGGAAGAGACCGGTATGAGTTTTCAAAAAGAGGTCGAAATGGTAAGACTGGCCACCAAAATGGATATGTTTTCCATTGTTTATGTAGCCAAACCCGAAGAAGCCGTACAAATGGCCGATGCCGGGGCTGATGCCATCATTGCCCACGTTGGCACAACGGTCGGTGGTTCTATAGGAGTTACCGGAGCCTCTGTTTCTATGGATGCTGCCTTAGAGCGTACGCAAGCGATTGTCGACGCCGTAAGAAAGGCAAACCACGATACTTTTTTCTTGGCACATGGCGGTCCGATCAATACCCCGGAAGATGTACGTTATACTTTAGAGCACACCAATGGGTTGCACGGTTTTGTGGGCGCATCTTCTTTGGAAAGAATGGGGGTGGAAGCATCATTGACCAATCTGACTAAGGAATTCAAATCGCTAACCCTGTAGACTACTCTTAAAATGGCTAAGAACTGGAAGTTTGTCAAGCAAAAAGATATGATGTTCGAAAAGGCCTTCGGACGAGATCATTACTGGCACTATCATCCTGAAATTATAGAAAAGGCCGATTCTTATATGGTCAAGGTCGTAGTGCCCGAGGGTGCTGGGCATGATTTTCATGTGCATCCTAAGATGCACGAAATTCTATATATTTTAAAAGGACGTGCCGAACAATGGATTGAAGATGAAAAGCAGTTTTTGGAGGCAGGCGATTCCGTTTATATTGATGCAGATGTGGTTCATGCCACTTTCAATGCCGGTGAAGGCGAATTGGAGTTTTTGGCGGTTTTGTCCCCTCCCGAAGGATGGGAAGAAGGCACCCTTGATGTAAGTGATAGGGAGCCATATGCAAGTTATAGGTCTAAAGAAAAGTGATGAAAAAAGGTAAATAGCACCATATTGGATAAATATCCAAAAAATAAATATTAGAAAATGAAAAAATCACAGTTGCGCATTTCAATGGCGTTAAGTGTGTTGGTCTTTGTTTCCGCCTGTACTGGGGAAAAGAAACCGGCGCCGGCGTTGACATATACTGAAGGTACACCAAGGGTTCAAATACCGTTGAGTCCGGAAGATTCACAAAAGCATATTCAACTGCCCGAAGGGTTTACCGCCGAGTTGTTTGCTGCCGAACCGAACATAATTAACCCGATTGCCTTTACTTGGGATGAAAGGGGAAGACTTTGGGTGGTACAATCGAAAGACTACCCCCATGGTTTAAGTAATGACGTGGGCGGTGACCGTATTACCATTTGTGAAGATACCGATGGTGATGGGGAGGCCGATAAGTTTATCGATTTTGCGACCGATCAGAGCTTGTCTACAGGAATTACCGTGGTCAAAGGTGGGGTTATTGTGGCACAGGCACCGGAGATGGTGTTTTTACAAGATACCGATGGTGATGATAAAATGGACAAACGCACGGTACTTTTCGATGGGTTCGGTACTTTTGATACCCATGCCGGCCCTTCCAGCCTGCGGTATGGTCTCGATAATGCGATTTGGGGATCCGTAGGATATTCGGGTTTTGAAAATCAATTCAACGGAGCTCCCGTTAATTTTAAAATGGGGGTTTATCGCTTCGGAAAAGACGGCTCTTTTTTAGAACCTGTAGGCCAATTTAATAACAACACTTGGGGATTGGGATTCAACGAAAATTTTGAAATCTTCGGGTCAACGGCAAACAATAATCACTGTTGTTATGTGGGTATTCCTCTAAAACATTATGATTATTTGGGGAAAATGCCCTCGTGGGCACAAAATGCCGACTTTATTCAAGGGCATTATGAAATAACTCCTGTAGATACCATTCCCTTGCAACAGGTTGATGTTCGGGGAGGCTATACGGCTGCTTCGGGAGCTAATTTTTACACCGCACGAAATTATCCCGAGCAATATCAAAATCAGATGTATGTTAGCGAACCCACAGGTCATTTGGTACATATCGCCAAAATAATTAAAGATGGAGCAGGCTATAAAGAAGTAGACGGGGGCAACATTTTTGCCAGTACCGATGCATGGACAGCCCCTGTTTTTGCAGAGACAGGTCCTGATGGTAATATTTGGGTAGCCGACTGGTACAATCCTGTAATTCAGCATAATCCTGATAAACGTGGAATGGAAAATCAAATATGGAATGCGGACAAGGGGGAGGGAAATGCCCATATCAATAAACTTCGAGACTATGGCCACGGTCGTATCTATATCATAAGATATAAAGATGCGGATGAATCGGAAATCGAAAAATTGGAAAGAGGTGATGACCAGACTTTGTTGGCCGCATTGCAAAGTGATAATATGTTCTGGCGAACTACCGCGCAACGCTTGATCGTAGAGGATAAAAGAACGGCATTGATCCCCGAGCTTATTGCCTTGGTGGAAGATGACGGCAAGACCGACAAAAATGGTTTGAATACCGGTGCGTTGCATGCACTTTGGACACTTGACGGTCTAGGCGCTTTGAATGGATCGAACGCTAGCGCCGATGCGGCAGTTGTCGCGGCGTTGTCGAGCAGCTCTTATGCAGTTAAGAGAGCTGCCATTTCATTATTGCCCGAAACGGTAGAAGGAAGTACACTTTTGGCAAAATCAGGACTTTTAACTGATGCCGACATTCAGGTGCGATTAGCAGCAGTGTTGAAGGCGGCAGAATTGCCCGAATCAGGTGAACTGTATACTGAGATGGAAAAAGTATCGAAAGACCCTTCCAATGTTGATGACAAATGGTTGAAAGCCGCCACCAAGATTTATTTTAGGGAGCTTGATTATGAAACGGTCGCTGCTGCTTCGGTCGATATTTTAGTGCCTTCGGCAGCAGATAAGAAAGTGGAATGGCGCTACACCGAAGATCGACCGGCTGATGATTGGATGTCTACTAGCTTTAACGATACCTCATGGAAGAAAGGGGAGTCCCTTTTCGGTAGTACCAATACTGAAGAGACCAAAACAAAATGGACTTCAAAAAATATATGGTTAAGACGCACAGTGACTATTTCGGAAGAACTGACCGAACCGGTACTTAAGATTTCTCATGATGACGATTACGAAGTCTTTGTAAATGGTTCCCTCTTGATGGAAGAAAAGGGAGCTAGTGGAGATTATAAATATTTAAGGCTAAACGAAGATAAGGGCAAGCTATTTAAAAAGGGTGAGAACGTAATTGCGGTACATTGCCGAAACACGGGCGGGGAGCAATATATTGACCTTGGTATCGGAAAAATCGGGAAAATCAAGGCCGATGTTACCCTGACCTTGAATACAGTGAGTCAAGAAATGGCGTTCGATAAGAAAATCCTACATGCCAAGGCGGGTCAAACCATCGAAATCAAGTTGAACAACAAAGATCAAATGCCCCATAATCTTGTAGTGGTGCAAAAAGATAATTTAGAATTTTTTGGCCCTTTAGTCGATAGTTTTGTAACCAAACCGGAAGCTGAAGAGATGGGCTACGTTCCCAATTCTCGATATGTTTTGGGAGCAACGGAGATGCTGGGTCCGGGTGAATCGGGATCGGTAATTATCAAACTACCTGATACCCCGGGTCGCTATCCATTTGTCTGTACATTTCCTGGCCATTGGAGAATGATGCAGGGCGAAATTATTGTAACCGCCCCAGCGTCTGATGGTTCAGGCGATACCGACGTTTAGATCCGATTGAAATTACGCAAGTAAACATTATAGAACAGTAAATTAGTATAAAATGAAGAAAATAACGATTGTTTTGGTGCTATTGGGAATGGTATTTGGATGCAAGGCCCAAAAATTACCGAAGGCTTATAAAACGAATAAGTCGGAAGGCCACTTTGTGGCCGCCAAGAAGAATGCCCTTAAGATCGCGGTGACAGGCGGTGGCGGTTCCCATGATTTTTTAAAATTCTTTGGTATAGCCGATGGGGAAATCTTAAGTGAAAACGGAAGCAATACCGTAATTTATACCCAAGATGTTGAGGAGATGGGGGCTTTAGTGCCCGCAGTTGATGTGTTGATGCTGACAAATAACCAACCTTTGGACGGTACGGCGAAAAACGCCATTTTCAATCAAGTAAACGAAGGAAAATTGAACATGATGATTTATCACCCCAGTACGTGGTACAATTGGGAAGATTGGCCGGAGTACAACAAACAATTGGTTGGTGGTGGCTCCCGCTCACACGAGAAACTACAGGAATTTGAAGTCATCGTAACGAAGCCCAACCACCCGATAATGAAAGGTGTTCCTGCCAAGTTTAGAATAGTCGATGAATTGTACCGTTGGGAAAAGGATCCCGAAGGTACTGATATTGAAGTTCTCGCTGTGGGCAAAGGTTTGGAATCGGGCGAAGAGTTTCCAGTGGTATGGATTGTAAAACATTCCAAAGCAAAGATTATCGGAAATACCCTAGGGCATGATGAACGGGCTCACGGCCTTAAAGCGTATCAGACACTACTTAAAAACAGTTTGGACTGGGTTAAAAAGAAGTAAGGGAAAGGTGTTAAATAGTTGTGTACAATCTCCAGAATTATTAAATTACATCAATAGTAATAATATTGGTGTTATGGGAGTGGTTAGAAAATCGATTACGTTTACGGAACAACAGGATGATTGGATAAAGAAACAGGTAGAACAAGGAGACTTCACGAACGATAGTGAATATATAAGGCATTTAGTCAGAACACATCAGGCCAGTCAACAAGACCTTATCGAATTGGAAATGGCACTCGAAGAAGGGCTAATGAGTGGAGTGAGTGATAAAAGCGTTGAAGATATTTGGAAAGAAACGGAATTACGATACGGCAAAAAGAATGGCTAAATACCTTCTCAGTAAGAGTGCTGTAGCGGATATCGAAAAAATTGCCGATTACACTATTTCGAATTTTGGATTGAACCAAGCTCGTTTGTATAGAGATGGTCTTATTTCTTGTTTTCAATACTTGACCGAACGACCGGAGATCGGAAGACCTTATTTGCATAAGGATGCAATACTGCTGCTTCGCTATAGATGTAAAGCACATATCGTTTTTTTTAAAAGAACAAGTGCCGGAATTTTAATCGTTCGTATTTTGGGCGAAAGAATGGATTTTAATAGACACCTTTCAAGTCTTAATAAACTATGATTATGAAAAGACTCAAAATTACTGCACGTAACAGAAATTGGTTTTTTGTATCAATGCTTTTGACCTTATTGGGCTACTTTTTATATTTGGAACATATGATGCTCATAGGTATGGGTTGCCTCCTTTTTATTTTAGCAGATGTCTTGGCCGATAGTAAACTTTCAAAGTCTAAATAAACGATGACCCTGATGTTACTTTTCGAGCAGTGAAAATCTCGGTGACACGCTACAATCGGTCCGTATTAAAAGGTGATGTCGGTACATCACCTTTTATTTTTTTATCCACAACTTCCTTTAATTCTTGAATAATATGGGTATAGTCTGGGTTTAAAGCAAGGTTGTTAAATTCTTGTGGGTCTTTAGAGTGATCGTACAGTTCGGTTCCAAGTTCCCCCTTGTTCCAATCCGTATACCGCCATCTATCGGTTCTTAGGCTTCTTCCCATAAAGGGTTTTCCATCACCAGGTCTTAGGATTTGGGTAAAGGCCTTCCCTTCCCATTTTAGCTTCGGATTATCGAGTAAGGGAACCAAATTTCGGCCATCTTGTTCCCCGCGAATCTTTAAATTGCAAAGTGCCGCAATGGTCGGATAGATATCGACGAATTCGACAATTTGGTCACTTTTTATACCGTTCCCTTTAGCATTTGGATTGTAAATAATCAAAGGTGCATTCGCAGACTCTTCAAAAAGGGTACGTTTTTGCCAAATTCCGTTATGCTCCCCTAGATGATAGCCATGATCACTCCATAATACGATGATGGTATTATCGGCAAGACCTTCTTCAGTGAGCGTATTCAAGATTTTTCCTATTTGTGCGTCTACAAAAGAGACACTGGCATAATAGGCTTGCATGGCTTCTATGCAAACGGCTTTGTTCAAGCCATAATTTGAAATGGGATTGTTATGGGCAAAAGCGGCAGCAGGCATATCAAGTCTGTCATCCAAGGGAAAAATGGGTAATTGCAATGAATCGATCGGGTATAGGTCGAAATAACGTTTTGGGGCTACATACGGTGTGTGGGGTCTAAAAAATCCGACACCAAGAAAAAAGGGACTGTTCTTCTTCTTTTTAAGTAATTCAATTGTAATATCAGCGGTCATGCCATCGGTCTGTTCCGCATCTTTTCCATCGGCTTTTAGCCAGCTAAGCGCCGCGCTTATCTTTTTATGGGGTTCGGTATTGGTAATAAGGTTTTCTTCCTCTGTATCTCGACCCTTGGGGTTAAAAACTTCGTCCCATGATTGGGGGTCGTCCAATCCATTAGTGCCAATACCTGCAGGTACATCGTAGTGGTAGAGTTTGCCAACTCTTCCAGTCCACCAACCGTTTTCTCGGAAAAGCTGGGGAAGTGTAACGACATCAGGTACTTCATCTCGAAAATGTCGGTCTAAATCATATACTTTTATGACATCAGGGCGCAACCCCGTAAGCACCGAGGCCCTGGTCGGGTTGCACAAAGGAAGTTGGCAATACGCATTGTTGAATTGAACACCCATGGCTGCCAACCGGTCGAAATTCGGGGTTTTGGCCAACGGATTATCATAGCTATTGACTTTTGAAGCAAGATCGTCAACGGCAATGAATAGAATATTCGGTCTATGGTCGGTAACGGTGTCGCATCGAGTTGATATTATGCTACACACCACAATCAACACAATTAACTGAAATCTTTTATTCAAATGAAAAGTCATGGTTACTATTGAAGCCTTAAGATAAAACTTTTTCAAAAACACAATGCTCTGATTTTGTAAGACCTAAATGATTATCCTAAGAAAAATTTAAGTGCTTGTTGCAAATTTCGGACGGGCCGTATGAGATACTCCTTTTATTTCGAACAATAATTATCGCAATACGATTAAAGAATTAAAGCGGGTACTGTACATTTAGTTAAAATCTATGGCTATGGAGGGTGATACTCGCTCAAAATTCAAATTTTCCGACTTTCCATCTTTGATAGTTGATACCTACAAAGCATGGGATGCCGATGACCCATTTCGGCTTAGTGCCGTGGTCGCATATTACGCCGTACTCTCACTACCCGGACTTTTGGTAATTATTATCAATCTTGTTGGTTCGGTCTGGGGCGTTGAAATTGTTCAAGGGCAATTGACAAACGAAATTTCCGGGGCTTTGGGAAGAGATGCCGCCGACGCCATTCAAACGATGATGATAGAAACACAAAATAACGGCAAAAGTACCATCGCCACCATCTTGGGTATAGGAACCTTGATTTTCGGGGCCACCGGGGTTTTTTATCATTTACAGTTGTCTCTAAATCAAATATGGAAAATTAAACCCGATACCAATGCAAGTATAAAAAAAATGTTTTTAGATAGGGCACGAAGTTTTGCCTTTATACTCGCCATCGGTTTTCTAATGCTGGTCAGTTTTTTGATGACTACGGCTATTTCTGTCTTGAATAACTACATACGCAGTATATTGCCCGATGCTATCGTGTATATCGCCTATGCGATCGATATCGTAGTATCCGTGGGCATTATAACCGTGCTTTTTGCATTAATTTTTAGATACTTGCCCGATGCGAAAATACGCTGGAAAACAGTTTGGATCGGCTCGTTGATAACATCAATTCTCTTCGTATTTGGTAAATTTCTTTTGGGAGTATACTTCGGAGAGGCCAACCCGGGTTCTACGTATGGTGCTGCCGGAACCATAGTTTTAATACTGCTTTGGGTTTCGTATTCGTGTCTTATATTGTTCTTTGGCGCTGAATTTACATGGGTATATGCAAAAAGGTATGGGCTTGGTATCGAACCGAGTTCTATAGCGCAGAAAGTTGTGGCCAAAAATGGTAAAACGGAAGTGTAACAACCCAATCGTCGAAATGTAGCCATCAAATGCTATTCAAATGAATCAATGATATATTCGATTGAAACCGAAATTGAACAGGTATAGGAATAACTTTGAAAATGGTTTTTAAAGGTGTGTAAAATGGAAAAATATACAGAAGTAATCGGTCGAAAACTGAATGCTATTCTAGAAAAAACATACGATGCCGAGAAAGGATTCGGCAAAGCGGCAGAGAACTGTGAGGTAAGGTCATTGGCGACTTGGTTCAATGAAAGAGCCTTAGACCGCCATCGTTTTATAAATGAACTTAAAAGAGAGATCAATGCTTTTGGTGAAGGCTATAAAGATAATGGAACGTTGGCCGGAGACGCGCACCGCACTTGGATGGACATCAAATCACTTTTTTCAAAAGATCATGCCGAGGCGATGCTAGAGGAAGCGATTCGTGGTGAGAAAGTAGCATTGGAGGAATACAAAGAAGTATTGAAAGAAAAAGACTTACCCCGGTCGACAATCGCTTTGTTGACTTCTCAAATGGCTCAAATCGACTACGGACTCGCTTTGATTATGGGGGTGAAAGATTTAGACTATGAAAAGCAATAAGTAACAGATAATAAAAACATGAAAACAAAACGAATTTCAGATGCTTTGGAAAAAGCCTTGAACGATCAGATGACACGGGAAGCCTTTCAGGCCCAGGTATATCTTTCATATGCCTCATGGGCAGAAGTAAATGGCTTTCCTGGTATTTCAGAATTTCTGTACGGCCACATGAATGAAGAACGGGAACATATGTTCAAAATTTTAAAGTACATCAATGATCGGGGCGGAAGTACCAAAATAGAAGCGATCAAGGCACCACCCGAAAATCCTAAAAATATCGAAGACTGCTTAAAAAAAATCTTAAAGCATGAAATCGATAATTCGGAACAAATTGACAAAATTGTGAATCTTGCACATAAAGAAAAAGACTGGGCCACTTTTAGTTTTGCCCAGTGGTTCGTTCAAGAGCAAATCGAGGAAGAAACCTTGATCAACGGTGTCATCGACAAATATTCATTGGCCACTAAAAAGGGTGAAGGAAACCTCAATCTTTATGAAATGGATAAAGATTTGGCCAAGGCGCCCCAAGAGGCCGTGATTCCTCGAGATGAAGAAATCTAGCGTTGACGCTGGTTGGAAGAAATAAGAAAAAGGAGGCCATTAGAATGCAGATGCGTTTAAATGGCCTCCTTTCTACTTCTATGTAATTTCGCTGAATTGCAACTAAACAACAAAAAAAGTCCCCAACCAAAGTCGGGGACTTAAATCAACACCAATCAAAAAATGGTTGCTACCATTCTTCGATTTCTCTTTTAAGTTCTTCTTTCTTTTTTCCGGTTTTTTCTTGTAACCGTCCTAGCATTTCATCGAACTTTCCTTCGGCAAAAGTGGTATCGTTGTCGGTAACATCACCATATTTTTGTTTGAACTTACCTTTGATTTGTTTCCATTTGCCTTCTAATTGATCACTATTCATAGTTTCTAATATTTTGGGTTAATAAATTAATAATTACTTCCTCTAAAGTATTCGTTTATTGCCGCATTGGTTAACTGTTTCACGCTGATTTTTGACGTGATTAAGTCCTTGTAAACAACTTGCAAAAAGAAGTTTTGAAAGTATTTTTTTGGGGTAATAATTGCCTTGAATGCATTAAATCTTTCTTTTGGTTTTTGATAATATTTGAGGTGAAAATGAAACACTATTTTTTAATCTAAATTTTCAACGATGCCAAATCCTAGAATAAAAAACGAAGCACAATATGAAGCCCTTCGTGATAAGGGGTACAGTAAAGAGAAATCAGCGCGTATCGCCAATACGCCAGATGCGGGAAAAAAAGGAGGAAAAGCCCAGCCTTATGAAGAATGGACCAAAAATGAACTTTATGACCAGGCAAAAAATGTAGGGATAGAGGGTAGATCAAAAATGAACAAAAAAGAACTTATTGAAGCATTACGCAACAATTAAAATAACTAAAGGCGGGCCCCAACTATGAACTTCATTAATCCAAAAGTCATTCGACAACTTTTTGTGTTGTTGCTAATTCTAATTTTGGGGGGCTTGATTTTCAATGCTATGCTCCCTTATCTTTCCGGTGTGTTAGGCGCCGTGACAATTTATGTGCTTTTAAGAAAACCGATGTCGAAATTGGTGAAAAAGGGGTGGAATGCAAATTTGGCCGCGAGTCTTTTATTGCTACTTTCCTTCATTTGTATTTTAGTGCCAGTTGCGGGAATCGTACTTCTTTTGGGAAACAAAGTTGGCGAGGCCGTTGATAATTCCGAGCGGGTGGTAAAGGCGGTAAAGCAGCAGCTGGGAATATGGGAAGAGCGTTTGGGTTACGACCTGTCTTCTCAAATTGATGTTTCGGGAATATCTTCGTGGCTTTCTACGAATTTACAAAGTTTGGCCGGGGGAACTTTCAATACCGTTATAGCCATAGGCATTATGTATTTTATGTTGTATTATATGCTGACGAACCGTCGCCAGTTACGAGAATCTTTGTTTGATTACATTCCGGTTGCGAAAGATAACCTACAGCTTATAGGCCAAGAGATACGGGCCATGGTGCGATCTAACGCACTTGGCATACCGTTGGTTGCAATAGCACAGGGTGTTGTCGGTTTGGTAGGTTTACTCATCTTTGGGATTAAAGAACCCTTTTTCTGGGCCGTTATTATAACTATTGGTTCTATGGTGCCTTTTGTTGGGGCCATGCTCGGTATTGTCCCCGTATTTATTCTAACAATTTCTAATGGCGATATCTTTCAAGCATGGGCAATTTTGTTATATGGTATTATTATCGTCGGTTCTACCGATAACGTTTTTAGAATGTACGCACTCAAAAGGTTAGATAATGTTCATCCTTTAATTACCATAATTGGCGTGGTTGTAGGTGTGCCGATATTTGGTTTTATCGGTTTGATTTTTGGTCCCTTGCTGATAAGTCTATTTCTCGTTGTTGTGAAAATCTATAAGAGTGAATACGGGAAAGGAGATGCTTTTTGAAGAAGATCGACTTTAAATGTACCCATCCAAATTCTGCTTCATTGTATTTTCTTTTTAGACTTCAGTGCAAACGCATTAATATAAAAAGGTATTGGGTCAACCGTTGGTTTAAACAATATGTAATATCGTTAATAGATTACCAAATCAGCGGCTTTCTAAAAACAATAGTTCTAGAAGGTCATGAGAAAAAAAGATAATGACAGAAGAAGAACAAATTCGATTAAGCAATATTGCAGATACGCAGTATGAGATATTTGCTTTGTTGAAACAACGTTATAGTCCACGAACGTTTAAGGATGAATCGATACAGAAAGAACACCTGAGACAACTTTTTGAAGCCGTACGATGGTCTGCTAGTTGTTACAATATTCAGCCTTGGCGGTTTATTTATGCAGAAAGAGGCTCTGAGGCATATGATAAAATAGCGGAATGTCTGAGTGAAGGCAATAAAAAATGGGCATCCTTTGCCCCCTTACTTTTATTGAGTGTTTACAAGGTTAAAATGGAAGGCGGGAACGAAAATTTTCACGCACTGCATGATTTGGGCTTGAGTCTTGGAAACATGACGGTTCAAGCCCAGTATTTGGGTATTGCCCTGCACCACATGGCAGGGATTGACCGCAAGGCCGCTGATGAAGTCTTTGATATTCCTGAAGGATTTCAAGTATGCACGGCAATCGCGCTTGGTTACTTCGGTGGAGAACTTGATAAATTGCCTATAGATTTACAAGAAAAAGAAAAAGCGACGAGAGAACGAATGACTCAGACCGATTTTGCTTTTGAAAATAATTGGAAACTCCATTGAACTTTCCATTGAACTTTCAGATTTGATGCATGTTTTGAGCGCAACTACCTATGGAATTGAATATTATTTTAGTATTTCTGGTACTGCTGGTAACCGTAGTGCTTTTTGCTTTGGAAATATTTCCGGTAGACAAGGTTGCTTTTTTTATAATAGTATCCTTGGCTTTGTTGGGTTTGGTTTCCCCTGAGGAAGCGATTAGCGGTTTTTCGAACAGTGCGACCATAGCCGTCTTGGCATTAATGATGTTGGCTATAGCCATGGAAGAAAATGGGGTGATTAATTGGCTAACCTCGGGAATGGGAAAAATAAAGGCATTACCACTGTATTTTATGGCTCCTGTTTTTATGATTGTAACGGCAGGTATCTCTGCTTTTATAAGTACCACGGCGGTGGTCATTGTTTTTATTAAAATTATCAATCAACTATCGGAAAAATTCAATATTTCACAATCTAAATTACTGCTTCCGATTTCTTTTGCGGGTATTATCGGTGGGTCATGTACCTTGATGGGTACTTCGACCAATTTGATCGTTAATTCAGTAGCAAAAGATTTAGGGGCTGACAAGTTGGGTTTTTTTGAATTTACGATGCTAGGGCTCGTCTTTCTTTCTGTTGCTATAGTATACCTTACATTGGCGCTTCGATGGTTGCCTTGGGGAAAGAATAAAAGCCTACGGGAAGATTATAATATCAATAATTATATTACCAATATTTTAATCAAAGAGGGGTCGAAATTGATAGGCAAAAAAATAGAGGAAACCTTTTTTTATGAGCATCCCGAAATTTCGCTTCTAAAGCTTACCCGCAATAATAAGGCGCATAATTCCCCGGGAAAGTATATTACATTGGTGAAAGATGACGAACTTCTCGTCATGTGTGATTTACAGAATTTATCGCGATTGCACGAATCTGAAAATCTTGGTATAAACGAAAATGACTATTTGATTAGTCAACAAACAGAGGAAGGTGAGGGTATAACATCGAAGTCATCGGAATTGGACGAACGTGTTTTTATTGAGCTACTCATGCTGCCGGGAGCTTCCCTTTTAGGAAAAACTTTGGGCAACTTGAGACGCTATATGTTACACGATGCCATACCCATTGCGATTAAAAAACGGAAAACCTTGACTAAAATCGGTGAAAGACTGGTGCGCAGCAATACAAATAGCTTGGTATTAAAGCCCGGTGATCGTTTGTTGGTAGAAGTGGAAAAACAAAACCTTCAGGCTCTTGAGGCAATGGAAAACGTGGTTTTGTTACAGTCGTTCGACTCAGTTAGTAGGTTGTCTTCTTTTAAGAGGTACTTTTCCCTGCTAGTTTTAATATTGGTCGTTGCCTTGGCGGCTACGGGTGTACTCTCGATAATGGTAAGTGCCCTGGCCGGGGTTTGTCTGTTACTATTGACTAATAATTTAGATTTGAACGTTGTTTATAAAAAGGTCAACTGGCAGATCTTCTTTTTATTGGCAGGTATGATACCGCTGGGGATTGCCATGCACAATACCGGCGCCGATATGTGGGTCTCTTCAAAATTGCTGGGATTTTTAGAGGGCCAATCGAATATCGTGATAATCGGAACCCTGTTTTTAGTTACTATGGTAATGAGCGGGGTAGTCAGCAATAATGCTACTGCCATTATCATGACACCCATAGCCATTGCTGTCGCACAAGGTTTGAAACTTGATTTTAAACCCTTCATATTGGCGGTGATGTTCGCAGCTAATTTTAGCTTTTTCACTCCCGTAGGATATCAAACCAACGCCTTGATATACGGGTTGGGAAATTATAAATTTCAACACTTTTTATTAATTGGAGGAATACTTTCCTTGATTCTTTGGGTAATGGGAACACTCCTTCTAACTAAACTTTTATAACATGAGTATTATATTACAGAACAAATTTTCGGTTGAAGATGCCATTGGAAAACTGTGGGACAAATTGGACGGTTGGCTTGATGCCATTATTCTCAAGCTCCCTAATATAGTGATGGCCATATTGGTAATGATCCTTTTTTATTTTATTGCGAAGGGAGTTCGTAATCTTTTACGCAAATTTCTGCTCCATCGGATTAGTCAAGTTTCCATTCAAGACATTATTGCCAAGGTAGTTTTTCTAATTGTAATTTTGGTGGGCTTCTTTATCGCTTTGGGGGTGCTCGAACTGGACAAGGTGCTTACCAGTATCTTAGCGGGTGCCGGTGTAATAGGCCTGGCCATTGGTCTTGCCCTGCAGGGAACATTAAGCAATACCTTTGGAGGCTTGATACTTTCCTTTATGCCAAGATTGAATATTGACGATTATATTGAAACCGAGGGTACTTCGGGTTTTGTTTCGGAGATTAGTCTTCGAAATATTGTTATCCGCAGACCCGACAATAACTATGTTATTGTTCCGAATTCAAAATTTGTCGATGGTTCTTTTGTTAATTATTCGGTAAGCGATAGAAGTAGGATCGCGGTTACTTGCGGAGTTGGTTACGAGAGTAACCTGCAAGAGGTGGAAGATTTAGTGGTAAGCATTATTGCCGAGAACTTCGAACAAAAGGATGGGGAAGAAGTAGAGTTCTTTTTTACGGAGTTTGGTGACAGTTCCATTAATTTTATGACCCGATTTTGGATAGATATGGTAAAAAGTAAACAAGAGCATACCGCTAGGCATAAAGCTGTAAAGTTGATCAAGAGTAATTTCGATGCTAAAGGAATCAATATTCCTTTCCCTATCAGAACCCTGGATTTTGGAAAGAACAACTTACAACTGGTGACACAAGATAAGAACGGTGAATCTTAAATAGATAATACGACCATTCATTATTCGGCAACCCATAAGAAGTTTCTTATGGGTTTTTTGTGGGAGCTTCAAAAAATATGCCCGAAACCACTATCCCTATGATTACTATCAGTAATAATACAACAATAATGAGGGTGCCCGATTTGGTAATATTATTTTTTTGAAAAATGTAGTTGCGGGTGCTTTTTCTTTCTTCTTTGACCAGCTCCGTGTCAAAATCATTTTCTTTTTTGTCTCTGTTCTGGGTGTTCATTTTTTAAATGTTTTAAGTTAGACTATCGAATCACGTATTGATGCGATTTTTAATTTCAAGAAATCGATACTTCGCCTTGCAAAAGTTTATTTCAGCTGTTCAGCTTTTGAACTTTCTGTTTCGAAATATCAATACTCTTTTCAATTTTTCAAGATAGGTTCTCCATACCTATTGGTCTGCCCCGATAAAGAAAAATAATAGCGTAAATGATTCGGCTATAATTGATAGATGTGCATCGAACGTGTTAACTATGTTTTCTTTTAAGCGCAATTTTTTTTGAAGTAAATGGTAGTTTTAATAGGTGTTCAAATAAAAACATATTCCCCCGCAATACTGAATCGAAATGACTGCTAAAACAACGCGCAAAGAATTTCTAAACCAATTGATGACCGAACCTGAACGTGTCGTAAGTCAGCTTAACCTTGTTTATGTCGATGATAAAAAATTGTGCATAAGTCGTTTGCGCGATGGGGATGAATTTGTTTATAAGCTTAAAAATAAGCCGGTCAAAGATAAGAGGCAGCTTGAACGTATCGAAAACTTGGTTATTCCTCCCGCATGGGAAAAAGTAAGGATAACGCACTTACCAAGCGGACACTTGCAGGCTGTAGGAAGAGACGATAAAAACCGCAAACAATATAAGTACCACGCCAATTGGGTTAAGATTAGAAATCAAACGAAATTTTATAAAATGGCTCAATTCGGTCAACATTTACCGAAAATACGAAAGCAGGTAGATTCCGATTTAGATCAAAAAGGTTGGCCTAGCTCCAAAGTGGTTGCATTGGTAGTTCGTCTTATGGAAGAAACCCATATCAGAATAGGCAACGTTCAATATGCCAAGCGTAATAAATCGTATGGCCTTTCAACTTTACGAAAGCGACATGTAAATCTTCATAAAAATAAACTCAAGTTCGAATTCGTAGGCAAGAAAGGTAAAAAACATAGCGTGACCGTTCGCAATAAAAAGCTGATACGATTGGTCAGTCGTTGTGAAGAGATACCAGGCTGGGAACTTTTTCAATATTATGACAGTGAAGGCAATAAACAACAGCTCGATAGTTCAATGGTAAATGAATATTTGCATGCTGTGAGTGGACAGTTCTTTACCGCAAAAGATTTTCGGACTTGGGCCGCATCGGTGGTGTTTTTTGATACTTTAATTGATTTAGGTTATGAACCGAATCCTGAAAAAAACCATAAAAATATTTTGTTGGGATTTGATAATGCGGCTGCGGCACTTGGCAACACCAGAAACGTATGCCGCAAGTATTATGTTCATCCTTATTTGGTTTCCAAATATGAAGATGGTTCTATAAAAAAGTACTTTTCCTTAATCGCAAACGATACAAGCACTGCGGCGTATTTTACTCCAACCGAAAGGGCTATGCTCAAAATTATGGAATCCTATAGACCTAAACTGTAAGTGCCGCATCAAATGGAGCAATAATTTGATTTTTCGAATAAACCTGGCAACGATACTTCCCTTAATTTTAAAAATGTAGGATGTAATGCGATGAGCATCCAAAAAAAAGTTGATCGCTAATTAAAAACGCAATATAATGAGTACTTATACAGAAATAGTTGGAGAGAAACTGAATGCGCTGCTAGCAAAAACTTATGATGCCGAGAAGGGTTTCAAAAAGGCTTCTGAAAATGCCAAGAGCTTTGATTTAATAGCTTATTTTAAAAAGAAGGCGATTGAGCGTAGCAATTTTGCACACAACCTTAGAAGTGAAATTCAAAATTTCGGACAGGAAATAGAAGAGGGGGGAAGCGTAGAGGGTGCGATGCACCGTACTTGGATGGATATAGAAGCATTCTTCTCATCAGACAATGATGAATCAATGTTGACGGCTGCCATTGCCGGAGAGAAATCGGCTATTGAAGAGTATGATGATGTGCTCAAAGAGATCAATTTACCACCGAGCACGGCTACCTTGCTTGCACAGCAACGAAATCAGATAGCGAGTGACTTGAATACTATTAAAAGGTTGGAAGATGCCTCTTGATGTATGCAACCAAAGCTGAAAATGCTTTTAGAAAATTTTCATTGAAAAAATGGCGCAAAAACTTTGCGCCATTTTTTAGTGCGTTGAAAGCACAATAAATTCGTAGACCGAAGTAAAATTAAAACTTCACTATTCTTCCGATCCTTTATTGATTTGATTGTAGTATTCTTTTGGGGAAACCCCATACCGTTTCTTAAATAATTTGGAGAAATAACTTCTAGAATTGATACCTATTTTGTAGCTAATTTGAGTAATATTCATGTCGGTGTTCTCGAGTAGTTCTTTCGCTTTTTCTATTCTAAAGTTACGTATATACTCATTGACCGAAGTTTTATAAAGCCTTTTGAACCCTTGCTGTAACGTGTTTTGGTTAAGGCCAACTCTTTTGGCAATAGTAACTATATTGTCCATTTGGTCTAACTCCGATTTAATGATTTCTGCCGCATTTTCAATTTTATCAAGTGTTGCTTTTCGTGTAATCTTATGATTTCCCGTTCCGTTAAGGTCATCTAGATATTGTTGCAATTGGTGCGATAGTATTTCGTATGCTTTGCCTTCTTGATATACGACTTTCATAAAATCTAAAAGGTCACATTCGGTAAACTCTTCTAGATATTTAGCTATATCGAGGCTATAGTATTCCTTATGGTAAAAACTTTGGGTGCCATTTAGGTCCCTGAACAGGGTCATGAGGTCATCATTCATGTCGGCCAGAAAATCACTTATTTTTTCTTCGAATAATTTTCTATTGATTTCAAGGCTGTAAACGCAAATGGGTTCGTTGGCGGGAAAGGTAAAGGTGTGATTGTCTTGGGGCGTACTCGCTAAAATGACACTCTCTAATCGCTGAATTTCATGTGTCTCGTCAGAGGTTTCGAATGTGTGAAAAATAGTAGATTCGCGGTTGAACAATAATTTAAGGGGGTGAACTAATCCTTTCTGGTATTCGAGTACAAGCTCTTCATTCAGTAAAAAATCAAATTCCAGCACTCCGATTCCATGGGTGAAATGGGTGCCTTTTATGAATCCGGAACCCAGTTTTTTCGGTAGGCGAATACAATATTCATTCTCCGATTCTTCATAATCATTCTTCAATTTTTTGGCCAAATCGCAGAAAATATGCGCTATGGTCGAATCGTGTAGTTCTATGGTAAGACTCATTGGTCGATGGTCGTTTTACATTTAATTGATACCCGTACTTGTTGGCTAGTATAAAGGTGCGAAACGATAGCTGGTGTTCGTACCAAGTTGTTGACAAAAACGCTCAAGCAATATAATAGTGCCTGCTGAAAAATCCAAGAACGGCTATTTTTTACTATCTCACAAGAAAAATTCAAATGAGTTAACATCAAATTGGATGTGATCATTAGCTATGGGATAAAAACAACATCTTTGATTCATATCATATAAATAATCACGAATTATAAACCACTTAAAAACAAAACTATGCTACGTTGGACAGTTACATTTATCATTTTGGCAATCATAGCCGCGGTTTTTGGCTTTGGAGGAATAGCCGAAGGTGCTGCAGATATTGCTAAAATATTATTTTACATATTTCTGGTGCTTCTGGTTGTATCGTTGATTACCGGAAGAAGAAAACTTTAATAAATAATTTAAAATCCATAAAAAATGAAACGAGCAGTTTATATATTTCTATTTGCGCTAATGACTTCAATGTCATTATCGACATTTACAAGTTGTAGAGAGGATAAAAAAGATGCCGGAGACCAAATCGAGGACGCTGTAGATGATGCAGGCGATAAAATTGAGGAAGGTGTCGAAGAAATTGAAGATGAAATCGATGATGCCACCGATGATAATTGATGGATGCCAGCAGAGAAAAAAGATTAAAAAGTAAAGGGGAGGCAATTTCTTAGGAGTGGGTTTGCCTTTTACTGAAAACTCAATATGTAAAAATTTAGATATGGATAATAAGTTTCCGAAACATGAAAAAAATTTAATAGAAAAATATCAGGATAAAGGTTATACTGCCAACTTCTATTTTAAATCTGGGAAGTTGGTGGCGTCTGAAAGCAAAGTTGAGTTTTCGCCCAAGGAAGTATATATTACTGGGGAGCATAGGTATGAGGGCATGAGCAATCCGTCTGATCTGTCGATATTATACGTATTAAAAACGGAAAATGGCGAAAAAGGAACTTTTTTGCAGGCTTACGGCCCCAATGCCGATCCAGAAGCAGCATCTTTTTTTAAGGAAATTCCCGAAGAAAATATTTCCGATAAGGCCGATTTGAATTTAAAATAATAAAGTTTTATTAGTACTAGTCGCTTCTAACGACACACGAGACATTACCTTAACTAACTTTTCCATATTTAAGGCGGTGAAAATTATTGATTATGCTATTTAGATATTGAGATATCATCATAACCATGTAGCCCGCTTTCTTTTCAAGTGCTGTTTTTCAGTTTTATTCTTCGTATCAAACTGTAAAACACATGTTCCATGACACTCTTTTTTCAATTAAAGGTTCAATAGTGGTCAAAAAGCCACTTAATTTGTTACTATAATATCTGATTTTATATCATATTTGTCACTATCTTTCCCAAAAGGTGCTTACAAAAAAGCTAAGATTGATAGATGAGAGTATGTATTAAATATGATTCCGATTTTATTTGTAGAGCTGTTCTGAAAGAACAATTCGAAAAATTGGGTATACCCTTTAGTATACAAAGTTTGGGGGAATTGGAAATCGATCAAAACCTTTCCGATGAACAACGTGAAGCTTTGGCGACGGCGCTAAAAAAATACGGCATTGAAATTATTGACGACCCTAAAATGGCCTTGGTGCAACGCATCAAATATGCCATTGACGACATGTTGGAAGATGATATGGCTAGGATTCAGAAAATTTCTACGTACTTAGCAGATAAATTAAATTACTCGTACACTTATTTGTCGAACCTTTTTTCTGAAAACACATATACCTCTATAGAAAATTTTATAATTCTAAGAAAAGTGGATCACGCCAAAGAACTAATAACGAATACAGATCTCACATTGACCGAAATTGCTTTTCGACTGAATTATAGCAGTGTGGCACATTTGTCGGGGCAGTTTAAAAAAACAACAGGACTTACGCCGACTGCTTTTCAGAAAATTATTGAAAAACGGAAACAAAACAGCATACATCCCGCATGAATTTGAATACCCTGAATACGAACGTCAAGATTCTCAATGTCGCCCTTGCCGATGATGATGAAGATGACAGAATGCTGTTTAGAGAAGCAATTGAAGAGATAGCGATACAGACAAAACTTTCTACCTTTAATAATGGTCAAGAACTTATGGACTATCTTACGCTACCGAATATATTATTGCCCAACCTGGTATTCTTAGATTTAAATATGCCCATAAAAAACGGAATGCAATGTCTAATGGAGATACGTAAGAACCCCATGTTGAATGCAATGGCGGTCGCTATCTACTCCACCTCTTCCTCAGAGAAAGATGTTGAGCAAACTTTTATCAACGGCGCCAATATCTATATCAATAAACCCAATGATTTTCGTAAATTACGAGAGGCCATCGAAAAAGTATTGCAGATTAATTGGCAATATCACACTTCGAATCTGAATCGCGACAACTTTTTATATCGCATATAGAATGGAATGGATTTTACAAAGGTTACTTCTTCTTCAAAAACTTATGTAGTTCTGCTCATTGTAGCAGTGGCCATACTGTTGTTTACGGCCAGTATTACGTATAAACAAATAAAGAGACTTCAACAGTCTGCAGATGGCATTGCCTTGACCTTAGAGGTCGATAATGGTATCGAGAAATTATTTTCGCTATATGCGCGAATGGAATCGGAAAAATTCAGGACTATTCTTTTAGGGGAAGAACTTTCAAATTCATCGTGGCAAGACTATAAGTTGGCAAGTACCACGGCGTTTAATGACCTATACATTATTTTAGAAAATAATGAAGTTCAAAAAGAAAGACTCGACAGTATAGGTCATTTGCAAGAGACGTTCTACGAGGCGTTGATCGATTTTGAGAATAGCACACCTCAAAAATTGAACCGGGCGAGTACGCACAAAAAACTAATGTTAATTTCCGAGACATTAGAAAAGATACGGGCAATTAAAGACCAGATGTTATTGGAAGAGCATAGGGTCATGATCCAAAGAAAAGTCGATTATGCTTCACGAAGGTCGCTGACACCATTAACCTCGTTACTCATGGCATTTTTTGCCCTGGTAGTTTTCGGGCTTTCTTTCACTAAAATATATGCCAACAAAAGGCGGCTTCGGGCTTCCGACGCCTTTATGCGAAATCTTCTGGCAAGCACTGATAATATAGTCAATTATTACGAACCGATATATGATGGTTCTGAGAACATAGTCGATTTTCGAATTGTTTTTGCCAATGAGTGCAACAGGGATTATTTAGGGTTGCCCCCGGAGGAAATTATGGGAGAACGTGTTTCAAAAGTATTTCCGCATTTCTCGTTGAACGGAGAGTTTGAAGATTTGGTACGGAGTTTTGAGGAGCAGGAAAAAGTGGGTTTTGATCGAGAGCTTTCTATTAATGGCAATAAAATGTGGTTCAAATCAATTGTCAATCCCGTATCTAAGGGGATAATGGAAACGGCTAGAAATGTTACCGTTGAGAAAGAAGGGGAAGAAAAGTTGCGGTTGGTAAATCAAGAACTGGTAGGTCAAAATCGGGTACTGAAAGACACCGAATCGTTTTTGGCGGGTATCTTGCAAAGTACCGAAAATGTTATTATGTCTTTTAAACCGATAATTGATGATTCAGGATTTATTATCGATTTCGAATTTTTGTTCATAAATGAACAAATTCAAGATGTTCTTCAAAAGACACCAATCGATATGGTCGGTAAAAGGGTTTCGGAAGCAACGCCAACAATTTTTACCACGGGTGTTTTTGAAAAGATGGTTACGTGTTTCATGGAGGATAAAAAAATGGAATATGAAACCTCATATGAAAAAGATGGCCGGAAAATGTGGTTTCATGGTACGGCTATTAAATGTGATGAGAGTATTACGATAACCTCCAGGGACATCACAAAGGAGAAGAAATCAAAAAGAAAAATTCAAGAAGTAAACGAAAAGTTACGGGTGCAAAACTCCATATTTAAAGATGCCGAAAATGTTGCGAGCATAGGTAGCTATATGTGGTATCTTGATGACGGCAGTGCTAACATATCCGATAATTTCTACAATATTTTAGGATATGAACCAGATTCTTTCGAAGTTACTTTTAGTAATTACAGAGAATTTGTTCATCCAGATGATTTAGAAAAATATGATACTTTGGGCCGCCAGACCACTGAAAATGGACAGTCGGAAGTTCATGATTATAGAATCATATCGAAGGCGGGAGAGGTAAAGCACCTGCATTTAGAGGGTAGGTTTATTAAACGAAATGGTCGGCCGGTATCTGTGGGGGTTGTACAAGATATTACCAATATGGTAAAAGCAGATGAAGATTTGCGTGCGCGAAATTTTGAGCTGAAACGTAACAATGCAGAATTAGAGTCTTTTAATAGGGTAGCTAGCCATGATTTACAAGAACCGCTGCGCAAAATACAATTGTTTCTTTCACGTATCGACAATGAAAACCTTAGCAGACTTAATGAAAAGTCACGCAGTTATCTTGGCAAGGTGAATAATGCGGCAAATCGTATGCAATCCCTTATCCGTAATTTGTTGACCTATTCGAGAATTGATGTGACCCATGATGATTTTGAAAAGGTCGACCTGAACTTGGTACTTGAAAAAGTTGAAGATGACCTAGCCGTTAGAATTAAGGAAACCAAGGCAACAATTACTTGTGAAAAACTGCCAACGATAAGGGGGGTCGTTTTTCAGATGGAACAACTGTTCTCGAATTTGATTTCGAATGCCTTAAAATATCGAGATACCAAAGTCGATTTGAAAATTGTTTTGAAATGGGAAAAAGTTCATAGAGAACAGGTACCGCAAAACTTTATTAAATCGAGCAAGCATTATCATAAGATTACTGTTTTAGATAATGGTATCGGCTTTTCTTCCGAAAATTCAGAAAAAATATTTGAAGTCTTTCAGCGCTTACACCAGAGAACAGAATATTCGGGAACGGGCATCGGCTTGGCAATATGTAAAAAAATTGCTGAGAACCACCACGGTTTCATTTATGCTACCGGTGAACTTGGTAAAGGTTCGGCGTTTATTATCTATTTGCCAAGTTAGCCATATTTATGCCATAGTCGTTCCAGCATCTCTCAACGCGTTTTTATACAATTTCTTCTTTTTCTATTCACGGTATCACCCCAATTAAGAATTTTTTAACGGCATTTTGACCCGAAAAGAATAATTCTATAACACAATACGAAAATTGTGTAAGACAGAACATGGTCTTCCTATCGATCTTTACAGTATTAATCTCAATAACTCCGTTGAACGTTCAAAATAATCGGATAAAGTACACCAAAATAGAGATGTGAAAATGAAAAATCTATTAAAGTTAAAATTGAGAAAGTACATGTGTATGGTTCATTTGAACCAAAAAAATGAAACCCGAACCGAAAACGGAACGGATAATTTCATTATGGGAATGACGAATCAATCCAGAAGTCCCTTGAGTGATCGAACCCAAGCACCAATGAAGCCATGAAACCAGTTCAAGCCAATGTCTAAAATACTTTATTTAATAATTGTATTGTGCTTGATAAGTTGGGCGGTAGGCTTTTTTATGTTCAGTTTGGGAATCGTTATTCATATTTTATTGGCAGTGGCCGTAATCATAGCCATTATGCAAGTACTTCGGAATAAGTAGATGAGGTCTTTGAATTATTAACTTTTAAAAAAAACAACACCATGAAATCAATAGTTTTAGAAACAGCCAAGATAAAAGTAATGTTAAATCAACTTCAAGAGAGTCTGGGAGGACTTTTGAAGGTAGATTCAAAAGAACATATTTTAAGTTTAGATAACGAAATAGGATGTGGACAAATAAAGGGACAGACCTTTAAAGGAGGCTTGTCATATTTGGAGTTCGACATGGTTTTTTCGGAAGATTTTGTCTTGGTCACACAAACACCCGAGCATGCCCCTATCTGCTTTGCCTATTGTTCTAAAGGAAAGGTAGGTCATAGTTTTGGCCAGTCTGGCCCCGTACGTGAGTTGGAGACTTTTCAAACTGGAATTTTAACAAATGAGGCATATCAAGATAACGTACTGTACTTTAAGAAAGATGTAAACCTTAAAACATCACTCATCGTGGTCAGTACTTCTAACGCCGCCGCAACGAAAAAGAATTCTTATAATTATAGAATGAAGCAACTGTTTTATAAGGACAATGTTTCTGAAAACTCCCTCTATATCGGTTCGTACAACCTTAAAATAGCCGAGAAGTTTGAAGAACTGAATGCTATTTCACAAAAAGGAATTGTCAGAAGTTTGTTGATTGAAGGGTTCGTGCACATGATTTTGGCTTTGGAAATGCAACAGCATTCCGATGATCTCGAAAGTGAAGCTAATAAAACAGGCTCATTGAGCCTTAAAGAAATGGATGCGGTTCGTGAACTTTCCAAATTTATAAATAACTATCCCGAAACGCAATTGTGCATTAAGAAATTGAGTCGCAAGTCTGGCCTTTCCCCATCAAAATTACAGGAAGGTTTTAAACTGATGCATAGCCGTACGGTAACTGACTATATTAGAGAGGTACGTATTAAGAAATCGGAAGAGCTTATTAAGAACACTGATTTGAACATTTCCGAGGTAGTTTATAGTATTGGTTTTACAAGTCGAAGCTATTTCTCGAAAATATTTAAGCAAAAGTATAACTGTAGTCCGAAACAATATAAAGACAATCAAAACAGCGTAGCTGTTATGGCATAAACAAATTTTAAGATCCCCCAAGAAACCAGTCTATAACAGGCTGGTTTTTTTTATGGTTATACCTTGCGCTACTAAACATATTTTTTTAGCTGAATATTAGTAAATGTCGTGCCATAAGCAAAAATAAGAGGTAGTCTTCTTCCGTGGGGAACAAAATGATTTATAATTTGACTCCAAGGAAATTGTCGGAACGATTAGACCATAAAATGGTTTTTAAATTTCGTTAATCGCTTTTTTATTTAACCGGACTTCCGCCAATTTACCCATGATGTTATCGGCATCGTATTCTTCGTTTAAACTGTCTTGTAACTTGTTGGCAATAGCTCGGTAACCCAATTCCCGGGCATAACGAATGGCCGTTCCATATCCTGAAATTTCATAATGTTCTACGCGTTGGGCCTCTGCCATCAGGCCGATATCTATCACTTCGTCATCTTCCGCTTGGCTAATGAATATTTTGACCTCTTTGATAAGTCCTTCCATCGTTTTGCAGGTGGCTTCTTGAGGTGTGATATGCAGCTCATCTAAAATTGCCTCCAAGCGGTTCTTTTGCTCTTTGGTCTCCCTCAAATGATTTTCGAATGCTCTTCTAAGTTTGTAATCGCTGGCCATTTTTGCCATCGTCGATAAGGCCGGGACCAATTGAATTTCTACACTATATAAGTCTTTAAGCTGATGTTCAAATAAATCTTCCAATGTTTTCATAGTTAACCGTATTCACTTGTTGATTAATCTTATATACTAATGTAAGGTGTAAAATAGGGAAGCCTTGCCTTGATAGGCTAAAACATTGATTCTAAAATAATTTGGTTTGATGGGGGGAGGGAGGAATGTGTTTTTTAATGCAATCCATACTTATTTTACTTCGAACGCTTTTCTCTTTTCCTTGCGATTCCCTTTTTGTGTAATTTTAACTATAAAGCCTTTAAAAACATGCAAAAGCCGAACGAAAGATTGAAAGACCAAACCTGTATTGTAACGGGTGCAAGTTCCGGTATCGGAGCGGCTATAGCCAAGGCTATGGGAATGGAAGGGGGTAATGTGGTCGTCAACTATCGCAAAGATAAAGAAGGAGCAGACGAGGTCGCCGATTGGATAGCTAAAAATGCTTCCTGTGGAAATGCCATAAGCTTTCAATGCGATGTTAGTAAAGAAGATGAGGTAAGGGCAATGTTCAAAAAAACAATCGATCATTTTGGTACGGTCGACGTTTGTGTTGCCAATGCGGGAATTCAAGAAGATTATCCGCTTCATGAGATGCCATTGGCCGCCTGGCAAAAGGTCATTGATGTGAATTTGACGGGACAATTTTTGGTTGCAAAAGAAGCAATATCTGAATTTCTTAAAAGAGGCATGCGTCAAGATGTTTCCAAATCGCTAGGAAAAATTATACACATAAGTTCGGTACACGAGGAAATTCCTTGGGCCGGCCATGCAAATTATGCCGCCTCTAAAGGGGGGCTTTTAATGCTTATGGAAAGCATCTGTCAAGAATATGCCCACCAAAAAATACGCTGCAACAGTATCGCCCCAGGAGCAATCAAAACTGACATCAATAAAGCAGTATGGAGTTCAAAAAAAGGAATGGATGATTTGTTAAAGCTAATTCCCTACAAAAGAATCGGAATACCTGAAGATATAGGAAGTGTAGCCAGTTGGTTGGCTTCAGATGAATCGGAGTATATCAATGGTACGACCATTTTTGTAGATGGGGGTATGACTTGTTATCCGGGTTTCACAACAAATGGATAAATATTTAACCAATTAGTATGAAAAAAAATAGCGAAAGATGGGAAGATAGGGCCGAAAATCTTCTTGCAGAAATTAGAGCGGCCAAGAAAGCATATAGTGTGTTTGTAACCTCTGATAGGTATCCGCACAAGCAGCACTTCTTTAAAAAACAGTATTTTAGGTTGAAGGCATTTGTCAGTATTCTTGAAGATGAAATGGAAACTGTAAATGGAAGCAATAGGTTAGAAAACCCCAATGACCAGCATATATTTGAAAAAATGGAATTTCAAATATTAGAAGGCAATTTGACAGATGTCGAGGTAGATACCCTGATTGTTCAAAAAGAGCAAGAGCTTCTTATTTTGTACCAAGAAGTTTTGGGCCTTTATATTCCTGATGTAACAAAAGCCATATTACAATCACAGGCCGAAGAATTGAATAATGATCTTCAAAAATCAAAAGCAGACTTAAGAACCATAGTCGGAACTATGTGAGTGCAATAGGATTTTAAAAATATATAAGGAATGAAAAAATTAATAAGAGTACTTCTTGCCGGTTGGGGAGCAAAAAAAATCGGTGGTGGTAAATGTGGTTGTGTCGGAGCGGTAATCGTATTTATAATTTTATATTGGTTATTAGGCTATGTTCTAAATTGACCAGTTGGATCAAGTGCGGATGGTTATCCTGATGAGAACATCATTTGTGTTAAAACTTAGAGGTATTGAATCAATCTGGTTAGGCCACAAATGATACTTTAGCTACTCATATGTAGGTTAAGATTTCACTTTTATTAATAGAAGTGATTTGTATGAAGGTTTGGAAAGGGAATGCGGGGGCGCATTCCCTTTCTCTTTTAAAAGCATAAAATGCAATGTTTTTTAAAGGGTAGCGGTTACATTCAAAAGGTGGTTACCAGTTATCGAATAAATAGTACCGCTACTTGGGTTGTAGGAATTGATTATTTGATTACAAACTCTGGCAAGTCGGTATTCCCTTTTTCTAGGGAAATAATGGTACGTTCGATAAAATACTTTAACTGATCGTACGATGACGGTTTTTGCAAATAACGATCTGCACCTTTTTGTTGCAAGAGTTCCACCTTGTATTCGTCAAAAAATGTGGAGTAAATAACTATGGGAATAGCATAAAGTTGGGGCTCACGCCGAATGTCGGCCAAGCATTCCTCTCCATTCATAAGTGGCATATTCAAATCGAGAAAAATCACGTCAGGTAAGTTTTGATCATTGTCTAAAAGGTTTGCCATTAAATCGACTCCGTTATTAAAGGTCGCTATTTTAGTTTTAAGCGATGTCTCTCCAAGAGCTTCGGAAAATAGTTCCCGGTCGTCTTTGTCATCATCTACTAAATAGATATAACGAGGTTTTTCTTTCATGTTAGAAGTACGTTGCATGTGTATATTAAAAAGTTAAAATTACTATGTAATATGATTTGGTTATGGGCACATATTGTTGCCAACGTTGAAAGTGGCTCCTGTTTGTTGAACGCTGCAATCATCGATACCTGTCGTTTCCGAAATTTGTGATGTTTTGGCGCTTAATGATTTTTTTTCCATTTTACATACGCTTCGTACTGTGACTCCGAAAGAATAGATTCTAATTTTTTGTCTTGATCATCCTCTAAGTCTCTTCCTTCCGTGGGCTTATAATTTCTCATTGCGGTTCTAAATTGTTGAATTTGTGCTTCGGTCATTTTAAGATCCGTATACATTTTTTCAAAATTAGTGGTTTCGGTGTCAATGTTGCTTGCTGCGTTCATCATGGCATTTGATGCCGCCCCGGTTGACCCACTACTCTGATTGACAATATTTCCGCTGGTTATGCTCGTTCCTTCGATGTTCTCGTTGGTGTGTTGGTCCCTGGTCGAACTCGAAGTTTGATCGGCAAGGTTTAAATCGGCTCCAGTAGTGCCTCTATTAGCCGCTAAAACGTTTCCGGTTTTCGGGGTATTCTCAGATGATGCCTCTTCATTGTATGTTGTTTTACCATCTACGGTTTGGGTGTTCGCCAAACTATCTTTGGCCTTTTTGTCTTTAACGCTTTTACACGAAAAAAAGACGGTCAACAATAATGCGATTAAAATTCCTTGTGGTTTCATTCTAATTGTTTTTCAACTTTTAATAAAGGTAAATCTTCGGTGCTGTTAGGGTTGACTTTATCGCATAATAAATTGGCCGTATTGCAGCGTGAATGGGCACTCTATCATTACCTTAGGGTATCACCCCTATGCTGCACCAAATACCGGCATAGCATGTTCGTAGCGCTAGTGCTATTTATAGGTTCGATGCAGCTAGAAAACAATTTAGTTTTTAGCCATCTTTCTGCAAGCCTCTGCACAGATTGTACAAGATTCCGCACATTTGGCACAGTGTTCATGCGGGTGTTGTCCGCATTGTTCTGCACACCATTCACATATTTCAGAACATAATTGGCAATATTCCTTCGTAAACGGACTATTGGCCAATAAATGGGAAATACATGCATTGCAGGTTTCCATACAAAGTATACAACAGGTAGGGCAGTCATTCATACTTTCTTTGCCCGCCATTTGAATCAAGCAATTCTTACAGTCTATTAAACATTCTTGACAGGCTTTGATACACTCTTCATAGGTAGTTAACATTTTGGCGGGTTTTATAATTTATATTAAAAATAGTTATGGTGACGTGAGTAGGTTTGCTCTAAAAGAAGATTCATGAACTCGAAAGCACCTATTAACCATTTGTCAATTGAAAAATAATGTTAATTTTAGGCGCTCTTCGAATCAACAAAAAGGCAATTATGCGAGAAATGGATAAAGTGATACCGAATTTGGCACATAGGGGTATTTATGTAGGTAGATGTTTTGTATCGGAGACATACGCATATAAAGGTATTGCCGGACCCCATGTCGTTTTGGTGAAGAACAACGAGGTTTTCGATTTATCAGAATATTTTAACTCAACGGCACAGCTTATCAATACTCCGAATATCATCTCCAAACTACGGAAATTAGAACAGTTGAAGAGTTTGGGCAAGTTAACCGACATCCTTGAAAATTCTATTTTCTCTGTCCGAAAAAGTGATTTGCCTTATTTTATTGCGCCCAATGACATTCAGGCCGTGAAAGCCTGTGGCGTTACCTTTATTGAAAGTTTGCTCGAGAGGGTCATTGAAGAAAAAGCAAAGGGAGACGCTAGTAAGGCTTCTGAATTACGTGCCGTAATCATCGATAGAATTGGTGAAGATTTGAGCACTGTTGTACCCGGTTCAAATAATGCAATGCTCTTAAAGGAAGAGCTTCAGAATCAAGGGTTGTGGTCACAATATTTAGAGGTTGGAATAGGGAAAGATGCTGAAATATTCACTAAAAGCCAGCCTTTATCATCTGTAGGATATGGTGCGGAAATCGGAGTTTTAGGAGATTCTAATTGGAACAATCCCGAGCCCGAAGTGGTTTTGGCCGTATCTAAAGAAGGCAAAATCATTGGGGCCACCCTTGGCAACGATGTAAACCTTAGAGATTATGAGGGTAGAAGTGCACTGCTCTTGGGAGAGGCAAAAGATCAGAACGGTTCTTGCGCCATAGGGCCGTTAATACGATTGTTTGATGATACTTTTACCTTGGAGACCATCAAAAAGGAAACCATCAATTTAAAAATTACCGGTGTTGATGGCTTTGAGCTTCAGGCGTCTTCACCAATGGGTAAAATTAGTAGGGCGCCAGAAAAACTTGTGAAACAGGCCATAGGTAAAAATCATCAGTACCCTGACGGACTGGTTCTTTTTTGTGGAACGATGTTCGCGCCTACAAAAGACCGCAATATTCCGGGCAACGGGTTCACCCATAAGGTAGGTGACAAGGTCGAAATCTTTTCGGAACATTTAGGCACTTTGGCCAATTGGGTAAATGATTGTGATAAAATAGCACCTTGGGAATGGGGAATTTCATCCTTTTTAGAGTTCCATACAAAAAGAAGTTTGGCATAAGCCAATGAGTTTAGTTTTAATTTAGGGAATACCATTGTAAATTATCTGTAAATGACAAAGAGAAGAAGTTTTATTAAAAAAAGTGCGATGGCTTTCGGAGCCGTTACCATACTGCCAAATCATGTAGTTTTTGGGAAAAAAGCAACCTACAACAGCAAAGGGGAGGTGGTAAAGAAAGGAACCGTATTGCCAAATGACAAGGTAAATATGGGTTTTTGCGGTATAGGCAATCGTGGGGGGCAAATATTCAATGAATTTGTGAAAACAGGTATGGTAAACGTTGCAGTATTCTGTGATACCGATATGGGGGGCAAGCACACGTTGAAGAACCTTGAGGCATTTCCTGATGTGCCTAGATTTCAAGATTTTCGTAAAATGTTGGATGCCACCGCAGGCGATTTAGATGCCGTATGTATTGGTACGCCTGATTTTTCGCATTTTCCTATAGCCATGCTTGCCATGTCTTTAGGTAAAAATGTTTATGTAGAAAAGCCACTCTCGCGCACCTTTGAAGAATCTGAGCTTTTAATGGGCGCCGCTAAAAAATATAATGTAATAACCCAAATGGGTAATCAAGGACATTCGGGAGAGAACTATTTTCAGTTTAAGAGTTGGGTTGAAAACGGAATTATAAAAGATGTGACCAAGGTAACTGCACATATGAACGGTAGAAGACGCTGGCACGGCTGGGATACATCAATGAAGGAGTTTCCCGAAGCTCAAAACATACCGGCTACCTTAGATTGGGATACTTGGTTGGGTACGGCTAAACATCACGGTTATCACGAAGATTTTATAAATGGCCAATGGAGGTGTTGGTACGATTTCGGAATGGGTGCCTTAGGCGATTGGGGTGCACATATTATGGATACGATGCATGAGTTTTTAGATCTAGGCTTGCCATCGGTAATCGATCCTGTAAAAATTGAAGGCCATAATCCATTATTTTATCCGCAGGCATCTACCCTTGACTTTAAATTTCCCAAGCGAAAAAAAATGCCGGCAGTAACGATATCATGGTATGATGGGATGAACAATATTCCAGAGATTCCTGAGGGCTATGGTAAATCGGAACTGGACCCAAATATTCCAGCTGCGAGCAACGGAAAAATAAAACCCAATAAGCTCAACCCGGGTAAGATAATCTACAGTAAAGACTTGACCTTTAAAGGTGGAACGCATGGTAGTGCTCTTTCAATTATTCCTGAGGAAGCGGCTAATGATATGGCGTCGAAGTTACCCGTGGTGCCTGAAAGCCCTTCGAATCATTTTGAGAATTTTGCTTTAGCTTGTCGAGGTATGGAAACAACCCGTTCCCCATTCGAGATTTCAGCTCCGCTGAGCCAAGTTTTTTGCTTGGGAACTATTGCACAGCGACTCAACACAAAGTTGAAATTTGATAGAAAGAAGAAGCGTATCACCAATAATAAACTGGCGAACCAATTACTGGTAGGTGCACCGCCACGCAAAGAGTGGGAGGAATTTTATAAACTCTAAAAATTGATATTTCAAGTTTTATGGGCCGCTTTGTATTAAGGAAATTAATTACTGGCTTTCTGACTCTGTTCGCTTCGACAGGAATCTTGGCTCAAGAGTATACTATAACAGACTTCGGGGCCATGAATGGTGGAAAAATGTTGGCATCATCCGCAATTCAATCAGCCATTGATACTGCCCATAAAAAAGGTGGTGGAAAGGTGGTTGTACCCGAAGGTGTTTTTCTAACTGGCAGTATCGTACTTAAAACAGGGGTTGAGCTACACCTGAAGAAAGATGCCATACTTCTGGGAAGTACGAACCCCTATGATTATAAGGGAATAAATCGATGGAAATCACTGGTTTTGGCAGATGGCCAGAATCATATTGCCATTACCGGGGAAGGCACTATTGATGGTCAGGGTCAAGACTTGGCGTTAAAAGTGGACAGCCTTTTTCATATAGGAAAACTCGATAGTACCAATTATAACCTTCGTAGGAACAGGCCAAGTGAGGTTATGCGACCACAACTTATTGAAGTAGTGAACAGCGAAAATATAACGATATCTGGTATAACGTTGAAGAATGCGGCTTGTTGGGTGCAGACATATGACAAGTGTACAAATCTGATTATCGATAATATTCAGGTCGATAGTGATGCCTATTGGAACAATGATGGCATGGATATTAGTGACTGCAAAAATGTTCGCATAACCAACTGTTATGTAAATGCGGCCGATGATGGAATATGTCTTAAATCGCATACAAAGGGTTTCATGAACGATAGTATTTATATCGCTAATTGTATTATACGATCCAGTGCCAGTGCAATAAAATTTGGTACCGCCTCCGTTGGGGGATTCAAGAATATTACAATAGCGAACATAACAATTTTTGATACTTTTCGATCCGCTATAGCTCTTGAAGCGGTTGACGGTGGCACCATAGAAAATGTAGCGGTTACCAATGTATCTGCGACCACTACGGGGAATGCCCTATTTATTAAACTTGGGCATAGAAATGTAGATGGTAAAGTAGGTGCGATCAAAAATATAAAGATCAAAAATTTGAACGTGCATATCCCGTTCGCCAAGCCAGACCTTAAATATAAAATTAGAGGCCCGGAACCGCCATTTTTTCACAACGTTTTTCCGGCCTCAATTTCTGGGTTGCCTGGGCATGATGTTGAAAATATTACCTTGGAAAACATCGCTATTTCGTATCCCGGACGTGGGAATAAAGGATATGCCCATGTACCGGTTTGGCGCCTTAACTCAATACCTGAAAAAGCCTCCTCGTATCCTGAATTTTCTATGTTTGGTGAGCTCCCATCTTGGGGATTTTATGTGAGACACGCTAGTGGACTGGAAATGAACAATGTAAGGTTGAGCGTTAGAGAGGAAGATTTTCGTCCGGCCTATGTTTTTGATGATGTAAAAGGGTTGAAAATCGACGGTGGTAGCATCACATCGCTATCCGATAATGAGCAATTTGTTATTAAGGATGTTAAGGGTATGAAAGTGAGCAAACTTTCTGTAGATGGACTTGAATTGGAAAAAGTGATGTCTTTTGGTAAAAATTCAGGCATACACGGGGTTGAATTACAAAAGTAACAAGGTTCACTACTACTACTACTACTACTACTACTACTACTACTATTAAAATAAAGTGGGTGTATTCAATTTGTATGTGAATGCTATACTAAAAGAATAAAATTTTTTGTCTTATGAAAACCTCAAAGAATATCGCTTATTTATTGTTGTGAATATTGATATTGTTGGGGTGTTTCGAAAATAAGAAACCCACGATCTACCTCTTGTATTGTTTATATTTTAGTCGATTGTGGTATAGCCACATATAACTAACCGTTGAGTCCAACACAAAGATTCCCGATTTTGATAAATTCGACTCAGAGGTAAGACGGTTTATCGATGCACATTGACCTTCTCCAGTTTGTACGCCAACCACGATTTCGGTCTACGACCAGTAGCAAATGAAACGGATAATATCTCCTAAATTCCTGAAGGCTATGGCAAATCGGAACTGGGTCTGATATTTCAGCGGAGAGTAACGGGGAAACCGAGCCCAATAAACTCGACCTCGGAAAGATAATCTACAGTAACGACCTGGTCTAGAAAGGCAGTATGTACTGCAGTCCGTTATCAATTGGTGAACTGGCCAAGTATGGGTGGGTGCAGCACCGGACAAAGAGGGAAGGTTTTTATACACTATAATCTTTTTGTAGTGCACTTTTTATTTGGGTCGAACAATCATAAACTTCAAGGGCCGCTCCTAACTGTTGGTTTGACCTTATTTAATTCATATTTAGCATCGTACCTGCTTTTCTTTCCTTGGTTTGAAGGCCTTAAACGTATTCTGGGTGATATATCCTTAACAAAAGCATAATATTTTGATGTTAAAAAATTTAACTTCAAATAAAAAATACCCCCTTTATTTGCAAAAAAAATTACTTATATGAAAAATATTATTATATTTAGTCACAAAATTATACTATTAGTAAATTTTGAAATCGAAGGCTTTTTAACATTTATGAACCAACCAAATTCTAACAACAATGAACAAAAGTAAAATCAGATACTTCCTGCTGCTATTTACAGGAATGACACAGGTGCTTTCGGCCAATATTTCGGGTGATGCCCCAATTGCGAAAATGGATTTCTCCACAGTTTCGGAAATGCGCTTTCAGGGAACACTTGAAGGAACCGTGATGGATGATCAGAATCTTCCGTTGCCGGGCGCGTCGATTGTAATTAAAGGCACTACAGAAGGTGTGGTGAGTGATTTTGACGGAAACTTTAGCATAGCGGTATCAAGTGGCGATATTATTGTCGTGTCGTATATAGGGTACGAATCAAAAGAAATTGCGATAGCCGATCAAACTCAGATAATTGTTACGTTAGATACTGCAAGTAGCGAGTTGGAAGAGGTTGTAGTGACCGCATTGGGAATAAAGAAAAGTAAAAAACGTATTGGTTATGCGACTCAAGAGGTTAAAGGAGTATCCATTCAAAAGGCAATTACTCCCAATGCGTTGGAGTCTTTGTCGGGTAAAGTTGCCGGACTTACCGTTATTAGTAATGGGGCTGATTTTTTCTCCGATCCAAGTATTTTCTTAAGAGGAGAGCGTCCCTTATTGGTAATTGATGGTGTGCCACAGCCAAATACCGATTTTTGGAATATCAGTTCAGATGATATTGATAATATCAATGTACTTAAAGGGGCAGCTGCATCTGCCTTATACGGTTCGTTAGGTAAACACGGAGCCCTACAGATAACAATGAAAACGGGAAAAGGTACAGACGGTACGGTCATCTCTGTAAATAGCTCAACAACTTTTCAAACGGGCTTTTTAAGAATTCCAAAGGCACAGACGCAATATGGCCCAGGAAATACAGGACGATATGAGTTTGGTACCGGGGCAGCCGGTGGTGGTGGTGTCAATGATTTTGATTATTCGATATGGGGCCCAAAATTTGATGGTAGGCTTATCAAACAATCTGACTCCCCGATTGATCCCGAGACTGGGGAGCGTATTGCTACACCTTGGGTGTCGAGAGGCCCTGATAACCTCGGAAATTTTGTGGAAACCGGCCTGGTTACTTCTAATAATGTTACCGTGCGTTCGAGTTCTGAAAAAGGTAGTTTTATTATTTCCGATACCTATAAATATGCCAAAGGCTCTATTCCAGGTCAAAAATTAGATATTAATACCATTAGACTTGCTGGTAATTTGAATGTATCCGACGTTATTACGGTCGATGCATCGTTGCAATACAATTACCAATATTCAGACAATAGAATACGGGGTAGCTATGGTCCTACTTCGCCTATTTATTTATTGAGTATTTGGGGAGGGGCAAATTTCGATGTCAGAAATCTTGAACATGTATGGGTTCCGGGAAAGGAAGGTATAAAGCAAGATTTTGTAGAGAACTGGCGCTATAATAATCCGTATGCCTTGGCTTATAATTGGAAAAAGCCATGGACGAAGCATGATATACTTACCTACGGTAAAGTGAATTTTAAGATTTCCGATAAGGTGAATGCCTTTGTAAGAAGTTCGCTTAGTACATATTCCTTGACCGATAACGAAGAAATTTCCAAAGATATCTACAACTACGATATTCCAGACAGGGGAGGGCGATTTAGGTACAATGCATCGCGTTATTTTGAAAACAATACAGATTTTCTAATAACCTATAGCGACCAATTCTTTAACGATGATATTTCTTTAGAGGCCACTCTAGGGGGTAATCAGCGCTATTACAATATGCAGAGAGAAAGCGCAAGTACTACCCAGCTTATTGTACCTGAGGTTTTTACGCTTCAAAATTCAGTTGATCAGGTGACACCCACCAGTTCAAAGGAGTCTCAAGGAGTCTACAGTGCCTATGCGGTTTTTGATTTCTCTTATAAAAATCAGATATTTTTTGGAATGACAGGAAGGGTCGATAAATCTTCGACACTGCCAGAGGCAAACGATACCTTTTTCTATCCGTCAATATATTCGAGTATCGTGCTTAGCGATATGATTAAATTTCCAGATTTTGTCAGTTATTTAAAGTTAAGAACGGCTTATGCCCAGGTTGGGGGCGATTTAGGCATTTACGAAGCTACGAATTCGTATTCTACGGATAGATATAGAAATTTACCTACCGCAAATTATCCCGGTACTTTAGAGAATCCCAATTTACAGCCGTCCTTTACAAATTCTTATGAATACGGATTTGAGATGAAATTCTTCAAAAGCAGATTGGGTATCGATTTTTCATATTATAGAAATCAAAATGGTCCACAAATCTTTACGCAACCATTTTCCGATGCTTCCGCCTATAGTGGAATCTTGTTGAACGGAAGAACTACGGAACGAAAAGGACTCGACTTTTCGATCACCGCCTCACCGATA
Organism: uncultured Kriegella sp.; assembly: GCF_963975415.1. NCBI lineage: Bacteria > Pseudomonadati > Bacteroidota > Flavobacteriia > Flavobacteriales > Flavobacteriaceae > Kriegella > uncultured Kriegella sp. The sequence continues at coordinate 600,828 of NZ_CAXBGN010000003.1, forward strand.
CGAACAAAAAATTTCAATTGGAACGCCATTATTAATTTTGACAAATCTAAAAACTACCTAACCTCACTGCCTCCATTGCCCGATGGTACAGTGCCGGAATGGGAGGGCGAATCAGATGCTAATTTTAGAACAAAAGTGGGCACGCCCATTGGTGATTACTGGTATTATGTATGGGAAAAATCCCCGGATGGTGACCTGATCATTTATGAAAATGGTTTGCCAAAAAGAACAGACTTTAAGGTGAATACCGGAAATACACAACCAGATTTTATCGCAAGTATTAATAATTCGATATCGTATAAAGATCTAACGCTTAGTTTTTTGTTTGATGGTAGATTTGGTGGTATAACACAAGATGCTTATGAGCGCGACCTTTGGAGGGCGGGAGGCCACCCCGATGCCATTCACCCTGAAAGGGAATTGTCGAATATTGCCTATGTAAATGGAGGCGATGCCAAAACCATGCAAATTGAAGGTGTTACCATAGTATCTGGTGATGTTACATATGACCCTGACGGAAATATCTTAACAGATACCAGGGTGTTTGAACCCAGCACCTACATGGTTGACTACCAATCTTGGGCTAGCCGGTATAAAGCAGATTGGCCCAGTGTTATTAAAGACAAAACCTTTATTAAGCTTAGGGAGGTAGCGTTAACGTATAATTTTACATCCAAAATATTAGATAAAACCTTTTTTGATTCTGCCTCACTTTCTCTAATAGGTAGAAACTTATTGTATTGGACAAAGGATCACTATTATGGAGACCTAGATACCTATACTTTAAATCAAGGCGATACGGGGTTGCAACTGCCTTCTCAAAGATCGGTTGGTTTTAATCTAAATGTTTCATTTTAATACTGTTAATCATGATAAAAAATATAATTTTTAAGTCAACTATGGTGATGGTGCTCTTTGCGACCTTAAACAGTTGTTTAGACTATGAGGATTTAAGAGATAATCCCAATGAACCCAATTCAGTACCTCCCAGTTTAGTTTTTACCCAAATCGTTCCGGGGCCGACCAGCTCCTTCAGTGGAACTTATGAGAAAATGCAATACCATATGTGGATTGCTACTGATAATGTGTTTTCACCAAATTTTAATGATGGGTATGATGGGTCTTTCGATTATTCAACATTAAGAAACATCATTCAAATGACCGAAGAGGCTGAGGCGGCTGGCGCTCCTGCCTATATCATTCTTGGAAAATTCCTGAAAGCTAGAACTTTTATTGAAATGACTAGGCGAATGGGAGATATCCCTATGTCGGAAGCTGGTCAAGGTATTGATATTCCGCAGCCAAAATATGATTCCCAAAAATCGATTTATATACAATGTCTTGATTGGTTGAATGAGGCGAATCAAGAGCTAGGGGCTTATATTTTAGAGAATCCCGGGGTTACAATCGATGGCGATCCCTATTACGGTGGAGATTTAAAACAATGGCAGAAACTGATAAATGCATATTCACTTAGGGTCTTGATTTCACTGAGCAAGAAAGAGAATGAAGCAGGATTGAATGTGAAAGAACGTTTTGCGACGATTATTAATAATCCTGGTAATTATCCGCTCTTATCGGGCTTGGTAGATAATGCCCAATTGGAGTATAGTAATGAAGACGGTTTTAGACAAACGTACAATCCTGATGAAGCCGTTCGAAAAGAGGCCGTAGTACTAACAAGTACATATTTGAATATTCTTATAAATAATGAAGACCCGAGGCTAATGAAAGTGGCAGATCCCACAAAAGATGCCCTTGATGCCAACCCCGGAAACGAAGCCGCGGTCAGGGCCGATTATAACGCGTATGCAGGAGCTGATATTTCAGGGTCGGCAACAGAGAATTCGTCTAAAAAGTTAGATGGCGACTTTTCTTTTCCAAATGATGAGAGATATTGGAACTATGTGGGGCAACCGGGTATTCTAATGAGTTATTGGGAACAAGAATTGCACATTGCAGAAGCAGCCCATCGCGGTTGGATATCGGTCGATGCAAGTACACATTATGATAATGGCATAACTGCCTCAATGGAATTTTATGGTGTAGATCCTGCTGAAATAAGCAGTTATTTATCAGATAAACAGCCCTATTTAGCCGGGGAAGCAGGTTTGACTAGAATCTTGGAACAGAAGTACTTGGCATTTGCCGAGAATTCAGATCATGAATCGTTCTTTACAACCCGTAGAACCGGGGTGCCTGAATACTTATTTACCCAAGAACATAATAGTATCGACAAATATGCTGTGCGATGGACATATCCGGAATCGGAGGATTTGAACAACAAAAACAACTATAGGGCAGCCTTGGTCTCCCAGTTTGGGTCTGAAGTAGATGATAGGGATCAGGTAATATGGATTCTACAAGATTAACCAACCTTAAAAAACTTACGATGAATAAAATAGATATATTAAGAAAAACTAAAAGGATAGCGCCGCTATTTCTTTTGACCGTACTGTTCATTTCCTTTGGCTGTTCTGACAAGGGCGAAGGCTGGAACGACGAAAGATATTTGGAAAATTTTGAATTTTATCTGTATCATACGAATCCACTTACGGGAGAAGATTATACGCCTGAAGAGCTACTTGAATTAACGTATGACCCCAAAGAAAAAGAAACATACTCTGAAGGTCAAACAGTAGATTTGGCGGTAGTAACCTCTAAACTACCTGCAGAAATTAAGGTGCTTTTAGGAACCGACTTGTCAGTCTTGGAGACCTTGACAGATTTTCCAACTTTTGGCGATAAATTTAAATCTGAAAGTTTTGTGTCCAGTTTAGAAGAACTTGGTCTCTTGGAAATAGGGGATAAAACGACCCTTAAATTTGAAATTCTATATGTCGATGGTTCAATAGGGGCCGCCAACTTTGAAGTTAAGAAAGACAAGTTCTTTGACCCGAATGCAGTGATCGACACTTTTGTTTATTTAAAGAAAAGTACTGGCGAAACGATTCCTTTGGCAATTGACGAAAAAGTGACTTCTAGGGTAAAAGATGCCGCATACGGATCTATAGTTGAGTTTAATGGGAGTGATAATCAGGTAGAGATTTTAGATGTTCCCGAATTGAGTTTTAGGCATGAAGGTGATTATTCTATTGGGTTTTGGGTAAATACTACGTCAACTGATAGTGACCCTGTGATGATCGGTGATCAAGACTGGGGTAGTTCTTCCAACCCCGGACTGACCATAGCCTTTCGTGGTGATAACTGGCGCGTGGCGACTTCAGACGGTGTAACGAAAGCAGATACTGATTATGATGGGGCCTTTAATGATGGTGATTGGCACTATATAGTCACCACTTTTGATCGAGATGGTAGCATGACATTGTATCAAGATGGTGCTTCGGTTGCCACCGCGAGTATGGCAGGCATCGGAAGTTCAAGTAGTGGAAACCCGCTTAGAGTGGGGCAAGACGGTACTGGCGCTTATGGTCAATTTTTTGAAGGAAGTATTGGGGAAATCTCCATTTTTGATTATGTTTTGACTGCGCCTCAGGTAGCTGGCATTTCTTCACCATTGACCGGCGTACAATTGAAGACCCAAGACGGAATCGTCAAAAATTTATCGGTAGCCAATGGCGGAGCTGGCACGGGTAGTGAGAATGATAGGTTCGGGTTTACATTTAATGGGGTAGATCAATATGCTACGATTGATGACTCAGAATTGGCATTTAGGCATGACAGTGATTATTCTATCTCTTTTTGGGTAAATACCACTTCTTCCGATAGTGATCCTGTAATGATCGGTGATCAAGATTGGGGCAGTTCTAGTAATGATGGCCTGACCATTGCATTTAGGGGCAGTAATTGGCGTGTGGCAACTTCAGATGGAGAAGGTAATAAGGCTGATACCGATTTCAACGGTGGCTTTAATGATGGCCAATGGCATTTATTGACAGTGGTTTTTGATAGAGATGCCAATATGGTCATGTACCAAGATGGTAAAGAAGTAGCCAGCACAAGTATGGCCGCAGTTGGGAATACGGAAAGTGGTAATCCATTGCGTTTAGCGCAAGATGGCACAAGCAATTATGGCCAATTTTTCGAAGGTAAGATTGCTGGTGCAGTAATTTACGATTATGCCCTTACCGACGAAGAAGTCGCCGCATTGTTTAATTAAGAGCAAAACTTAATTGGTTGAAAATAGAGTTGAGTTAGTTTAGTTTTTTGAACAAAGAGGAGTTTTAACTGCTCCTCTTTTTTTTCTCAAAAACAGGTATTGGGTAAACTTAAAGGTTTACGGCGATTTATGATAAGCAACTAAATGAAAGAGAATAAAATCTGGATAATTGCGCTGGTATTTTACGGTATAATGTCGTGCTCCAAAAATAACGCGTCAGTAGTTTCGGAACAAGACCCGATCGAGAAGGCTATAGTTAGAAAATTACTTGTAATCGGTATCGACGGTTGCAGACCCGATGCGCTTAGTACTGCGAATACCCCAAACCTCGACGCCTTGATGGCCAACGGAACATACTCTTTAGATGCAAGAAATACAGGAACAACATTTAGTGGCCCCGGGTGGTCGTCAATGCTGACCGGTGTTTGGGAAGACAAGCACCAGGTGATAGATAATTCGTTTACAGGAAATAATTTTAGCCAGTATCCGCATTTTTTTGAAAGAGTAAAGGAAAAATATCCGAATGGGCGTACGGTGTCCATATCGCAGTGGCTTCCTATTAATGAGCATATTGCAGAAGGCAATGTCGATATCCTAAGAAATACTCAAGATTCAAGTGTCGATGTAAAAAATAAAGCTGTCGCCGAACTTGGGATCGACGACTTGAGCGCCTTGTTCGTGCATTTTGATGATGTGGACCATGCGGGTCATAACTCGGGTTTTAGTCCTAATAACACCACATACTTAAATGCTATCGAAACGGTTGATAGTGCGTTGGGAGAAGTTATTTCTGCTTTAAAGGAACGAAGTAATTATGCTGATGAGGAATGGGTCATAATTGTAAGTACCGATCATGGCGGAATTGGTACCACTCATGGAGGAGACTCGGAAGAAGAGCGTACTGTGTTCATGATTGTTAGTGGAGACAAGGTCCCGAATAAAAAGATTGCCAAAACAACCACGGAAACATCCCTTCCGCCGGTAGCAAACTGTTTAGGTAGCGCCACAGAACTTTTTTTTGATTTGGATACAAGAATTGGAATACCCAATAACGAAATTCATAACTTCGGTGATGCCCAAGACTTTTCCATAGAGTGCCGCATGAGAAGCACACTCCCCAATGATGTGAGTATCGTAGCTAAAAAGAATTGGGAAAGTGGCCTCTTGCCCGGGTATGTTTTTTCTTTTAAGCCCAATACTAAAAATTTCAAGGTTAATGTAGGGGATGGTAGTCATCGAGTAGATGTCGAGGCAGGTGTTGTTACCGATAACGAATGGCATACCCTCAGCGCAACTTTTGATAGGGATGGTGATCTATCGGTTTATGTCGATGGCGTTTTAGAAAATAGTGCTTCCATGTCTGCAATAGGAAATATAGATAATAGCCTCCCTTTTACGATTGGTGCCGATGGTAACAGTGCATTTGGGTACAGTGGTTATATTTCAGAAGTACGTGTTTTTAATACTTTGTTAAATGGGGTGGATATTGAAAATTGGAAATGCAAAGTGCTAGATAGCACTCATTCAAAAGCAGAAAATTTAGTCGGTCATTGGAAACTGACGGATGGGGTGGGGGAGAATATTGAAGATTCAAGTCCTTTTGGGGCTGACGGAGTGCTTACAGGGGGGGCTTGGGAGGATGCCACTGTTGATAAAATCACTGTAGTTTCCAACTACGACAATACTCCCCGTACCATCGATGTGGTAAAAACAGCCTTAAATCATCTCTGTATACCGGTGCAGCCAGATTGGAATATTGAAGGGCGCTCTTGGCTAAATACCGATTGTTCAAATTAGACTTTGATGGGTACTTTGAATAAGAATGAAAATTTAATAAACGAAGATAGCGTAAAGTGAGTCATTTAGCCATTGTGATTATAGTAGGGCATACGTTGGAAGACTATTTTTTGATGGCAATAAATTTGTGTCGCTATTGAATGGATTCTAGAAATGAAAAAGTAAAATAATAATCGGGATATAATTCTTAACCCAAAGTTTATATGTGTTTTAATAAATTGCAAACTATGAAGAAAATAAAAAAAATCGTACTGTTTTTGTCTGTAATGTTTGTGTATTCCGCTGGTAGTGCACAATCCGATGAATTGAAAAGACGTGTTAAACATGTGGTGGTCATTGGTTTTGACGGACTTAGTCCTGACGGGCTAAAGAATGCCAAGACACCTCATTTTGATCAAATTATTGAAGAAGGTGCCTCAAGCATGCATGCTCGTGGAGTGCTGCCGACCAGTTCAAGCACCAACTGGGCTACCATGATTATGGGGGCAGGGCCAGAGCAACATGGTATCACATCCAATGGGTGGAAGGTTAAAGATCACGTACTTCCGCCGGTGATTGAAGATGATAAAGCTATATTTCCTACCATCTTCAATATCGTAAACAAGCAGCTGCCAGACGCTGAGATAGGGGCCATTTATGATTGGGGCGATTTTGGTCGTCTGTTTGAGAAATCTGCAGTAGATTATGATATCAGTCCGAAAACTGCCGAGGAGACCGCTAAAGCGGCGAGTGACTATATTGAAAATAAAAAACCCACTTTTGCCTTTGTGCATTTAGATCATGTGGATCATGCGGGGCATGAGTTCGGTCATGGCACTAAGGAATATTATGCGTCTGTTGAGGTTGCCGATAAACTTTTAGGTCAAATTATGAAAGCCATTAAAAAGGCGGGAATGTCAAAAAATACAATGGTTATTCTCAGTGCTGACCATGGCGGTTTTGAAAAAGGGCATGGAGGCGAAACCCTCGGGGAAATTGAAATTCCATTTATCCTTTGGGGAAAAGGAATAAAGAAGAATTTTAAAATACCGAATGCCGTTTATCAATATGATAATGCAGCAACCGTGGCATTTGCTTTAGGACTTAAAGCACCTTGGGCCTGGATCGGTAGACCTTTGAAAATGGCTTTTGAAGGTTTCGAAATCGACGACCCATATCCAATTGTAGAAAAAAGGTAAAACATATCAAATACTGGAAACAGTTTTTTTAATCTAAAGATGGATAACAATAAAAGAACGGAAGGGGATATCAATTCAACTCCTGAACGAAAAAAATGGGACGCCAAAATTGATGAAGAAACCAGAAAACTGCTTGAGAAAGATGCGCGTTATTTCTTGCACCAGTCGATGTCAACACCTTGTCTCGATGTTCTGCAGCACTGCGAAGGTGCTTATATCGAAAACCTTTCAGGAAAGAAATATTTAGATTTTCATGGCAATAATGTGCATCAGATAGGGTTTTCGCATCCAAGACTCATCCAACGAATTACCGAACAATTACAGACCCTTTCTTTTTCAACTAGGCGTTACACCAATGAGCCCGCCGTTGCTTTCGCGGAAAAATTGGCTTCTTTGGCGCCTTCGAACTTAAATAGAATATTGCTGACCCCCAATGGCAGCTCGGCTGTCGGTATTGCATTGAAATTGGCCAGGGCAATCACGGGAAAGCATAAAGTGGTTTCTTTTTGGGACTCTTTTCACGGTGCCTCACTAGACGCCATAAGTGTGGGCGGGGAATCGGTTTTTCGAGATCGAATTGGTCCGCTTATGCCGGGTGTGGTTCGTATTCCGCCACCAGTGGAGTATCGGGGAATTTTTGAAGGCAATGAAGCTAAAAGTTTAGAGTACCTAGAGTATGTGCTTTCCAAAGAAAATGATATTGGAGCTTTTATTGCCGAAACAATTCGTAATACCGATGTGCAAATACCATCGCCCAACTTCTGGAAAACCGCCCGTCAACTTTGCAATAAACACGGCGTCTTGTTAATTCTTGATGAAATTCCAATTGCCCTAGGGCGTACCGGAAAAATGTTCGCTTTCGAACATTATGAAATAGAACCTGATATTCTTTGTTTGGGAAAAGGATTAGGTGGGGGGATATTTCCGCAAGCCGCAATTATAACGCGCGACGACTACAACCAATTCGGCGATATTTCGTTGGGTCATTACACCCATGAAAAAAGTCCATTGGGCGCTGCGGCAGGTTTGACCGCACTAGAAATTTTGGAGGAAGAACGCCTTATGGAAAAAGTTGCCGATGATGCGGTCTTTATGCGGGAAGAGTTAAAAAAACTCAGCCAAAAATATGAACTTATTGGAGATGTTCGGGGTATAGGGTTGCTCTGGGGTGTCGAGTTGGTCGAGAATAGGCAAACCAAGGAAAAGGCAATAGATGCAGCCGAGCAGGTGATGTACGCCTGTCTGGAGCAAGGGCTTAGTTTTAAGGTTTCGGCTGGTAATGTTTTGCAGCTCTCCCCTGCACTTACCATTTCAAGGGATGACTTAAAGAAAGCGCTTCAAATAGTAGATAAAAGCTTGGCAATAGTACAGCATAATAAAAAAAATAGTAGATAAATACTACAGTAATTTTACTAATAGTAAAAATATTGTATTTTAGTGCAAAATTAAAAAGATAACAGACTCAATAACAAATGAAAATCAATAACAGAGATTATCCGGATCAAAAGAAAACTATAATTGGCATCTGCATGGATGGTACTTCCTATCCATATTATGAGGGGGCAAAAGAGGTAATGCCCAACTTGCAGCGCTTTATTAAAGAAGGTTCCATGGGAATGGTCAAAAGTGTCATTCCGTCATTTACCAATCCGAACAATATGGCCATTGTTACGGGGGTCCCTCCCAAGGTTAATGGAATTTGTGGTAATTTTTACTGGGATACCGAACTTCAGGAAGAAGTCATGATGAATGACCCCAAATACCTGAAAGTACCGACTATTTTATCTGAACTCAGTCAAAACGGACGAAAAGTGGCCGTAGTAACCGCAAAGGATAAATTGCGTAAAATGTTGGCGCATAACCTTGATGGGATTTGTTTTTCCGCAGAATTTGCGAATGATGCTACCAAAGAAGAAAATGGTATCGATAATGTAGAGCAAGGTTTAATGGGTAAGGAAAGACCCGGAATTTATGACCCTTATATATCGGTCTATTGTATAGAAGCTGGTGCCAAATTGTTGAAAAGGGAGCACTTCGATGTAATGTACCTGACTACAACCGATTTTGTACAGCATAAATATGCCCCTGGTAGTGCCGACGCGAACGACTTTTTATCAAAAATTGACCATTGGTTGGGTGAATTGGATAAACAAGGCGCTATTATCGGGGTCACCGCAGATCACGGCATGCAGGCAAAAACAAATGCCGATGGTTCTCCAAAAGTACAGTTCATCGAACAACTGTTGAACGAACAACAAATTAAAACAAGGGTGATATTGCCAATTACCGATCCTTATGTCGTACATCACGGGGCCCTTGGCGGTTATGGCACCTTATATTTGGAAGACAAATCACAATTAAATGCCGCAAAAGACTATTTGTTAAGTCTTGATGGTATCGAAACCGTATTGACAAATGCCGAGGCGGTAGAGCGGTATGAACTTCCTGGGGACCGCATTGGTGATTTAGTTGTTTTGTCAGATGCAGCAACGACTATCGGTAGAACCCCCGAATGGCACGACTTAGAAAAGGTTAAAGAAGGCCTTCGTTCTCATGGCAGTGAACATTCTCAAGATGTTCCCATGATTTTTAATAAAAAGTTGAATGCAGAATACCAAGAGAAACTAAACTCGGGAAAAAGCCGAAATTTTGATTTGTTCCATTACTTGAGCAACGGATTTTAATTCACCAACTTAATATTTAACCATGATAGAATTTGGAAGTATAATCAACGGAAAGCAAGTAAAAGGTGATGAATGGATCGATGTTTTTAATCCCTATACCAAGAAAAAGGTTGGGCGCGTTTCATCAATAAATCTAAAGGATCTCGATAAAGTTTTGAGAGATACCAAGAACACAAAAATTACACTTACCCGTTACGAACGCTATGATATCTTGAATAAGATAGCAGATGCACTAGAGGAACGGGTCGATGAGGTAAGTAAAATGATTACGGACGAAACCGGCTTGTGTTATAAAGATACCCGTTATGAGGCTAGTAGGGTTTCTGATGTTTTGCGGTTTTCAGCTATGAAGGCGCTTGATGATGACTCGGAGGTTTTTCCTTGTGATGTATCGAAGAATGGGAAACCTAGAAGAATATATACTACAAGGGTGCCTTTGGGCCTGATTAGTGCCATTACCCCATTTAACCACCCAATGAACCAAGTGGTGCATAAAATTGCCCCGGCCATTGCTACCAATAATACAGTGGTTTTGAAGCCTTCGGAAAGAACACCCTTATCTGCATACTATTTTGCTCAATTGGCTTTAGACTGTGGGCTGCCACCTAATATGTTGAATGTGATAAACGGCGCCGATATTGATGCGACTGCAGAAATGATGACCGTGCATCCAGATATTACAATGGTTTCCTTTACAGGAGGAAGCAGGGTAGGTAAAATTATTGCTTCGAAGGCAGGATATAAGAAACTGGTTTTAGAACTCGGGGGAAGTTCTGCTCTACTTGTGCTGGAAGATGCCGATATCGATGAGGCTGTGGAGGTAACTATGTCGGGCACTTTTAAAAATTCGGCCCAACGCTGTACAGCTGTGCGAAGAATATTGGTACATGAAAGCATTGCAGATACCTATGCCGAACGGTTGGCAAATCGCGTCAAAGCACTCAAATATGGTGACCCCTACGATGAGAATAATGATATGGGTACCGTAATTACCGAAGCATCGGCCAAAGAAATGGAAGCACGGGTACAAGACGCCATCGATAATGGCGCTGTCTGTCTTGCGGGACATAAGAGAGAAGGGGCTTTATACGCACCGACTGTCTTGGATCATGTGCAAAATGCCCATGAAGTTGTGGCAAAAGAGACCTTTGGTCCTGTAGCACCGATCATTCGATTTAAAACGCTTGACGAGGCCATTGAAATAGCCAACGATACGCCTTACGGCTTGTCGGGCGGTGTGGTGAGCAACCATTGGCCTTCGATCCAAAGAGTTATTACCGAGTTGGATACCGGAACCGTCAATGTCAACGAAGCCCCGAGCTACCGATTGGAATGGACGCCCTTTGGAGGTGTAAAAGATTCCGGACTTGGTTATAAAGAAGGGGTAATCGAGACGATGAAAGGATACACTTATGTAAAAACATATTCCCTGCCTTGGGATATCGCTTAACGAATTAATTAGTATGGAAATTAAAAGAAATGTATTATTGAATCCGGGTCCGGCTACGACGACCGATTCGGTTAAATTGGCACAAGCTGTTCCTGATATCTGTCCACGGGAAAAAGAATTTGGAGATTTGATGGGGTTTTGTGCAACCGAAATCACGAAGTTCGTTGGTGATCCTGAAACCTATGCCACCGTTCTATTTGGGGGGTCTGGCACGGCAACTGTAGAGGCAATATTGAATTCGGTAGTTCCTGAAGATGGTAAAATACTTATCATCGATAATGGTGCCTACGGGAAAAGAATGCGTCAAATAACAAGCATTTATCACATTGATACGGTTGCTTTTGAATCTTCTTCTATCGCTCCTATTGATTTAAAAGCTTTAGAAGATGCGATTGAAAAGGAAGCGGGGCTGACCCATTTGGCCATGATCCACCACGAGACTACAACCGGTCTTTTAAACGATATTACGGCCGTAGGTAAACTTTGCAAAAAGTACGGAATTAGTTTTATCGTTGATTCAATGAGTGGTTTTGCGGCCATTCCTGTTGATATGAAGGCCATGAATATCGATTACTTGGCGGCAAGTTCGAATAAGAATATACAGGGTATGGCAGGTATTGGTTTTGCTATCTGCAATAGAAAAGTACTTGAAACAACGGCATCCATAGCACCAAGAAGCCTGTACCTGAATCTTTACGCGCAATATGCCTATTTTGAAAAGACCCATCAGACAAGGTTTACGCCTCCGGTACAGACTTTTTATGCCCTAAAACAGGCTATTTTGGAAACCCAGGAGGAAACCATAGAAAAACGGTATGAAAGATATGGTCGTTCTTGGGAAACATTGCTTGAAGGATTGGAGAGATTAGGGTTGGAATATTTAATCGACAAGAAATACCACTCGAAAATCATCACTTCTATCATCGAACCCGATAGTGCAAAATACAACTTTGAGGAAATGCACGATTTCTTTTTCGAAAGAGGGTATACGATTTATCCGGGAAAGGTAAATAACTATGATACTTTTCGTATTTCTAACATCGGACAAATAGATCATACCGACATAGAAGGCTTTCTGAAAATATTGGAGGCCTATTTAAAGCAAATAGATTTCATATAGACCATTACCGAAGATATTTGAATTTGTAAAACCAACCCAACCCTGCATATGGCATTGACAGCAGACCAACGTTCTTGGAGAAAAAGAATCTTTATTTTAACATGGCTTGCGTATGCAGGATTTTATTTTGGAAGAAAAAACCTTTCTGTCACATGGAGTTCCATGGAAGCAGATCTGGGGCTCGATAATTCAGATTATGCGACGATTATCTTTATCTATAGTCTTGTATATACGATAGGTCAATTTTTAAATGGTTATCTGTCGGATACATTTGGTCCGCGCAAAGTAGTTTCTGTGGGCCTTTTCTTGGCCGCGATCGCCAACTTATGTTTGGGATTCTCATTTTCTATAGGAATTATTATTTTTTTAATAGCGGCCAATGGCTATGGTCAATCAACGGGATGGAGCGGACTTATTAAGAACATGACACCTTGGTTTCGTATCAACGAAAGGGGTATCGTTATGTCGTGGTGGTCTACTTGTTATGTTACCGGCGGGTTTTTGGCTACCGTTTTTGCGACCTATGTTGCTTTTGATATGGATTTTCTTTCGGAACTGGGGTGGAAAAGAGGCTTTATTTTTCCTTCTTTGGTCCTTTTTGTAATCGCACTGCTGTATCTTCTCTTTACGAGGAACAATCCTGAAGAGGTAAATGTGCCCGTAATTGTTGAAGATAAATACGAGTTCAAAGGGGAATCGAAAGGGGAAAAGTTGAAAATTTTGGCATTGCTTATCAAAAATAAATCCCTTTGGATTTATTCCAGCTGTTATTTTATCTTGAAAATGACCCGCTATGCTTTCCTCTTTTGGTTGCCTATTTATCTTGAGAAGGGGTTGAATTATGAGGTTAGCGATGCCGGGTATATTTCGTCGGTATATGAATTGATAGGTTTTTTCGGGGTAATTATTGCGGGATATAGTTCTGATAAAATTTTTCGCTCTAAGCGGTTCAGTACTGTTGCTATCATGCTTTTTGCCCTAGGTTTGGCCTGTTTGGCACATCCGCATTTAGCTCCCCTGGGAAAATGGGCAACGGTATTCAGCATAGCGATGATAGGGATATTTACTTATGGCCCTGATTCTTTGATTTGTACTGCGGGATCTATGGATGTTGGTGGAAAAAAAGGGGCCGCCATGGCCGCCGGTATTATCAATGGTGTCGGGTCGATAGGGCAAATGATTTCCGGATTTGTTGTTATGGCGATCAATGTGCGCTTCGGTTGGGACAATCTTTTTAATTTTTTCGTTGTAATGGCTTTTCTTGCAGGTGGGCTGGCCGCACTGAAATGGAATCATAAAAGTATCGATAAACAGATTATAACCTAAAGTTTGATCCCTTATCTACAGAGGGAGCGAAACAACAAAGAACTATTTTGAATAAAAATAACGAGACCATGCTGAAAGCCAACCTTGTAATCGTAGGTGGAGGTATTTTTGGCTGTGCCATAGCATATTATTACTCCCGCAACAACCCCAATAAAAAAGTTATTTTGTTGGAGCGTAATGAGCTTAATAATGCCGCAACGAGTAGGGCAGCTGCACTCATGACGATGGTGCGATCTAAACGTTCTTATATTCCCCTGACCATAGAAACATTTAGGGTGGCCAAAGAAATGGAACGCGAGTTAGGTGAAACCCTCGATTTCAAATATTCGGGAATGATGCACGTAGCTGCAAGTGAAGCCAAAGTGAAAGAACTTGAAGAGTTGATGCAGATTGCTCGGGAGTATGATCAAGAGGCTTATTATATTTCACCCGAAGAGGCACATGAAAAAGTTCCTTGGCTTAAAACCGACGAGGCTTTGAAAATTGGATTTGTTCCCAATGAAGCCTATTGCGACCCTTATATGCTGGGTACTTTTTTTGCCCGATGTGCCAAAAAACAGGGTGCTGAAATCCGATTGGGTGTTGAGGCCCTTGAATTGATAAGAACTGGCAATAAAATTGTCGGGGTTAAAACCTCCGAAGGAAATATACATGCCGATTGCGTTATCGATGCTGCAGGTGTATGGGCGCCCATTTTGGCCAATGACATTGGTGTCGGAATTCCGATGGCTCCGGTAAGAAGTCAATATTGGATTACGGAACGGGCCGATAGCTTTCCGCTCGATTCGCCAATGGTATTGCTGCCCGATGCTCAGGCATATGCCCGTCCTGAAGGGGGAAGTCTTCTCTTTGGTATCCGGGAAAGTAAATCTGTGGTGGCATCGCCTAAAAATGTGCCGCGAGACATTTCTGATTTTGTTTTCAGTGATGACGAAGGCATGAATGACTTGATTGACAATGGGGAACGATTGGCACGTTTTTTTCCAGGTTTCTATGACATAGGTATAAAACACTATGTGGCAGGTTTCTCAGGATATACACCCGACTCTCAACTGGTTTTGGGAGATATACCGGGTGTAGAAGGATTTTTGATCGCCTCAGGATGTTGTGGGGCGGGTATTTCTGTTGCGGGCGGTGTTGGTCTGGGAATGGCCGAATTGGCAGCTGGACGGATCCCCCCTTTTGATTACTCAGAATTTAGTGTAAAAAGATTTGGAGCGGTTGACTCCTTTTCAGACGATTGGCTTGAAAAATGTGCGGCTGCACGTTCAAATAAAGTAAGTGGTTGAATAAAAAAGAAATGGAGAGAAATGACAAGAAAGGACGTCGCAATTTTATGACCAAGTTCGGATTAGGTGCCGCTGCAATGGGCCTAGGCAATATTAATTCGTTTGCTTTTGCTCCGAGAGTAGGGGCCGAGGTGACAAAATCGAAACCTGTACGAATAGGTTTTATAACCGACGTGCATCATGGTTTCTGCAAAGATGGGCTGGAGCGCTTGGAAAAATTTATTGACGATGCTTCCCAACGAGAGCTAGATTTTATAATTCAAGGAGGCGATTTTTGCCATCCCACTCCCGAGGGGAAAGAGTGTATTGATCTTTGGAATTCCTATCCCGGGGAGAAATACCATGTTTTGGGCAACCATGACATGGATAAAGGTACGAAGCAACAAGCTATCGATTTTTTCGGGATGCAAAGCAATTATTATTCCTTTGACAAAGGTGATTTTCATTTTGTGGTGATGGACGGTAATTATATTATGGAAGATGGGGAATATAAAGACTACGGCAATGCCAATTTTTATATTGAACAGCAGCGTCGAAGCTTGGTCAACCCTGAACAGATTGAATGGCTGAAGGAAGATTTGGCTAAAACCGACAAACAGTGTATTATTATATCGCATCAGGCTTTTGATGAAATTTGGGACGGTTGGTCTTCACCAAGCAGGTTTGCCGTACGTAAAGTAATCGATGACGCTAACAATCGTACAGACTTTCAAAAGGTAATCGCCTGTTTTTGTGGTCATCACCATGTTGATGATCATAGTTTTATCAATAACGTTCATTACTTTCAAATGAACAGCGCATCGTATTTTTATGTAGGATCGGGGTACGGTTCCGACGATAGCAGGGCCATGTATGAAGATTCGCTTTTCGCATATTTGACTTTGGATCCTACCGGTTCGATTCATATAGAAGGAAAGGAAAGCAAATTTGTACGCCCGACCCCATTAGAGAAAAACCATCCTGATGCACCAAGGCTTTCTGCTTCGATAAGTAGTAGAATAGCACAATTTTCACCATTAAAATAATTGAAAATTTCAATATGAATCTAACTAGAGTATTTGTTGTTTTCGCGTTACTTGCGTTTTTGAATTCATCCAATGCGCAGGACCCCAACTTTTATTTGAGTTTTGACTCCGACGTTTTTAAAGAGAACATCGTTTCAAAAGAAGATGCCGTTTATATGGTCGATCTTCAACAATCGCAATTCACGGAAGGTCTAATAGGTAAAGCACTGGATCTCTCGGCAAATGCGGCATTGAGACGACCCATAAAATTGGAAGAAGGTGAATTACCGAATTTTGATTCACAGACCTCTTTTTCGATACAGATTTGGGTCAAAACTTTGCCAGCTGCCAAAATGGGAACGCCGATTATGGGCAATAAAAAGGCAGATGAAACCTCCGCTATTGGTTGGCAGATTTATACGCAGGATAATGGTGCGTGGGCGTTGCAATTAAACGACGGGAAAAGTAGCCATAGCTATAAGCCAACGGCAGAAAGACAAAGTGTGAACGACGGGGAATGGCATCAAATCGTCGTTACGGTACAACGGGAAAAACAAGAAATTTGGTTGTACTTTGATGGGGAAAATGTAGCCATTTACAATACCCCTGGTTTGGGCAACCTAGAAACTGAACTGTCGACTGTTATAGGCGGATCTGACGAAAAATGGGAATATGGTTCCTATGGACAATGGAACGCTTTTAACGGATTTATTGATGAGGTAAAGGTCTGGAATAGGTCACTGGCACCTACGGAGGTGAATAGCCTATATAGCCAATTTTATCCAAATACAGAAAATGAGATAGTAAAGTACGATCCAAAACATTTGAAAGTATTGACTTGGAACATTTGGCATGGCGGGCATCGGTATGGTAAAGAAGTCGGTGTAGCACGTGTAATCGAAACGATAAAATCAACCAATGCCGATATTGTGGGACTTATTGAAACTTATGGGTCTGGAGAGCTAATCGCAGATGCTTTGGGCTATCATTTTTATTTGATCAGTTCGAACTTGTCCATAATGAGCCGGTATCCTATTTCGGAGACCATAAAAGCTTTTAAACCTTTCAACTTTGGTGGGGCAAAATTAAAAATCGGTGCAACAAAAGAATTAATTTTCTTCGATACATGGCTTCATTATCTGCCCGATTACAGTGTTAGTATCATTAAAGAGAATAAAAGTGCAAAAGAATTGATAGCCGATGAGTCGGCCACACGTCATTCGGAAATCAAACAAATATTAAAGGAAATCAAGCCTTTTTTGAAGAATGATAAAACCGCACCCGTAATTATGGTGGGTGATTTTAATATGGGTTCCCATTTAGATTGGGTGGAGCGAACAAAATCCATTCATTATAATAAAAGTGTAGCCTGGCCCGAAAGCAAAGAAATGATGAAATCGGGCTTTATAGATAGTTATCGAGAATTGCATATCGACCCATTGCTAGACCCTGGGTTCACTTGGACTCCGCGGGCGGCCACGTCGTCAGATAAGTACGGATTGCGTGACAGAATTGATTATATCTATTACAAGGGGGACTCACTAAGTGCGATTGAATCAAAGGTTATCGATTATCACCCCATAATGTTTCCTTCCGATCATGCCGCCGTACTAACTGTTTTTCAACTAAATTAATACTTGCCATGAAAGGTTTGTGGTTTTTTTTATGGGGAGGCTTTCTTTTTTTGAACACTTCATTTTGTCAAAATACGGCTAATGAGTTTTCTGTTATTTCCTATAATGTCTGGAATGGTTTTGAAAGTCAAGTGGCACGTCGTGATACATTTGTACAATGGGCTATTCGTCAAGATGTAGATGTGATCGCTTTCCAAGAGCTGAACGGATATACCCAAGATTCCCTTGAGAAACTGGCAAGAAAGTGGGGGCATCCTTATGCAGCGATCGCTAAAGAAAATGGATATCCGGTCGGAATTTCTTCCAAGCATCCAATTACAAATATTCACCGGCTTATGGAAGGTATGCATCATGGAGGTCTGTATGCCGAGATAAATGGAATTAATTTTTTCGTTGCCCATTTTTCACCATTAAGTAGCTCAAAAAGGTTGGTAGAAGCTAAAGCCGTTATAGCACTGTTGGAGCAAAAAAATAAACTAAGGGAACGGACTATAATCTTGGGCGATTTTAATGCTTTTTCTGCTCACGATAGTTTATTCTACAAAAGTACCGGCTTGAGGGAGAGAATGTATCTTAAACAGAAAGAAAACCCGAAGCTTCGAAATCTTAATCATAGCAATAAAATTGACTATCAAGTCATAGATTCTTTTCTTGAAAAAGGATTTTTTGATAGTTTCTCGTTGTATCATAAAGAATTTGACTCCAGTTTTCCTACCAAGGTGTTTCCCTCGGTTTCACCTGATGATTATGTAAAAATTGATCATATGTTGCTTTCAAAAAAAATGAAAAGAGCTTCTGTTGATGTCGTCTTGATTAAA
Organism: uncultured Kriegella sp.; assembly: GCF_963975415.1. Classification (NCBI taxonomy): domain Bacteria; kingdom Pseudomonadati; phylum Bacteroidota; class Flavobacteriia; order Flavobacteriales; family Flavobacteriaceae; genus Kriegella; species uncultured Kriegella sp. The sequence continues at coordinate 619,248 of NZ_CAXBGN010000003.1, forward strand.
GATTCGGTTACCGATACTTTATCCGATCATTACCCGCTTAAGACTATTTTTAAGCGCAAAAAACAATGAATGGGAAATGGCCTGAACGAATAATAACTCCATTACAGAATTGTAAATTATGAAAATTAAATTGTTGCTCCATATTATTTTGCTTGGTTTTGGTGTAACCGCTCAGCATAGTAAGGCAGAAAATATTATCCTTATTTCTGTTGATGGTCTCCGTTGGCAAGAGGTTTTTGAAGGGCCAGATCCGCTCTTGAACAAAGACAAGAAGTACTGGTCCGAAACGGCATTGAACGCGCGTCAAAAATTAATGCCTTTCTTTTGGGAAACGATAGCAGGTCAGGGACAACTTTATGGTAATCGAAAGCTAGGTAACAAGGTTAACCTGAGAAACGAATATTGGTTTTCCTATCCCGGGCGTAGTGAAACGCTATGTGGGTATTACGACCCAAAAGTTGACTCCAACGGTTATCCAAACAACCCAAACGAAAATGTGCTTGAATTTTTTAATCGACAAGACGGCTATATGGGTAAAGTTGTCACTTTTGCGTCTTGGGATGCCCTGGGCAGAATATTGAACCGAGATCGCAATGGCATGTTGGTCAACCTGCCGGGTGAGGATGTAGAAGGAGATGGCCTTACCCAAGCACAGCAATTGGCTAATGAAATACAACATTTTGTACTAGAATATTTTGGGGAATGTAGGCCTGATGCGATAACTTTCGCCTTGGCTAAGGCCTATATGCAGGCCAAGCACCCAAAGGTCGTGCATATCGATTTTGCCGACACGGATAATTACGGGCATTCAGGGGATTACAATAATTATTTGGATGCGGCACATTTCATTGATGGAATGATCGCCAATCTATGGGAGACGGTTCAAAACGATTCGTTTTACAAGAATAAGACGGCCATCTTGGTCTACCCTGACCACGGCAGGGGAATTGGCGAAAAATGGACAGGACATGGAACAAGTGCACCCCGTAGTGATGAAACATGGCTCGTGGCGCTGGGTCCGAACATAGCGCATCTCGGCGAAGTATCCGATGAAGGTCAAATTTATCAAGATCGCATTGCACAAACGGCTGCCAGTTTATTAGGGATGTTCTTTAAGGCCAACCATCCTGTTGGAGAAAAAATTCAAGGCATCACAGAGTAAGTACATTTCATGATAAGCAGACCGGTTTTTCTATTTTTTGTTTTTGTTCTGGCACACTGTGCCATGGAAGCCCAACTGAAGGGGATTGTTTTTGTTGATTCCAATGAAAATGGTATCAAAGATGATGGTGAGGCTGCAATGGCCAATGCCGTTGTTTCCGATGGCTATAGTGTAGTGCGTTCGGATCGTAATGGCAATTTTAAACTTCCTGGCTGGAAAAAGCAACGTTTCGTTACGCTTTATGTTGGCGCCGATTTTACCACGAATAAGCGGTTTATTCCTATTTCTCCGGAAACTGGCAGATATGATTTCCCGGTGCTGCCAAAGAAAAAAAAGGAGCATACGAGTTTTGTACATATTTCTGATACGGAAACCTTTGAATATGGTAATTGGGTCGATAATTTAAAGAAGTATGTCAGGGTACATAAGCCTGATTTTATCGTTCACACGGGTGATATCTGTTACCGTTCAGGAATGTTATGGCACGCCAATAACCTTACTGAAAAGGAAGTGGGCGTTCCTGTATATTATTGCTTAGGGAACCATGACTTGGTAAAGGGAGATTACGGCGAACAGTTCTTTGAAGAACAATTTGGCCCTGCATGGTATGCTTTTGAGGAAGGCAATGCGCTATATGTGATAACCCCAATGATGGGAGGTGACTTTCCACCTAGTTTTGACCATAATGACATTGGAGGTTGGCTGCAAAACCTTTTGCAGGTCTACCCAAGTAATCAGCCTAAAATGTTCTTTAACCATGACCTTTTAACCGATGGCGATAGCTTTGTTTTCAAAAAGAACGAAAAAGAGTCTATCATTTTGGAGGATTATGGTTTAAAATCTTGGTTTTTTGGTCATTGGCATATCAATAGGGCAAAATCACATGGGTTGTCGGGCGTTATCTCTTATAGCACCGCCACTATTTCCCAAGGTGGGATCGACCATTCCCCATCAAGTTTTCGAGCGGTCGATGTTGACACCGACGGAAATACGGCCACCAAACTTCGGTGGAGTTTTGTTGAAAAGCAAATACATATTGTTAGTCCCCAGAATCAAGAGGCCGTGCTGAATGCAACCGGAAAAATTGATTTCTCCCTTAATGTTTATGACAGTGGTGCTGAAGTTGATAGTGTTCGGTATAGTGTCTGGGGAGAAGAGGGATTCGGATGGGAAACCGCATTGGAAAAATCCCGTTGGAAATCTATGGAAAAAGCCTCTGATTGGAATTGGAGGGCTACTTTTGATCCAGATGGACAAAGTAAATTTCAAGTTGTGGTAGATGCTTTTTTACATAGTGGAGAGGTTTTGCATAAAAAGGCGGATTTTAGTGTTGATTCAAGAACTAAAATAGAAGTATCAAATGGTGAGTGGGCAAATTTAGGCGGAAACAAAGAACACCATGCTGTTGTTAAAGGCGATTTATCTGCACCCTATCGAATGGAGTGGACAGCTAACTTGGGAAGTAATATATACATGAGCTCTCCTGTTTTTAAAGACAATTATCTGCTATCGGCAGGGTTTGATGATAGTAATGCCTCCAATTGTTTTATTGTTTGCAACGACGCTTCCAACGGTCAGGAAAAATGGAGATTCAAGACCAAAAATGGCATTAAGAATCAAATGGTCATCGCCCAAAACACCGTTATTGCCACCGATATGTTAGGATATACCTATGCCCTTGATATTCCTTCGGGAAAACTAAAATGGCAAAGAGACCTGGGGTATAATAGGTTACCTGGGTTTATTACTGGCCTGGTTACCGACGGTGAAGTGGTTTATACCGGTTTTGGAGAATCACTCTCGGCCTTAAATGTCACAAATGGTCAGGTTATCTGGAAGAATACCTCATGGACCGGTGGTGAGGGAACCACCCCGACCATGACCATTGCCGATGATGTGCTTATCGTTTCGAAGCATTGGGGTGCCATATATGCACATGACAGACTGACGGGGGCATTATTGTGGTCTAGAAGTGACGATGGACTGCGTTTTCGTGATGGGGTTTTGACGTATGTCGATGGTTTTCTCTGGGTGGCCGAGCGACAAAAACTACATAAAATAGATTTGAGAACTGGAGAAACAGTTCAAGAGTTGATTTCAGGAATGCAACATACAGGTACCTCGGCTCCGATAGTGTTTCATGATAAGGTGATTTTAGCAAGTTCACATCCCGGTGTGGCTTCGTTTGATAGGGAGACAGGGGAAAAGCAATGGCAATTTGAAGTCGACAGTCCACTTTTTTATACGCCTTCATATTTTTCCGATGACCAACAAAGTGTAGAAAGTACTCCTATTTTGGTTGGAAAACATTTAATTTTTGGAGCAATGGACGGAAAAGTTTATATCATCGACCATACTACAGGTAGATTGGTTTGGCAGACTAAATTGGGCGCACCGGTAATCACTTCGGCAGCTATTGCCGATCAAGGTTTTTATATTTGTGATTTTGCCGGAAATATTTATTATTTTACATCTTTACTATAGAATATCTCAAAGATTTTCCCTTTTTTTATACAAAAAAATAAATGTTTATTTTTGTCTTGAAAATAAATTAGAGATATCTAAGTGTCTTGCAACCAACCAGTAAAATAAATGGACGATATATTAATCAATATAGGAAGACAGTTGAAGCTGGCCCGCCAAAAGAGAGATTTGACCTTGCAACAGGTTGCGAGAAGAACTGGTGTTAGTGCCGGGCTAATTTCAAAAATCGAGAACCTAAGAACGACACCTTCGTTACCGGTACTTTTAAAAATAATGCAAACATTGAGTATCGACCTTTCCGAATTGGATCTTTCTTCCAATATCAGTGGTAACTATATTCATGTGAAAAATGGTCAGGGCACCAAAGAAGATAGAGAAGATTCTAAAAATCTAGAATATACCCATTTACTTTCCAGTACTACGTCAGATAATAGTCTCCGCGTATATATTGTTGACGTAGCACCGGGATCTTATCGAAAACCTATTTCCACCAACGCCAATGAACTGGCATATGTACTTAGTGGCCAACTGACCTACATGATAAAAAAGGATAATGTATACCTCGAAAAGGGAGATTTATTATTTTTTGACGGTTCGGTACCGCATGGCTTATCGAATGAAAGCGATAGCCCAGCTATTTTATTAAAAATTTATCTGTTGAATTGAGAAAAATTCCCTTCCTATAAAAAATTAGCAAAGTTAAGATTTATCCGGGTGCACCCATGGCCCGCGATAGTCGCGTTTCAATAATTGGGTCGCCTCTTCATCATCAATAATAATCTTATTTTTTGGGTCGTATACCAATGGTCTTTTGGTTTGCATTGCCAAGTTGGCCAAGATACAACTGGCGGTGGAAATATGACCTTCTTCGATATCGGCGACTGGCCTTGTTCCATTTTCAATGGCGTTTAGAAAATCGATCATGTGCAAACGTGTAGCAGGTGCTGCATTTAGTTCAATATCTTTTTCGGTAAGGTCTTCAGGGTATTTTTCCTTTTCGTACAAGACGTCAAAATGTATGGGGTCTCCGCCTCCATGAGGTACAAAATCTGCTTTCATGGTGCTCCCGGACAATGTTCCTTTTTCTCCGTACAACTTAAATGACCATGGGTATTCGGGATCTGCCGGTGTGCCCCAGGTGCGATGATTCCAAACACAATTAAGCTCCTCGTATTCGAAAATAGCGGTTTGGGTATCCGCGATATTCGATTTGCTTTCCTTTTGTACGTAAATTCCACCTGTGGCACTAATTCGTTTCGGCCATCCGAGATCTAACATCCATCGAACCGTATCCAGCATATGTACACACATGTCTCCAGTAATACCATTGCCGTACTCCATAAAGGCACGCCACCAACGCCTATGGGGTAGTCCGTCGTAAGGGCGAAGAGGTGCAGGGCCTGTCCACATATCGTAATCGAAATACTCGGGAACCGGTTGTACCGAAGGATTATCATTAGCCCGCATATGGTAATAACAGCACATTTCAACATGCGATATTTTGCCCAAAAGACCGCCCTCAACGATTTGTTTTTTTACGTCGATCAAATGGGGCGTACTTTTTCGCTGTGTACCAACTTGAACCACTTTATTGTATTTTCGAGCGGCAGCAACCATGGCTTCTCCTTCCAGTACATCAACGCTAATAGGTTTTTGTACGTACACATGCGCTCCGGCTTTCAGGGCATCGATACATTGTAAGGCGTGCCAATGGTCAGGAGACCCTATAAGCACGATATCCAAATCTTTTTTTGCCAACATTTTGCGATAATCGGAATACAATTTTGGTTTTTTACCCGACTTCTGTCGCTTGCTGACCAATTCGGCAGCTTCGGTCAATAAGTGCTCGTCAACATCACAAAGTGAGATTACTTCGACATCGGCGACCTGAATAAGTCGAAAAAGATCGCTTTTGCCATACCATCCCGTTCCTATTAGTCCGACACGCCATGTTTTTTTTGGTAATTCAAAATCGAGACCATATGCTCCGAAAGAAGATAACACCATGGCTGCGCTGGTGCCTTTTATAAATTTTCTTCGATCGAAATGAATTTTTGAGTCCTCCATAATTTGCTTTTGTTGTTGGTTGAATCTAATTGACGCAATTTTATACGACTTCTCGAAGCTGCAATAAAATTACATTTGAAAGGCATAAGTTAACAAATGATTCTTTATTGGTGAAACACTATTTGTGCAATTTCTAAGTGTTAAAAAATGTAAGGAATAACTATAGCGCCAATTTCGATTCTTAGTGTTGGTGTCCCGAATTTATTACCATACAGCTGTCTAAACTTTCCCATGCGGTGTCTGTCAATCGCGTAATTCTTACTGTTGCCATAAAAGAAGTATTTTAGCAAGATTAATCGCTATGATAAAAGTTATGCCATATAAAACATCTAATCCAAGTATAATGAAGGCTACCATATTATCGCTGCTGTTTTTGTTCTCATGCAAAGAGAATACGGGACAACAGGATTCTGAGCATAGATATACCAATGCCCTGATTAATGAGACCAGTCCTTATCTTTTGCAACATGCGCACAACCCCGTAAACTGGCAACCCTGGAGCCAAGAGGCATTGGATACTGCAAAAAAGGAAAATAAATTGGTACTGGTAAGTATTGGGTATTCGTCATGCCATTGGTGCCATGTTATGGAAGAAGAGACCTTTGAGGATGAGGCCATTGCCAATATTATGAATGAAAATTTTATTAATATCAAGGTAGACCGTGAAGAACGACCTGATGTCGACCATGTTTATATGACCGCTTTGCAATTGATAAAAGGAAATGGAGGTTGGCCACTGAATATGATTGTATTGCCAAATGGCAAACCGCTGTACGGTGGTACATATCACACCAACGAGCAGTGGGGCGAGGTGCTTACAAAAGTGAGTGAATTGTATAAGAACGACCCTAAAAAAGCGGGGGAGTATGCCGATATGGTTGCTGCGGGCATTGCAGAAGCCAATATGATAGAGCCGACGGATAATAAAGGTATGTTGACCCAAAATACGTTGGATGAAAGTGTTGATCTCTGGTCAGAAAACTGGGATTTGGAGTGGGGTGGTGACAAGGGAACCCAAAAATTTATGTTGCCTGGTAATCTTGATTTTCTTATCGACTATGAAAAAATAAGCGGTAGTGAAAAAACAAGAATACATGTTAAGAATACGTTGGACAAGATAGCCCAAGGCGGTGTATACGACCATCTTGCCGGTGGATTTTTCAGATACAGTACCGATCAGCACTGGAAGGTGCCCCATTTTGAAAAGATGCTTTATGACAATGCACAATTGTTAAGCTTATATGCAAAGGCTTATTTAACATTCGAAGAACCGGCCTATAAAAAAATAGTTTCACAGACGGTGGCCTTTTTAGATCGGGAAATGAAAAACCCTGAAGGAGGATATTATGCGGCCATTGATGCCGACAGTGAAGGAGAAGAAGGGAAATTTTATGTATGGACGGAGACGGAATTAAAAGCTGTTTTAACCGAAGATTTTGAATTGTTCGCGAAGTATTACCACATACAGCCTGATCATGTTTGGGAAGACGGCAAGTACGTCTTGTATCGAACAATGACCGACAAAGAATTTATAAAGGAAAACAATATAGAACGAACCGAGCTGGAAACTTTTAAGAGTCGTGTGAACGACTTGCTCTTGCAGGCGAGGGAAAAACGTGTGCGCCCAGGTACTGATGATAAAATTCTAACTTCTTGGAATGCCCTATTGATTAATGGTTTTGTTGATGCGTATAAAGCATTTGGAGAAAAGGAATTTCTTGAGAAGGCCAAATCGGTTTTTACTTTTGTAAAGGAAAGAAGTTTTCAAAATGGACACCTCCGTCATTCATATAAGGAAGGAGACAAACGAACTGATGGTTTTTTAGAAGATTATGCCTATATGATCGATGCTTCTCTCAATTTATATCAGGCGACCATGGATGATGACTATTTGAATTTTGCGGAAGAATTGTACGGTATTACTGAAAAAGAGTATTCAGATCCGGCTTCTGGTATGTTTCATTATAGTAATAGTGCAGAACTTGTTGCCAAGATCATAAAAACTGATGACGGGGTATTACCTTCTCCCAATGCCGTAATGGCCCATAATTTATTTCAACTGGGGCATATTCAATATAACAGGGATTTATGGGCCAAATCGGAATCGATGCTTTCATCAATGGTGCCTTTGGCAAGCCAACATGCCCAGAGTTATTATAAATGGAATGCCCTATTGCAAAACATAGCCTTTCCATATTTCGAAATTGCCGTAGTTGGTAAAAATGCCCCTGCGCTTATTCAGAAAATCAACAAACTGAACTTGTCGAATGCCTTGGTGGTAGGTAGTTTGACAGCAAGTGAATTACCATTGTTCAAAGGCAGGTACGTTGAAGATGAGACCTTCATCTATGTTTGCCAAGACGCCACTTGTAAACTTCCCGTAGCAACGGTGGAGGAGGCATTGGTTCAAATGGATAATTTTTGACCAACGCTTGATTTTGTTTCATTTATCTTACCTTTTGTGTCAAACGGTGAGGAATAGTTAATTGTTTATGGAAAAAAAGGGATTTTTTAGTTTAAATTTCTAATTTAGGCCATCTAAGAAAAATCATATTATGCAAATTAAAGAATCCTCAGAAGTTTATGACGTGATTATCGTCGGTTCAGGTGCGGGTGGCGGCATGGCTACCAAGCAATTGGCCGATGCTGGTTACAATGTTGCCGTGGTTGAGGCGGGTCCGTTTTTTGACCCGGCAGACCCCGTTACAATGACTCAATTAAAATGGCCCTATGATTCGCCTCGACGAGGTGCCGGTACTGACCGGGCTTTTGGAGAATGGGATATGTCTTATGGCGATTGGAAAGTTGATGGAGAACCCTATACTCATGCCGAAGGAACTACCTTCCGTTGGTGGCGTTCTAGAATGCTCGGTGGCCGAACGAACCATTGGGGCAGAATTTCACTCCGTTTTGGACCCAAAGATTTTAAAGGGAAAACCCGTGATGGTCACGGAGAAGATTGGCCGATTGGGTATGACGATGTTAAACCATATTACGATAAAGTAGATAAATTGATCGGGGTTTTTGGTACTAATGAAGGTCTAGAAAATGATCCAGACGGTTTTTTTCTTCCACCACCAAAACCGAGGTTACATGAACTTTTTTATATAAAAGGTGCTAAAAAATCGGGTGTTCCCGTAATTCCTGGTCGACTTTCAATGCTTACCAAGCGTATCAATAATGAGCGGGGGGTTTGTTTTTATTGCGGCCAATGCAACCGGTCGTGCCAGGTATATGCTGATTTCTCTGCGGGTAGTTGCCTTATTTTTCCTGCGCAGAAAAGTGGCGGGAAAGTGAAGATATTTGTAAACTCAATGGTACGTGAAGTGACCACTAATGCCGAAGGAAAAGCTACAGGGGTTTCGTATATTAGCAAAGATGATAGAAAAGAATATAAGTTAAAAGGCAAGGTGGTAGTGCTAGCGGCCTCTGCTTGTAGTTCTGCACGAATTCTTTTAAATAGTAAAAGTAAACAACACCCGAACGGTTTAGGAAATAGTAGTGACTTAGTGGGTAAATATTTGCACGATTCTACAGGGAGTAGTGGTTCGGCATTCGTACCAGGTTTAATGGACCGTGATGTATCTTACAATGAAGATGGGGTAGGGGGCATGCACGTGTATAGCCCTTGGTGGGGTGATAATAAAAATTTAGATTTCCCAAGAGGGTACCACATTGAAGTTTGGGGTGGTATGGGGCAACCCAATTACGGATTCGGATTTGACCAGAGTAATTTTAATAAATTATTAGGTTTGCCCACAGGCGGATATGGCGATAAGCTGCGCGATGAGGTTAAAAAATACTATGGAGCGATTGTAGGCTTTGGTGGTAGAGGTGAAGGTTTGGCGGTAAAAGAAAATTATTGTGAAATTGATCCTACTACAGTTGATGATTATGGTATACCTGTGCTTAAGTTCAATTATAAATGGTCAGATATCGAAGTGCGTCAAGCCAAGCACATGCAGGATACTTTTGAAGAAATTTCACATAATATGGGTGGAATTTATTTAAACAAACCAGGAAAAGATAGAGACTATGGGTTGCATGCCCCGGGTGAAATTATTCACGAAGTGGGTACGACCCGTATGGGCGATGATCCAAAAACGTCGGTAACTAATAAATTTAATCAGTTGCACGATGCAGATAATGTTTTTATCGTAGATGCCGGACCTTTCGTGTCTCAGGCCGATAAGAACTGTACTTGGACAATTTTGGCCTTGTCTTGGAGGGCTTCCGATTATATTATCGAACAATTGAAACAACAAAATATCTAATGATGGACAGAAGAAAGAGTATACAAACGATGATTCTTGGCGCTGGTGCTTCTGCCATCGCCTTTCATGGCTGTAAGCCTGAAGGAGGCGAGACTGTAACACAGGAAGTTGCCGCTGCTACTGATACCCATTACTTTGGTCGAACACCCAAGGAGTTGGAACGTGTTGAGAAATTACACGCAGAACAGCTGTTCAATGAACATGAAATGGAGACCATTGCCGTATTGAGTACTGTAATTCTCCCGCCGAAAGAACCGAATGGCGGGCCTATTGAGGCCGAAGTTCCTGAGTTTATCGAGTTTATCGGTAAAGATATGCCTCAAATGCAAAATACGCTCTTGGGCGGTTTAATGTGGTTAGACCATAAATCAAATACCGATTATGGTGTTGAATTTAAGGCAGCTACTTTAGAGCAGCAAAAGGAAATTTTAGACACCATCTGTTTCCATGACACAGAAAAACCATTGGATGACCAAGCACTGGAAATTCAATTCTTTGCACTTATGCGCAATTTGGTGGTTACCGGTTATTATACATCAAAGGTGGGAATCGCCGACTTGGGGTATAAAGGTAACTCGCCCAATGTATGGGATGGTGTGCCCGATGAAGTACTTAAACAACATGGGGTAGAGTATGACCCGGAATGGATTGCTAAATGTGTGGACCAAAGCAAGCGAAACGAAATCGCCGAATGGGACGAAAACGGCAATTTGTTGACTTAGTAAAATTCTGATTACAATAAATAAAATACTTTCCTTCTATGAAGGGAAGTATTTTGTATTTTAGGGTGTTTTCAATTGAATACTAATTGTTCATCGTATGCGTAGTGCTATAATAGTTCTTTTTTTGCTCCTTTTCGCTATCCATGGGTCCGCTCAAGAAATAGGGCTACAACTTTATAGTTTGCGAAATGAGTTTAAAAAAGACGTTCCTGGCACTTTCGCTAAAATCAAGAGCTGGGGATTCACTAAAGTTGAAGATGGAAACGATGGTGCCCAAGGGTATTCCCTAAAAGAATACAAAGCGCTTTTGGCTAAAAACAACTTGGAAATCGTTAGTGCGAGTGCGCCCTTCGAAGAATTGAAAAATAGTCCCGAAACGGTTCTAAAGAGAGCGAAAGATTATGGGGCGAAATATGTGGTCTGTTTTTGGATTCCGCATAAGGACACCATTTTTACAATCGACGATGTCAAATTGGCCTTGGACGTTTTTAACAAGGCGGGAAAAAAATTGAGGGCCGAAGGTGTTACTTTGGCATATCATCCTCACGGTTATGAGTTTCGCCCTTATGGAGATGCTACTTTGATGGATTACATGATTACAAATTCTGAATATTTTGATTTCGAAATGGATGTATATTGGTTTGCTCACCCTGGGGAAAATCCGGTCGAGTGGTTGAAGAAATATCCGAATGAGTTCAAGCTTATGCATTTGAAGGATTGTAAAAAGGGAGTCGTCGGAAATCAAAACGGCCGATCTGATGTAGACACAAATGTAACCTTGGGTTCAGGCCAGATAAATATTGCTGAAATTGTGACGGAAGCAAAAAAAATGGGGCTTAAGTACTTGTTTATTGAAGATGAATCTACAAGGGTGGTGCAACAAGTGCCCAAAAGTTTGGAATATTTACAAAAACTGGAAGAATAGAAAACCTCTAAATATAACTACTATGGCAAAAACAATAACACTTTTTTGGTTGACCCTGTTTACGATATCGGTCAGTGCCCAAGAAATAGGCATACAGCTTTATAGCCTAAGAAATCAATTTAAGACCGATGTTCCTGGTACTTTGGATATCATTCAATCATGGGGGTTGACCAATCTGGAGGGCGGTGGTACATACGGCCTTTCAAGGGAGGAGTTCAAAGATCAACTAAAAAAGCGGGATTTGGAGGTCGTCAGCGTTGGCGCTTCGTACGACGATTTAAAGAACGGAAAGATTGATGCAATTATTCAAAACGCCAAAGCGTTCGGTGCTAAATATGTTATGTGCGCATGGATTTCTCATGAAGGGAACAAATTTGATATAGCAAAGACAAAAGAGGCTACCGAAGTATTTAATAAAGCGGGCAAACAATTAAAAAAGGAGGGTATAACGTTGGCCTATCATGCCCACGGTTATGAATTTCGGCCGTATAAAGACGGAACATTATTTGATTATATGGCAGAGCATGCCGATCATTTTGCTTTTGAGATGGATGTGTATTGGGTAAAGCATGGTGGTGAAGACCCATTGAGCTTACTGAATAGATATCCGAAAAAATTCGTGCTCCTGCACTTGAAAGATTTAGAAAAAGGGGTGAAGGGCAACAATACAGGACATGAAGATGTTGAGACCAATGTAGTGTTGGGAACCGGTCAGATAGATATTGCGGGCGTTGTCAAACGTGCTAAAGAGTTAGGTGTCGTCAAATATATGTTTATTGAAGACGAATGTTCACGGGTGGTGGAACAAGTGCCACAGAGTTTGAAATTTTTAAGTGGATTGGAATAGCGTACCGTTTTTATAACTTGATTGTTTTCCTGGTATCGATAGCCTGACAGTTTTTGGCTTTATCCACAAATTAAATCGGTTAAATTTATCCTATCTTCTAATATTATCAATGCTATACAACTGATCTATGAAACATTTGACCCTTTTTTTCATTGCATCAATCTTGATGTTAGGCTGTGCGGATAACGATAAAAATCAAATAATTGCATCAACGGAAGAACTCCCGAATATTGTATGGCTCGTCGCTGAGGACCAATCTCCCGACTTTTTTCCAATGTATGGCGATAGCACGATTTCACTTCCTAATTTAGAGGCTTTGGCGAGTGATGGCGTAGTGTTTACGAATGCGTACGCACCTGTTCCCGTATGTGCTCCCACGCGAAGTGGTATTATTACAGGAATGTACCCAACGACCCTTGGTACGCACAATATGCGCACCTACTCCGGAGATAATAGCAACCAAATGCAAATCGGTATCCCCTCTTATTCGCCCGTAGTGCCAAAGGGGACGGTTATGTTTCCGCAGTTATTGCGAAAAAGAGGCTATTATACGTCCAATAATTCTAAAGAAGATTATAATTTTAAAAAACTGGAGTCTGTATGGGATGAGAGCAGTAAGAACGCCCATTGGCGCAACCGTCCGAAAGGCGCTCCTTTTTTCTCCGTTTTCAATTTTATCGTCTGCCACGAATCGGGTATTTGGAAACAACGGGATAGTGAACTTTTTGTAACCCCTGATTCAGTGTCGGTACCTTCCTATTTTCCCGATAACGAAATAATTCGACACGATTTGGCGGTTAACTATAGCAACCTCAAACGGATGGATGATCAGGCCGGAGAGATTATAGCCCAACTCAAAGAAGACGGGCTGTATGATAATACCATCATATTTTTTTACGCGGATCATGGCGGACCTTTCCCAAGACATAAACGTGCACTGTATGAAACCGGAACGAAAGTGCCGTTGGTTATTAAGTTCCCTGAAAACGAAAAGGCCGGGGAACGTAATGACAATTTTATCAATTTTATTGATTTTGCACCTACACTTTTATCTTGGGCAGGTTTAAAACCTCCCAAAACAATGCAAGGAAAAGCGTTGTACGGAAAGTATCGAGATACCTTAAAAAGCAAATACATTTTTACCACTTCCGATCGTTTTGATGGGGTTTACGATCGTTTGCGGGGAGTACGTTCCCAACGTTATAAATACATCAAGAATTTTAATCAGAATATCAGTAACGCGTTGCCGGTAGTATATCGTGAACAAATGCCCATGATGCAAAAAATGAATAAGATGTGGAAAAATGGGGAATTAGACGCAACTCAATCCCTCTGGTTTCGAACCCCAAAACCTGAGGAAGAACTTTATGATCTTCAGAACGATCCCTACGAATTGGAGAATTTGGCTGACAGGGCAGAACTTAGGGATACTTTAAAACATTTGCGTGGTATTTTAAAAGACTGGATAATTGATACTCACGATTTAGGAGTGTATCCTGAAAAAGAGTTACTCGCAAAATGGCTTCCAAAGGGCAAACAATTGAAGTTGGCTCCATTGGAGATGGAAAAAAAGGTGAGTGGTGTTGCATTATACTCCCATAGGCCAGATGCTACGATTCTCTATAAACAGCCCCAAGATTCCGTTTGGCAGTTCTACCGGGAACCATTGCCCGGCGATACTTCGTTTGTCGCTAAAGCGGAGCGAATAGGGTTCGAAGACAGCGATTTGCTGAAATACACGTTAGATTAGCTATAAAACGATATTTTTGTTCTTTTATGAATATTCTTTGTCGACATTAGTTTATTATGGGAAAAATGAAACTGGGAAAATAGTAAAATTCTACTTTTTTTAATAATTGTTTTTGAATGATAATGAAATGTCGCAGCGTATTTAAAATGGCGCAAAATGATTTTATTTCTTTTTAAGTGCGGCTTCAATTACCCGAACGGTGTTTTCGTAGCTTTTCTTTAATATAGTTTCCGCATCCATAGTCGACCAATATTCCTTGTTAAAAAGCTCCACCGAGAAACCACCGCTAAAACCCGCCTCGTACAGTTTGGGGATGACTACGTCGAATGGGCAAATACCTTCACCGGGAAACACTCTGTGTGCGTCCGTTAATGATTCGCGTTCAGGACTTTCGGGATAATCGTTCATATGAATTACCGGAAGGCGCTTTCCATTGAGACAATCGACGGTATCCCAATCATTGCCTCCGCGATATACGTGATAGACATCAAGTAGCATTGTGGCCTTTGGATGGCCCGTAGAAATAACAATATGGGCACAATCTGCCAAATTGTGCAAAGCACCGGCGCCCCAAAGCTCGATAACCGGAGTCACCCCCGTTTCTTGTTCAAGCGCCAGTATAGCATTGTACCTTTGAGCGTATTCATCACACTTTCCGCGGTCAAGGGAAGAGATTCCCTGTACCGGAGCTGCAATATATTTGCCACCTAGACTGGCGGTTATCTGCATTTCCTCCCGCAGTTGATCGATAGCTTCTTTTCGCTCCTCGCGGTCGTCACTGCACCATTTCGAAAAACCAATAATGTTTTCTAAAACGAGATTACCAGTTTCTAGCTTTTTCTTTAGCTGTGCACTACTACCGCCTTTATCCAAATAGGCTTTTATATCCCGCATCCATAATTCAATTCCGTCAAAGCCGGCATCGGCAACCATTTCAATTTGTTTATCGACATCCAATTTATAGGCCATTATTGTTGAAGTGTTCAGGCTTATTCGAAATGGCAGTGTCTTTTTTGGTTGATTGTTATGATAGAATATCTGAGACGAATCATTTTTCGAAAATGCGAAGCCTGTCAAGGCGGCTCCGGAAATTTTTAGACTATTTCCAATTGCTTTTCTTCTAGAAATTTTATGGTTCATAATGGTACTTTGTTTTTTGCAAGAAACCAAAATAAGGAGATTTTGAGTTTATCTTTTTTAGATTCCAATTTTTTATTTGCCGGTTATGGTCTTGAATCAATCTTTACGTTTAAATAACAGGAGGCGTACGTCAACTGCTTCGTTCCCTGTAATAGATAGCGCCTTCAGCGTAAGTTGGCTTTTTCCTTTTTTAAGTGCTATTTCTCCCATTACCATTGGTTTAAAATTTTTGACATATGATTCTATACGGGGGTCACGATCATTTTCCATTCCTTTCAGTGGCGGGTCATGTGTTTCTGTTATTATTGTGGTCAAGTGGGTTTTTCCATGGGAAAGCTGTAATGTCGCACCCACATTTTTTTCTTTACAGGTATAATAGAGCTGAACGTCGAATACACCATCGGCTAGAACATCTACATTCCAGGTAATCGAGTCATTTACACTTTTCCAGTTCGTAAAAAAGGTATCGTTCGGGTGGCGGTTACTTCGTTCAATATTTCCATGGGGAATACCGTCACGTGCCGGAATTTGCGTATATGCATAGTCGGGATGACCCAAGGTCAAGGGCCTTTCCTCATCTGTCTTTTTGCTGGGCGGAATTGTTGTTAACCAATGGATTTTGGCTTTTTTTAGTGAATCGGAAACATCAGGAAATTCACCAGATACATCAAAGGTTTGACCAATATCATTGGCCATGTCGTAGAGGCGATCGTCGGTGTCTAAACGGTAGCGCTGCGAGCGTACACTTGTTTTCCCGTTCCAATGATTATAAATAAGGCGATCGATCCATTTCGTATTCTTCGTAAATAATAGGGGGGCTAGGTTTTTGCCATCAACGGGCTTTTTAGTTTTGACCTTTACGCCGGTCAAGTGGATCAAAGTCGGTAAAATATCAATGGCAGCTGCTATTTGGGGTACGGTGTTTCCTGCCGGGATACTATCCTTCCACTGAATAAAAAAGGGTGCTTTAACGCCCCCTTCATCTGTAGACCCCTTTCTGCCCCGCATGCCACCGTTCCACCGCCAGCCGTTGGGACCATTATCGGAGAGGTAGACAATGATTGTATTTTCCTCTAAACTGAGTTCCTGTATTTTTTTGGTAATACGACCTACGTTAAAATCGATATTCTCGACCATGGCCAAGGCAGCCTTCGTAAAATTTGTATTCTCTTTTTCTTCCCCCTGATAAAGCCTATCGAGCGGTTTGTCTTGAAATCGATTCCAATAGGTATCGGGCACCTGCATTGGGCTATGAGGGGTATTCAAAGGCAAGTATAAAAAGAATGGCGCATCCTTATTTTCGGTCAAAAAAGACAAGGCATGATCGGTAAGGTCGTCGACCAAAAAACCATTTCCCTTTACGATTTGTCCGTTATGTTCGAGCATGGGGCTGAAATAGTTGCCCCAGTGGCCAGAAGCAAATCCGTAGAAATCATCAAAACCCCTTGCATTGGGGTGATAGGGCGGTTGCATGCCATTGTGCCACTTGCCATAGGCCGCAGTACGATATCCGGCATTTTTTAAGACTTCCGCAATAGTCGTCTCCCCAAGGTTTAACCTCTCACCACCTGCGGAAGTAGAATACACCCCTAAGCGGGTAAAATGACGCCCTGTTAATAACTCGGCACGCGTAGGGGAACATACGGGTTGTACGTAAAAGTTTTCGAAAGCAACCCCATTTTGTGCGATGGCATCGATATGTGGTGTTTTGAGATTGGTGTTTCCATTAAAGCTTAAATCTCCCCAACCCTGGTCATCGGCCATGATTAGAATGATGTTGGGTTTTTTATTTGGAGGTTTACTTTCTTTTTTGGGAGATTGACAAGCCCATGTAGAAAGAATTAAAGCGACCGAAAGTATACGTTGAAATAGAACTGACATGGCCTAAAGTTAATCCATATTATTGTGAATCTAATGTTCAGCAAACCAAAATCCTGAATTTTTAGAACTAAAAAAATGTATTATCTTCCAATCGAAATCTTGGGGCTTAGCCAATGAGAAGTTTTGTCTTCTGATTTGTAAAATTAGGAGGTGGAGGTGAATTTTGAAATAGACCAATTATGAACGGAATTAATGTTTTTTTTTTGACATCCTCAAGGGATAGGGGAAAAAGCGGAAATTTGATTATAGAAACAGTAATTTCATGAAGTATTTTTTTACCGGTTTGATAGTCTTATTGATTTTTGGATGTAAAGAGCACCCACCAAAAGAAAAGCAGTCGCCACCACAAGAGGTTTTAAAAAAGGCCCCGGACACCATAATAAATGAAGTTATAATAGCTAAGGCTAAACCTAAGTTCAAATCGTTTGAAGGTTTGGCCGATACCACCTTTGTGCGATTGGCAGATTTTAGTGATGGTTTTGCCTATGACCTACGCTACGCTACGGAAAACAATTTTCTTAATGCCAAAGTATATGATTGTGCCGAATGTTATACCCGTGTAAAAACGGCGAAGGCTTTGTTAAAAGCCAATGCCGAATTCAAAAAAAACGGAGTAAAAATTAAGTTCTATGATTGTTATCGCCCCAATGCAGTACAATATAAAATGTGGGAAATAGTACCGAATCCACAATATGTAGCGAACCCAAAGAAGGGGTCGATTCATAATAGAGGTGGCGCAGTCGATATTACCTTGGTAACTTTAAACGACGAAGAACTGGATATGGGTACCGATTTTGATTTCTTCGGAAAAAAGGCTTACCATGATAATTTAGATTTGCCTCAAAAAATTCTAGATAACCGTAAATTGCTTAAAGAGACTATGGAGCGACATGGGTTTTGGAGTATCAGAACGGAATGGTGGCATTACAACTTATCTTCCGCCAGCAAGGATAAGGTTGCCAATTTCAAATGGAATTGTGATTAAATTGGAGATTGAGATAAACCAACGGTATTTTTTTAATTTTAACAAACAACCAAAATTTATGAAAACAAGGTTCAAGAATAGTTTTATTATCATATTCCTTACTTTTTATGCTATGCAAGCCCAAGATACCATAATGCCGTTATGGCCAAAAAACAAGATTCCCAACCGTATTGAATCGGATGAAAAAGAAGTAAAAAACTACACAAATATTTTGAGGATTGGCAAAGTGCAAGAGCCGACAATAGAGGTATATCTGCCAGCAAAGTCAAATGCCAACGGGCAGGCCATGTTGATTTTTCCGGGTGGTGGGTACGGTATTCTGGCTTATGATTGGGAGGGCACCGATATTGCTAAATTTCTAAACGGAAAAGGTATTGCCGGGATTGTCGTAAAATACCGTTTGCCATCGGATGTCTCTCAAAAAGAAAAACATAATGTTCCATTAATCGATGCTCAGCGTGCTATGCGAATGGTGCGAAGCCAGGCAAAAGATTGGAATATTCTAGAAAATAAAATTGGTATAATAGGTTTCTCAGCCGGAGGACATTTGGCCGCTACCCTCGGTACACATTTTGACGAAAAGGTCTATGAGCGCGTAGATGGGATGGATGATAAAAGTGCGCGCCCCGATTTTATGGCATTAGGATACCCCGTAATAACATTTACGCAAACGACCAAACATTCTGGTTCAGAAAAGAATTTGTTAGGAGAAACGGCCAATTCCGATTTAGAAAAGCATTTTTCGAACGAATTACAAGTCACTGCGGATACTCCGCCGACATTTTTAGTTCATGCGACGGACGATGCCGGCGTACCCGTTGAAAACAGCCTACTGTTTTTCCAAGCCTTAAAAGACAAAGGGGTTTCTGCGACTATGCACATTTATCCCAAAGGGGGACACGGATTCTCCTTGGCGCTTCAAGACAAGCATTTAAGAGGTTGGACGGAACGTTTATTCGAATGGATGGAAAGTTTGGAATAGTTTTTTGGATTTTTATTGAAAAGATGTAAGGTAATCTGTTTAACTTTTCTATTTTTGCATTCCGAATTCGGGATGTAGCGCAGCCCGGTAGCGCACACGCCTGGGGGGCGTGGGGTCGCAGGTTCAAATCCTGTCATCCCGACGAACCAAATCTTGGTTTATATCAAAAAGCCTGTTAATCATTGATTAACAGGCTTTTTATTTTTAATGATATCATCTAAAACCAAGGCAAATGTGGATAATTCGGTGTGCAATAAGGTGTGTAATTATCGTAGATTTATATAGCATTTAGGCCGTCTGGATGTAGTCTTAAACTAATGAGAATACTTTCAAAGAGATTAATTTCAAAATATATTTTTGAAGGAAATGTAGTACAGGTTATCCAATTTATTGAAGTAGCATACTTTCTACGATTAAGTTTGCAGCGTTATCCCAAATCTTATGCACAAAACTGTTGTTACCCAACTTTGTATACTATTTGCTATACTAGCCAACGCTCAAACAGAGTTCATAACTACATGGAAAACTGATAACCCCGGAATTTCGGGAAACAATCAAATTACAAAGGAGGAAAATCGATAGGTCAGGTTTGGACCTTTAGAACTCAATGAATTTCCTATTTAAAAGTTAATTTGTTCAACACATAAGGTTGACGTTAAATTTTCAAGAATGAAACTTTTCAAATCTCTAGTCTTTTATATTTTACCGGTAGTATTATCAATGTATTCATGTGAAGAAAATGAAGCTCAAGAAATTGATGTCGAAATAAATATAACATCAATTGAAATAACCACAGAAACACAAAGTCTCCTCTTAGGTGCAACTATACAAATGTCTATTACCACCCTTCCTTCGGATGCTACGAATACAACGGTGGTCTGGAGTAGTAGTGATGAATCTATAGCTGTTGTGGATGTCAACGGATTGGTAACTGCCCTTGGAGTAGGTGAGGTAACGATATTGGTGAAATCGACTGAAAATCTGACCGTAGGGCACAGTATTACTTTAATAATTGGCGGCAGTATAGCAAATGAAATCACCAATTTATCGATTAACAAAAAGAAGGGTTTTATTATTTCAGAAAACACGTTTGGGCTTCAGTTGCCTGAGGGAACAGATATTACTAGTCTGCTGCCCGAAATCGAATACAACGGAGCAACCATTGAACCGTTGATAGATACTCCTTTAGATTTTAGCAATCCAGTAACATTTACTATAACTTCGGAGAGCGGGGACACGCAAGAATGGATAGTTAAGGTTATCACAGTCCAACCTCCGCCAACATCTTCCGGGTTTGTTACTACATGGGTTACCCATAATGAGGGGTTATCGAGCGATTCCCAGATTTCAATTCCAACTTTTGAAGGCCTTATATACGATTATAATGTAGACTGGGGAGATGGTTCATCTGATAATAATTTGAGTGGTAATGCGACACATTCATATGAAATACCAGGTACGTACTCTGTCGTTATCACTGGTAAATTTCCCCGAATTCACTTTGATACACAACATTATGAAAGTGATAGTGATAGCAAAAAATTAATCTTAATCAATCAATGGGGAAATATTCAATGGAATGATTTTTCAAGAGCATTTAAGGGGTGTACTGAATTGGATGTCATAGCCACCGATGTTCCCGATTTAAATAATGTATTTACCGCACATGAAATGTTTCGGTTTTGCGCTAAACTGGCAGGAAATACCAGCTTCGAAAACTGGGATGTATCGAACATAGCATTTGCCTCATTTATGTTTGCTGAATGTGATTTGTTCAACCAGAATATAGGAAACTGGGATGTATCAAATATGAAAGATATGACTGGTTTTTTTTTGAAAATACTGGTACTTTCAATCAAGACATTGGTAATTGGGACTTAAATAATGTGGAGAAAATTCGTACCATGTTTCAAGGTGCAAAGGCATTTAATCAAGATATTGGCGCCTGGAACTTTCCCAAGGTAACCGATCTTAGCACCATGTTTCAAAGTGCGAAAGCCTTTAATCAAGATATTAGTGCATGGAATGTTTCAAAGGTTGAGAATTTCTCGGCAATTTTCAATGGTGCGCGGAACTTTAATCAACCAATAGGGAGTTGGGATATGTCGGGTGCGATTGATCTTTCCGCCATGTTTCAGGGAGCTGATTCATTTTCTTATGATATTACAAATTGGAACGTGTCAAATGTTAAAGAGATGAGCATTATGTTTGCTTATAATGACGTATTCAATCAAGATATAAGTGTTTGGGATGTCAGCAATGTTGAGAATATGGGTGGGCTTTTTTGGAATAATTCAGTATTTAATCAAGATTTATCGGCCTGGAACGTCTCCAACGTGAAAAATATGCAGAAAACATTTAAAGGTGCCATAGCTTTTGATAAAAGTATTGGTAGCTGGAATATTGGGAATGTCGAAAACATGTTGGAAATGTTTGAAGGTACAGGGCTTTCAAAAGAGAATTATGATGCAACCCTAATAGGCTGGAACAACCTTTCCAAATTAAAAACGAACGTAAAATTTAATGGCGGATCGAGCTCATTTTGTTCAAGTCAAACAGCCAGACAGAACTTAATAGACACTTATGGCTGGACCATTGTCGATGCAGGCAAAAATTGTAATTAATCGGTAATCTATAGCATATGTGGCATACGCCCGTGTAGAATGGTGAACTAATCAATTGCTACCTTGAGATATAAAACCATGTAAACCAAGTTAACACATAGAATACTCCACTTATTGAATGAGTTTTTGAAAATCTCCTTCTTACACCTCGGAGAATTTCTAACATCGCCGATGGTATAATTTTCAGGGTCACTTCCAAAATCGAAGGAGTTTTTTGTAAAAGTTGGTGTTTTATTCTGTTCCGTAAGGCTGAAGTACATAGCTTAGTTTTAGTGTAGACGTCAAATTGTTGTACGCTTCCAGTGTTATGTTCAATTGCAATTTTGTCTGACCAAAACGTGATTTGTTTATCTCCACTTTATCAAGCGTTTCAATAAATTGTTGTTGAATCTTGTCAAGGTTTTGTCTTAGAATGGTATTTTGTTTCTGCATTTCTATAGCTTCAAAAGCTGTTTTAAAGAAAGCATCATCCCTAATAGGCATATCTTGCTTGTCCGATGAAAGTGTTTTTTGCCGCCTTTGCTGCGGTGCATGTTCGAAGAGTAATTTTATCATGGTTTGGAGGGTGTTATCCCCTGATTGTCCAATTCTTTTATTTTGGCCGCCATTGTGCTGAACCTTTTTTAATCAAGTTCTCCAAGCTCCATCCAGTAGGCCCAAAGCGTTCTTTCGGTGCGATTTCGTTGTAAAAAATGAAATCGAGCATGGTTTGCAACGCCTCTGTATGGGTTTTAAAAAGATGTTTTGGAAATTTCCTAGAGTGTGCTGCTGTTCCAGTTTTTACCCGAATGGTGCGAACCCAAAAACAAGGAATAGAATGCGCCCTATCCGGTTTTTGCTTTACGCTTATCTGCCGGAAGACTACAAAAACCGGATAGGATCCACGCGCAAAATTTTGGGGTAAGATTTGGGAAGGGAAAGCCCAAAATGATTATTGATGTCTCTTGTAATTAGTATATAATGATTGTTATTTCAATCAAAAATGATATATTTGTATGAAATAACAATCATTTTAGTTATGACTAAAAGAAAACAAACGCTGTTCCCCAAACACATAAAGGTTTTAGAGCGGATGGGAGAAAACATAAAATTGGCTCGGAAGAGAAGAAAACTTACAACGCTTCAAGTTGCTGAAAGGGCTGATATTGTTAGGAGCACACTTTACCTTATAGAAAAGGGCGACCCTAGCGTGGGCATTGGCTCCTACTTTAATGTATTGCGGGTTTTAGGGTTACAAGATGATTTTCTAAAACTAGCTGCTGATGACGAATTTGGAAGAAAACTACAAGACCTAGATTTATTATAAAAGGGAAGAATGGCACAAGGTAAATTTTATATATACGTTTATGCGCATTGGCAAGGAATGCCGGAGGCCAAGCTGATAGGTGTTCTTGCGGCTCATTATGCCAAAGGAAAAAAAGCATTTAGTTTTGAATACGATAAGAATTGGATAAAATCGGAACAACAGCTATTATTAGATCCGGATATTCAATTCTATTCAGGACCACAATATCCCAATAACAAAGAAAATTTCGGAGTCTTTTTGGACAGTATGCCTGATACTTGGGGCCGAACCCTAATGAAAAGACGGGCTGCCCAACGTGCTAAAGAGAAAGACGACAAAGCACCTACCCTATATGAAATTGATTATTTATTAGGAGTATATGACGAAAGTCGAATGGGAGCATTACGTTTTAAAACAGATCCTAGAGGCCCATTTTTGGATAATAATGAAGAGAATCCTACCCCCCCTTGGTCGTCAGTGAGGGAACTACAAGAAGCTGCCAAGCATTTTGAGAATGACACCGATAATGAAGAAGTAAAAAAATGGTTGGCCGTTCTAATGGCCCCAGGATCTTCTTTGGGTGGAGCAAGACCCAAGGCCAATATTTTGGATGAACATGGAAATCTTTGGATAGCAAAATTTCCTTCAAAGAATGATACTATAGATAAAGGAGTATGGGAATTTTTGGCATATCGATTGGCGATAAATTGTGGAATCGAAATGGCACCCTCCCAAATTGAAAAAATTACTGGAAACTATAATACCTTTTTTACACAACGTTTTGATAGAATAAGGAAAGAGCGTATCCATTTTTCATCAGCCATGACCATGACAGGGAATAATGAGGACACCATTCGGGATAGCCCAGCAAGTTATCTAGACATTGCCGAATTTATCCAAACCAATGGGGTGAACATTGATAAAAACCTACACCAGTTATGGCGTCGAATTGTTTTTAATATCGCGGTTTCGAATACCGATGACCATTTGCGTAATCATGGATTTATTTTGACTTCAAAAGGTTGGATACTTTCTCCCGCTTATGATATTAACCCATCGATAGACAAAGACGGACTAGTATTAAATATTGACATGGAGAACAATGCTTTGGATTTGGAGCTGGCAAAAAGCGTAGGGGAGTACTTCCGATTGGATAATGCGCAAATGGATACTATTATCGAAGAAGTTCTAGACTCCGTGCGCCAATGGAAAAAGATTGCGAATGAAATCGGAATCTCAAGGGCTGAGCAAGAGTTAATGGCAGCTGCTTTTATAGATAATTAGTTGTTGTATTTGTGAAATATGTCGATAAAATCTAAAAATTTCGACATAGCCAGCATATCTGTCGATGGGATAAACATCTTGCGATATTACCTACCCGAAAGAGTCCGCCAAAAGGTTAATTAACGAAACTACTAAATGAGACCAAGAATGGGACACTCTCAGAAAATGTATTGCCTGCTTAAGAAATAGTATCGTAAAACGGCCGTTTTTTAGCACCTAGTTTACCCTAGCCAGAATCTTGGATGGTAATGGAAGAATCAATTCAATGACCGAAATTTCTGTGGCGAATACCCTACTTTATTTTTAAAAAGTCGGGTAAAGTGTTGCGGATATTTAAACCCAAGCTCATAGGCAATTTCGCTTAAGGTTTTCTCCGGATCAAAGATTTTTTGTTTGGCTATCTCGATCAACTGGTCCTGAATATGATCGTTGGCACTTTTCCCGGTTTCCTTTTTGACCAGGTCGCCGAAATAATTGGAAGACAGATTTTGTTCCTTCGCAAAATAGCCGACCGAAGGGGTACCCAACTCTCTGGCTTTTCCAGTTTGGATATAGGAATTCAAGGACATTTCAAACCGTTGTATAACCCCAAGGTTTTCCTTTTCCCTGGTAATAAACTGCCGATCGTAGAACCGCATACAGTATTTCAAAAATAGTTGGATATTAGCAACGACGAGTTCTTTACTGTGCTTATCTATTCCGTGGGAAAGTTCAGTTCGTATCTTATCAAATAAGTCCAACACCAATTGCCGTTCCTTTTTTGAGATATGGAGTGCTTCATGGGATAGATAGGAGAAAAAACTGTACTCGCTAATCGTTTTGGCCAATTGGGTTCCATAAAACAAATCGGGATGAAACAAAAGCGCATGACCGTACGGTTTAAAACTAGCATCGATATGCCCGACGTGTACTACCTGTCCAGGTGCTAAAAACACCAAGGTCCCATCTTGGTAATCATAGTTCTGACGGCCATATCTTAAAATACAACCCTCCCCTTGTTTCAGGAAAACACCGTAAAAGTGATACCTGACGGCTTCGGCATGTTCCCGCCCATCCAAGGTGCCTTCCGACAAATCATGCACACTGACCAACGGGTGCAAGGTTGACAGATTGAATTTTGAGCAATAGTCATTCACCTTTATCAAATCTTTAGTTGAGACCATAGGTATTTGCCTTTTTCCGAATTTAGTTAATGTTTTGTGAATAAGCCATATAACCTATCAAAATCAGTAAAAATGGTAAGTAAATCAGTAAATCAGGTAACCCGACTATCTTAAATTTTCCATAGGTTTGGGAAACTTGTTAATGACCCATTAAAAAGTATACCTCATTGCAATAAATAATAGTATTCAGTAGTAACTTTTAAACACTTAAAAAATGAAAAATCTTGTATTCGGAATCTTTTTGATTCTAATTAGTGCGTCATCTTTCGCTCAAGGCAACGGCATCGAAGAAGAAATCAAGGAACTCTCCAAACAAAAATGGCAATGGATGGCGGATAAAGATGTGGACAAATTGGCTTCGTTGTTCCATGACAAATCCAAATTTGTACACATGAGCGGTTCTTGGAAAAAGGACAGGGAGCTGGAAATCATCGAATCGGGAAGTATTTGGTACAAGAATGCCGAGGTTCATGACGTGGCCGTAGAAACGTTCGGAAAGGACACTGTCGTACTCTGGAACCGTATTACGCTTACCGCCCACGTAAGGGGCAACGATGTTACGACCGAATTTACAGTAACGGAATTCTATCAAAAGGAAGGGGACGATTGGAAATTGCTGGACCTGACCTTTAGCAGTGTTAGGGACACCCATGAAATTAAACACTAAACTTTAAACAAAAAACAAAACGATGAATAGAAAACTGATTTTAGGCGTACTGATCGCTTTTTTAAGCGTACCAATGGCTATGGCGCAATCCGCCGATATCGAACAGGAAATCAAGCAACTCTCCCAACAAAAATGGCAATGGATGGCGGACAAGGATGCGGATAAACTGGCGCAACTCTTTCATGAAAAGGCCAAGTTCGTGCACATGGGCGGTACTTGGAGCAAAGATCGGGAAGTGGATATTATCCGAAGTGGCGGCATCCATTATAAAAAGGCGGATGTCCATGAAACAATGGTAGAAGTTTTGAATGACAAAACCGCCATTCTTTGGAATCGAATTACTTTGCTGGCTGTCGTGGGTAATAATGAAGTAACCAACCCTTTTATGGTTACGGAGGTCTATGTAAAGGAAAATGACAACTGGCAATTGGCCGATTTGACCTTTAGTAAACTTCTTACCAGAGATTAGAATAATTCGATTTCATGAAATTTGCGGTTTACACATTGTATCTATTTATTTCTCTGGGCTTAGCCGACTTGCAGGTGGAAAAGTTCGGTGCAATAGGAAATTTCCAAAGTTCCGAAAGGACGCTTATCCTCTATCTCTCCCGTACCAACAACACCAAAACGGTTGCCGAAATGATTCAAAAAGAAGTAGGTGGCGATTTGGTGGCAGTGGAATTGGAAAACCCATATCCCGAAGACTATGATGCCATCGTAAAACAGGTGGCCGAGGAGAATGCGAGCGGATTTTTGCCTCTCTTAAAAACGAAAGTAGATATAGGGCAATATGATACCATCTTCTTCGGATTCCCTACTTGGGGCATGCAACTGCCACCGCCCATGAAGAGTTTTTTAAACGAATATGATTTGAAAGATAAAACTATCATTCCCTTCAATACCAATGCTGGTTATGGACTTGGCAGCAGCCTGAGTACGCTAAAAGAGCTGAGTCCGAATAGCTCCATTCTTAACGAATTGTCGGTCGAAGGCGGCGTGGAAAGGGACGGTATTTATTTTGTGATGGAGGGAAAACGGGAAGTCGAAGTAAGGGAAGCGGTGCAAAAATGGCTGAAGCAAATAAATGTTTTACACCAATAGAACACTTTTTTTTAACAGAATTACAAAAAACGAACTTCCATAAAATCAGTAACTTTAGAACAGTCTCTATAAAAACAAGAATATCATGGCATCATTTACACTCAACATCAACGGAACTAAACAAGAGGTGGACCTCGACCCAACAACACCCATGCTTTGGGTTTTACGAGACCACATCAAGTTGGTCGGCACGAAATACGGTTGCGGTATCGCACAATGTGGTGCCTGTACCATACACTTAGATGGCAATGCGGTTCGGTCCTGTCAACTTCCTGTTTCCTCAATTGGGGACAAAGAAATCACAACTATCGAAGGGCTATCGGAAAAAGGCGACCATCCAGTTCAACAAGCATGGCTAGAAGTTGATGTGCCGCAATGTGGCTATTGCCAAGCAGGACAGATCATGACCGCCTCGGCCTTATTGGAAAAAAATCCGAATCCTTCTGACGACGAAATCGAAACCGCCATGAATGGAAATATCTGCCGTTGTGGAACGTATACCCGTATTAAAAAAGCAGTTAAAATCGCAGCAAACTCTGCTAACGCTTAAGCGTTGAGCACCCCCCAAAATCTCATAAAATGACACTCATCAAAACAAAAATAGGCAGACGCGCCTTTATACGGTCAACTACCCTTGCAAGCGGAGGATTGGTACTCGGCTTTAATTGGCTGGCCTCTTGCAAGAACAAAACCGAAGAAGAAATTTTGGCCATGCCCAAGGAGTGGTTCGAGATGAATTCGTATTTAAAAATCGGGGACAATGGCGTAGTGTCGATCTATACCCCAAATCCTGAATTCGGTCAAAACATCCGCACTTCGATGCCCATGATCGTCGCCGAGGAATTGGATATCAATTGGAAAAACGTCGTTGTGGAGCAAGCGCCCTATCACGCGGAAAAATATGGAATGCAATTTACTGGTGGTAGTCGTGGTATCATGACCCGATGGGAACCCCTTCGCATGGCAGGTGCCTCTGCAAGACACATGTTGGTGGCAGCAGCCGCGGAAGCATGGCAGGTTCCGGCAGAAGAAATAACAACGGAAAATGGTGTACTCTATCATAAAACAAGTGAAAAATCAGCGGCATATGGTGAAATGGCTTCAGCCGCTGCTAAAATTACCATTCCTGAAGATGTGCAACTAAAAGAGGTCAGAGACTTTAAAATCATTGGTAAATCCCACAAAAATGTCGATGCGAAGCGCATCGTTACTGGCGAACCGATGTTCGGATTGGATTACCAAAAAGAAGGCATGTTGATCGCTATGATCGAGCATCCACCCGCTTTTGGAATGACCTTGAAATCTGTTGATAATAGTGCGGCAAAAGCAATGCCTGGAATAAAAGATGTAGTTGCAATCAAAAGTTTTAAAGATGGTTATGAGAAAGGCGGTTTCGATACGAATGCCTTCCCCGAAATAGTCGCAATAGTCGGAAATTCGACATGGGAAGTGTTACAGGCCAAAAAGAAATTAAAAGTTGAATGGAAACCCATTGCCGCCTATTCCGAAACGATTGCCGGGTTTCGGGGTAAGGAAACAAAAAATATTCCTGCCGGTTTGGAATCTTCAGCCAGTCATAAGGCTAAAATGGAAGAACTTTCTAGTAGGCCCGGTAAAATAGTCCGTGAAGATGGTGACCCTGCAAAGGCTTTTAAAAATGCCGCGAAAGTTATAGAGAGAACCTATTCCGCTCCCTTTCTAGCCCATAATTGCATGGAGCCTATGAATGCTTTTGCTCATGTAGAAGGAGACAAAGCACAGATTGCCGCGCCTATTCAAATTCCAAGTTTAATTGTCCCGACAATTGCTTCTGGTTTGGGAATTCCTGCGGAAAACATCACTATGGAAATGCCTCGAATGGGTGGTGGATTTGGTCGTAAGGCCTATGCCCATTATGTCGTGGAAGCTGCATTGATTTCCCAAAAGGTAAATGCACCGGTAAAATTAGTATATACCCGTGAAGATGATATGACCAATGGTATTTATCGTCCCGCCTATCAAGCGACCTATCGGGCTGCCTTGGATCAAAATAATAATCTGACTGCCTTGCATGTTAAGGCTGGTGGAATTCCTGAGAGTCCATTGTTTGCCAATCGTTTTCCGGCTGGTGCTTTGGACAATTATTTGGCCGAAGAATGGTCCATTGATTCCAATATTACCATTGGGGCATTCCGGGCACCCCGTTCCAATTTTATGGCAGGTGCCGAGCAATCTTTTTTGGATGAAGTTGCGGAAGCAGCGGGCAAAGACCCTATCCACTTTCGATTGGATCTTTTAAAACGTGCCAAGGAAAATCCCGTCGGAGAGCAAAATGATTATGATGCCGAACGCTATGCAGGGGTTTTGGAATTGTTGCGGGAGAAATCGGATTGGAATCAAACCCCGGCAAATGTACATCGAGGGGTATCCGCATACTTCTGCCATAATTCATACGCTGCGCATGTTCTGGATATTCGGATGGAAGAAGGAAAACCCGTTGTTGAAAAAGTGGTTTGTGCTATCGATTGTGGAATCGTAGTTAATCCCGATGCTGCTACGAACATGGCCGAGGGTGCCATAACGGACGGCATTGGAAATGCCTTTTTTGGCGAGTTGACGTTTAAAGATGGTGTACCCCAAAAAACTAATTTCCATCAATATCAAATGATTCGCATGAGCGATGCCCCAAAAGAAATCGAGGTACATTTTGTGGCAAATGAAATTGCTCCGACAGGAATGGGAGAACCACCGTTTCCTCCAATTTTTGGTGCTGTTGCCAATGCACTTTATAAAGCAACGGGACAGCGACATTACCGACAACCCTTTGTTACGGAAAAACAAATAGTAGGATAACCGATTATACTGGATTTAAATAAGACTTAGAGCATGACCCTTGTAAAAACAGCTATAGGCAGACGTTCATTCATTAAAAGTTCGGCTTTGGCCGGAGGCGGCTTGATGCTAGGTTTTAACTGGTTGGCATCCTGTAAAATGACCGCAGAGGAAGTCAATAGTTTACCCAAGGAGTGGTTTGAACTTAATGGGTATCTCAAAATAGCGGACAATGGTCAAGTTACTATCATGTCACCGAATCCCGAAGGTGGTCAGAATGTAAAGACCGCCATGCCCATGATCGTTGCGGAGGAACTGGACGTAGACTGGGCGGACGTAATCGTTGAACAAGCGCCCCTAAACACCGATCTGTACAACCGTCAGTTCATAGGCGGTAGTCAAGCCATTCGAACGAGTTGGGAAGGACTTCGCATGGCGGGGGCTTCCGCGAGGCACATGCTAAAAGCGGCAGCCGCAACAGCATGGTCGGTTCCTTTTGAAGAAATTACCACGGAATCTGGGCAAGTACTTCATAAACCAACTGAAAAATCAACATCCTACGGCGAACTGGCCTCGGCAGCGGCTCAAGTTTCTATTCCTGAGGAAGTGGAATTAAAAGAGATCGATGACTTTAAAATCATCGGGACTTCCAAAAAGAATGTAGACGGACTCAAAATCATGACCGGAAAACCGTTGTTCGGAATTGATACCTTTAGCGAAGGTATGTTGACCGCCATGATCGTGCATCCTCCTGCTTTCGGGATGAAATTTAAATCTGTCGATGATGCGTCGGTAAAATCGATGCCGGGTATTCAAGATGTTTTTACGATTAAAGTTCTCGATGATGATTACGAAAGGCAACATTTTGATACCTGTACCTTTCTCGAAGTGGTTGCCATTGTAGGCAATTCTACTTGGGAGGTCATGAACGCCAAAAAAGCAATCTCGGTTGCATGGGAACCTTTTGAAACCTATACAGAAGCAAGGCAGCCTTATCGAGGGCCAAAGCAGACCCTTACGATCCCTTCGGGATTGGAAAGTAGCTCGGACCATAAAGCACAGATGGAAGCAATGGGTTCCAAAAAAGCGGAAGTCGTCCGCAAGGATGGTAATTCAGAAGCAGCTTTCCGAAATGCGGCAAAAGTCGTTGAGCGAACCTATACCGCTCCTTTTCTGGCGCACAACTGTATGGAGCCTATGAACTTTTTCGCTGATGTGAAAAGTGATAGTGCCAAACTATCTGGACCTCTTCAAAAAGCGGAGCTCACAGAACAGGCTATTTCGGCCAGATTAGGAATTCCTGTTGAACAAATAGACATCGAATTGACACGACTTGGAGGTGGCTATGGGCGGCGTTCCTATGCCCATTGGGCTTTGAAAGCGGCAGTTATTTCCCAAAAAATGAAGGCTCCCGTAAAATTGGTCTATACCCGTGAAGATGATATGACCGGCGGTATTTATCGCCCGGCTTATCAGATTACCTATAAAGCTGCTTTGGATTCAAAAAATAATTTAACAGCTGTTCATATCAATGCCGGAGGCATTCCTGAAAGTCCCTTGTACCCAGATAGGTTTCCAGCGGGAGCAGTAGACAATTACCTAGCCGAAAGTTGGACAATTAGCACCAATATTACAATCGGGTCTTTTCGAGCACCGCGCTCTAACTTTATGGCAAGTGCCGAACAATCATTTTTGGATGAAGTTGCCGAAGCCGCAGGAAAAGACCCGATCGATTTTCGTTTGGAACTTTTAAACCGTGCGGCAAAAAATCCAGTAGGCGAAAAAAAAGATTATGATGCAGACCGCTATGCTGGCGTTCTGAAATTGGTAAAAGAAAAATCAAATTGGGGTAATACCAATTCTGATCTAAAAAGAGGTGTAGCGGCCTATTTCTGTCATAATTCGTATGCTGCACAGGTTGTTGATATGACAATGGAAAATAACCAACCTAACATTCAAAAAGTTACTTGTGTCATTGATTGCGGTATTGTAATTAACCCTGATGCGGCAGCAAACTTATGTGAAGGTGGAATCGTAGACGGAATTGGGAATGCTCTTTATGGAGAACTGACTTTCAAGGATGGCATTCCTCAGCAAAGTAATTTTGACAACTACCGAATGATTCGTATGAGTGAATCTCCGAAAGAAATCGATGTGTATTTCGTTGAAAACGATGTTGACCCAACTGGTTTAGGTGAGCCGACTTTTCCACCGATTTTTGCTGCATTGGCCAATGCAATGTATAATGCTACTGGCAAGCGTTTTTATAATCAACCATTCATTAGCGAAATGACGGCGTTGTTATAGTGGATTCATTTTTCGATAGATGATCTTAAAAATCGAAGGTTTTTTGGGTACTAATCTTTAAACTAAAATATATCATCCAAACCAAACTATTTAAAAACGCCACTTGGATATGGTTTTTCTTCGTAAATTTATAGCGGTAAAAGCACATAAAATTTACGTTCTTTAGCTACTTTTTTACTCCAAGAATAGGGGGTGTCCTTAAAAGGGTTTTAATTAGGATTTAAATATCTAACTAATTGAAAATAAGATGTTTGATAGGGGAAAGTAAGCTCTGTCATCCCGACCAAG
This sequence comes from uncultured Kriegella sp., assembly GCF_963975415.1. Taxonomy (NCBI): domain Bacteria; kingdom Pseudomonadati; phylum Bacteroidota; class Flavobacteriia; order Flavobacteriales; family Flavobacteriaceae; genus Kriegella; species uncultured Kriegella sp. The sequence continues at coordinate 651,997 of NZ_CAXBGN010000003.1, forward strand.
TAAAAAATGAGGTTTCAACTGTCTTTGGGTTGAGCCTCTTTTTTTGTTTGCATACAATTTGCTTATAAAATAGCACGAAGCGACCAAAAACCGAGTTTTGTACACTACGAAGACAGGGTAGCTTTTAGTAGGGGGTTCGCCTATTGACCAACCCCGCTCTTCTATAAAACAGTTCGATGATTACGGTCAGGTACAATCACCCCTGTTCAGTCTCTTCAAAAGCAATATCCCATACCTGGGCCTGGTTTTCTATAATGCTTATAAAGTTGGGTACAAAATATTCTGGGCAGTGGATAATTCAATTTGCGTTCATGGTAGCTTTGAACCTGCGCATTTTTCTGCCAAACAGGTTGTTGGGCCATATTATTCTTGCAGTCCTTGGTTGGGAATTTAAATATCCCTTTTTGATAGTTTCGCTTTGATACTTGAAGATCCTAACCCTCAAAACTACCTTTGAACATACCATGGTCTGGCAATGTTATTGCCTCGTTTTTCCGCCAACTTTTGTACGCCCACCCTGACCAAGCAAATAATAATTCACACCTTTTAGGGTAATTAGTATAAAAAAGAACGCCTTATTCTAGCTTGAAACGAATCTACTATTTATCCTTGTATTGAAATATGTTAAAAGGCAAAGATTCGCCTTTTATACTCAGTACAACAACTCCATGGCTTGGTACTTCCCTTGCTATTTCCTGTTGGGTTGCTCGCTGATAGACCTCTTTTGTCCATAAATCTTTTATGGTATATCCTTTTGACGCATCTAAACCTACTGATTCTAACGAAAATGAAATCGCTTGAGCCGTTTTCGACCTATTTAATAAAACGACGGCCACTTCACCACTCATGGTCGATATTAAGGGTTTTGCCCAGACCTCTAATTCTCCCAAATCAATTACCCGTCGGGACTGGTAAATAAAAGAACTCTGGTTAATCGCAATCAGATCTTTGTTTGTAATAATTCCGAGCGTTTCTTTAGACATCGTATTCAGGTCATTGCCTAGCAGTAGGGGTGAGTGCATCATACACCACATTGTAAAATGTGTTTTATCTTCTTCGTAGCTCATTCCACGCCCAACCTGTAACATGTCCATATCATTGTAATGGCCATAGGAGGCATAGGGCCATAAGTCTGCATTGAGGTCGATTATTCTTAATATTGATTCGAAGGTGTTATCGATATCCCCTGAAATTCTCCAAGAGTCGGCTATTTGAGTGACCCATTTGCCAGGAAATTTCCACCTACAAACATTGTATTTTGCTTCCGGTTTTATGGCCTTTATCATTGCGCCAATTTCCGTGTACCGAGTTTTTTCATCCAATCCCAACCACTCGCCGCCACACCAATCAACTTTAATGAAATCGTATTCCCAGTCCTTTAAAAACGTTGTCAAATCTCGCCGATCATGGCCATACAATCCCATACCGCTTCCTATGGTATCCTTATCCCAATACGAGGCACAGGTATTAATGCCGGCATCGGAATATATTCCAGAATTCAAACCTTTTGAATGAATATAGTCCGATAATGATTTCATACCGTTGGGAAACCTTCTTTTATGTACCAGGATATTGCCCGTCTCATCTCTCCCCCCAAAAAAACCGTCATCAATATTTATATAAGAATAACCGTACTTCGCTAGTCCGGAAGCCACCATGGCATCTGCTTGCGATTTTATGATATCTTCATTTATATTAATTCTGTAATTGTTCCAACTTGCCCAGCCCATCATCGGACTGCGAGATTGTAGTTCAGCAAGTTCTTTTTTGATAGTTTTTGGGGAATGGACTTTTTCATTCTTCTTTATTTTCGTGCTGCAGGAGGCCAATATTACAATAAGAAGAGTCGTAATCAATTTTTTCATGGTATAATACTATTTGATGCTGTCTACCGAGATTTTAGGAGGAGGTTGTTTTTAAGTGCCTAATCGAGCAACTTCGTCAAAACAGTGCTCTTTAGGTTTCTACTTGTTTTAAGAAGATATTTATCATGAAATAATAACGCAAACGGGTAAAGTTATTCATTTGAACGGGGATGAACAAGACGGGTTAAATATAATTAACAATAAAGAATAGGGATGATAATGTTAGGGCAGGTATCAATGAATCGTTACGCTATGTAAAAGAGCCTTTTAGGGAAAGTCTGAACAGGTTGGATGCTTTTGCAGGTTTGTGTTCCTATCTTTTCGTGTTGATCATAGCCATGGGTAGAAAGCCACCATAACTTGTATAACATAACTGTTGTCATAAAGAAGTCTAATACCTGTTGAATTTTAGTCGATATTTTGCAATTGGGTCGGTCATATGTATATTTATCAATTCATGTTTAATTAGCATTTGTTGTATCAATGTTACGTCGTTTGGGTTTTTTTATAACATTATTTCTAGCTTCGTGCTCCTCGCCTGAACGACCGAATATTGTATTCGAAGATTTTGAAAGCGGCAACTTTGATAATTGGAATAAATTGGGGGTAGCATTTAACAAGCCTACCCAACTCGATTCCGTATCAGAGAATATATATAATACACAAGGCAAATTTTTCGCATTTTCCAATTTTGAAGGAGAGGGGTTAAGTTACAATCAAGGCAAGTTAGTTTCTAAACCGTTCATCATTAACAGAAAGTACATTCATTTCTTGATGGGCGGAGGTAATCATGATACCCGAGAATGTGTCAATCTGATTATCGGTAATAAGGTAGTTAGAACTATTGCTGGTATGAATGATTATACACTTAGAAAAATCACATGGGACGTTGCTGATTTGGAGGGAGAAGAGGCCGTCATCGAAGTTGTAGACGCAATTGCAACTGATTTCGAATATAGTTCCATCGCAAGCATAATCGTTGATCATTTTGTCTTTAGTGATTTTAGATATCCCGTGGTGGAAATATTTGAAGATTTCGAAAGTGGATCTTATGCTAATTGGAAGGTGGAAGGGGAAGCCTTCGAAATTCCAAGAAACAGAACCAACGTATACTATCCTATAACTGCTAATGGATTTAATGGGAAGTTTTTTGCTTTTTCATTCGGTGAGACCCATGATACGAAACAAGGAAAACTGACTTCGAAATTGTTTAAAATTAAATATGATGGTATAAAGTTTCTGGTTGGAGGGGGGGCGCACAAAGACAAAACCTGTATCAATTTAGTTATAAACGATTCTGTTGTTTATTCCCAAGTCGGACAAGATGACGGTCAAATGCGATGGCACCAATGGGATGTGTCACAATTTAAGGGCAAGAACGCTCGAATAGAAATTGTAGACCATTACTCAGGTGGATGGGGACATATCATGGTTGACGACATTATTTTTTACAACAAGCCTGTGAATTTCAATATTTGGCTATATCTAATTTTTGCCCTCTTTGTACTTACATTATCTTATTTTTTCTCTAGGAAAACCATTTTCCGAAAGAAAATCGTACCCAAAGCCGAGATAAGCGATGAAGAAATGGAAAAATTCAAAAGGTTAAAGAAGAGCATTGAAAATTCGAACATATATAAGGAGCACAACCCGGCCGTAGGTCAAATTGTACAAATTTCAGGGATCAATGAAGATGACATTAATCTTCTGTTTGAAAAAGCAGAAGGAACCACTTTGACCAATTATATCAACTATTTAAGAGTGCAAGAATTTAAAAGGCAATTAAAAGATCCTGAAAATGAGGTCTATACCATGATGTACCTTGCCGAAAAGAGTGGTTTTAGTTCAAAAACCTCATTTTACAGAGTATTTAAATCAATCACCAAGCGAACACCTTCAGAATATAAAAAGAGCCTTGACAAAAAGCATTGATTTAAAAATTGAGTTCAAGCACCTCCATTAAAATATCATAAGAATAATTATTTCTACGGAAGTAGCTGTACAAGCCCACTATTATTATAATGAATTTGTAATAGCGACAAGAGCGATAATGAATATTGATTGTGTCGTAAAAATGAGGTTCATTTTAAGGAAAGTTGGCGGTCTATTAAATGCTTTCCCTTCCATTAGGCAATTTTCCATCCTATAAGCACAAAATATAAGTCCGATATTTTTAGTAAATATTAAAATTCTTCTACTGATGTCTGTTTGATGTCTGTTTTAAAAAATACTCAAAAATACTGTATAATAGGGTGTTGGGACGTCCCACTACCCATCTTGGGACAGAATGGGCGCTCAAAACTGCCCAATTTTTCAAACCTAAAACTACTTTAGGGCAATCAAAACCAACTTAAAAAACAGCTGCAAATCTTCCTTTTATAGGCCATAGAAGACAAAACGGATTTGACATTTGGTTTCTAATAATTTTTACACGATCAACAATGCAAAAAATTATAGATCACTCAACTTAAAGAGGTACCCATGCATTACGCACTACCAGATAACAACCAACAATAAACCAATAATAAATATGAATAAAAAGCGAAAACATAGGTTTAATGGCCCAAAGATGAATATTGGAAATTTGTTCTTGCTCCCAATTAGATTTTTCTTGATACTTATGGGTATCAGTTCTTTTATTGTATATGGGAATCCCTCCATATCCAGAGCCCCTAATGAACATGCTTCGGAGAAATTAATAGAAGCAAAAGCTAAGAATAAAGAACAACAACCAAGAGAGATTACAGGGTTTGTAACCGATTCGGAAGGTACACCGCTAGCGGGCGCCAATGTTCTTGAAAAGGGCACGACCAATGGCATTCAGACTGATTTTGACGGTAATTTCAGTATTTTGGTTGCCCCTGAAAATACTACCTTAATTATTTCTTACATCGGATTCAGTACCAAAGAGATTTCCATAAACAGTGAATCGAATTATACCATAGCGCTAGAAGAAAACGCCTCAGGCCTTGATGAAGTTGTTGTAGTGGGGTATGGTACGAAAACCAAAGGTGAGCTAACCGGATCGGTTTTTAAATTGGATAAAAAACAACTGGAGTCTAAACCACAGTCCAATGTTTTCGAGTCTTTGCAAGGGGCAATTCCCGGACTGCAAATTGTAAACGGGGGAGGAGGAAAGGTTGGTACCGATGTGCCGTTTATCAGGTTAAGGGGAATAAGCTCGACCACCGGTGATGGTGCTGGAATTCTCATCGTTATCGATGGTATTGTTCAGCCAGAAAATAATGGTAGCGCATTGAATCAGTTAAATCCTGATGATATTGCCAATATTACGGTCTTGAAAGATGCCCAAGCAGCCATTTATGGAGCGCGTGCTGCAGGTGGTGTATTGCTGGTTACAACAAAAAAAGGCACTTCAAGCAAGCCCGTTATTGAATATTCCACAAATGTGTCGGTAAACACTGTTGGAGAGCACCCGAAGCGTGTAAATCTCGGGCAACATTTTGATATGCATTTAGAGGCCCATGCCAATGATGGTATTCAAAACCACTTCTATTCATATATAGCACCATATCTAGAAGACATTAAAAACGGTACGGGCCCAGCGATAATTCCAGGGCCTTTTACTGATACACCATACATGAGTACCAAGTCTATTGATTGGGTGGGGTACATGTACCAAACTGCCATTATGAAAAAGCATCAACTAAGTGTATCAGGTAGAACAGATAAGTCTAACTATTATGCATCGGCTGGTTTTTTAGATCAACCAGGGAATTTTAGATTTGGGGAAAATACCAATAAGAGATACTTCGCCCGGGTGAAATATCAGTTTGATATTTCCGATAAGTTATCTATTTCCACAAACCTTTCTATGGAGCGGCAGAACATTACACTGCCCATAGGTTATGATAGTGCAGTGTCGAATTCATTCGGTGTTTGGCCAAGCCACTTGATACGAACTCCAGAAGGTAATTATGCAAATTTTGGTGGGTTTCAAAGCCCGATAGCACACGCTGAAGCATTGGGTGACGACGAGCGGGTTTCTTATCGCCAAAACATTCAGGCCGGCCTTGATTGGAAACCGTTGATAGGGGTTACCCTCCACGCGGATATCGCTACAAATATTGACAATAATAAAAACTTTTATCAACGTAATATAGTGCAGTTGTATGACTGGGACGATGAACCAAGACAAAAAATCAATACCGTTAGTAGTGCAGGTTCAAGTCATTCGCTTACAGAACATGATGTAGCGAATCTTACCGCAAGCTATTTGGGTAACTTTGGCGATCATGCCGTAACAGTCTTGCTAGGTGCCGCACATGAAGAATTGCATTATGAAAGCTTCGGTGTGGCAAGAAAAAATTTAATCACAGAAGAGTTGCCTTCCTTTGCGCAAGGAGCCGATGAAGATGGACTTCCGACCGAAGTGAAGAATGGTTGGGTTATTGACTCCTATTTCGCCACACTAAGTTATAATTTCAAAAAGAAATACTTGTTGGATTTCAATTTTAGAAGGGATGGGTCTTCGCGTTTTGCCCCAGAAAACAGGTGGGGTAATTTCTGGGGAGTTTCCGGAGCCTGGGTAATTTCAGATGAGGGAATTATGAATGCTACGAAAGGATTTATAAACAATTTGAAACTACGGGTTTCCAAGGGAAGTTTAGGAAATCAAAATAATGTTGGGCTCTTCGATTTTCTTCCTAAAATTGCTTTGGGCGGCACTTATCTTTTTGGTGACCCAGATAGCCCGATTAGAACCAATTCAGCATTTATTCCAGCCTTGGCGAGCCCATCCACCACTTGGGAAACTGTAAGTATTGGTAATGTTGGTTTAGATTTTTCTTTGTTTGATTACGCTATTTCAGGATCTTTTGATTATTTCAAAAAAGATATTAGTGATTTATTGATTACCCAAGAATTTCCGACGACCATTGGTATTTCAACACCCTTGGTCAATGGAGGGGCCTTAACTGTCAAAGGTTGGGAATTGGCCTTGAATTGGAATGGAAGAATTGGAGAAGACTTCAATTTTAGAATAGGAGGTGTTCTCAGTGACGATAGCAATGAGATAACCACGTTAGACAACAAAATTCCCGCAGATGGATTAAATACTTTTGTTGAAGGCTATAATACGAATACCGCATTTTCTTTGAGGTACGACGGTCTTATTCAAAATCAAGAGGAGCTCGATGCATATGTGGCTTTAGACGGCACATCAAACAACCTCAGGATCGGGGATGCAAAGTTTAAAGATTTAGACGGGGACGGAGAAATTGAACCCGGTAAGCTATTTACCGAAATAGGAGATGAAGAGTCAGGTGATATGGTGGCGATAGGTGATGCGGAGCAGCATTGGGCATATTCGTTCACGCTTGGAGCCGATTATAAGGGATTTGATTTTTCGATGTTTTTTCAGGGCGTAGGGAAATGGAATATTTTTGATTCCGATAAACCGAGCAATTCGGCTTGGTGGGCCCCTTCATGGGAACATTTATATGGCCAGACCTGGACGCCTGACAATACCGATGCACTGCATCCAAGATTAACGACCAACGGTGCCATTGACGGTAACAACTATCGCAATTCCGACGCACCCTATAAGTGGATAAACAACAAGTATTTAAGGTTGAAGAATTTGCAGATGGGTTACACTTTTCCATCAGATGTGTTGCATAAAATCCAACTCGCCGATCTAAGAATCTATCTCAGTGGGTCAAACCTTATGACCTTTACTGGTTTAAAAGGTAATCAAGACCCCGAATTCCCTATAGCAAGAGGTCTTGTAACCCCCCTTTATAAGTCGTATTCCCTTGGTTTAAACATATCATTCTAACACCGAAAAATACAATATAAAATGAAACTTACAACGAGATTATTATCAATAATGGTACTGTTGTCCATATCTATTTTTTGGTCTTGCGAACAAAATTTAGATGACAATTTTGCAGAAACTGAATTAAGCGAAGCCACTTTTTTCAAAACTCCTGGCGATTTTAAACTTTTTGCTAATAATTATTATGATTTTTTGCCAGCTCACGGTACGTGGTCTAGAGATGATTGGAGTGATTTGACGACTAGTGTAAATGGTAATTCTATTAGTAGGGGAGACTATACGACTAGTTTTACCAGTGCGGTGTGGGATGATTCATATACGCTGATCAGAAGAACATCGACCTTGATAGAAAAAATCGAGAATGCTGACCTAGACCTGAAGGCAGAAATATTGCAGTACAAAGGAGAATCGCACTTTTTTAGGGCAATGGCCTATTTCAATCTATTGAGACAATTCGGGGGAGTGCCCTTAATAGATGCTCCTTTAAGCATAGATTCGGATGCCTTACAAGCACCGCGGAATTCCAGGGAGGAAATAGTAAATTCCATTATTTCCGATTTGAAAATTGCAGCATCTGATCTTACAAGTTTTGAAGCAATGGTTGCAGAAGACGAGGGTAGGGTAACAAAGGGGGCGGCCAATGCCTATTTAAGCAGAGTTGCACTCTTTGAAGGCACATGGCAAAAATACCATGGTGGTAATGGAGCCAATAACTTGCTCCAAGAGGCGGTGTCAGCGGCTAATTTAGTGCTATCCGAGGGGTATGAATTGTTCGATAGACGCGATGTACTGGGAGATGATAACTATAAATATTTATTCACCCTCGATAAAAAACAGTCTAACCCCGCCAATATCACAAAGTCGGGAAACAAAGAATTTATCTTGGTGGCCAGACGAGATGTAGACGAGCTTCCGCATAATTCAAGACCTGATCCCGTCAATGGATTGAATCCGACGAAAACATTGGCAGATATGTATCTCTGCACCGATGGTTTGCCTATTGATAAATCTACCTTGTTTCAAGCTAAAGGGCAAATAGATTCTGAATACGACCACCGTGATCCTCGTATGTTAATGTCCAGGCCATTAACGGTGTACTATAATTCGCAGCAGGCGGCATGGACCAGAAATTGGGCCGATTTAAACGATCCGACTAGAGGTACGCTCAATTTGGCTGAAATTCCAGGGCGCACGGCGACCGGTTATATCACCCTAAAGTTTATGCTTGAAAATGAGACTCCCAATGGTACTGATTATCCGGTGATTCGATTGGCCGAAGTGTTACTCAATTTTGCTGAGGCCACTTTCGAGTTGAATGGCGCTATTTCCGATAGCGATTTAGATAAATCGATTAACAAGTTGAGAGATAGAGTGGGACTACCTCATTTAACTGCTGCCTTCGTTGCCACAAATGGGTTGGATATGTTGGAGGAAATCAGAAGGGAAAGAACGGTAGAGCTTTTTGCGGAAGGCTTTAGATACGATGATTTAAGACGATGGAAAACGGCCGAAACAGTTCTGCCCGAGGCTCTTTTGGGAATAAAATACGGGGGTACCGAATGGGAGACTCATGCTAATTGGAGCGCCCTAACCCCGAGCTTGAATGCCGAAGGATATATTATAACTGATCCGGCATCGAACAGAAATTTTGAGGCCGATAAACATTACTTATTCCCTTTGCCACTTAGACAACTACAATTGAATAATCAACTAGAGCAAAACCCCGGTTGGTAACAGTATTTGATCTTAGGTGGTTTTTCTAGCCAATACTTAGACGATTGGCTAGATTTTTATAGCTAAAAAATCTCTTGAATCATAAAAATAAAATCAAAAAATAGAACAGATGAAAACAAATAGCATTAATCCACTTTTGAAGAAAGTTAGATACTTTTTCTTTATTTCAAAGATCCTATTAACAGTTGCCATCATCAGCAATGTAAGTTGCAGGGCACAAACTGTCCCTTCCACAACTTCCCTTTTTGATGGTAAAACATTAAACGGCTGGAAAACGGTTAAAGCGCATAATTTGCCCCTATGGAAAGTATCCGATAGCATCTTGGTGGGGGGAGACGGTGTAACCAAAATCCAGGAAAACACCTATGTATACACTACGAAGAAATATAAAAATTTTGAGTTTCGCTGCCTTTTTCGGTTAACGGGCGACCATAATACGGGATTGATCAACAGTGGAATACAATATCGGTCTACAATTAAAAACGGACATATTATTGGGTACCAAGCCGACATAGGCAAGGGATATTGGGGCGATATTTATGATGAGCACCGAAGAGGTAAGCTTTTGGGCGGAGAGCTTAGTACTTTAAAACACATACTGAACGAGGATGGATGGAACAGCTACATTGTCAGGTGCATCGAAAATAAACACGAATTGTACATCAATGGGGTGAAAACCGCTGAATATTTTGAGAGTGATACGAAGATTCCTGCAACAGGTGTTATTGGCATTCAATTGCACAGTGGGGGAAATGCCAAGATTGAATTCAAACATATAACCATTACAGAGCTGTAGCGGAACATAAGCATTAACATTTAGGAAAAATACATGAAAATTAAAAGAATAATACTTTTATATGGCCTTGCTATGGCCTTAACTAGCCTTGGGTGTAAAGAAAAAACGGAAACGGCAGATGCGACCAGTTCTGATGAAAAAGAGGAAATCGATTATAACCATAAAACGCATTCCGCACGTACCAAAATATTATCTCCTCAAGAGGAACTGGCAGGTTTTCAGGTTCCCGAAGGCTTCGTAATAGAACTTGTGGCCAGTGAAGAAAATGGCGTAGTCAACCCTATCCACATGGCATTTGATGATGCCGGTAGGTTGTGGACACAGACTGCTGAGATGTATCCTTTAGATCCAGTTACGGATATAGGTTGGCAAGAACTGCTAAAACTTATGAATGATCCTATCGCTCAGGAAAAGGATCCTGAATTTAGACGAGTTCTGGATTTGTATCGCGGAAAGACCAAAGGAAAAGATAAAATTTTGGTGCTTTCCGGGCTCTATGGGAAGAACAGCCTTAAAACAAATGTTTGGGCAGACGGGTTGACCATTCCCCAAAGTATCTTGCCCTACAAGAATGGAAGTTATGTGGCGCAGGGTTCGGAGCTTTTCTTTTTAGAAGACACCGATAACGATGGCAAAGCAGACAAACGAACACCCTTGTTCACCGGATTCGGTATAACCGACACCCATACCATGGCCCATGTTTTGGTTCGTGGCCCGGGCGATTGGATCCATTTTAGCCATGGGGCGTTGAACAAAGGGGAAGTGAGTTCCCTTGTGAGCGATGCGAAGGTGCGTATGGACTTTAGTAAAATCGCACGTTTTTCCTTAGATGCGAAAGAAATAGAACTAATCAACTCCGGATTGAACAATATTTGGGGTTTTAAGCTTAGGGGCAATGGTCAATGGTATGGCATGGAGGCCAATGACTTGGGGTATTCGGTGGTTCCGATGGAAGTAGGGACCGGTTTTCCGGGTATAGGTAGTGATCGTCTGCGACCCTACCAACCTTGGATGCCCGAATTACACAAGTTTCGTGTGGGAGGGACCGGTATATCTGGGGTTGCCTTCGCAGACGATCTGGAAGGAACATTTCCGGAGGAATGGAAAAATGTTGCTCTAATTGCCAATCCCATTAGTAGTGCCATTAATGCGGTGAAAATCGTGAGGAACAATGATGGTTCAGTTTCTGCTGAACACCTTCCTGATTTTTTGACATCGAAAGACGATTGGTTCAGGCCGGTGAATATGGAATTCGGCCCTGACGGATGTTTGTACATAGCTGATTGGTACAATAAAATTGTTTCCCATAACGAGGTGGCTACTACGCATCCTGACCGAGACAAGTCTCACGGACGCCTATGGAGAATACGCCATAAATCTCAAAAACCTCGGGAAATCCCAAATTTTTATGAAGTAAAGACCGATGACCTAGTTGATTATTTAAAATCCCCATCCATATGGGCGAAGCGTGCCGCATGGCACCAGATAAGTGACCGTCCTATTGAAGAGACCCGCAAATTGGCCAATGATCTCATAGCCATGGCTTCCAATGTTAAAGAGGATGAGATTACACGTATAATGGCCCTTTGGTCTCTCGAAGGAATTAAACATTACGACCAAAAGTTGATAATAAAATTACTAAATACAGCATCCGATGATCTCAGGCGGGAGGCTGTTCGTTCTTTACAGTCTTTTATGCTTAGCGCAGATGCCCTAGCCAATTTATTGGGTAAAACCGCTAAGGATGATAACCCGATGGTAAGGTCTCAGGTGTTAAGAACTTTAGAGGCGGTAAATACGGCAAATCTGAAGACTATCGGGTTATTGGTGGGGGGCTGTAATCCGCCACTTGAAGGGAATGCCATGGGAGGGGCATACGAACGTAATTTTGAAAGATATCTTGCCCGAAAGGCTTTGGAGAACTATCCAAATCAGTTATTGGATTTTATCGGGTCATCGGAAGCTGCCAACTATGATACTTCCAATCTAATTTGGGCAAGTCAGGCTTTGCCCCAAAAAGAACGGGAAGCGGTCTTTGTAGACCTATGGGAGCAAACGGATGATAAAAATTTGGATGAGGCCACCTTTGTACTGGTAACCGGAATGTTAGGAAATAGCAATGTTTTTAAGGCAGTTTTACCCGTTTTACAAAGCAGCCAAAAAGCACAGAAGCATGTTTCCCTAGCCCTGAATAATCTGGCATCGGTAAAATCAGAGGAACTGACCCGAGCCTTGGAGACTCCGATAAAACATTTATTGCTTAGCGGGGATGAATCTCGTCAACATATTGGTTTGGAGGCTGTTGGAAAACTAAATATCAGTTCCTTAAGAAGTGCTGTAACCCCTTTTGTGAATAAGGATTCTTCCTTGGAAACTATGAAACTTGCGATGCGAGCGCTGATGAATGAACCAAGGAAAAACAGGGCAATCTTCAAACGGATCGCGAAAATGGAGACTTTGGAGTTGGAGTTGAGAGCTGCTGCCATTGAGACCCTTGCCAAATCGGATATGTCATCCGCCAACAAAACGTTAAACGAATGGATACCGAATTTGAACCAATCCCAAAAAGAATCGGTGAATCGAATATTGTCCAATTCTAAGGAAGGAAGCTCGCTTTTGAAACAACTTTTGGAAACAGGAGTCCTGAAATCACAAGAATTTGACCTGTCAAGTGCAGAAAAGGTATTTGCATCCGATAAGGAAGATGTAAGGGGAAAAGAACTTTTTGATCAAGTAAAAAGTAGAATCGAAGAGGAGAAGAAGGCCTTTGAGTCTAAACTGCAGCGATTTATGACCATTGCGGAGAAGGGGAGCGGTATACCGAAAAAAGGGAAAAAATTGTTTCAGGCTTGTCTTATGTGCCACAGCGTTGGTAGTGAGGGATATGATTTTGCCCCGGCATTGGATGGTTCGGCGTTGCGGGAAAACGAGGCGTTGTTGACCGCAATTTTAAATCCCGATGCAGCTGTTGAAAGTAGTTATGCGGTTTATAGGCTTACCAAGACAGACGGTAGCAATATCGAAGGATATCTGGTAAAAAAAGATGAACGCGGTACCACAATCGGATTCATGGGGGGGAGTAGTCAATTTATCCAAGTTTCTGACATCGCTTCACAAGGGTTCTTGGGGGGGCGTTCCTTTATGCCCAAAGGCCTCATTGATAATTATTCCGATGAGCAGGTGTCTGATCTACTGGCATTTATTAAAACTTTAAAGTAAAAAGGAAAGGTGGAATGATAAGTTTGAAAATTAAGATATTCATTTTGTCTTGCTCCGTGTTGTTTCCCTTAACAATCCTCTGGGGACAGACAAGTCAGATGCCATCCGGGGTGTCTTTTCAAAAGAAAATACTTTTAGATAGGTATGTCTCCGAGGGAGCTTCGATAGGTGATATCGACAACGATGGGCATAGCGATATCATTGCCGGACCATTATGGTGGCAAGGCCCGAATTTTAAAGTAGCGTATGCCTATGGCCCCGTTAATTATTTTCCAATAACCGGTCCTGGTCTTGAAGGGTACGCCACTAACTTTTTTACTTTTCCTTCCCTTATCGATGGAAATCGTTGGATCGATATTCTTCAAATTGGGCTCCCGGGAACGGACAGTAGGTGGATCAAAGATCCGGGAAAGAAATCGTTTCCCGTTAGTAAACCGGTACCTGAACCCCAATATCGTAAGGCCGTCGTCAATGTATGTCATGAATCACCAGTTTTGGTCAATGTCGTTGGTGATGAAAAAAAGGAATTATTGGCTTTCAGCGAAGGAAGGTTAATGCTTGGAATACCACACAAAAGAAATAAGGAAGGGTGGCAGGTATTTCCCATTTCCGAAGAGAATCAAAATCGTTTTCCAGTGTATTCCCATGGCCTAGGGGTAGGAGATATCAATGGGGATGGACTGAAGGATGTACTTGAAAAAAGCGGTTGGTGGGAACAGCCCGTACATTGGGATGGAATTACCCCTTGGAGTTACCATCCTTATCCGTTTTCCGAGGGAAAAGGAGGTGCCCAAATGTTTGTCTATGATGTAGATGGGGACGGCTATAATGATGTGGTGACCGCTATCGACGGTCACGGTTATGGGCTCTCTTGGTACGAACAAATAGATGATAAAGGGGAAATCGGTTTTAGTGAACATAAGGTGATGACCGATAAATCGGAAGACAACCCATTTGGGGTGTCATTTGGTCAATTGCACGCAATGGCCAGCACTGATATCGACAACGACGGCATTCTAGATATCGTGACTGGTAAATGCTATTATGCCCATAATGGGCGTGACCCAGGAGCGGAGGATCCTGCGGTGTTGTATTGGTTCAAAACCCGGAGACATGCAGATGGGTCGGCAGAACTTGTACCATATAAGATAGATGATAACTCAGGTGTGGGAAGACAGATTTCTGTGGGAGACCTTAATGGAGATGGTAAAACCGATATTGTAACGTCAAATAAAAAAGGAGTATTTGCCTTTATCCAGAAGTAAAGGAAAGAAAGGAATAAAAATCAATTTAATACCTAAAAATAGAATTATGACTAGACATTATGGAATGTTCCAGTTCAAGAAAGGCGTAAGCGATGTTCAAATCGATAATTGTTTCACCACTATGATGGCCATGGTAGGTCAAATACCTGGGCTATTGGACATGGAGTACGGGCCTTATGATAGTTCTGAAGGTCTAAATGATGGTTTTACCCATGGTTTTATCATGACCTTCGATAGCCCCGAATCTCGCGAAGCCTACCTGCCCCATCCCATTCACGAAGAGGCGAAGGAGGTGGTAGTGCCTAAATTAGAACGGGTAGTAGTTTTCGATTTCAACGTATAATCAATGTTGCAATAAATATATGGACACAACCAATAGAAGTATCGTAATGCTGGGTTGTTTTGACACTAAAGGAGAAGATTTTTCCTATCTCCTAAATTGTCTTAAGGCACAAAATCAGCGGATAATTACAATAAATACGGGAATAATGGAAACTGCGGTCGATTTTCCGATCGATGTTGACCAGATTGCCGTAGCTGCTGCTTCTGGTGATACATTGGAATCCATCAGACAGTCCAATGATCGAGGTCGGGCAGTAGAATTGATGGGAAAGGGTGCTGCGGTCATACTGGCAGACTTGGTTTTGAAAAACCAGATTACCGCTGTTATTGGTATGGGAGGCGGCGGTGGCACCTATATTATCTTGGAGGCTATGCAGGCGGTGCCTTTGGGGATTCCGAAATTCTGCTTGAGTACCGTAGTCGCCAAAGACCTGTCTAGGCAGATAGGAGTGAAGGATATTACCCTGATGTCATCTGTCGTTGATGTGGCCGGTATCAATCGGATCAGTAGGCTATTAATACGGCAAGCGGCAGCGGCCATTACTGCAATGGCGGAAACAAAAGTCGATGTCGCCGCCGATGTCAAAAAAAGTATCGCCATCAGTATGTTCGGCAACACGACCAAATGTGTGGATAAATGCACCGAACTATTAAGGGAGAAAGGATATGAGGTCATGGCTTTTCATGCCACTGGGGTCGGAGGAGCTACTATGGAAGCCTTGATTCGGGAAAGAGTATTTGATGCGGTGTTGGATATTACCACAACGGAGCTTGCCGATGAACTTTGTGGGGGCATATTAAGTGCGGGGCCAGAGCGACTTACTGCGGCATCGGAAATAGGTATCCCCCAGATTGTGGTACCCGGATGTCTAGACATGGTAAATTTTGCTCAAATGGATACACTTCCTAAGGAATACAAAACCAGAAAGCTCTACAGTTGGGCACCGGACGTGACCCTGATGAGGACGGATAATAAGGAAAACCAGATTCTGGGCAAACAGCTTTCCGAAAAATTAAAACGCTCCAACGCTGCTGTTGAAATCCTCATCCCTTTAAAAGGGATATCACAAATTGACAGTATAGGAGAGATTTTTTATGACCCCGTAGCGGATGATGCCCTGTTCGGATCAATAAAGGAAAATGCTAAGGGCCATTTACCTGTTGTTGAAATGGATGTGCACATCAATGATGAAGCTTTTGCCAAGAAATTGGTAGAACGCTTGTTGAAAATAATGCAGTAAACAAACGAATTATAAAAAAAATAGAACAAAATGCCGAATAAATGGACAGGGAAGGGTAACCCATATACCCGAGAAGAAGTTAGACATCGATTACAAAAGACCTTAGCTCAAAAGAAAGCCATTATTGGTGCTGGAGCCGGAACAGGAATAAGTGCCAAATTTATAGAAAAGGGTGGGGCCGATTTCCTGATTATTTATAATTCGGGACGCTTTAGGATGTCAGGTCATGGATCAACAGCCGGGCTAATGGCGTATGGAGACGCCAATGCAGTAGCTATGGAGATCGGGGAATTTGAAGTATTGCCGGTTGTTGAAGAGATTCCTGTATTCTGTGGAGTCCACGGATCAGATCCCCGCAGGAGAATGTGGCATTTTTTACACCAGGTAAAGAATATGGGGTTCTCCGGCGTGAACAATTTCCCTACGCACGCTATCGTCGATGGTAGTTTTAGAGATATTCTTGAAGAGACCGGTATGGGCTTCCATAAAGAAGTTGAAATGGTACGTTTGGCCTCGGAAATGGATCTTTTTTCATGTGTTTACGTGGCCACACCGGAAGAGGCCGTTCAAATGGCCGAAGTTGGCGCCGATGCCATCATAGCCCATGTGGGCACGACTGTCGGCGGATCGATCGGCGTAGTTGGCGCAACGGTAAATATGGACTTTGCCATCAAAAGAACCCAGGAAATTATTGATGCGGGAAAAAAGGTCAATGAAAATACTATTTTCTTGGCGCATGGTGGGCCCATCAATACCCCTGATGATGTAAAGATTATTCTAGAAAATACGACGGCCCATGGTTTTGTTGGGGCTTCATCTTTGGAGCGGATGGCGGTCGAATCTTCACTCACCGAATTGACAAAAAAGTTTAAATCCTTGGAACTTGAAATAGGTCTTACCCGTTAGAATGCGATTCAAAGACCTGGCATTTAAAATTATACAAATAGAATTATGGAAAATTTACCAAAAGCGGATAAGTCAAGAAAAAGGATACTTTTTTTGGGGTGTTTTATTGCGTTATTGACCACGGCTTTCGGTTTCATTACCAGAGTATTCCTTGTAGATACTTGGAGCGAGGCCTTTGGTCTTAACCCGGCTCAGGCGGGAAAACTTATGGGTATCGGCATATGGCCATTTTTTGTAGCTATTATTTTTTTTAGCCTCTTAATTGATAAGATCGGTTACAAAGTGGCAATGGTCTTTGCTTTTTTGGGGCATTTGACTTGGGGGGTAATGGGCTATTTTGCCTACCAATATTTGCAGTACGGCGACCTTGATACAGCTTATGATCTTTTGTATTGGGGAAGTTTGGTATTTGCCTTGGGCAACGGTACGGTAGAAGCTTTTATAAATCCGGTGGTCGCGACCATGTTCAACAAAAACAAGACCAAGTGGTTGAATATATTACATGCCGCTTGGCCTGCGGGATTAGTGCTTGCAGGAATTATTGTAATAGCCTTAGGCAACGTGGAGTGGTGGATAAAAATTGCAATCACGGTGGTTCCGGCCATGATGTATTATTTGATGCTCATCAGACAGGAATTTCCGCCCAATGAACGTGTAGCCGCGGGAGTGAGCTATAAAGAAATGCTACAAGAGTTTGGTGTCGGCGGAGCTTCCCTCGTGGCATTTTTGGTGGTACTCCAGTTGAATGATTTTTTCAACCCGGGACCAGAAGATTACTTTGTGCGTTACATGTTCATTGGGATAGGCGTACTAATGGTGGCAGCCTTCGGGTGGTATGTAAAGACATGGGGCCGCCCCATACTATTATTCCTATGTTTTATAATCATGCCTTTGGCCACTACCGAACTCGGAACGGATTCTTGGATTCAGTCCATTATGCACGATATTTCCAGCAGCAAAGGTTTCGATGCGGGTTGGGTGCTGATATATACTTCGGCCATCATGTTGGTGCTTCGGCTTTTTGCAGGATCCATTTTGCGCCAAGTTTCACCATTGGTCTTGTTGGTCATTAGTTGTGTACTTGCCATTTTAGGGCTCTATTTTCTTTCCATATCCACGGGATGGTTGATTTTTGCCGCTGCGACATTATATGGTTTGGGAAAGACGTTTTTCTGGCCGACTACTTTAGGTGTGGTGGCGGAACAGACGCCTAAGGGAGGAGCACTTACCTTGAATGCCGTAAGTGGCATCGGTATGTTGACCGTAGGTATGTTGGGGGCACCTATTATTGGTGCGTTCCAATCCAATTCACAAATTGAACAATTGGAGGCTTCTCATGAATTGGCTCAGGCCTTCCCCTCGACTTTATTAAAGAACGGGAAAGTAGCGTTGCCTTTAAAAGAGGAAACCATCTATTCCATTATCGATTTTGAGACGCTTGATATGGCACAGGTTAAGGGTGTTCTTGTCGGGGTTGACCATCCTGAAGGGGTAAATGCACTTGTTGAAGACCTGAAAATTAAGGGCACACAAATGGCTTTGGCGAAGGTCATTATATTTCCGGTGATTATGTTGGTGTGCTATTTGATTTTGATATTTTACTTCAGAACCAAAGGGGGGTACAGACCGATAGTATTGAAATAAGACTAAGAGAGATTGAATGTGGTCGCAATCGTTTATAATAAGCCTATTGCGAATAGATATTTTTTCAAGTAAGTGGTTAGGTTAGTTGAGAGGAAAGGCTCCGACAAATAGGAGCCTTTTTTTAGTCGATAGACATTTTTTTCTATATGTAATCACCGTAAAACTAAAAATAGTTATGAAAGTAATAAGATGGGTAAATGTTTTAATCCCTCTAAAATGAGAAAGGAAAAAATGAAGAGCAAGGAAATAAAGATAAATCCAAGGTACCCCTCAATTGTGGATTTGAGGAACAAGGCCAAGAGAAAAATGCCCAAATTTGCTTTTGAGTACCTTGATGGTGGTTGTAATGAAGATGTAAACCTTCTTAAAAACACTTCAGAGATCCGCAAGGTAGAACTTGTACCGAATTACCTTACCGAGCATACTTGTTCATCTATGGCGACAGAACTTTTCGGACACACTTACGACGCCCCTTTTGGTATAGCCCCAGTGGGACTTCAAGGCCTAATGTGGCCCAATTCGCCCGAAATATTGGCAAAGGCGGCTTTCAAACATAATATACCCTTCATACTTAGCACAGTGACCACCAGTAGTATTGAATGGATATCTGAAATTACTCAGGGCAGTGCATGGTTTCAACCATACCATCCAACAGAAAATAGATTAAGGGATGATCTCATCAAACGGGCAGAAGCGGCCCAGTGCTCCGTTTTGGTTATTTTATGTGATGTGCCCACTTTTGGTTTTAGGCCTAGGGATGTTAGAAATGGTTTGGCCCTGCCACCTAAAATGTCGATTAAAAATATGCTTCAAATATTAGAAAAACCAGAATGGGCCTTAAAAACACTTCTACATGGCCAACCAAATTTTGAGACGCTAAAACCTTATATGCCCAAAAAATTAGACCTAAAGCAATTGGGTGAATTTATGGATCAGACTTTTTCCGGAAGGTTGGACAAGGAAAAAATCAAGCCTATTAGAGATTTGTGGAAAGGGAAATTGGTTTTGAAAGGCGTGGCAAACGAAGCCGATGCCGAGAAAGCGATCCACTTAGGGTTAGATGGTATAATTGTATCCAACCATGGGGGAAGACAATTGGATGCCGGGGAATCTACGATTAATCCACTTTCGAGAATAGCGGAAAAATATGGCGACCAGATTAAAATTATGATGGACAGTGGTATTCGCTCAGGGCCCGATGTAGCAAGAACTTTGGCCAGTGGGGCGGCCTTTACTTTTATGGGGCGCTCTTTTATGTATGGTGTAGGTGCCCTTGGAACTAAAGGGGGTACACACACCATATCACTTTTGAAAACGGAATTAAAACAGGTTATGGAACAGATTGGTTGTGAAAAAATTGAAGATTTTCCAAATTTTCTGGTTCCTTAACATTGATGAAAAATTAAAGATTTGAAAATTTCATTGTAAGAAAAATAGAACGCTATTTTTGCCAAAGACACAAACCTGGCAGCAAAACAAATATTAATCAAATTGTTGAAAATGTTCAAACAACTCAAAAACTCTATTTTAAGCCTATTCTTAACGATGCTTCCCTTCGCCATTTTAGGGCAATCTAGTGACGTTCAGGTTATTCCAAGGCCCAATCAGGTCATAAAAAAAAGTGGCCATTATATATTTTCAGGTGAAGACTTTACCGTGCATGGCAAAAGCGGTCTTCAACATATTACGAAGTATACCACAACTGTTCTAGAGGAAGATTTTGGATGGAAAGTAAAAACAGTTGATAAAAAGACAGCGACGGTCGATCTTTTGTTCGAGTTGAGTGCAAAGGAAATGGATTCTGAAGAAAGTTATACGCTGCGGGTAGATAAAAAGGGTATACGCATCGCTGCGACTAGTGAACAGGGCTTATTTTATGGGTTGCAAACATTGAGGCAGTCTTTTAAAGAACAAGATGGGAAATGGACGCTTGACCATATGGAAATAAAAGATACGCCCCGATTCGGGTGGCGGGCCTATATGCTGGATGAAGGACGATATTTTAAAGGGAAGGAACAGGTAAAGAAAATTTTAGACGAAATGGCACGACTGAAAATGAACGTTTTCCATTGGCATTTGGTCGATGATCAAGGCTGGCGCATCGAAATAAAAAAATACCCCTTATTGACCGAGATAGGTTCAAAAAGGCCGACCACCCAAGTGGGCCCAAGAAAATGGCAAAGTCCGATTCAGTCTGGTGTTCCTCATGAAGGGTTCTACACCCAAGATGAGATCAGGGAAATAGTTTCCTATGCACGGGAAAGGCACATAACCGTTGTTCCCGAAATAGAAATACCCGGACATTCTTCGGCGGCCATCGCTGCATATCCATGGTTGGGTTCCTCCGGAAAACAAATAGAAGTACCCATAAAATTTGGAGTAAGTAAGGATATTTTTAACGTTGCGAACCCAAAAGTTTTTAGTTTTTTGACTAATGTATTGGATGAAGTTATGGCGTTGTTCCCCTCCAAAGTAATCCATATTGGAGGTGATGAAGCTAAATATGACCATTGGGAAAGTTCAAAGGATATAAAGAGCTATATGAAGGAGAATAACTTGAAAAGTTTTGCAGATGTACAAATCGATTTTACCAATAAGATTTCGAGGTATATTGAAAGCAAGGGAAGAAAAATGATGGGATGGAACGAGATTTTGGGGCATAATGTACACGATTATCAGTCGGCAAAAGATGAAGGGGCCGAAGAAAAATTGTCCAAAAGCTCTGTCGTCCATTTTTGGAAAGGAGATATAAAATTAATGGCTCAGGCGGCCTCGGAGGGTTATGATATTGTGAATTCATTACATTCTGAAACCTATTTAGACTATTCGTACAAAGACATCTCGCTGCGAAGAGCGTACGATTTTGATCCGGTTCCCGAGGATCTTGATGAAAAATACCATAAGCGTATTATTGGAACGGGCTGCCAAATGTGGGGTGAATGGATTCCGAGTAGCGGTTATATGGATTTTATGACTTTCCCTAGAATTGCCGCTTACGCCGAAGTGGGTTGGACACGGCCCAACCGTAAGGATTTTGAGAGTTTCTTAAAATCACTTTCAAGAATGGCGGAAATATGGCAGGCCGAGGGAATATTTATGGCACCTATTAAAGAGGCCATGCCTGTAGATGGGCAATAGCCGGTTTGTGAAAAAAAATGTTCTCTTATTTTGGGAAGGATGCCAATGGGCAATCTTTGTTTAATCTCTAAGACCGGTCAAATCTGAATCAATGATTAATTTTCCGCTTTGATTGTGAACTATGGCCGAAAAACCCTCGCTGGTTTCAATGCTGTTTGAAGTCTTCAAATAGATGATTTTGTTTTCCACCGAATTATCGATTAAATTCATTTCTCCCTTAGCATTAAATACCGTTCCTGAAATACTGATTTTTGTTGGAAAATATTCTTTCATGGCTTTATTGGAATGAAATTTTATACCTGTATTACCAAGACTTGAATTGGATATGGTTATGGCATCTATTGGAGTGTCTACACCTAATAATTCACGAGAGCCGTTATGTAATACCCTGATATTGTCGAACACTAACTGTCTTTGCATCGGAATCTCTGCCCCGGGATAGTAAGAACGGCTCCATTTGCCATTGTCAAAATGGATTGAAAAGCCAGTTCTTGGTTTTTCTAGATAGATATCCCTAAATGTCACGTTCCTTACTCCCGCGACGTATTCGACATCTTCTTGTGTCATTACCCACTTAATGCCATCCAATTCCTTGGTTCCTTGGGTATGGGTAGGTCGGGTAGTCGATTTGTATATTTTACCGTCAGGGTCGGCATTAACCCGGTATATTCTTCCGTTTGAGACCACGGCATCTGCTTTTTGAACTTCCATGCCTTCTTTCCAATCGATCCAGCCCCCTGCCAATATTCGACAGAAATAGCCGACCAGTTTTTGATCTGATGCCAAATCATGGCAATTTTCGATCAGTCCATTTTCGATCCATCCTAATTCGGGGTTCGATGTAGCGTAATCATGGGCATTTAAGGCGAGTGCATCATCGATAGTTTCGAAAACCGCGTTGGAAATTCTGAATCTATTTCCGCGCCCAAGGTGAATACCATCCTTTTTGCCTTTGAGAATAGTATTATCAATGATTAGGTCTTCAAAAGTACAAACATGAATTCCGAATTGTGCGGGCATAATGTCATAACAGCGAAATCCTTCGATTCTTAAATCCTTGACATAAAAAAATGCAATTTGGCCCCTAAGGCCGAATACTTCGTTAAAGACCAGGTCGACACCATTGACCTTGACGACAAGGTCTTTAATGGTAATATGTTCATCATAGGTTTTTGTCAAAGCACCTTTGTTGAGCAGCACATGTGAAAACTTACCAACTTCATCGACTTTTTGTAGAACCACGCCATTGCCAAAATCAAGGGTGGTATTGCTTCCAATATAGGTGGTTCCTGCCACTTTGTAGGTTCCTGGTCGGCTTATGACAATGGTGCCTGTTTGATCTACTGCTTTTTGAAGCGCCTTTACGTTTTCCAATCCGGTGGCATCAGGCGAAAAGCCGAATTCGGCCGCATCGATAAAGCCCCCTTTTTGAGCTGTTGCTAATAGGGAGGTCAAGAATAAAAGGTTAAATAGGAAAAATTTACAAGTTTTGTACATATTCATTTTATGGCTTTAAAATCAATTATAAATTTTGTGATTTAGCAAATCACCATCTATTAGTATTTTAGCGAGATACCAGTTGAGTTCCGTGTAATCTTCAGGTTCGCCTATTGAACGGTTATTTGCAGAGAGGATTTTATTCTTGTCGATAGGTTCTTCGCGCACTTTAATCGATACCGTATGAATCGAATCAGCCAATCCACCTATGGTCTTATAGCTTATTCTCCAATAGGTGCAATACCCATCAAACCGGCTAATATTTTGTTTTTTACCATCAACAGCGACTTCAAGGGTCCCCGTGCCTGGTCCGATGACGTCATAAAACCCAAAGGCTTGGCCTCGAAATTTAAAAGACAAAGAATCTCCTGGAACACCTTTTCCTATATTGTTAAAGTATCTCGTGAATTTTTTATAAATGGAGTCGCTTTTGGTTTCAATAGCGGTTAATTCTTCTTTTGAATCAATTTTATCCCAATCAATCATTTTTGTATCCACAGATGGGTTGGCAATGAGGGGTTCGACAATATTGTGTTTAACAACGTTGTTCGCTACTTCTGACTTCATTTCAGTAAGCGCACTTACAAAAACCTCATGATAAATTTTATGACCTGATTCGGGGTATGGATGAACCCCATCAGGACTAAACACTACTATGGTATCGTTAGTTTCCTTATTGCCCTTAAATAGAACTTTGCCTTCATCTACCCTTCGAAGAACCTCTGGGCCAAAATTGATTGATGGAATCTGGTAATGCTCTGCAATTTTTTCCATTGTTGTTATAGAAGATGGCAGACTATCTTTTTTGTAGATATCTAAAAAATCTTCTTTAATGGTATAGATAAAACAGATATCTATCTCAGGGTTTTGTTTCCAAATTTGATGTGTAATTCCCTCCATGGAACGGGTAATTTCCTCTGGATTAGTATTAGAGTCGTTTACCGCAAATTCGACGAATACTAAATCAGGATGGTATTGTAACACTTGGTCTTTCAGCCTATAAGCTCCAAATGGAGAGCCAGTTCCTCCTATTGCTGCGTTGATTTCTATAAACTTCGTATTCGGGTAATTTTCTTTAAACCAATTGAACGAATGAATTCGCCAACCTGGCTGTGCCGTGATACTTCCGCCTAAATAGGCTACTCTAACAGTATCTCTATTTTCCATCTTAGAAAGCACGTTATTCAAACCACCTCTTACCTCATGTCCATTAAAAAAAGATTCTTTCTTAGAAGTTTGACATTGAACTAATGTCAAAAATACCAGGGATAGTATAGTCAAACCCTGAACGTATAGTGGTCGCTTATTCTGAACTTTCATAAAAATTCATTGTTTTTATTATATAGTTTGTCACCATTTCCTTAAATCGATTTGAATATTACTTCTTTGAGAAGTACTTGAAATTCATAACCATTAGCCATGTCAAAGGTTTGCGTGATTCTTCCACGGGTTCTATCATTGAAATAATGCCACCCCAGCTTTCCCGTGATGGCACTATTCAAAACTAACTCAACTCAACTATTTTCAATAACCGGGATTCTGCTCTAATGTGACTTCTGAATTAGCCTCAATTTCCGAACTTGGAATTGGCAATTTATTTAAATGGTCGCCCAAATTATATCCATTTTGAATGACCACGGGATTATACTTCATGAGTTGTTCTACCAATTTGCCTGTTCGTAGCAAAGTGTTGAAACGGAATTCTTCCATATAAAGCTCCCGTGCACGTTCGTCCAAAAGTAGATCCCAATCAACTTCTCCGGCAGTAACGGCTGTGGCATTAGCCCTGTTTCTTACACTATTAATGTCATTGGCGGCGTTTTCCCCATCTCCTTTAAGAAAGTAAGCTTCGGCTCTCAAAAGATAAGTTTCGGCCAAACGCATGATATACCAGTCTTTGTAGATACGCCCATTATCGTGTCCTTGACCGCTACTTGCATCCTGGAACTGGTTATGGTGTATGGCGGTCGCTGCCTTTTTGTAGAAAGGTTTTGTGTTTTTGTAGAAAGTGTCCGGGTCACCCGTATTATCAATTGTCATTGGCTGCCCATAAAACTCACTAGCAGGATTGGTCCAATAATAGGTGCGTTGTATGTTATATTTTGAATTCCTGATATCTTGGTCCCAATCATCTTTATAATCCCAAATTATAAAATCTGCGTAATCGGTAACAGTTATACCTTGAACGGGTCTTCCACTTAAAATATCCATGAGCCAATTACTGACTCCATTTTTATCTTTTTGGTTCCACCATATTACACCCCACCATCTTTCGAGACCAAAATTTCCGCCCCATTGACCAACATTGCCACCGCCTACCATAGTCGGGTCAAATTCTACGTTCCAAATGGCTTCATGATTTCCTTCAAGCCAATTCATGTTGTTTTCCCGGAACAAATCCCAATACACATCGCCCCAAGTTTCATTCTCACCTTGGTAATCATATCCATTAAATTGAAAATCGGTCAACTGACCGAAACGTTCGGTCATTAAATTAAAGTTTGGATTATCTATTACCATGGTAGCCGCTGTTATGGCCCCATCGTAATCTTCTAGGGAAATATTAACTTCTGTCAATAAATGATAGGCTGCTGCTCGAGGGGCCCTTCCGCCCGGCAGGTTTTCCACGGTCGGCATCCACTGAACGGCGAATTCAAGATCCTCTTTACATTGGAGGTAAACTGCTTGCTGAGATGCGCGACTATAGTCGAATTTTGGAGACTTTGTTTCATCTAAAACCAATGGCACGCCGCCCCACATATTAGCCAAAAAATGATATGCAAATGCTCTGATGAATCTCGCTTCGGCAACAACGGCGTTCTTTTCTTCCTCGGATTCCCAAGTAACATTTATGTCCTCTGAACGTTCAATAATTACGTTGGCCAGAAAAATCCAATTATAAAGACGTCCCCACCATTTTTTGACAAAGCTATTGTCAGCATTAAATACATTCCATTGAAAATATTCATTATGTTGCGTATTGTCAATTTGATTGGAACCTAAATCAAGTCCGAGTCCAAGCATGTCAAAATTATCCCGGCTATCGGAATTTGCGTACATGTTGGTTCTAATGGTCAAGTAGATATGGGCCAAAGCCGATTCGAAACCTGATTTATCGGTAAAAGAATTTGAGGGACTTAAAAAATCTTTTGGTGTTTCCTCTAGAGCTTCGTCGAGATTACAGGAAATAGTTCCTCCCAAAACTATGAGAAACAGAAATATATATTTATAATAGTTCATTGGTATATTTTATAAATTAATCTTTTAGATATTTTTACGCAATTCATTCTTTATTGTAATTTCAAAAAAATAGAATCTCTTAAAATCAATCATTTTCTTTTTGAAAATTTACACATTGAGCGTTCTAAACTTTAAAAGCTTAATGCCATTGAAAGTAGTACGGTGCGAATGGATGGTATTGCCGTATCGCTCAACCCACTATCGGTTTCCGGATCTAGACCGTTCCAATGTGGAGCGTACGTGGCCAAGTTATCTGCGCTAAGTGAAAAACTTAATCCGTTTAGCCCCCAAGGTTTAACGAACTCTGTAACGTCGTAGGTTAGGGCCACCTTTTGCAATTTGATAAAACTTCGGTCAATGTACTTTGTCCCCCTAAATGGAGCGTTACCGTAATCGGTACTGGGAAATTCAGCATTAGTATTCGTCGGGGTCCAATAATCATATACCGGACGGTTAATGTTGGCTGCACCTACATATCCATCGTTGTAGGGGTCGTTGTTGCCGGATAAATACCAGTCGTTTCCACCCCATATTGAATAGAAATAGAGCATTAAGGATAAGTTTTTATACTTTAGCGTATTGGTCCAACTCCACCGGAAATTAGGGTTTGAGTTGCCGATGATTTGCCGGTCTTTATCTGAAGAAATAGTGCCGTCACCATCGATATCTTCCAAGATAAAATCTCCAGGGCGCATTCCGGCCATAATACTGCCGTTGTCGACATTTTCTTGCTGCCATATGCCCGTCACATCATAGGTATAGATAGAGCCCAAAGATTCGCCAATAAAATAGCCGTCATTGATAAGGTCATCTTCCTTTCCATCGCCGTCATTGTCTTTACCTAAAATTGAGGCGACTTTATTTCTGTTCAGGGAAAATGCAAAATCGGAATACCATTTGAAGTTCTCTTTGTCGACATTCAGTGTACTTAAGTTAACTTCAATTCCTTTGTTTTGTATTTCGCCAATGTTAGAGTTGATGCTGCTATTGCCTGAAGCTAACGGAAGTGAAAGGTTGAATATTAAATCGTTGGTCTTGGTGCTATAAGCGTCTATAGAACCTCGAACTCTATTATTGAAAAAACCGAAATCTAACCCAAGGTTGGTGCCGGTCGTGGTTTCCCACCCCAAGTTGTCATTGGCCAAAGATGAAATGTATTGGGTCAGCGCGTAGGAGTCCAAACCATTAAAAATGTATTGGGATGTGGACACTTTTGCAAGTGTGCTATAGGCACTGATCGATTGGTTTCCATTTGAACCATATGATAGGCGAAGGCTTAAGTTGTCGATTTTATCTACATTGGCCATAAAGTTTTCATTGGAAATGTTCCAGTTAAAACCCACAGATGGAAATACGCCCCATTTTTTATTTTTGCTGAATGCAGAATAACCGTCTCGACGCACCGTACCTGTTAATGAGTACCTATTGTCGTAGCCATACGTTGCACGGGCCATCAAACCTCTGGCATCCGTTTCACCACCACCTGTGTTTACAATCTGGGTTGTTCCATTTTCTAGGGCATACGTACCGAGTGTAGT
Source organism: uncultured Kriegella sp. (assembly GCF_963975415.1). Taxonomy (NCBI): domain Bacteria; kingdom Pseudomonadati; phylum Bacteroidota; class Flavobacteriia; order Flavobacteriales; family Flavobacteriaceae; genus Kriegella; species uncultured Kriegella sp. Next base: position 680,222 of record NZ_CAXBGN010000003.1, read on the forward strand.
ATTGTCAAAATCTTCGGCATAGGCATATAAACTTTCAGAAGAAGAATGCTCTTTTGAAAAGAGTAGCGTGACATCGACATTATGTTTATTGAAGGAGTTATTGTATTTTAGAAAGTTGTCGAACAACATATTATAATACCGTGAATAGGTACGTCGTCCTATTCCGTTTTTACCTTTTCCATCTATGGTGTTTTTGTCAAAAAATTCATTTCTTTCATCCCATCGTAAAGTATTCGAAAAAGTTGTCTGATAGGTAAGGCCCTTGACCCATGGTATTTTAATGACACTGGTAATTACCCCGGAAAGATTATTTCTTATATCGGTATCTTCTGTTGCTATTTCCCAGAAAGGGCTGTTAAAGGAAGTGGTGGATTGAGGAAACTGCTTATAAGAGCCATCATCGTTATATACCGAGGCATAGGGGCTGAAGTGAGTCGCTCTGTACATCCCGGGTGAATCTCCTGAATAATCCCTTAGGCTATAAAAACTCTTTACCCCCAAGTTAAACCAATCGGTCAAGTCACTGTCAATATTGACACGGCCGGAAATATTTTTATATTCATCATTTATTACTACTCCTTTTTGCTTTACCAAGGTTCCGGCAATATAATAATTGGTGTTTTCAGTGCTATTGGCAACACTAACTGTTGTATTGTAGATATATCCCGCTTGATTTATTAAATCGAAAGCATCTATTAAAGTCGGTCTGTGGTCGGCAGTGGCGTCATAATTTTTAAGTTCCTCCTCTTGCAAATAAAATCTAATTCTATTCGGGTCTGCTTCTAAGCCTTGATTTGCCCTGATATCCAATATTCGTTGAAGATATCCCTCTGCGTCATAGACTTCCAAGGGCTTCAGCTGATTGCTCATACCATTGCTGAATTTTACATCAAAGCGCGGCTTTCCATCTATTCCCCTTCCTTTTTTGGTGTCTATTAGTATTACACCATTGGCAGACCGGGAGCCATATACCGCAGCGGCGCTCGCATCTTTAAGTACGGTAAGATTTTCAATATCATTAGCGGCTATATCTGCTAGACTTCCATTAAAAATGGCGCCATCAACAACAATCAAAGGGGTATTGCTTGCTGAGGAAGAGTTTTGTCCTCTAATGCTTAAACCGGCTACAGCTCCTGCGGTATTCACACTTCCCACATTTAACCCGGGTAGCGTACCTTTTACGGTTTCAAGTACATTATTGACGGGAACCTCTCTATAGGTCTCTAGATCGGCTACTGCAACCGCACCGGTTACGGCTTGTCTTTTTTGCGTACCGTAGCCTACGACCACTACTTCGTCTAATCCCGCCGCACTTTCGCTAAGCGTAACATTGAGTTCTGTTTGTTCATTTAAAACCACTTCTTTTGATGCAAAACCGATATAGGAGAACACTAAAATGGCATTTGTATCTTTAACTTCAATAGTGAAATTACCGTCAAAATCTGCTTGGGTTCCATTAGTGGTACCTTTCTCAATGATATTAGCTCCGGGAAGGGGATGTCCTTCCGTATCTAAGACCTTTCCTGAAATAGTTAATGTTTGCCGTTCTTCGCTTGAAGAATGGGTTGGAATTATTACAATTTTATTACCATTAAGATTTAATTTAAAATCTTTGCCCGAGAAACAGGTTTCCAATAATTTGTTTGCTCGAATGGTTCCTTTTTTTAGTCTTACTTTGGGCACATTCTTGAAAAGATCCTCTTGATATATAAAGGTATAGTCGGTCTGATCCCTTAACAAATCGAAGACCTCGTCGATAGATGCCAACTGATCCCTGTCAATTTGGATTTTGGTTTTCTGAGAAAAAATTTCACCTGAAGTGAAGCCAAAAGCAGTGGAACAAAGCAAGAAAATAAAGGTTCTCATGATGAACTTTAGTAGCTCTTTCCGCTGGCGGAAGAGATTGTTAGTAAATTTAATTTTCATAAATTTGAGTGTCTGTTGGTTAAACAATTATTAATCAATTGATGCAAAGAGGGGATAAAGCGCAGTACTGTCCAGGTATAAACTTTATTCCTTTTCTTTATTTTATGGTAATTTCTTTATTTTTTATTTCATAGGCCTCTATCGAATTGGTAGTCAGAATACTATTTAATATTTCGTCGATTGTTTCTTCTTTGCTTAAGACACCGTTAAACCTAACATTTTTAAGTTCTGGCTTAGAAAATATAATATTTACGTCGTACCAACGAGATAGCACTTTGGCAATAGCTTCCAAGGATTTCCCTTTAAAACTGAAGAACCCTTTTTTCCATGATATTTCATAAGCTACATTCACAGGAATTATAGTAATATTCATGTGTTCAAGATTTACGTTCGACTGCTGATTCGGTTTTAGAATCTGCTTTGTAGTGCCAGCCCCAATACTTATTTCCCCTTCGACTAAGGTGGTATAAATATTCTTTTCGTCTCGATAGGCTTTTACATTGAACGCTGTTCCCAATACCTCTATCTCTTGTGAGGGGTTTAGCACCTTAAAGGTAGCACCCTTGTGTTCTGTACTGGGCGACACTTCAAAATAGGCTTCGCCGTAGACCAGTTCTACTTCCCGTGTCTTACCCTCGATAAACTCCACCGGATATTTTAACTGGCTCTCCGAATTGAGCCAAACCAAGGTCCCATCAGCCAATTTCAGGTGAAATTGACCTCCTCGCGGGATAGTAAGATAATTATAGACTATCTCGGTATTGGAACTGTTGGTGGAATCATATTCCAGTTTTTCCCCATTGCTTTTTATATGCTTGGTATGTAGGGCCTTTCCTTTTTCTAAATCGATTTGAGTGCCGTCTTCCAAGGTGAGGGTGGCCTTGTCGGAACCTACTGTTATTGAATCCCGTAAGGCTACCGGGTTCATTTTTTTGGTGTTCAAGGGATCTGGGATTTTTTGCTGCAATCCGTTTTTATAAAAATACCCGAGACCAAAAAACAATAGTATTACAGCAGCACATTTTACCAAATTAAATACTTTTCGCCTCCTATGGGTTTTCTTTTCCTGTTCTATATACTCCAGCAGCCGCCTCTTGGAATTGTCAGTACCAAACTTTTTCATATTGAAATCGATTGCATGGTTGATTTTTATATGTCTAATTAGCTCCTCTCTATGAGAAGGGTTTTCAATCAATTTAGAAAGTTTATCCAGCTCAGATATGGATGCTTCTTTCGTAAGGTATTTTACTATAAGAGTTTTAATTGTTTTAGACATACTTCATATGATTCCTTAATCTAAACGCATCAATTTTACATAACCCTTGCTTTTTTGGTAAATATTTTTATAATTTGGCAACCATACACCGTAATTGTTTCAATTTTCACATATGCAAATTAATTTTACCACTGAGGCCGATTTTGTTCAAGGTCTAAAAAAGGGGGATTCAGAGGCATATACCTATTTGGTGGAAACCTACCATCATAAGTTGTGTACTTATGCCTTCGGACTTATTAGGGATTATGACTTATCTGAGGATATTGTACAGAACGTTTTTATCAAAATCTGGAAACAACGTAAAAAGTTAAAGGATGATATTGATCTGACTAATTATTTATACAAATCTGTTTACAATGGCTTTATTGACCAATATCGAAAAATGAGAACTGTTTTTTCTTTGGAAAAGGTGCATATCGACACCCTTAAATTTTTTGTACAAGAGGATTCGGAAAATTCCTTGGAAAGAATAATTGTATATGTAAAAAATGAAATTGAGAACCTCCCGCCCAAATGTAAGCAAGCTTTTTTGCTGAGTAAACAAGAGGGCCTTACGAACCATGAGATTGCTGATTACCTGAATATATCAACTAAATCTGTTGAAGGCCATATTACGAAGGCTTTTTCGATTTTACGTAATACCCTCGATGGTAAAATGAATGGTATTTTCTTTTTATTGTTTGGAGAGGATTTAAAGCAGTAAGAAAACCTATGTGTAACCTTGCCACTTTCATAAGGGCTATAAAACTAAACAAACTATTAATTTTTATGTACTTATAAATTAATCGTTGAAGGGGCATATACCTTAATGGTGAAATTATAGTTTAGATTTTAATAGGGTAAATAACATGACTACCTTATGGTTTTCGAACCAATTTTTTATTGATTTTTTGGCCCTACTGATGTGTTTTTCCACAGCTTTTTCAGAAATATCCATTTGAAGTGCTATTTCTCTGTATTTATATCCCGATTTTTTACTGAGTAAGAATATTTCCCGATTTTTTCTCGGTAATTGTTCTATTGCAGATTCTAAAAGTTTTATTCTTTGTTGATCAATATTTTCTATGTCGTCGACTAGACTGAGTAAAGCATTGTTTTTCATTTCTATAAGGGCTCTCTCCTCTTTTTTTACTTTTTGATATTCCTTCAGAAAAGTATTATAAACAGCACGATATAGATAACCCTTAATTGATGATTGAATTTGTAAAGAGTCTTTTTTTATCCAAAGTTTTACAAAGGTTTGTTGTACGATGTCTTCGGCTCTGGCTTGATCTTTGGTTAAATTGGAACAGTATACCACGAGATTATGGTAATAGAGATTGTATAGTTGTTTATACGCCCTTTCCTCACCCTTTTTTAAACTATCGAGTAATATGATGTCTGTTTTGACCAAATGGAAAAGTAATTAGTTATAATATTTTATGTAAATCTTGCAAAAGATTATCAAATATTATTGGAAATTAAAAAATATTCAAAAAAAATGTAGGGTTTAGGATAAAAAAAGGGTCATAGTTGTGTATATGATAATCACGATATATGGAAAATGATACTTTGGAATATCTTGTCCGGGATTATTTTGATGGCAAAATTGATGATATTCAGATGTTCGAACTGATAAAGGATTATCCTTTTGAAGAGGTTAAGAAACATTTTATCAATGCCATGGAAATTGATTTTTTATTATTTAAGAAGTATTCAAATATTAATTCTCAACAAGCATTTGAAGATTTTTTGGTTGAAATAAAATCAAAAGAAAAAAAGAAAAAAAAAGTTAGGCATAACTATCACAAAATCTGGTTTAAATATGCGGCTCTTTTTGTGGGATTTATAGGGTTGGGGCTTGTCTTTACAGTACTGCAAAAATCTAATGCCACTGAAGCAACTTTGCAAATATCGGATGAGGCGGCTAATCTCTATTTGACAGATGGAACCGTGGAGAAATTGAAGGAGTCTGAAAGTAGTAATATTTTGGATTCCGATGGACAGGTAATTGCCGTTCAAACGCATGAAAAAATAGTATATAGGCCGGTTAAAGAAGTGGAATCTTTAAAGTATAATGAATTAAAGGTACCTTACGGAAAAAAGTTTGAATTGGAATTTTCCGATGGTACGTTGGTGTTTCTGAATTCCGGTTCTAGTATAAGATATCCTATCCATTTTGTTAAGAATGAACCTAGGGAAGTTATTCTAAAAGGAGAGGCTTTTTTTAAAGTTTCAAAGGATGAGGCACGTCCATTCGTAGTAAATACGGGTGCTGTTGATGTAAAAGTGTTGGGTACGGAATTTAATGTTTCCGCTTACTCCGAAGATGACCATATAAGTACTGTTTTGGTCTCTGGAAGTGTACAATTGTACGATTCAATGGGGCCAAATGATGAAATGGGACAGGTGAAACTTCTGCCCGGGAAAAGAGGGGTATGGCGTAAAGGAGATAAAGATTTCAAAGTAGATGATGTAGACACGAGTATCTATACCTCTTGGGTGCAAGATAAACTAATATTTAGGAATACTCCTTTTAGTGAGATGCGCAAAAAGTTAGAGCGACACTACAATGTTTCCATAATTAATTCGAATGAAGCTTTAGATAAAAATACTTTTAACGCATATTTCTCGGATGAGAGTATAGAGGAAATATTGGAGATTTTAGACCGAACTTACGGGATAGAATATAAAATCGAAGACAATCAAATAATAATAAAGTATTCCAAAGCGCCTATGGATAAAAAATAATATAAGCATCGCATGCAACCACCGTAATCAAAAAACCGGAAAATGCTCGTAACATTTCCCGATTAAGGTTATGGTTAAACTTAATTAACCAATTTTAAACATTACAAAAGTATGAAAAAACCTATTATAATTGGGTGTCCACCTGTGTGTACCCTAAAATGGGATCTTAAAATGAAATTATCCGCATTTTTAATTTTAATGTCCATCTTTCAGATCCATGCGACCACCTACTCTCAAAATACACGTATTACCCTAGAAATGAATGATGTCAATTTGGGGGATGTTCTAGATCAAATAGAGGCGAAAAGCGAGTTTAAATTTTTTGTTGATACCCAAAAAATAAATATCAAGAGAAAGGTAAGTGTAAAAGTAGATAAAGAAAAAATTTCCAATATTTTAGATGAACTCTTTAAAGATACGAGTATTGGCTATGAAGTACTCAGAAAGCAAATACTTCTAAAGAAAGAGTACAATAAACAAGTTTCATCGTCAAAAGCCAATTCTCGGAGCGCTCCATACCTCATTGTACAACACTTAATAAATGGAACAATAACTGATTCCGAGGGAATTCCTTTACCAGGTGCAAATATTATAGAAAAAGGTACGACAAATGGAGTAACCGCTGATTTTGACGGTAATTTTTCAATTTCTGTAGAAAACGAAAATGCGGTTCTAGTAGTTTCCTATATCGGTTATGCGAACAAAGAAATATCTGTGAACGGGCAGAAGGATATAGCGGTGATGTTGGAAGAAAGTGCAGCTGGGTTGGATGAGGTAGTGGTTGTGGGGTACGGTACAGTGAAAAAAAGAGATTTAACCTCTTCCGTTGCCCAAGTAAGTGGTACGGATATTCAGAATAGGGTAGTGTCAAGGGTTGATGAGGCCTTGCAGGGAAAATTGGCTGGGGTAACAGTTCAGCAAACAAGTGGCATGCCCGGTGCGGCGCCCGTTATAAGAATTCGAGGTACTGGCTCCATAACAGAGGGAAACCAGCCGCTGTGGGTCGTTGACGGAATGCCAATAGAAGATGCCTCGATAGTCGCGAATATAAATATGAGCGACGCAGAAAGTATAGAAGTCCTTAAGGATGCCGCCGCCGCCGCGATATATGGTTCAAGAGGTTCCAATGGTGTTATTATCGTTACCACAAAAAGAGGCAAGTCAGGCAAGCCCGCTATTACGTACAATACATATTTTGGTTTTCAGCAGGCTGAAAAGTTGATTGATTTTGTCAGCGGTCCTGAATTGGGTGAGATACTTGCAGAACGCAGAACTTGGGAGTGGGAAAGCGAGGGTGGTGACCCGAATACTCCTAACGATAGTAGGCCGAACAACCGTAGAATTGACCCCAACTGGTTGACGGGGAATGTTGGGGATTACAATATTCAAGATCATATATTTCGAATAGCTCCCATGCAAAATCATAATATATCTCTTACGGGAGGTAATGAAAGCACGAATTATTTCATGTCACTTGATTATTTAAACCAAGAAGGTATTACGGTTGGCACTTCCTTTGAAAGATTCTCTATACGAACCAATCTAATATCGAAAGTAAATGATCTTATCGATGTTGGCCTGATAGTTTCCGCAAGCAGCTCAACACAGATAGATGCCAACGCAGAAGGAAAGGACAAAGGAGTGAACCTCTCTTTAAATAATGGAGCCCTTGTAGACGGAAAAGACTACTATTTCTTGGATGACGGATTCACATTTAGAAATGATTATGCGCAATATTACGGAATTAATCAGGCAGCAAATCGTATTTACACATTAGAGAATTTAGAACAAAAGTACATCAGACCACAAGCCCTAGTAAATGCCTATGTCAATCTTAATCTAGCGGATGGATTAAATTTTAAAACGGCCGCTTATTATAGATATAATGCAGAGAAGTACACCGATAGAAAAGATATTATACTAGGTTTGGGGACTTCTTCCGCCGACATATCAAATTACTATGCAAGTAATTGGACCATAGAGTCTACCCTCAATTATGCGAAGCAGTTCAATGAACATTCCATCACTGGATTATTGGGCTATAGTGCTCAGAAAGAGCATTCTGAGTTTTCGCGTATTTCTGGCCGTGGTTTTCCCAATGACTTATCGTTGACCTTGAACAATGCCACAGAAATTCCCAGTTGGGGCGAATCAATTAATGAATGGTCCTTGGTTTCAATGTTCGGTAGGGCAACGTATGGTTATGATTCACGCTATTTATTGTCGGCCAGTATACGTAGAGATGGTAGTTCACGATTTGGGTCGAACAATAAGTGGGGTATATTTCCCGCAGTTTCGGTCGCATGGAATGTTGGAGAAGAGGCTTTTATGGAGAATGTTGACATCATCAGCAACCTAAAATTCAGGGGAAGTTACGGACAAACGGGGAATAATCGAATCGGTAATTATAGGCACTACGCAACCTTGTCAACTGCCAATACCACACTTGGGTCAGGAGAAGCAATCGTTAGTGGTCTAAGACCAGGTAGCATTGCAAATGATGATCTTACATGGGAAAAGACCGCTACTTCCAATTTGGGACTTGATATATCATTCCTGAAGAATAGGATTAATATGTCGGTGGATGTATATGAGGCGCTTACTGAAGATCTTTTGCTTTCCGTTCCTCTGCCTATAACCTCTGGGTTCAATTCTACCATTCAGAATATTGGAGAAGTAAGCAATAAGGGAATTGAAATAGAATTGAATTCAAAAAACATAGTAACATCTGATTTTCAATGGAATACACAATTCAATTATTCGTATAATAAAAATGAAGTATTAAAAATGGGACCTAATGATGCCCCTATCATTGACGGTGAATGGTACTCTAGCGTTAGCTATACCGGCATTGGTGAAGCAATAGGTAGCTTTTATATGTGGGAAACCGATGGTATTTTTCAAAATCAGGCAGAGGTAGACGCAGGCCCCATTTTTAAGGATGAAGGTGTGGGTGATGTTCGTTTCGTAGATCAAGATGGTGATGGAGATGTGGATCAAGATGACCGTACGATAGTTGGACAACCAACGCCTAAATATAATTTTGGAGTTACCAACACTTTTAAGTATAAGGATTTTGACCTTAATGTATTCATCAATGGGGCAGGGGGCCACGAAATCTATAATGTACAAAGCAGGTATTACGGCCGCCCAACAAGTACCAATAACAATTTGTTCGCCTTTTGGGCCAATCGGTGGAAGTCGGAAAGTGACCCCGGCGATGGTGTAACGCCCAAAATTACATCTAATACTGGAACCAGTGGGGCAGATGAGGAACAAGATAGATGGTTATATGACGCCTCGTGGTGGCGAATTAAAAATGTGACCCTTGGGTACAACTTGCCAAAAAAGGTTTTGGAAAAAATCAATATATCAAGGTTGAGATTTTATGTTTCGCTTGATAATTTATATTTGAATACGGATTATATCGGATTCAACCCTGAAGGTGTATTCGGGCCAGGGCTTTCGAATAGGGGAGCTAGCCAATCTGAAGGTTCTGCCAGCGGAAGTTGGGGGTATGATTTTGGTACTACGCCATTACCCAAAACTTATACTCTCGGATTAAATATTACTTTCTAAAATTAGAAGAATTATGAAAAATATATCTTTAATTAAAAGAGCTACATATCTATTTGCTTTTATTTACTTATTGACCTCATGTAGCGAAGATTTTCTTGAACTTCCCCCGCAAAATAATGGAACAGTCGATAGGTTTTATACAAATCAGTCTGATTACGAAACGGCTATTGCCGGAGTTTATTCCGGGTTTTCTAGTCAGGTCATTGATAATATGAATTTAGAGGAATACAGAGCTGATAACCTTACAAATACGCAATATTATTATTATGAGATTGCTACCAATCAATTCGGGCTCAATACAACAAGTAGGTGGTGGAATTTATATTCAACCATTGTTTACCCCGCTAACACCATATTGGAAGGTATAGACCTGGTAGAGATGGATGCTGAGGTAAAGGATCGGATAAAGGGGGAAGCCTATTTTCTAAGAGGTTTCGCCTACTACACAATGAACCTTTGGTTTGGGGGAGTACCCATGGTCACCACAAATCTTTCTGTTGAAGAATCATATCAGCTAGGGAGGTCTACCGAGGGTGAAATTTGGGATCTTGTGGAGTCCGATTTGTTACAGGCAGTTTCATTATTGCCAGAAACTGTTGATACGGGAAGGGCCGATAAATATGATGCTGAAACGTATTTGGCCAAGGCGTATATGCAGCGTCAAAAATGGTCGGATGCCCTAACGGCTTTGGAAGATGTATGGGCTAATAGCGGCGCATCATTGGAAACTAACTGGACCGATATGTGGACTTTGGATGCCGAAAAGTCATCAAATGAGTATATGCTTTCCGTTGTTCTCAGTCCTGCTGCACCTAACAATAACTGGGCACAGCAGTACCTTTATATTGAAGATACTCCCGGTGTGCAAGGTAACTTTTTGTACAAACCGGGCTTTTATGAATCTTTTGAAGCAGGAGATTTAAGAAGGGATGCAACATTAGGTTATACCCCCACTCAATTACGTGCCGAAAATAGAAAATATCTTTTTGGATATGATTTATCCGATTTCCGATTTATTGGGGATATTGTAGTGTTAAGGTTCGCGGATGTGCAATTACTATATGCCGAAGCAATTTCAATGGCCGCCAATGCTCCACAACAGCAATCCCTAGATTTAATAAATGAGACTAGAAATAGGGCCGGGCTGGCAGATTTGACTTTGGCAGATGTTCCTTCGCTAGATGCTTTTATTGAAGTGGCATTGGCAGAGCGTAGATCAGAATTGGCATTTGAGGGGCATCGGTATTCCGATCTTAAAAGGTATGATTTGCTTGTTGAGAAAGTGAATGCGGTAGGGCCCGAATTTAACTTTGATGATACTTTCAACTATGTACCAATACCCCAAGCTGAAATAGATAAGGTGGGATCAGATGTATTGGAGCAAAACCCTGGATATTGAGTTAGTTTTTTTGAGTTAGTTGAGTTGAATCTTAGGAGTCTCCTGTAAAACTTAGTGTTTTGCAGGGATTCTCCTTGGTTTGTGGTTTGGGTATTCCGAAGATACTTACGATTTAAAATGACGAATATTGTCTTTAACTAATTTTCCCTTATAGGAAGCATAGCCTTTCTCCGATAATACCGGTTTAAGCTTTATACATTAAATACTATGAGGTTATGGTCTAAATAATTAAAAAATAAATGAACACAGCAAATGAAATTATCAATACCTAAAGTACAAGTTATACTAGTGCTGTTTGTTGTTTTGGCTAATTTTAAACTATCCGGGCAATCCGCTGAACATGAGGGTGTTTCTTTCTATATTTTTTCTAATGGAGATGATTCGAATCCGGGAACAAAAGAACAACCATTGGCATCTTTGATCGGAGCCCGTAATGCCATTAGCGAATATAGAGATGCCCACAGCACTCCTACATCCTTTACCATTTGGATAGGGGATGGCCGCTATGAGATGAAGGAACCTTTTGTACTGCTTCCGGAAGATGGCGGTGAATCGGCTGAATATCCTGTGGTATACAAGGCTTTGCCAAATGCCGCGCCGCTTTTTAGTGGGGGTAAGAAAATATCCGGATTAAGGATGGGCGAAGACGGAGTTTGGGAGACCAGATTATCGGAGTTTGCCTACTACGGCTCACGTTTTGATCAATTGTATGTAAATGGTAAACGCGCCGTACTTGCCAGAACTCCCAACGAAGATTTCTTGGAAATTGGTGGGGTTGAACAGCATATTTGGGAGCAGGGTTCTGAGCGCATGGCCGAAAGGGCCCAACAGGTACTGACCTTTAAAGGCAAAAATGCAGATGCCGTGATGAATATTGAGGATGGAGATATGGATCTGGTCCGTTTCCGTGCATTCCATAAATGGGATTTTACTTTACGGCATCTGGATAAGATTGATAAAGATAGTAGTCGGATTTATACCTCTGGCAGAGGAATGAAATCTTGGAATCCACTGGTTGAAGGAGGTCGTATGGTTTTGGAGAATTATAGGAAGGCTTTAGATGCTCCCGGGGAGTGGTTTCTCGATAAAAATAGTACACTGTACTATAAGCCCCGTGAGGGGGAGACCTTGGAGAATGTAGAAATTGTAGTTCCGGTATTGGAGAATTTGGTTACCGTTTCGGGCAATGCCACGGCAAATGATTTGGTGAAGCATATCCGTTTTGAAGGTCTCCGGTTTGCCCATTGCAATTATCGCTTTCCAAGAACAGGATCCGAACCGAATCAAGCGGGGGTTGCAATAGATGCGGCGGCCATTATGTTAGAAGGCGCCTCTGATATTACCTTTGCAGATTGTGAAATTTCGCATACCGGTCAGCATGCCATCTGGTTTGGAAAAGGATGCAGCAACAGCCTCGTGGAACACTGCTATTTAAATGACTTGGGTGGGGGAGGGATCTATATCGGCATTTTTGATCGAACAAAATCTGGTACAGGAGGTCCTGATCATACGCATCATATCCGTGTACACAATAATATTCTACAAGGTGGGAGTAGGGAATTCCCTTCAGCCGTTGGAGTTTGGATCGGTCATGGTTCCGATAACGAGATAACACATAATGATATTGGCGATTTCTATTATTCCGGGGTATCCGTAGGTTGGACATGGGGCTATAAACCGAGCACTGCGAAGCGAAATACTATTACCTATAACCGCATTCATCATATCGGTTGGGCTTTGCTCAGCGATATGGGGGGTGTATATACCCTTGGGAAATCTGAAGGAACGGTGGTAAGTCATAACATCGTTCATGATATAAACTCGTATACCTATGGCGGTTGGGGCCTTTATACCGATGAGGGGTCGTCCGATATCGTAATGGAAAATAATTTGGTATATAACACTAAAACAGGTGGGTTTCATCAGCACTATGGTGAAAACAATAGTATCCGAAATAACATCTTTGCATATGCCAAAAAAGTTCAAATGAAGTGTACTAGGGTTGAAGAACATAAGTCATTTGACTTTACGAACAATATTATACTTTTTGATAAGGGAACGGTGTTAGAGGGGAATTGTACAAAACTGAATATGTTTATGGACAATAATTTGTTCTGGAACACCAGTGGGGATGAGTATGATTTTGAAGGGCTATCATTTCAACAATGGCAGAAAAAAACAGGACATGATTCCCGTAGCATTATAGCAGATCCGCACTTTAAAGACCCTAAGTCGTACAATTTTACATTGCAAAAAAATAAAAATGTAAGACGTATTAAATTTAAACCTTTTGATTATGGCAAGGCCGGGGTATATGGAGATTCACAATGGAAGGAAAAAGCTAAGCTTTCAAGCGATAGGGTAAAGGCATTCGATATTGAAGTTGAACGTAACAATAAAAATAAACAGCTTAGATATTGAAGCTAGATGTAATCGTAAAATGAAATAATGACAAAGACTATTGATGAGATAACACCTATTCTTTGAAACAGTAGTTTGTTATTGCGAAGATTTTAAAATAAAGCACTAATAGCCTGATATTATCAAATTGCGACAACTTTATTTTTTATTAAAAACTTAACTATATGAAAGCAATTCTATTTCTTATTATTTCAACTTTCCTGTTTTTTTCGTGTAGCGAATCAAGCTTTAATAATGGGATAATTCGATTTGAACCTACAAAACTTACGGAGGAGGATAAGGCTACTTTGGCCGAACTTCTTCCCGATCTGCACAAAAGGTATGACTCTGATATGAAAATGTTGACCAAAGAGTTGACAGGGTGGAATTATCATACGGATGCGGAAAGTGGGACTTTTCATGAAGTAAGAGCTTCGTTCAATTATGCAGTGATGCTACTTGATCATGGAAGCAAAGAATACCAAAATCGGGCTTTTGATATTATTAAGGAAACAATTTCTTTACAGGATCAAGATACTACTTCAAAATCTTGTGGGGTCTGGCCTTATTATCTTGAGGAACCCTTGGCAACCAAAAAAGCCCCCATCGATTATAATTGGGCCGATTTTAATGCAGTTAGTTTATTGGATGTTTGGCTGGGGCATCAAAATACAATCCCTGAAAATCTGAAGCCTGAAATAAAAAATTCCTTAATACTTGCTGCAAAATCAATTCAAAAAAGGGATGTGAAACCAAGTTACACCAATATATGTATCATGGGCACCTATGTTACCTATATGGTTTCCCATTTGTTCGATATGCCTGAGATGAAAGACTATGCCCGGCATCGATTAAATAACTTCTACAACTATACGCTTGACAAGGGAGGATTCACCGAGTATAATAGTCCGACTTATACTATTGTGGCACTTGATGAACTATTTCGAATGAAAAGTCATGTGGTCGAACCGGCCGACAAGAAGCAGATTGACTCCCTTTATTATATTGGATGGGAAACGATTGCAAGACATTATCATAAACCCAGTGGGCAATGGTCGGGGCCTCATAGCCGTTCGTATAGTACTTTGGTTCGTCCTTCATTTTATTCAATACTAAATGAGGCCTCGAACGGTAAAATCGATGTCGGAATAGCAGAAAAGAGAAATAATGTGAAAATAAAACATCATATTCCTGAGGCTTTGCTGCATTATTTTTTGAATCCAGATTATCCAAGAACTGAGAAAGACATTTTTGAAAAAAACGAGCCCCAACGCATAGGTACTTCTTATTTAGCCAGCGATTATGCAATTTCAAGTGTAAACCGTTCCAGCATGTGGAACCAACGAAGGCCACTTTTAACCTACTGGGGTGATGTTGAGAATCCCCATTATCTACAAGCTCGCCTTTTGCACGATGGGTATGATTTTAGTTCGGCATCGATGTTTGCCCAGCAGCGTAAAAATAATGTTCTGGCAGCAATTAATTTTAATACCAATGGAGGTGATAAACATATTAGCATCGGTCGATTGCAAAATGGAAAATTTAGAGCCCATGATATACGACTACGCTTTGAATTGGGTAATTGTAGAAATGCACAAATTGAACTTCCCTCAAATGTGAATGATTCGTTTGTAGTGGCAGTGGAAGACAAGCAGTTATTTCTACAATTATTCTCTAGTGAATTTGACTCGTATAGTGGATATTGGGAGAAAGGAAGCGATGATTCGAATCAGTGGGTTGATTTTGTTATTTACTCAGGAGAAGAGAAAGACTTTGGTCTGAGTGAAATGCAAAAAGCGGTTTTGGCGTTTACTCTCCATTTTGGAGGCTCAAATGATAAAATATTAAATGACGAGGTAAAATATGAAATCACCGATGAACATTTAAAAGCTCAATGGCGCGATATGTCTCTGAATATTACCGTAAAACCTGATAAGGAACCTGGTAACCTATAATGGTCGAGGTATTTAAGTTTCTAAATCCAACAGTATGAAAAAAAATAGGTTATTAGCCATTATATTGATTACAGTAATGGGGCAAATATGTTTGGCGCAAACGGTTCATCCAGACGCGCAGTATGGCGAAGGTGAATTACTCAATATAAAAGCCAATGGGTTCAGGGGAATCTGGTATATGAACCAACCATCGAACGATGAGTATGTGTATAAATATAGTGGAGGGATGGCTACATACACTGCCAAACATCGTCCGTTCGGAATATATTCCGAGAAAGTGAACAAAACCTTCTTCTGCTTTGGCGGCACTGATAAAACAAATTCGACCTTGTTCCACAATGTTTCCTATTTTGATCATACCACGGGTAAAGTGGCCAATCCAACCTCCATTTTAGATAAACATACCGCTGATGCTCATGACAATCCGGTAATTTCGCTGGATGATGCGGGGTATATTTATATATTTTCTACCTCCCACGGTACTGGACGGCCTTCGTATGTTAGTAAAAGCGTCAATCCTTATGACATCACCGAATTCAGAATTCTCGATGCGACCGAAATCGCGAATGGGAAAAAAGTTCCTTTCGATAACTTCTCATATTTTCAGGTTTGGTATGTAAAAGGCAAAGGGTTTATGGCAATGTTTACTAAATATGACGGATGGAGCAATCGCATTATCGGGTTTAATACAAGCAAAGATGGGGAGAACTGGAATGAATGGAAAGTGATTGCCCATATTGACATGGGCCATTATCAGGTGAGCGGTGTTCATGAGGGGAAAATCGCTGTTGCTTTCAACTACCACCCGGAGGGAAAAGGACTTAATTATAGGACGAATTTGTACTATCTTGAAACTAACGATTTTGGTAAAACTTGGACCAGCGTAGATGGACAGAAAGTGGAACTTCCCCTGACCACCGTTGAAAACCCTGCATTGGTAAAGGATTTCAAGTCCGAAGGATTAAACTGCTACATGAAGGATCTCAAATTTGACAAGCTGGGCAATCCTGTGATATTGGTTGTGTCGAGCAAAGGTTATGAGTCGGGGCCAAAGAATAATCCTCGAACCTGGGAAGTTTTCAGTTATAATAAAAAATGGAACAATTCCAAGGTAATTACCTCCGATAACAATTACGATACGGGTTCGATTTACATAGAAAAGGATAATTGGCGCATTATTGCGCCGACCGATCAAGGTCCGCAACATTTTAACCCCGGCGGGGAAATTGCGATGTGGACAAGCGATGATATGGGGATTTCATGGAGAAAGATCAAGCAGATAACGACCGGGAGTGAACAAAATAACAATTATGTCAGATCAATCGTAAATGGCCAGGATGATTTCTACGGGATTTGGGCCGATGGGCATGGCCGAAAACCCTCCGAATCAACTATATATTTCTGTGATAAAGGGGGGAATGCTTATCTATTGCCAAAAGAAACTACTGAAGAAATGGTCTTACCTCTAAAATCGAGTCAGAAGTGAGAAAATTTTTGAAAAGTACCCTGCGATGAGCACCATCTTTCCATGGGCTTACCCCTTTAAGGACATTGCTGACTTTTTTTTGAGGTCGTGTTTAGAAAGTACCATTGCTAGAAAGAGAAAAAAGATATATCTAATTTATTCAGGGACCTACGTCGAAAAGCTGTACATATGAAATGTATATTGGTATTGGTTGCAATTGTAAGTTCATTATTTCTATCTGCGCAGGATATATTGCCGAAAGATTGGAACCCCACCTCTGAAGGCGATGCCGTGCTTGAGCGATTGGTCAAGGTGACCGATTCAAAAGTCAAGGGGGCCCATGATGCCGAATTCGTTTTAGTAGACAACTACGCCTACGTCGTGGCGGAGGTCAATGATGTAAAACCGGGGGAGGCTGGCAATTGGGACTTTATTTATTCCGCAATGTCTATCATCAATCTAGAGACATTGGAAGTAGAAAAGATAATTCCCTTTGCACGTAGTGAACAGAACTTTAAGAATGTTAAACTTCCAAAAGGACCATGCTGGATACCGCGAATCATTCAGAAAGATAAGAAAACGCTACGCTGCTACTTTGTATGTGAACGATCAGGTGAAAGAGCTCATTCACAGGTATGGTATATTGATTATGATCTGCGATCAGGTGTCTTTTCAAAGAAGATTTATAAAGTGAAAATTAAAACTGCGGCGGGTACGTTTGATATGAAGCCAGTGTACTTTTATGCGGATGCCAAAGCTCACGGATTTAGTAACAAACCTGTAGGTTATGGTGCCTACCTCTTTGACTCATTCAAAGAATTTGATGGGCGAATATACGTTGCGCTAAACAACTTTCCCGGCAGACAAAACGCGTTGGCCGTAGCGAACAAGAAACTCAATACTTTTGAAGTGCTCGGTCACTACAACGAACCTCAATCGGCCCAGTTATCGGAATCATCCGTAAACCGTCTTCCTGATGGTTCATGGATGGCAATTTGCCGTAGCGAAGTTGACGATAAAAATTATCTCATTACGACAAGCAAAGACGGTCGAAACTGGACATTTGGCAAACCAATACCTTCTATTCCGAACGGAACAAACTCAAAGCCAACTTTTGATTATTTCAATGGGGTTTACTATCTAGGTTGGCAAGAAGAAACGGAGGTTGATGGTGTACATCGTAGTGTATTTAATGTTGATGTATCCCGTGACGGGAAAAACTGGGAACGTAAATACAGCTTCAAGACCAACAAATCATTTCAGTATCCCAGTTTCGCTGAACACAATGATAATATCTGGCTTGTCGTAACACAGGGCGATTTTTCGTCTAGCCGTAAAGAACGTATTATGATTGGAAAATTGGAATAATACTTTCCCTCTTTTGTCTTGTTTATGGTATGAAGAGTAATTAAACCCCAGAAAGCAAATAAACAATAGCACTACAATGATGAAATGGATACAAATAGATTATCGGGCTGGTTTATTTTTTGTACTGAGTTTTATGGTTTCCAACCATAATATATTCGCTCAATACAAGGAAAGCGACCCAGCAAGACATTTTTCAACCATGACTCAAGATGAAGTTAAAGAATACGAGCTTGATATTTGGAGACGGATTGCCGATCTTTCGTTGATTCCCCCAAAAATAAATTCGAGCCCCTTACCGGAATATGATTACGATCAACTGGATTACGGTATGACGATCGGCATCGCCCGCACTCCCGGCGGTCGGCTTTGGTCTGCATGGATTGGTGGAGAGGATGGCCCTAAGGCATTTATGGTAGCGGCAACTAGTGATGACGACGGTGATACGTGGTCAAAGCCTCGACTTGTTGTTGACGGTCAGTCGCCCACATTACCTATTCCACGCAGTGTAATTATAGGAAATTTTTGGACAGACCCGCTTGGTCGTCTCTGGCTCTTTTTTGATCAAACACTTGACCATTATGATGGTCGCCAAGGACTATGGTTTTCAATTTGTGAAAATCCGGATGGGGATACACCGGTTTGGTCAGAACCTGTTCGTCTTTCGCATGGTGCAGTATTGAACAAACCAACCGTTCTCTCCAATGGGGAATGGCTTTTACCTGTTGAGTTCCCAAATAAATCGGTACGAAATCCGAATCTGGAAGAAGTTCATCGTGACCTAGAGCCCCTGCGGGGCGCAAACGTATTTGTCTCAAACGATCAGGGGAAAACATGGAAGCGCAGAGGAAATGTACGTTTCCCGAATCCTGATTGGGATGAGCATATGTTTATAGAGCTTAACGATGGTCGAATATGGATGCTGGCACGAACAAAAAAAGGTGTAATGCAGGCTTTTTCTTCTGATAAGGGCAAGACTTGGTCCGAGCCTTCATTTCCAACGTTCACACACCCTGTAGCCCGTTTTTTTATTCGTCGTCTTAAGTCGGGCCGAATACTACTTATCAAGCATGGTGAACAAATTGATTCCCATAAAGGCCGAAGTAATTTATCCGCTTGGTTATCTGAAGATGAGGGCCTAACATGGAAGGGTGGGTTAATTATTGATGAGCGCGAAGGAATTTCTTATCCAGATGGATTTCAGGCCCCAGATGGCAAAATTTATATATCATATGATCATGAACGTTCTAAATTGGGTGAAATACTGATGTGTAAAATAACAGAAGAAGATATTCTTGCAAAGAAACTGATCAGTCAATCTTCACAATTGAAAATGATTATTAGTAAACCACTAAAAAATAAAAAGACAAATCAATAAATTTAATTTAAACTTGAAAAGTTCCGTATTTTTCCAAGTTTTGAGCATCAGCAATTTAAATGATGTCAAAAAAGAAATAAGACAGAAGCAAGTTAGTAAAATAGAAAATCAGAAAATAGGATGAAAA
The DNA here is from genome assembly GCF_963975415.1 of uncultured Kriegella sp. Lineage (NCBI taxonomy): Bacteria > Pseudomonadati > Bacteroidota > Flavobacteriia > Flavobacteriales > Flavobacteriaceae > Kriegella > uncultured Kriegella sp. The sequence continues at coordinate 699,822 of NZ_CAXBGN010000003.1, forward strand.
CATCAAAATTGATCATTAATTGTATAGTACTCGTAAACTTCTTTCTTTCAGGAGTGGTCTTGGCCCAAAGCAACGATTCATTTCTGCTCCCTCCGGAAGTAATCGTGTTACCGGAAAAATCAGCCATTCATTCGGTAGCCAAAAGACAATTCACAGGTATTCCCAGCATGGCAATAAGTAATGGAGGTAAAATTTGGAGTACTTGGTACACCGGTATAACACCCAAGGAAGACCAAAACAACTACGTCGTTGTGTCTTCTAGTTCAGATGATGGAGAGAATTGGACGGAGACATTGGTTATTGATCCAGATGGCCCGGGAGAAGTCAGGGCATATGATCCTGAGATATGGATCGACCCAACTGGCAAACTATGGGTTTTTTGGGCACAAGCTATCGGTCATGAAGGAACCGTTGCGGGCGTTTGGGCCATAACAAGTGTCAATCCAGAGGCGGAAAGTCCACAATGGTCCGAACCGAAAAGGTTGACCGATGGTATTATGATGTGTAAACCAACCGTGCTAACAAATGGGGATTGGGTTTTACCCGCTTCCACCTGGCGGTTGACGGATAATAGAGCCAAGTTGATAGTATCAACCGATAATGGACTATCGTGGCACGAAAGAGGAGCGGTTAACGTGCCGAAAGATAGTCGGTCTTATGATGAGCATATGATAATCGAAAGAAATGATGGAACATTATGGATGCTTGTGCGTACAAAATACGGGGTCGGCGAAAGTATATCTAAAGACCAAGGTAAATCTTGGAGTGAATTAAGCCCTTCTAAAATCCAACACCCAAGTGCAAGATTGTTTATCAGGAAACTTAAATCAGGAAATCTTTTGCTGGTTAAACATGGCCCTATTGATATAAAAACAGAACGCTCTCATTTAATGGCTTTCATTTCAAAAGATGATGGGGAATCATGGTCAAAGGGTTTGCTGATTGACCAGCGAAAGGGGGTTTCCTATCCCGATGGACAGGAAAATGAAGACGGAAAAATATATCTGGTGTACGATTACAATAGGGTGACAGACCAGAACATACTTATAACAAGTTTTACTGAAAATGATATACTAACAAGTGATTATGACGAAAAAATACTAAAGGTTTATAAAAATAGAAAGACTGTAAGTGCAGGTGGAACAGGGCAATAACTGTTTATTTTTTGAAAAGCATGTAACAAGTTTAGTAGTGCAGAAATATATAAGTATCATGGAGAAAGGCTGCTTGTTGTGCCAAAAATTATCTCTTTGACACTTATTCCGAAAAAGCCAAGAAAACTTTCTTCTACCTTGACGAGAAAGATAAAATAAATTAGATCTTATGCCGCAATCTTTCCTCATTTAATTAAACAACGGATGAAGTCGCATAACAGATTATCATTTTTGGGCAGGCACACTGTTGATGCTCATGGCTACCCCGTAATTTCTAAGGGAAATGAGTGGTATATTTATATTTTTTTGGTCCTCTATGGGGCAGTAACTCAAATCAAATAATCGATTAGATGCAAAGACGGAATTTTTTAAAGAAGGTACAGGTGGGCGGACTGGGGCTTTATATGGCACCCAACGTTGCCTTGGGCTCCACGTTCGACGAGGCAGGAATAAAGGGACAACAGAGGGTTCCCCTACAGGTCGTGGGTACGTCGTCTGCCA